>NZ_CAXXRO010000004.1:0-1007500 GCF_963675105.2 Desulfogranum marinum
AGCAAATCACTTTGCAGGAGTACATTGGAGCGATAGAGGAAACCAATGAACGTGTTGCCCGAATCACCAAGACAATAACCACGTATGTTAAAGAGTGGCGGCTTGAACCTGTTGTCACGGCAATACAAGCCTTGCGTGGTGTTTCGCTCTTGACAGCTGTTGTCATCGTGGCAGAGCTCGGCCCACTGACTCGCTTTGCTAAACCAACGGAACTCATGGCATACCTTGGCTTGGTTCCTTCGGAACATTCCTCTGGTCCAACCATCAAACGTGGAAGGATTACCAAGACAGGGAATGGCTATGCCAGAAGAGCACTGGTTGAATCAGCCTGGACGTATCGTTTTCCCGCACGGGTTACCCGCCATATCCGTAAACGCAGTGATCATTTGCCGATGCTAATACGGCAAATAGCCTGGAAAGCTCAAGTGAGGTTATGCGAGAAATTCAGAAGGCTTAGCGCAAAAGGGAAACCACCCCAAGTGGTGACTACGGCAATAGCCAGGGAGTTAATAGGTTTTATTTGGGCTATCAGTCAAGAGGTTGAACCTATAGGTCATTTGACAGGGGAAGCATTATAAATTTGTTGAGTAGTCATTGAATCCGTCCCACTAAGGCCCAAATCCTATCGGGTCAGAGGGAGCCCAACGGCTCCCGTCTGCCCACAGAACCGTGCGTACGGGTCCGTACACGGCTCCTCATGTAATTCGTATCCATCGATAAACACCAAACCAATGCTTCAGCATTGCATTCGACCTGAGTTGCTGTCCCAACACATCGGTAAACCAGCGGTTGGGGTAGGCCTTGTGCAAAGCCTTTGTCCACGACAATGCCCATCTTCCATTATTCGATTGCGCTGTTTTCGCAGCATGCCCTTTGGGAACACCACGCTTGATAAGTTTCTTATACAGATGGCGACGTCTCTTCTGCTGGTCGACAATGCGAGCTCGGAGTCTCCTCCTTATATGTGCTTCGATTTTAACGAACTGTGATGGATATTGGGTCATCAGGTAATAACCCGACCACCCCATATACCATTCATTTATTCGCTTCATTGTCTGTTCCAGCGATAAGTACGTACCTCGAGGTGTCAGCTCCTTTACTTTCTGCATAGCCCGTTGCATCGATTGGCGGGAAATAGCTACCGTCCCATCGATAATGGTCATGCCCAGGAACTTCACTTCCCGACTTAGACCAACCTTGCTTTTCTCTCGGTTGATCTTCAACTTGAGTTTCTGTTCGATGAACTTGCTGATGCTGGTCATCACTCGGTTCGCTGACTTCGGCGACCTAACGAAAATATTACAGTCATCAGCATAGCGGCAGTACTCAAGGCCACGTCGTTCTAACTCCCTATCAAGCTCATCGAGCACCACGTTACTAAGCAGTGGGCTCAACGGGCTACCCTGAACCGTGCCTTCTTCAGTGAGCTGCACAACACCGTTCACCATCACACCACTGCGCAGGATCATGCCGATCAAACGAAGTATCCGTTTATCGGCAACATGCTCGGCAAGCAGATAGATAAGGCGGTCGTGATTTACTCGATCGAAAAATTTGGATGGGTCAATATCAACTACATACTCTTTGCCGCCCTTCACGATCCCTTGCGCCGCTTCCACCGCCTGCTGCTGGTTATAGCCTGGGCGGAAGCCGTAGCTGTGGTCGGAAAAGGTCGGGTCGAGTATTGGCTCCAGCAGTATCTTGAGCGTAGCGTGAACCACGCGATCGCGTATACAAGGTACTCCTAGTAACCGGACACCTGCCCCTTTACCAGGCTTTGGTATTTCTACCCGGCGAACAGGATGTGGTTTGTAGCTCCAGCCTTCGAGATCCTTCTTCAGCCGGGCTAGCTCCTTGTCGAGGCAGCTTTCATATTCTTTGACAGTTACTCCGTCTATACCTGGAGCACCACCATTCTTCTTTACCGCCTTGAACCCCGCCTGCAAATTATGCAGGTCACAGAGCTTTACAAAAAGACTTCTTTCATCAACAAATAGGTTCAGTTGTCTCGTTTTGCTTGCTTCCTTGGGATGTTTCCTCATCGTTCCGCATTCACTTTGTTGTCACAGGATGTCTACGTCTCCCCTGCAAAGAGAACTCCAATGGCTGAACTCAAAACTTCCGCTCATAACGAGAGTCCTTTACCAATTACATGTTCCGCCCTTCGGCTCCAACGTCCCTGTCGCTTTCCGGTAGTTTTGCCCTCGGATACGTCACCGTATCGTCATCAGCTACCGATTTTACGCCTACTACGGCTTCTTCTACAGACCCTCTGTCCGTAACTTCACATTGCTGTGTTGCTTAGGGCTTGGCTGTCGCACTTACAACGGCCCGGCACAGACGGCCCTTCACCGGGTAAGATCACGCACTTTCCCTGCCCACCCACCTCCTATACCCTGCGGAGTACGGAAAGGATATCGGGCTTCGGTAGTTCGGGGTACCTCGCCCAATCCGCAAAGCCTTCCAGAGGTTCGCACCGAGCTTGTGTGACAGGTTTGGCTACGGCTTCCTTCAGATCCCTCATTGGCTCTCCTTCACCGGGTTATCCCTCCTCGGGCAGATCAAGAGAGTTTCTTCGGGCACCCTTGCCTTTGCCTACATATTCCCTCCTTTCAGGGGTTATGGCTGGACTTACACCAGCTAGTTCGTGACCATGCCGGTCACACCCGACGAGCAATATGGAGCCCATTCTCGGAATCGGGCCTTGACGGGACTACCGAAGTAGAGAACTGAAAGGACACGGTACCAACTATTAAAAAAAGGAGGCAGGCAAGGAAAACAAAAGAACAGTCCAGCCCTGAACATTGTCAGGGGCGCAATCACGGTATGGGGAATCCTCGGTCCGGGTTTTAGGATAAGGTTTAACCGAACTCCTGCAGTTAGAGAAAGGCAGCCCCACGACGTAGCCAAGTCAGGCGGTACCCAACCCGCGAATATCAGCGTGAACAACCGTCGTTATACTGATTCCGCCTCTGATAATGTCCAGGGAACTTAAGGCTATAACGCCGAAAAAAACGGACAAGAAATCTGCGCTTTTCCTTGACACTGTCAAACATATCAGCCCGCATTTCTCATAAGACTAAAGAAAAAAGGCCATAAATGTTGTAAAATTATCGTGTTCTCAGGACGATAACCCCAACAACAAAAGTGGCCTATGAAAACAGACAGGAGTTTAATATTTTTTAATTCCGCCAAGACATTTTCCATGTAATATCAGTATGTTGCCAGACATTAACCCGTAAGACCCCTCCGCTGTCCGATATCCACCCTTTAAAAAATACGGAAAAACAAACTTTTTTTCATTTTTATCTTGCATGCGTAAGACCTAATTATTACAATCATGACATGGCGCACATACACAAAAAAATGAAAAACGGTAGACCCTATTACTACGTCAGAGAGATGGCCAGGGTTGACGGCAAGCCAAAGGTTATCAATCAAGTATACTTGGGGTCGCCCGCCCGGATTCTCGAGATGGCCCAAGGAAAGAGCGACCTCCCCAGCAAGTTACAAACGCAAGAATTTGGTTCCCTATGGCTGGCGAATCTTGTTGAGCAGGAGATTGGTATTGCCGGGATAATTGATGGAATTATCCCTCAAGCCAAGGGCGCCGGTAAGCCCTCCATTGGTGATTATTTCCTTTATGCCATTTATAATCGTATGGTTGCCGCATGTTCAAAACGCGCCATGCCCGAATGGTATAAGCACACAGCGATTCAACACATTCGACCTGTTCAGATTTCGGAGTTGAATTCTCAAAAATTTTGGCTGAAATGGGATCAGGTAAGCGAAGAGCATCTAACTTCCATAACCGAAGAGTTTTTTCGACGTGTCAACGAAATCGAACCACCCGCTTCTGATTGCTTCATGTTCGACACAACCAATTACTACACCTTTATGGCCAGTCAAACAGATTCTAAACTTGCTCAAAGAGGGAAAAGCAAAGAGGGACGCAACTGGTTACGCCAGATAGGCCTTGCGCTCCTTGTGGACAGAGATAAGCGTATTCCTTTTTATTACAAAGAATACAAGGGAAATTGCCATGATTCCAAGGTGTTCTTGGATGTTGCAGGCGATCTTTTTTCGGTGATGAGAAAAGAGACTGCTGACGACACATCCCTGACCATTGTTTTTGATAAAGGGATGAACAGCGAAGAAAATATAGCTGCAATAGATGCCAAAGAAAATGTGCATTTTATTACAACGTACTCGACGTATTTCGGTGAAAAGTTAGCCTCCACCAAATTGGATTTGTTTACTCCCCTTGATACGGAAAAGAATAAAAAGTTGATCGAAAATGATAAACATGACGATCTCTTACAGGCCTATCGGACCACTGGAGAATATTGGGGGAAACAACGCACCGTAATAGTGACCTACAATCCACTAACAGCCGCAAAGCAGCGTTATGGATTTGAAAAAAGGTTGCTGAAGTTGCAGGACTTTCTGTTTGAAATGCAAAGTAAAGTGAGCCGCGGGACTTGCCATTGGCGCAACAAGGCAACCATAGAAAAACGTTATAAGGAGCGGTGCGCAGAACTCCATTTGCCCTCGGATATCTACAAGGTGGAGATTTCAGTTATCGATGGAGCCCTCGCGTTCAATTTTAAGAAAAATTATTATAAAATCGAACGATATATCGAAAGGCTTGGCAAAAATATTCTGATCACCGATATTGAGGATTGGGAAACCGAGGAGATCGTGCAAGCCAGTCTCGACCGGTGGGCAGTAGAAGAAGGTTTTCGTCTTACTAAAGATGAAGAGCAGATAGCCATGCGGCCTATTCGTCATTGGACAGACAGCAAAATACGTTGCCATATCTTCACATGCATAGCTGCTCTGACTCTTCTCAGACTCATTGAACTACGATTACGCAGGGCTGGCCTGAACATTACGGCAAAAACGGCCATGCAGAGCATGCGGCAACTGCACTCATGTCTCTTGTTTATGCCCAAAAAGAAAGAAACCGTCAGAATGCTGGAGGATCCGGATGACCTGCAGGGTCAAATTATTCGAACCTTTGGCGCACAGATAGTCGATGGGGTCTTACAGCGATGACAGGAGAATTGCGTCGACAAAACGGTATGTTGGCAAGATTAATCTTTTCTAACCGATAAACTCCTGACAGAGTGTACTCAAGTTAAAGATGTATTATAAGCACTTGGAAAACGGGAAATCGTAGCAGACTTTAACGGTGGTTCTATCACTGTCAGGGGCGACCTGAAAGTGTAGTTGGGCTTGCGTTTTCGGAATGTAGGCACATCTTCAGAACACCGGACCTCGGTAAAATTTAAGAAGATACCAGCTGGTACACCATGCGCAATTCTGTGCCCGGAAAGATGGTCCGGGTATCGTTGAGCTCACGGCAGAGACGCTCCACCGATCTGACACTCCTCCAATTTGCCAGTTGATGAAGCCGGACGATCAAGGTTTTTGCCTCATCGTCAGGAATAAAGTCCGCCTCGGTGGCATATATGCTTCGCGCTAAACTCCTGATATCATCTTTTCGTCTCACACCTGGTCGTAATGTGTTCACCATAGCTGTTTCCGCCCTGTAGGCGATCATCTTGACAGCATCGATCAGGTGCTTACTCTCTGCCGAAAGTTGCTTGAACTTATCCTCTTCGGGTAAGTCGTCTATTTGAACGTGCTGTGGAGTACCTTTGCGCAGTGCCTTTAAGTCATCCACTGATTTCTGTAGGGCATCGACCTCCTCCAGCAAGGTCGCCTTGCGGGTTTCATACGCATCGACTTTTTCAGGGTCGATGTCTTCCTTCAAGAGAACCTCGTTACATTCACACTGTTTCCGGCTGAGTTGACTTATCGCTTTACTGGCCTCACCGTCCACCTCCCTATATTGTGGGTTGACCACCTTGGTGGACTCAGGAATATCTGCAAGCGTGTAGCCTACAAGCCTATCCAGACCAAAGTGTTCGCGCATATACTTGAAAAAGTTTTCCTGGGACCATCTGGCGAACATGGCCCGGGCAAGTTCCGATGGCGACTTGATAAAATCAGTGGCGATAATAGAAGTCTGGTGCCCTGATTTACTCAGCTTACGTATCTCCCGGACCCACAAAACTTTGCCAAGCAAGGCGCCCCGTTCAGCCAGCAGCATGTTGACTTTTGATCCAGCTGCCAAGTTAACCTCATACTCTTTAAATTCACTTTCGTCCCATGCCTCGTCTGGGTACTTATGGTAGCTCAAACAGGCTATCCCTTTTTTCAGCATCTTGCGGATGAACCGAGGGCTGTAGCCTTCACGGTCAAATACCAGGGTGAAACGTGGGGCATCTTCCTTGGTGAACAGTTCGGATTGACACGGAAGGTATTGTTCAAGTCGAGGTACAATGTCATCTTCAAGTACCTGCAACATTCCTGGGTCGACCACTTTGTTCACCTTAAAAAATGGTTGCCCATCCATGGCATTGACCCAGTAATCCACTGTTGCTCGCAGACATAATTTTTGTCGCGCAACATGATGCCGGGGCAGTTCTGTCTGGTGACCATTGTAGACCCGGACATGTCCATCAACATACAGCACGCCTGCAGATTGCGGAAACAACCCCATCCATTCCCGGGCAAGTTCTGAGGCCCACAGCACGCTGTTTTCAGATAACCCTTTGATCTTTTGACGAAGCGTCTTAACGTCAGGTATGCGATCCAAACCAAGCAGATTACCCCATTCCCCCGGCGAGCTGTATCGCAGTGATTCTATCGTTTGAACTCGCCCCAGAGCCATGAAAGCAAGCAGTAGAAAAATGCTGTCCAGCCGGTAAAACCCTTGGGGTAGAGAAAAAAACCGCTGGGCATGGCGCAATAGCCCCAAGCTCAATAAAAAAGGTAAGGCAAAGAGAATCTCACCATTGGGAACGTCGAGTTGTTTTTCAAAGACTGGGTCACGCGGGCCAGCCTGATACAGGCTCGAAATAACACGGCCGACGATGTCGGTAGCTCCCATGCCAAGGGGAGAGGAAGCGTCCTCAACACTTCTGCTACTTTTACTGACGCCCTCCTCAACTATTGCCGGAAAGTGCTCTTTTTTTTTCCGGATGGTGCAATCTCCCAGCCAACACCGCTTTACGAAGCGTAGTAGCCTTCAAATCTAGCTTGCGTGCAATGTCCGGGATGCTTTGGCCGTTATCTAGGAGCCCTTGGACTTCTTGAACAACCGATGGCGTCAGGACCGCAGGACCTCGTCGTCTAGGCTCCTCAAAAAAGCCGGCTGCCCCCTTTTCGCGATAGAGTTTCACCCAGCGCTTCATGCTGATCTTGCTGACACCAAAAGCTCTGCAAATTTCTGCCTGCTTGGCACTGCCGTTGACATACAATTGGCTGGTAAACATCTTGAACGTTTTTTTGTCGTCAACATGGTGAGAAAATACTGGCAGGCTTCCATAAATGTACGTGAGGGTGTTGCCTTCTCGGACAACCCCGAGGTTGTTATTGATCGGGGTCACTCCTTCAGGGAATATGGGGAGTTGCATCTGTGGCATGGATAGGGTTCCGCCTAGGGGTAAATTGGACCTTTCAAGAATAAGTGGTATCTTATCTAAATCCATGCCACAGAACAAGTGTACTTCAACATTCAGCCAGGAAAATTAAAATTTAACCAGAAGTTCAGAGTGTTACCGTGCAGCATCTGACGTCGCGAAAACTACCGAGGCCCGGTGTTCTGGAGGTATGATACTGAAGTGTAAGCTATAGCGTCATGGATTCAGGGATAACTTATTATTCAAGGCTCCTTAGAGATTTGGCAAGAAAAGACATTGAGCACTTTCTAAGATCTTCAATTCGTTTTGATACAGCATTATAGTTTATTTGATGTTCAGGAAAAATATTATTTACACTTAAAATATCATCTTCTTTAATAAATCTATCCTCTAGTTTCAGTTGTCTCAATAAAGATAATAGTCTTTCGTTACCTCTTGACTCTGTGTACCTACAATAAAACTGCTTGTTGAATAAAATAGAAATACAAACACAATGATAGGAATCAGTAATAACCAATTCGCTTTCCCTGATATGGTGAAGCCATGAGGGCACAGAGTAATAACTTCTTTCGACAATATTTTTTTTAACTATTTCTGATTGATAATATATATTCTTGATTGTCGATCTTTTTTTGCTAGCATACTTGGTCAAAGCATTATAAAAGACTGGATTAATATCTAAAAGATAATAAACAATTTCTGGTTTTACTTCTTTATTTTTATCATTTTCAATTATAAGATCGAAAAAATTTCTACCAATTAACAATGTAGGATCTAGTACATGCTTAGCATCAACATTAAAAATTGCTTTACATATATCAACACCTGAACTTTCTCTAACAGATATAAAATCAAATCTATTTATAAGTTTTTTTATATTTTCTGTAAAACGTTTTTCATTTATTGATTCCCAGTGATCAGATCCAAAGCTTGCCGCGTAAGCAATTTTAAGACTTTTTTCATTAGCAAAGTTCAAAAAATGTACTTCTTTACCGTTTCTGCCGTAACTTGGTCTCCATACTTGATCGCTTCCAACAACATAAGCTATGTAGTTTAATTTTTTTTTAGCTATATCTTTGCTTGAATTGTAAGCAGTATCACTTATTGTTATCCACTTTTTTCTAAATGAATCAAAAATATTAGATGTATCTTTGTAAATAAGTATTTCATCTTTATCTTTTTTCGTTTTTATTTTTTTTATTATGTCCTGAAATCCAATTTCATTGTGTATAAATTTTACAAATAAATTACAAATTATTTTGAAAAAGCCGATATTATTGTTTTGCGGAACAAAATTAATATGTTCAGCTTCATACCCTGCGCTCTTTATCAGTTTTTCTAATGCTGCTGCCTGCAAAACTGCCCCATAGTTACTATTTGAATAAAAAAAATTAATTATTCCAATTTTTTTATTTTTATTTTGTTGGATATTCATTTTCCCTCATCAATGTCAGGTTTTTGTCTACCATTAGGGTTTATCGAATCAATTATTACAGTATACCAAATTAGCCTTCCACTTCAACTATCTGAAACAATGTCTTTCTGTTATATTTATTTATCATTTCACAAAACCGATCGTGAATACCAACGAACTTCAGCCAACTTTAAAAAGCGCTGTCGCATTGATGGTGTCCGCATTGCTACATCTAGCAGCAGATCAACCATGGTATGCAACTCAAACCTCCGATTGAATAGATAGCGAAATTCTGCAAGATACCGTGGCAGGTGACTTGAGCTCAAGGGAGGGCAAGTCCCATGTAACGAATTTTTATATTACCGATCATGATATTAAAAAATTTAAAAACACCAAACTCATCATATCCGTTGTCTGTACGGGAAATAATGGTTCATCGGGTAATCGCGTACTTTTGTGAAATAGATGGCGAAAGGACATAGCATAAGACATGTTGTTTGGAGTCTAAGTGTCAGGTCCTGAGAGATTGCAAACTCTTTTGCAAAATATTCTTGGGTGCGTTTTCTGCCAATTTTTCAGTGCCTGAATTGGTGTGATATGACCGAGTGATTCCTGAGCAATATGGTGATTATAGATCTGGCCGTATTTAAGCAAAGATTCCTTTAGGTGGCTAGCCGATATAAATTTGGTTTGCTTGAGGATGTCTTCAATTCGACCATTGAATCGTTCCACCATCCCGTTTGCTTGAGGGTTTCTTGGTTTGATCAGGCGGTGCTCGATACCATGATTGGTGCAAACTTTATCAAACAGGTGGTTGCCTGTTGGTTTCCTCTGGCCAGCTGCACAGAAGCGATCCGTAAATTCTTTGCCATTGTCAGTCAGGAGTTTATCGGTTAGAAAAGATTAATCTTGCCAACATACCGTTTTGTCGACGCAATTCTCCTGTCATCGCTGTAAGACCCCATCGACTATCTGTGCGCCAAAGGTTCGAATAATTTGACCCTGCAGGTCATCCGGATCCTCCAGCATTCTGACGGTTTCTTTCTTTTTGGGCATAAACAAGAGACATGAGTGCAGTTGCCGCATGCTCTGCATGGCCGTTTTTGCCGTAATGTTCAGGCCAGCCCTGCGTAATCGTAGTTCAATGAGTCTGAGAAGAGTCAGAGCAGCTATGCATGTGAAGATATGGCAACGTATTTTGCTGTCTGTCCAATGACGAATAGGCCGCATGGCTATCTGCTCTTCATCTTTAGTAAGACGAAAACCTTCTTCTACTGCCCACCGGTCGAGACTGGCTTGCACGATCTCCTCGGTTTCCCAATCCTCAATATCGGTGATCAGAATATTTTTGCCAAGCCTTTCGATATATCGTTCGATTTTATAATAATTTTTCTTAAAATTGAACGCGAGGGCTCCATCGATAACTGAAATCTCCACCTTGTAGATATCCGAGGGCAAATGGAGTTCTGCGCACCGCTCCTTATAACGTTTTTCTATGGTTGCCTTGTTGCGCCAATGGGAAGTCCCGCGGCTCACTTTACTTTGCATTTCAAACAGAAAGTCCTGCAACTTCAGCAACCTTTTTTCAAATCCATAACGCTGCTTTGCGGCTGTTAGTGGATTGTAGGTCACTATTACGGTGCGTTGTTTCCCCCAATATTCTCCAGTGGTCCGATAGGCCTGTAAGAGATCGTCATGTTTATCATTTTCGATCAACTTTTTATTCTTTTCCGTATCAAGGGGAGTAAACAAATCCAATTTGGTGGAGGCTAACTTTTCACCGAAATACGTCGAGTACGTTGTAATAAAATGCACATTTTCTTTGGCATCTATTGCAGCTATATTTTCTTCGCTGTTCATCCCTTTATCAAAAACAATGGTCAGGGATGTGTCGTCAGCAGTCTCTTTTCTCATCACCGAAAAAAGATCGCCTGCAACATCCAAGAACACCTTGGAATCATGGCAATTTCCCTTGTATTCTTTGTAATAAAAAGGAATACGCTTATCTCTGTCCACAAGGAGCGCAAGGCCTATCTGGCGTAACCAGTTGCGTCCCTCTTTGCTTTTCCCTCTTTGAGCAAGTTTAGAATCTGTTTGACTGGCCATAAAGGTGTAGTAATTGGTTGTGTCGAACATGAAGCAATCAGAAGCGGGTGGTTCGATTTCGTTGACACGTCGAAAAAACTCTTCGGTTATGGAAGTTAGATGCTCTTCGCTTACCTGATCCCATTTCAGCCAAAATTTTTGAGAATTCAACTCCGAAATCTGAACAGGTCGAATGTGTTGAATCGCTGTGTGCTTATACCATTCGGGCATGGCGCGTTTTGAACATGCGGCAACCATACGATTATAAATGGCATAAAGGAAATAATCGCCAATGGAGGGCTTACCGGCGCCCTTGGCTTGAGGGATAATTCCATCAACTATCCCGGCAATACCAATCTCCTGCTCAACAAGATTCGCCAGCCATAGGGAACCAAATTCTTGCGTTTGTAACTTGCTGGGGAGGTCGCTCTTTCCTTGGGCCATCTCGAGAATCCGGGCGGGCGACCCCAAGTATACTTGATTGATAACCTTTGGCTTGCCGTCAACCCTGGCCATCTCTCTGACGTAGTAATAGGGTCTACCGTTTTTCATTTTTTTGTGTATGTGCGCCATGTCGTGATTGTAATAATTAGGTCTTACGCATGCAAGATAAAAATGAAAAAAAGTTTGTTTTTCCGTATTTTTTAAAGGGTGGATATCGGACAACGGAGGGGTCTTACGGGTTAATGTCTGGCAACATACTGATATTACATGGAAAATGTCTTGGCAGAATTAAAAAATATTAAACTCCTATCAGTGAGGATTTTGTTGATAATAAAAGGTTCTGCATTAATGAGATTTTTTAAAAACCTTTCAGCTGATTTTGCCGACTTATTTGGCCTGATCTCAATGCAAATCCAGCGTGCTGCACGGTCAATAGCTGCAAAGAGGTACTCTCCTACTCGTTTCATCAGGCATTTGCGGCAGGAACTTGAGGTCAACATGGATAAATCCAGGTTCATATAATTTGAACGACTTTCTGGGTTTGGTCTCGGTTTCTTCAACTGGAATGAGTTGCTTCAGATTGGATATTCCTTGACGGCGCAAGCAGCGATCCAGGGCAGAGCGAGACATTTCAGGCTGAATGAATTCACGAATTACCACAAGAAGGTCATCTAGAGGTAAGAGCAGGGTCTTACGTAGTTCGACGACTATAGCCTCTTCCGTTTGAGAAAGTGTTGTTTTGAGATTATGTGGGCGATGAGATTTGTCTTCCACAGTGTCCCTGTTTTTACATTTTCTAACGGTGTCTTTGGTGATGTTATATTTCTCAGCAAGCTCCTTTACCGAAAGCTCAACTTTTTGGGTTGCCTCATTTTGCTGTTTTACCCTTTAAAACAGCGGTACACGCCTGGTGCGAATTCAGGATATCAACAGCCGTCCCCATGATTACATCGATCATTGATGAAATTATTTGCTCCGAGAATTCTCCTGTAGATCGTATTGCATCCAGGACCAGGGCCAACAGGCGCTTCATCGATTCCAGCAGGCTGATGTCGGCCACCTCATCACAACAGGCATGGAACAGGCTGCCTAGCGTCCGCGGGTCGTCATAATGCCTCTGTTCAAAAGCCAGGAAAATATAACGAGTCATGACAATGGTTGTATGTCCGATGAGGCCATCGTAGTCACGGAGTTGGACCTCACGCTCAAGGTTCAGGTGCTGCTTCGCCATTTTAAAAAACACTTCTATGTCCCAGCGTTTTCCGTATATCCTGACTATTTCCTCATCGGCAAGCTCGAGGTCAGTGCTGAGCAAGGCCAGCCATTTCCTTGTATTGCGATGACGAACAAAAACGACCTTAACCGCCGTTCCCCCTTTCATTTCTACTACAGTGCTGGCAAGGACTTTTGCCAGTCCCGGTTTTTTACGCAAACGCTTGTATAGTTCACTCAGCCGGACATGGACATTTTTGTGACAATAAAGAACGCTTTTGAGATCCTTAGCCATGCAGATTACCGGTATGTCTTTGCTCAGTCTGGCAATCAAGCCGGAAAAGCAGAACCAGCTGTCCAGCAGGAGGTAATCAGCTCGTACTCCTCTAGCCAGAACACGCTTGACCATTTCTTCCAGCACCGCTGGTGTTTTTGTCGTAGCTTCCTTCCGGCGCTTGGAGCCACAGCATCTTTTGTCCAGCTCTTTGGTGGATTCTTGAAGCCGGTTCTTTTTTGCCACTGAGGAGCGAAGGGCGAAATCCAACGGGACAAAGCTCGCTCCATCCGACCAGCCTAACTGCAAGAGTTTAAACCCATTAAGGTAGCGCCTGCTGTTATGGTCAAAAATTCTTGCCAGGAGTTCCACCTTTTTGGAACGGCCGCGATCGTAGACGCTGTCATCAGCAATCAGAACTTTTACCCGGTCATCATTAGTCAATGCATCGTAATATCGACAAACCAATGCACTTAATTTGAGCATGAAGGCTCGCCAATTGTACTTGGGCGATGCCAACAGCTCATAGGCAGCGTCTTTGCCAAAAGCAACATTATCATTGAGCACGATCCCTCGATAAAAGTTTGCTCCTTGGAAAGGAAGCATGAAGATCGCTTGAAAAATTACTAACGGTGTCGTGCCTTTGAGTTTGCGTATTCCGCTGGTATTGAGCAAAGTGCCGATCGTGAAGGTGTCAAAGAACGATGCAATTCGAGATTGCAGCTGTTTTGCCTCTTGTTGTGCTTCGAAATAACTGGTAGTTTCCATAAAAGCTCTTTCTTCCTGGTATTGTTGGTTTTTTCGCAGATCCCAATATACCAGAAAGCGAAGAGCTTTTCTTTTTTTTATGCTATTTTCAGGTGGTTGCTATATGTTTTCTGTCATGCGCTTCCAACCCCGAAAGTTGAGCCGAAAGGTTAGATCGCCTAACCTCTTCTCTGATGGCTGGAGTGGTGCGAGCCAGTTTGTGCAGTTTAATATTCATCATGGTCCCTCTGAAATTATCCTCTACCGCGCTTCGCTTGTTAACCTTGTTTTTCCTATCAGGCTTCGTTCCTCAGCCAGACAGAAAAAACAAGGTGCTACTCTGGACTAAGTACTCCGTGAAGCATGTGCCTAGCACGAAATAAAGGATAACTCATTTTTGAGAGATAATCACTCGGGACGTTACATCTAGCTAAAAATAATGGCTCTTCATGAAACAAAGTACGCTTTAGTAGGATGAACCAAGGTTCCCAGTGGTTAAAAAAATAATTCTATTTGTTCAAAGATGATAAATTAAACACTACTCTCTTGTTTAAAAATTGACATTAGGTCGATTATAGAATTAGGTGTATGCGTACCTTTGTTTGACAGGTAGCTGCCATACGAAAATTGATCATTTGGATGGAATCCATGCATACCTGACGGAATGTATGATGAAATAAAATTCGGAGCTATAACCGTCCCAGGATTTAACAAATAAATTATATCGCCGTACCTGTTGTCAGTAAAATTTAACCCAAATTCATTGAGCATGTTTTGATTCAAAACTGTTCCATTTTCGCAAGAATACAGCAGCTGAAGAATTTCATTTTTTGACACATCATTTTTTGCCCAAAATCTAGCCATAGTACTATCGTATACTGCAAAGTAATCAATACCTAGTTGAAGAGATGAGGATTCGATTATTTTTCTCAAGTCTAGGGTATGGTATACAGGTGTCATTCCATGGTCAGAAAATATAAAGAAATTAACTTCATCATACCTGTCTGTTGCAGTTTGAAAAATTTCGTGTAACAATTGAGAATAAACTTCAAGCTTTTCTTTTACAGCTATTTTTTCTTTGCACTTTTCATGTAAAAAAGAATCAATTTCCGCGAGATAAGCAAAGTGGATAGATGATTTTTTTTCTTTTATGTTTTTGTGTAGAATTTTTATTATATTTATATCATCATTTTCATGATATGTGTATGAGTAATATTTTATTGATTTTGACGTCCAATAATCAAAAATTGATTCACACCCAGGTATACCACCAGTCTTATATATGTTCTTTTTTTCTACTAAGTCAAAATATGGCAACATTACTGTTGGGACACCATATGAAGAAAAATAGCCTTCATGTTTTGTCACTTTTTTTGTGATTACATTTATTATTTTTCTTGAATACCTGTTTTCTACGCATCTCGTTGGGAGATACTTAAAAGGTTTTACCCAACGAAAAGGTGATTTTTTTTTGTTTAAATATAGCAAGTTCCATTGCCCATGGTTTTCGGGAGTTTTTCCAGTTAAAATCGAAGGTATTGCGCCCGAAGAGTACCCTAAAATAGTTTTTAAAGGGCGTCGAAATTGCAACCAAGGGGCAAAATCAGAATCATTCAAGTATGTCCACCCTAGTGCATCTATCAGGATAAAAACAGATATTTTTTCAACATTCATGTCTATGTAGTCCTTATGTAATTTTTCCAAGTTTTAGTAACTCGATCAATGTTACCCAAGTGAATGGCTTGCATGTCGTTTGTTACATGTGATTTGTTTATTTTATCACCATTCATCGAAGAAAACAATGAAGCGTAAATTTGATACATCTCGTAATAGCACAGTAACTGAGGGTTGATCGAGAAAAATCTAATTGAAAAATTGAATGTATAATTGCTTATATTTAAGCAGTATATCTTAACCCACTTGCCCCACATTTTAATATTTATAACAGGTGGTGTGGTTTCGTATATTTTTAAGCTTGACTTGGCGCTTTTAAGCTGGTTAGAATTGGCAATAATACTTTCTGACTCCCATTTCCATACGGGGATCAACATTCTTGCAACATCTTTCATGCAATTATAAACAACGTCCTTGTCAATATTTTCAAAATTTTTTATTTTCCAGTATTTTTCAAAGAGTTCAATTGTTGGATTAAGCTTGCTTTCGTAAGAAAGTACAAATTTATCTTTAAATTTTAAAAGATGAATATATATATCTTTATTGTTACTTTTTGTTTCTTCTATAAAAAAAGTTAGCCTCTCTCTGTAGGTCGGTTTGTAATTGCCATTAAAAATCATTACAGATCCCATGGTGTCTATATAAATTTTTATTATATTGTAAAAATCTATGATATCGATATGGTCGCTTTTATGAAATAATTTTTTAAAAAGCAAAAGTTGCTCTGCAACTCTGTTGCATATAAGAAAAAAAGCGTCTATTTTAGGCACTTTGAGGGGATCTATTTGATTGAAAATATTTGAAATGGAATTGTCTCCCCAGACTACTTGATGATGATGATACAGCTCAAAGTTAAAGATGGTGTTTGAAAGATTTTTTAAATAACTTGGGCAGGCAGGAGTGTACTCAACTTCACAATTTATCCCTAAATTATACAATGTTTTCTTTGCTTTTCCTGAAATTTCTTTTAGCCTACATTTAATTTTTGGCAATAGATTGGCTTTACTTTGAGGGAATATCACTATAAACTCGATATCACCTAGAACATAGCTATGATTCTTAAGGTAGAGTAGGCTTTGTTCATTTCGAGAAAAACTTCCAGTGAGTATGACCGCAATCGGAAGATTTTTGTCGATTGCGAGGTCTCTTATTAGTGCAGTTACACTATTATTTATTATGATATCTTTCATTTAAATGCTTTCCTTTGATAACTTATCGTCAACAGAGTATGGTCATTGGGTCAATGTAGTAACTCATAGGTGAATTCAAATTGCAAGTGCACTATGAGTTATTTTACTGAAAATATCATGCGGTGAGCATCCGAATTTTATGGAATTCTTTAACAACCCGACACTCTTTTTCTATGAAATTCGTTTGTCGTAGGTATTTCTCTCCGGGTGCATCCGACGTTTATGGAATCATTTAACACGCCGCATCCTCTTCTCTCGTGAGACCTTTTTTGGTTCTTCCGGATTAAGCGTACTTTACTTGCATAAACCTGATTGCCAAAGGACATGGGAGGAGACATGTTGTTTGTTGAGAACGCAAACAACAAAAGGAGGTCTCCGCCATGTCCACAAGTTTACTTTATCACGCTTTCGGGATTAAGGGATACGATTATGTGCGCACTCAGTATCACGGCGGGAATATTATCTTTACCATTGAGAGAAAGCCTTTTTGTCTTTACTGCCCCTGTTGCAAAGGAAAAGATATTATTCGCCACGGTGCCTTACCACGCTGGTTCTACTCTGTGCCCTTGGGTGGCCGGCCTAGTTATACCGTGACATATGTTACTCGGATTGAGTGCAAGCAATGTCGTATAACTCGGCAGGCTGACATTAGTTTTGCCGATAAGAGAGTAACTTATACCAAGGCGTTGGAACGATATGCCTTAGGGCTTGCCAGACACATGACCATCAAAGACGTTGCCAAACATTTGGGGATCAGTTGGGATATCGTCAAGGGGATACAAAAACGCTATCTTAAAAAACGGTATAAAAATCCCAAGCTCAAAGAGCTTCAATTAATCGCAGTGGATGAAATCAACATTGGTAAAGGGCGTTACTTCACTGTAGTTCTCAATTTCAAAACCGGAGCCATTGTTTTTGTTGGTGACGGGAAAGGTAGTGAGGCTTTGGAGCCCTTCTGGGCAAAATTAAAACGAAAAAAATCGGTTAAGATTAAAGCGGTAGCAATGGATATGTCCCGGGCATACATCAAAGCAGTGACCGAAAATTTACCCAATGCCACGATAGTCTTCGACCATTTTCATGTCATCAAGCTTTTTAACGAAAAACTCTCTGATTTCAGAAGGAAGCTGCTTGATACCGCCCATGAAATTATGAAGAAATCTGTTTTAAAGGGTTCTCGCTGGTTGCTTCTCACTGCCCGAGAGAAGCTTGCAGATAAACAGAATCGTAAAGTCAGACTTGAGCGGGCATTGGCTTTGAATGAACCCCTTGCAACTGCATATTACATGAAAGAAGACTTGCGGCAGCTTTGGGGGTGGGGCGACGACAAGCATGCTGCGACCTGGCACCTGGACAGCTGGATAGAAATGGCAAAAGCGTCTGGTATGTTGATGCTTGAAAAGTTTGCTCAGACACTTGAGCGACATCGTGACGGTATTCTTGCCTACTTTAATTATCAGATTACCACGGGCCCTCTTGAAGGTATTAATAACAAAATTAATACGATGAAACGACAAGCGTACGGCTTTAGAGACATGGAGTTTTTCAAGTTGAAAATAATGGCTCTTCATGAAACAAAGTACGCTTTAGTCGGATGAACCGAAATATATCGGCTCCAAGCCGGTCAAATTGCCGTTCCTGTCTGTAAAAAGGCAGAGAATCGACAAATTTAGCGGTAAGTATATGAGCCATGAGCCCACAGCTTGCGATGGCCTTGGGGAGTAGCTGCACTGGCACAGGAGCAATTTTCACCGTCGGCCCTTTTTCCGCCGCATTCTCACAATGCTTGCAGCTGTATTTGGGCCTGATGTGACGAACAACCTGGATGACGGCCGGAATGATATCGAGCTTTTCAGAGACCTCTTCACTAATCCTGCTCAGTTCGGCACCACAATGACAGATCTTCTCCTGTTCATCGATATCATGGATGATTTCAACACGTGGCAGATTATCAGGAAGTGGCTTTCTTCCTTTTTTCCGTCGAGTATGTTTTTCTACCTCAACAGGTGCTTCTGGAGTTGCATCAGGGTCCGGCTCCGGCATATCAAAAAGCGCAAGCTGCGGCGATTCTTCACCATACCGACTTTTTTCGCTTTTCCTGCCAAACAGCTTGTCGTAGAGATGTCGTACCTGTTTCTGGAGCAGACACACTTCAGCAGCGTGGGATTCCTGCAGTTCGCAGATGATTCTTTTGAGCTCATCAGGGTCGTCTGGCAATATGGAACAGTCTAAAATCATGGCAAATAATATACCATTACATGCCCTGGATTACCAGGCGTTTCAGCGGAAAGAATAGAGAGTTACACGGCATTTACCCAGTAGAATTATAGGGTAGTCGCTGGTGGGCATGGTCCATATCCAGGCCGTGCAATAACCATTCGAGCGCAACCTGATTCACCTCCATCACCTCCTCTTCTAATCTTTTCAACCAGATACAAAAGCCGTTATCAGCCCAGTAAAGGATTTTTACAATATCACGTTTCCTGTTGCAGAACGCGAAAAAGCTACCGGAGAAGAGATCCAGGCCGAACTGTTCTTCGACCAGAAGTGACAGTCCGTTTATGGATTTCCACATATCAGTGGCGCCTAAGGCAATATAGACCTTGGTGTCAGACGGCTTATAAATCATAGCTGCTCAAGTGTCTTTATCAGCTTCGTAAGCGTTGGTGTTGAAAATTCCTCTGCAAGGTCGATGCGATACTTATCATCGCCAATGCGTATCGATATTCCTGCTGAGGAAAAACTTGATTTGGTTTTGGAAACAGACTGCACGGTCAAGGGGTAAAAACGTGCTTTTTTCTGCCCGGTCATGCTCAACCGTCTTTTCCAGTAACCAAATGTTGCCAATGCTAGGGAGTGCTGGCGTGCTGGCGACAGTATTACGCTTGGGTGAGGGAACTGCTGTTGCAGTTCTCAATGTGCCGCCGCCAAAAGTCGGCTTTGGATTCGGTCTGGTTTTCCCTGGTCTCTGGTAACATGGTATGCCTCCTTTGAATTGGGGGCATACTGAAACATGTTGGCAAGAAGATGGAAAGATGATGTTCCTAAGTCGCTTACTTTGTTTTGAGATAGTTGACCAAGTTGCCCCGCTCTGCCTTTGCTTCTGCAGTTTTACACTTCATCCGGTTCAACCCGGCGATCACGTGAGAAGCATTATTATGAAACAAGCGCACCTTGGTTTGTTCTATCCATGAACGGGCCTTTTCCTTTTCAGGAAAGTGAATTTTGGCAAAAGCATGTAAATGTTCTGAGCAGTGATAATAATCGAGAACTTGCCGACATTCAGGGAAATACTCTTTGACGCAGTCCCATATCCACTTCGCTCCATCACCAACAAAACACAGGCGAACTTTGTCCAGTGGAATGACATCCTGTCTCCTCAGGTCAGCCAGAAACTCGCGGAACTCATTGACGTTACTGATTTGATGCCAGCTTAAAAGGTGGACAACTTTATCTTTGTCGAGCAGGTAACCACGAATACCTTTCGCCTCGCGCCAACAGTGGGGCTGCCCTTTTTCTTCTGTCCTGATCGGTACCATGGCACCATCAGCAGAAAAGACGAGTACAGGTCGGCGGTAATTGTCTTCAGAGATATACTCCACAATTTGAGCAACTTCCTCGGCAGTTGGAGTAATTTCGGCAAGGCTGATTTCCGAGGCGACCTGATTGGTAAGTTTATGCACTGTATCCGCACAAATATCAAAACGGTATATTTCGTTCATCATCTCTGCAGCTTCCTCAAAAGTTTCCTTGGCACCGAAAAGGGCTGCTATTTTCTGCATATCATATTGGTACTTACCATCCCTGAGATTAAGAGCATCTTCATATGGGGTATGAACAGCCTTGCATTTTGGGCAGACATAATACGGGCAGTTAATTGTTATTGTTCCAATTGTGGTAACGCATTCTCTTTTATTGTCATATTTCTTATGCACCCTGGAACCACAATCATTACACGCTGGCGAGGTGATGTGTCTGCCAAGTTCGCCTTGAACAATAATCTGAACCAGTTCTGGGTCTATTGCAGGGTACTTATTTCTAATGTTTTCGATTATCTCAAAAAGGGTATTATTAGGCGCATCAACACACTGGATAATATGATCAATTTTTCGATCAAGACTTGTATCGTACATGTCTTTATAGCTCTCTTTCCAAACCTGTGCTTTTTGCGCTCTCGCCATGGCATAACCTCTTGATTTTGCAGAGTATTATACCATAAAAGCGTTTGCCTTTGAACTAAAAAGCTAGCTCAAATATCTAAAATTACTAACTAAATTGCCCTTAAGAGTGCTCGGTTTACGCATTCCATAAACGTCGGATGCACCCCTCGCAAACTCGCAAACGGCCTTGCACTTGATAATGTTTGGTAGAAGTTGTAAAATGTACAAGTGACCCAACACGACACAAGATATTTTTCTTTAAAATGTAATAATTTAAACATATTTTCCGAATTTTATTGGCAACAGCAACAACTCAATATTTAAAAATATAATATTTACTCTATGAGCCTAGTTAAAAAATTAGCATTCAGTTTAAAAACGCAGAACCTTAAAAGCACCTTATTCTGGACAGTTTATGGCACTTTCCGTATTCATAAGTTTCTTGTTTACAGGTCTAGCTCAATTCCGACCCCCCCTCACTATGACTGTTCTATCCAGTTGTCTAGTACTACTATTGAAGAGCTTGATGCGTATAGATATAAAAAAAAAACTTACCACTTGAATTTTATATAGATAAAATAGAACATGTACAGCGTTGTTATGCTGTTTATGATAAAAAAATCATAAAATATATTCACTGGCTGTATACCAGTAGAGATCAAAGCAGATTTTTTATCTTATCAGATGATCAGGCTGAAATTAATTATTACACAGTTGTCAACGAATTTAGACGGAAAAATATTGCTTCATCTGCTTTGTATAAAGCAAGAAGTTTACATCATATAGAAGGTTTTGCTGACATTTTTTGCGCTGTTCACTCAGAAAATATCGCATCACATAAAGCTTTAGTAAAGTCGGGCTTCAAGCCTGTTCGAAAAATAATACACTTCGGTTTGTATCGTCCAAGAGTAAGCATAAAATCATAAAAGTGCCGAATAAATGACTGATTCAAAAAGAAAAATTAAACTGTTGTTTGGGTTAAATACTACAACCAGAGCAGGGGTAGAAGAACATGTTTTATCTCTATTAAGTAAATTAGACCCTAATGATTTTGATTTTTTCCTCCTTACAACTAGCTGTTTACATAAAAAAATTAAAAACGACCTGTCTTCGCTCCCTGTTAAACATATCATCGTAGATGTAAAAGGTTTTTTTGACTACAAATCATTTTTTAAAATTTTTTCAATCATTAAAGAAATCAAACCTGATATTTTACATTCGCACATGTTTATATCAGGATTCTATTACTCCCCAATAGGTTTCATGTTAAAAGTTCCAGTTATAATTGAAACTATTCACGGAATTGAAAGACATCGAGCGGAAAAGGGAAATTGGGGTAAATACAGTTTTTTTATTGACAAATGCTGGAGTCACTTTACCGACAAATATATAGGTGTAAGCAATGCTTGCTCACGTGACATCAACGACTTGAAGGGTATAGATAAAAATAAAATTAACACAATCCATAATGGCAGAAATTTAAATTATTACAAGCCAGTCACTTATAAGCAAAAAAAACTATCAAAAAAAAGATTTGGAATTAATAACAAAATATTCGTTTTCGGTACACTCGCAAGACTTGAATACCAAAAAGGACATGAATATTTACTTGAAGCCACATCATTGCTATTGAATAGAATAAGCAACTTCAAGGTGCTAATAGTTGGAAGCGGTAATCTTGAAAAACACTTAAAAAACAAAGCGGATCGACTTAAACTTTGTGACAATATTATCTGGGCTGGATTTCAAAAAAATATATCTCAATTTTTATCAGCAATGGATGTTCACATTTTGCCTTCTTTATACGAAGGATTACCTCTAGTTGCTATAGAAGCTTTAGCTGCAAAGGTGCCAATGATTGCGACTGATGTTGATGGGACTCCAGAAGTCATAATAGACAACATAACGGGACTATTGGTTAAGCCTCGTAATGCTCAAGATTTATGTGAAAAAATGTTTTTTGCATACTCCAACCAAAAAGAAATGGAGAGAATGGCCAGTAATGGCTATAGATTTGTCCATGATAATTTCACAGAAGAAATACAAATTTCAAAAACAAAATGTTTGTATCTCGACTTACTGCATAATAAAATGTGATTACCACTAAACTTCAGCCACATTTATTTTGAGGGTTAGTCACTATATGATAACCCCGCTATGTCATAATCAACCAAGATTAAAATAACCGGGAGATTAAGACATGGCCAAGAATCCAATTCAGTTTCAAAAAGGTTTGAGTTTGACAGCTTTTCTTGCCCAGTACGGTGATGAATCAAAATGTTACCACCCTTTATTTACATTCCGCTGGCCCCAGGGCTTTGTATGTCCCAAGTGCGGACATACGGACCATTGCCAAATCGCATCGCGAAAGGTTCTTCAGTGCAATTATTGTCATACTCAAACATCGTTAACCGCCGGGACCATATTTGCATCGACCAAATTGCCGTTAACAGTGTGGTTCCTTGCGATATACCTCATTAGCCAAGCCAAAAATGGTATTTCCTCGTTGCATCTTGGCCGCACCCTTGGAGTATCTGCCAATACAGCACTTCGCATTAAACATAAACTCCAACAGACAATGAAGGAAAGGGATGATTCCCAACCGTTGCACGAGCTGGTGGTTATCGACGACGCGTATTGGGGCGGAAAGAAATATGATGGGGTTCGAGGTCGTGGAGCAACAGGAAAAACACCCTTTGTGGCATCAATTTCACTCACCGAAGAAGGGCATCCTGTCAAAATGCGTTTGAGTAAGGTTATCGGGTTCACAAAAGAGGAACTGACAGGCTGGGCAAAAAAACACCTCAACCCTGATACCTTGGTGGTATCAGATGGCCTCAACTGTTTCCCCGGTGTTGAGGATGCTGACTGTGAGCACGAACCCATTATTTCCCGTACAGAGAACGGGTATGATGAATTTGGTGTCTTCAAATGGGTCAATATCATGATCGGTAGTGTTAAAAATGCGTTACATGGGACTTACCATCACGTGAGCCCAAGCCACCTGCCACGGTATCTTGCAGAATTTTGTTATAGGTTCAACCGGCGGTTCGAATTGCACACCATGGTTGATCGGTTAGCGTACGTGGCAATGCGGACACCGCCAATGCCACAGCGCCTGTTAAAGTTGGCTGAAGTTCGTTGGTAATCACATAATAAAAAAGACTCTTTGCATAGTTGCAGATGAGAAGGGGGCGCGTCCAGCCTTATATCCTTGTAAAGATATTCAAGATCTCGGTATCCGCATGCTCATTTTACGACTCTGCTAATAGTTGCATTAAATGCTTCAATTTTGGTAGAGGTAACCTTTTGTTTTATCTAGGCCACTATTTCATCTCTATCCCGATCAACTCTTTTTTGCAAACTTGAGGACGGTTTTAATTCGGTCTCCTTATCCCATTTGATTCAGTTATAGAGAAATTTAACGGTCCATTTTCGTCGAATATAACTCACAGGGTACTGGATGCATCTTTAAAAAGGGGTGCATCCGACGTTTATGGAATGCGTAAGCCGAGTGCCCTGGAGAATAATTTAGTTATTAATTTTAGGTGGTTGAGCTGGTTTTCAGTCCAGAAACAAGCGCTTTTCTGGTGTAATATTCTGCAAAATCAGTAGGTTATGCCATGGCAACAGCGCAGAAAGCACAGACGTGGACAGAGAGCTATAAAGACATGTATCATACGAGTCTCAATCAAAAGATTGCTCACATTATCCAGTGCGTTGATGCGCCTAATAATACTCTTTTTGAGATAATCGAAAACATCAGAAAACAACACCCAGCATTAGATCCGGAACTGGGACAGATTATTATTCAAGGCGAACTTGGCAGGCACATTACTTCGCCAACGTGTGCCGATTGCGGCTCCAAGGTTCACAAGAAATACGATAATAAAAGAGAATGCATTACCATGCTTGGAACCATAACGATTAACTGCCCGTATTATGCCTGCCCAAAATGCAAGGCTGTTCATACCCCATCTGAAGATGCTCTTAATCTCAGGCATGGTGAGTACCAGTATGATATGCAGAAAATAGCAGCCCTTTTCGGTGCCAAGAAAACTTTTGAGGAAGCCGCAGAGATGATGAACGAAATATACCGTTTTGATATTTCTGCGGATACAGTGCATAAGCTTACCAATCAGGTCGCCTCAGAAATCGGCCTTGCCGAAATTACTCCAACTGCCGAAGAAGTCGCTCAAATTATAGAGTATATCTCTGAAGACAATTACCGCCGACCTATACTCGTTTTTTCTGCTGACGGTGCCATGGTTCCAATCAGGACAGAAGAAAAAGGGCAGCCCCACTGCTGGCGCGAGGCGAAAGGTATTCGTGGTTACTTGCTCGACAATGATAAAGTTGTCCTCCTTTTAAGCTGGCATCAAATCAGTAACGTCATTGAATTCCGCCAGTTTCTGGCTGAACTGAGGAAGCAGGATACCATCCCCCTGGACAAAGTGCGTCTGTGTTTTGTTGGTGATGGGCCGAAGTGGATATGGGATAGCGTCAAGGAGTATTTCCCTGAATGTCGGCAAGTTCTCGATTATTATCACTGCTCAGAACAATTACATGATTTTTCCAAAATTCACTTTCCTGAAGCAAAAATGGCCCGTTCGTGGATAGAACAGGCCAAGGTGCGCTTATTTCATAATAATGCTTCTCATGTGATTGCAGGATTGAAAAGAATGAAGTGTAAAACTGCAGAGGCAAAGGCAGAGAGGGGCAACCTGGCCAACTATCTCAAGAAAAACAAGGATAGAATTGAGTACGGTCGCTTACGGCGTGGTGGCTATCCGCTTGGCAGTGGCAAAATAGAAAGTGCCAACAAGTTAATCACTCAAGTTTCTGACTTGTTTTAACCAGTTAAAATACTGCGATTAAAAGGTGATAACGTCCTACTCTTTTGTATCGTGTCAACAGCAACACTCATGATTGTATCTACCAGCATGAGTACAACATCTTCTGTCACGATGCCCGCTGCGCGAACCTTCTCCATAGCAATGCTGGTCAACCTTTGCAGCGCTTCGATCAGGTTAAGGTCTCTCATTTCGCTGCTGCAGGCATAAAAAAGAGTTCCTAGCGTTCTTGGATCGTCATGACAGCGTTGTTCAAACGACAGAAATATGTAGCGGGACATAGCGATGGTGATATGGGCTACCATTCCGTCATAATCACGCAGTTGAGTCTCTCGCTCAAGGTTCAGATAGTGCTTCATCATTTTGAAGAACACCTCTATATCCCAGCGCTTGCCGTAAATTCGTACTATTTCTTCATCCGGCAAGTCAATTTTAGTCGACAATACTGCCAGCCATTTACGTTTTTGGTGGTGACGAACGAAAACAATTTTAACCTGTTGCCCCCTTCTGGTTTCCGTTACCACGCTCGCAAGTATTCTTGCTCTGCCGGGTCGTTTTTTCAACTGGGCGAACAGCCTCCCCAGGGTCAGCCATTTTCCTTGGTACCGGTAGAATATCTTGGGCATATTTTTCGCCATACAGATAACCGGCAGGTGTTGACCAAGGGTGGCAAGCAGAGAAGGAAAGCAAAACCAACTGTCCATCAGGATGTAATCTGCACGAATACCTCCTGCCAGAACCCTCTTGACCATTGTTTCCAGATGGGCAGTCGATTTGGTTATAGCCTCCTGTCTCCTTTTGTACCCACAGCTGCGCTTATCCAACTTCTTCTTGATTCCCTGAATCCGTTTGTCAGCCTTTGTCGAGGAGCACAAAACAAAGTCCAAAGGCAGAAAACTGGCTCCGTCAGACCAGCCAAAAGTCAACAGCTTCAATCCCTTGATGCTTTTACCGCTGTTATGGTCATAAACCCAAGAGAGCAGCTCCACAACTTTGGAGCGGGAGCGGTCGTAGGTGCTGTCATCAAAAATCAGCACCTTTTCACGCTGGTCATTTGTCAGTACATCAAGGAACCGAACAACCAGCACAACCAGTCCCAGCATGAATTTTCGCCAGTTATGCTTTGGGTTCCTGAGAAAATCGTAGGCGGCATCCTTCTCGAATTCCAATGCAGGGTTGCCAGCAATTCCTTGGGCAAAGTTCACGCCTTGAAAGGGCAGCATGAAGATGACAGTAAACAACTCCAGAGGCTTGACTCCACGCATTTTACGGATGCCGCTGCTGTTAAGCAAGGTGCCTACTTTGAAGTCGCCTATGAAGGAAGTAATTCGATCATGCAGTCGTTTTGCTTCTTGCTGCTCGTGGTATTGTTTGGTAGTGTCCATGTAAGCCTTTCCTTGTTGATATTGTTGACTTTTTCGCAGAAATCAATGTATCAAAAAGCGAAAGGCTTTTCACGTTAATATATCGTAAAATCAATAAATTACTTTGCTAAATCATTTTAAAAAACCAAGTCAGGAAATTGAGTTAATCAGCAATATTTGTCTCAATAGGTCAGGTGCTTGGTGGAAAGTTGACGATGCCAACAACATATTGAAACTACGCTGCGCAAAGTATAACTCAAAATTTTATTCGTTCTTTGATCAATATGAGAAAAGTGCGCAAGAAAAAAAGGTCTCACGAGAAAAGAGGATTCGGCGTGTTAAATGATTCCATAAACTTCCGATGCACCCTTAAAGCGCTGGCCTTTGATAATTTTTTTTATCCTCCTTTTCCTTACTGCGCCATTCAGAGCGACGCACTTCGTCAACAACAGTATTGAGGTTGCTGACAATATGAATTTCATCGTAACAATCGTGGCTTTAGCCGCATACTCTTGAATAACAGCTTCACATTCACCAGCTCTATCTATGCAAAATGCTATTGATTTTCTTAATTTTTCCAGGGGGAAGCGCTCGAAAAAGGACTCTAGAGAGGTTTTCTTTTTTCCTTTAGCCATATGAAGGACTTCACCAGTTTCTCCATTCATAACTACGGTCATATATTGATGGTGATCCCCGATTGTCTTTTCATCGATCAAAACGACACACAGACTGTCAAGAATATGGCTTGGGCAAGTATTTAGCGAATATTTTCATGTCCCATCGTTTTGCTGTACTGGCCGAGATGGGCAGAGAAACAGGAATCTTGCTAGCAGGCATAAAACGAGATAAGCTGCAAACATAGTGCATAAGACGTCTTGAGGCATGAGGATAGCTGTCTATATCTGGTGAATGCAGAGCAAAATTGTTTTTGCTGTGACTGCAATATCCCTTCACCGCCTCATGCTGAATCATTATTAGACTGATAGGTCCAAGTGGCAGGTCATACGCTGTTTGTGAAACATGTCTGTTCAAGCCAGCTTTCCTGATGCAACTAGGGCAGTAAATAACGAGCCGTTTGGCACGATGAAGTTTGACAACAGCAAGTAATCGGGTCACTTGAATTTATAGAATGATCCAACCTGATAAAACCATAAGTGACGTAATGAGGAGTTGGTGGACATGATTAAGATTTACCATCGTTAAATATGTTGGACAATTATTTAATATGGCATAGCTTTCAACTAGTCAACCTCCCTTTGTTTTCTTCAACTGTGACAAAGACCCATAAAAAAAATGAATAAATTAAGTATAGTTATCACAACTTACAATAGGCCAATAGATCTTAAAGCTACGCTGAGTTCTATTTTTAGCCAAAAAAACAACTTAATTTCTGAAGTAATAGTGGTTGACAATAATTCTGACGAAATGACAGCTATAGTTCTATCTAGCTTTTCTAGTGTGAAAAAAATTACTCTTAGCACCAATATTGGTGCTGTTGCAAGAAATTATGGCATATTATCTGCAGAGAATGATATTGTTGTTTGTCTTGACGATGACGTTCATCCTCTTTTCCTTGATGATTGGAAACTTATCTCCGCCTTAATGGAGGGTAAACAAAACATTGCGGCTATATCTTTCAAAGTATTGGGAACAAATGAATCATTAGAGCTATACTCATGGTGCCATCCTAGAGACCCAAAGACACATGCCGATAAGATCTTTTATTCTGACTATCTTTCTGAAGGTGCATGTGCAATTCGGAAAAGTTCATTCGTAGCAGTTGGAGGATATTGGGAAAAACTGTTCATTGCTCATGAAGGCGAAGACCTTGTACTACGACTTTTAGATAATGGATATGATATATTGTACTACCCTGAAATTAAAGTTGTTCATTACCACTCGAATACTGGGCGCCCCTCATGGCGTGCATACTACTATAACCATCGCAACAATCTCTGGATAATCTGGAAGAATTATAGACTACTGTATGTTATTCCAGCAATGGTTTATGCTTCCTGCCATATGCTTTTTTTTTCATTAAGATCATTTCACTTTTTAGCGTATCTTCGTGCCTGGAAAGACGCACTCATTGAATTGCCCTTAATACTCGAAGAAAGAAAGCCTATAAAACAATCTACACATAAAAAGCTTTCTCATTACAGGGCAAAAAGACCGCATATTATACAAAGACTTAGACGCCACATTCTAAACAAAGTTCTTTAGTGCCCCGTTTGGTTAAGTTGTTTCGTCCCGAGTGATTATCTACCAAAAATGAGTTATCCTTTATTCCGTGCCAGGCATATGCTCCACGGAGTACTCAGCCCTGATTAAGACCTCGTTTTTTCTGTCTGGCTGAGGGACGAAGCCTGATAGGAAAAACAAGGTTAGCAAGCGAAGCGCGGTAGATGACATTTCCAGAGGGACCAGGATGAATTGGAGTGGTATAGAAAAAGTAGACACTGAGAGAGCCTCTTGCAAAATAGAAGAAGAAACTGTTTCCAAGTTAACATTTTGAAATAATTGAGCTTCATTGCCTTTTCATGGTATTGTTTTGTACCACCAAAAGCAAAACCAATGAGAATAACAATGAAGCTCAACGACAAGATATCATGGTTAATGGGGCGTGTCCAAAAGAGTTTATTTCCTCACTTGGACGAATACCTTGATAATCCATTTACTGAGCAGGAAAAACGATTGGTAGCAATTCTTGAAATTGTTCAGGTAGAAAAATATATTTCTAGTCCTGCAGTCTACCAGTGGCGAGGGCGAAAGCCTTTTGATCGACAATCATTAGCCAGAGCATTTGTAACAAAGACACTATATCGTATCCCCACAACTAGTGATTTGATTCGTGCGCTTCAGGCTACAAAGAACCTGAGGCGAATTTGTGGATTTTCGGCTACGGGTAACGTCCCGTCAGAATCCACCTTTTCCCGTGCATTCGCAGAATTTGCTGCCAGTGAGCTTGGTAAAGAGGCGCATAATGCCCTGGTGCAGGAATACTTGGCCGATGAACTTATTGGACATATCAGCCGGGATTCCACAGCTATCGTTGGCAGGGAGAAGCCTGCCAAGAAGGTGAAAATGCCCCAAAAGCCTCGTAAGAGAGGGCGGCCTGCGAAGAGCGAAAAACGGGAACCAGCTCCATTAAAACGACTTGATCGGCAGGTTTCTTTGTCTGCGGAAAAGGCAATCTTGGAACTGCCAACTCTTTGTGACCGAGGCACCAAAAAGAATGCAAAGGGATACAAAACATCTTGGAATGGCTACAAATTACACCTGGATATTAACGATATGGGCCTACCTGTCAGTGCCCTTGTCACCTCTGCGTCATTACATGACAGCCAGGTTGCTATTCCATTGATCAAGCAAACCAGCAGTAAAGTTACTTATCTTTATGATCTAATGGATGCTGCATACGATGCCAAACGGATCAATGAAACAAGCAGGAAATTTGGTCATGTCCCAATCATTGACAAGAATGCTCGGGGTAAAGAAGTCATTCCAATGGCACCTCATGAAGCAGAACGGTACAAAATCAGATCGTCTGCAGAATGGGCTAACGGTCGATTGAAAGAAGATTTTGGTGCCAACAATGTCATGGTAAAAGGGTACTGCAAAGTAACTCAACATCTAATGTTCGGAGTGATAGTCTTATTCGCCGATCAACTCATACGCCAGCTTTGACAGAATATTAAAGAACACAAAAATAGCTTCATCGTTGCAAGGTAAGTGTGCCTATGGGACCATAATTTAACAAAAAATGTAGTGTTGAGGCGACATGACCAATACGATCGGCTAATGTCAATACCCCTGTCTGTCGTTAGCGCTTAATTTGATCATTTTGCAAGAAGCTCTGAGAGTGTGCGAATTATACTGAGCACTTCGGAGGTGTCACATTGGAAAACAGAGCCAAAAAAAGATATACAAAAGAATTCAAAAAAGAAGCGGTTAATCTCGTAGGGAAGCAGGGTTATACCAACACGGAATCAGCAAAAAACCTTGGCGTAAGCGAAGCCACAATAAGGCATTGGAGAAAGCTGTTTGGAGCAGCTAGGAGTAGTGTTGACCTAAAGAAAGATTCAGAAATTAAACGCTTAAAGGAAGAAAAAGGTTCATCCGACTAAAGCGTACTTTGTTTCATGAAGAGCCATTATTTTCAACTTGAAAAACTCCATGTCTCTGAAGCCGTACGCTTGTCGTTTCATCGTGTTAATTTTGTTATTAATACCTTCAAGAGGGCCCGTGGTAATCTGATAATCAAAGTAGGCAAGAATACCGTCACGATGTCGCTCAAGTGTCTGAGCAAATTTTTCAAGCATCGACATACCAGAGGCTTTTGCCATTTCTATCCAGCTGTCCAGGTGCCAGGTTGCAGCATGCTTGTCGTCGCCCCACCCCCAAAGCTGCCGCAAGTCTTCTTTCATGTAATATGCAGTTGCAAGGGGTTCATTCAAAGCCAATGCCCGCTCAAGTCTGACTTTATGATTCTGTTTACCTGCAAGCTTCTCACGGGCAGTGAGAAGCAACCAGCGAGAACCCTTTAAAACAGATTTCTTCATGATTTGATGGGCGGTATCAAACAACTTCCTTCTGAAATCAGAGAGTTTTTCATTAAAAAGCTTGATGACATGAAAATGGTCGAAGACTATCGTGGCATTGGGTAAATTTTCGGTCACTGCTTTGATGTATGCCCGGGACATATCCATTGCTACCGCTTTAATCTTAACCGATTTTTTTCGTTTTAATTTTACCCAGAAGGGCTCCAAAGCTTCACTACCTTTCCCGTCACCAACAAAAACAATGGCTCCGGTTTTGAAATTGAGAACTACAGTGAAGTAACGCCCTTTACCAATGTTGATATCATCCACTGCGATTAATTGAAGCTCTTTGAGCTTGGGGTTTTTATACCGTTTTTTAAGATAGCGTTTTTGCATCCCCTTGACGATATCCCAACTGATCCCCAAATGTTTGGCAACGTCTTTGATGGTCATGTGTCTGGCAAGCCCTAAGGCATATCGTTCCAACGCCTTGGTATAAGTTACTCTCTTATCGGCAAAACCAATGTCAGCCTGCCGAGTTATACGACATTGCTTGCACTCAATCCGAGTAACATATGTCACGATATAACTGGGCCGGCCACCCAAGGGCACAGAGTAGAACCAGCGTGGTAAGGCACCGTGGCGAATAATATTTTTTCCTTTGCAACAGGGGCAGCAAAGACAAAAAGGCTTTCTCTCGATGGTAAAAATAATATTCCCGCCGTGGTACTGAGTGCGCACATAATCGTATCCCTTAATCCCAAAAGCGTGATAAAGTAAACTTGTGGACATGGCGGAGACCTCCTTTTGTTGTTTGCGTTCTCAACAAACAACATGTCTCCTCCCATGTCCTTTGGCAATCAGGTTTATGCAAGCAAAGTACGCTTAATCCGGAAGAACCAAGAAAAATGAACGATTACGAATGGAGCGCGATATTTTAAAAAAGGCGGCAGCCTGTGTGCTATGAAAGCTATATAATCGATGAAGGTAGGTCCTTCGACATCGCCTTGTAGGAGGAGGTGTCAAACTGCCTCAAGCTGCTGTGGTTAAGAGTCATGGTAGTGAGCGTTGAGGAAAAGGCATGCAAGACATGTCAGGTGTGTTGTGAGGAGACGAGTGTAAACGAACCATTGATGAGGTGTCGATAGCCTTTACCAGATGTCGTCAAAACCGTTCCCCAGGTTGCGGACCGGGACAAATCAAGTGGAAACCTACTTACTGACTTGATGGCGACCGGCATTAAAGTGGCGTGAACTCACAGCTAGGCGATTATATGGAACATAGGAACCTGTCGTTCTGATGCTAAGAGAGAAATCGAACTGATAGTCCCAGGAAGGTGAGAGTACCGATGCAGGGCACAGGGGCGGAACGTTTCGTAGTAGTGATGAAGCTTCCGTAATGGACGTGAAGCGAAGGAAACGTGTCGTTCAGCAAAACACGTTGGTCAACCAGATTTTGGAGGAACCAATGAGTCGAGCAAAACCGTTTGAACTATCCAAGCGAGCTGTTTTTGATGCTTGGTGCCAAGTAAGGGCAAACCGGGGAGCTCACGGTATTGACGAACAGACTATCCAGGAATTTGAGGAAAGACTCAAAGACAACCTCTATAAACTTTGGAACAGGCTTTCATCAGGGAGCTATTCCCCGCCAGCGATCCGTGCAGTGGAAATACCCAAGCGTGATGGTAAGATGCGTCAGCTTGGCATACCAACTGTCTCAGATCGGGTTGCGCAAACAGTTGTGCGTAATCACTTTGAAAAACAAGTAGAACCTCACTTTCATCCGGACTCGTATGCGTATAGGCGAGGGCGATCAACGCTTGATGCTATACGTGTTACGAGAAAACGGTGCTGGCAGTATGATTGGGTACTGGAGTTTGATATAAAGGGAGCTTTCGACAATATCGATCATGCGTTGATGTTGAAAGCAGTGCGGCATCACACCGATTGTCGATGGACCGTCCTGTATGTTGAACGGTGGCTCAAAGCGCCTTTGAAAAAGGCTGATGGAGAAATAGTTGAGAGGACGCAAGGGACACCACAAGGTGGAGTAATAAGCCCCTTACTTTTCAATCTATATCTCCATTATACCTTTGACGACTGGATGAGACGGCATTTCCCAAATGTCCCTTTCGTTCGCTATGCCGATGACGGTCTTTTACACTGTACAAGTGAGATGGAAGCGGTTTTCCTGCAAGAACCGATTGGTAAACGACTTCGGGAATACAACCTCGATTTGCACCCTAAGAAAACCAAAATAGTATACTGCCGCGATGCCAACCGGCGAGGGCATTCCCATACTACTCAATTTTATTTTCTTGGATTCTGTTTTCGAGGTAGGCTGGCGAAAAGCAAAGTTGGGAAGTATTTCAACAGTTTCAGCCCAGCCATAAGCAAGTCCGCAGTTATTGATATCCAGCAACAAATGCGGGAATGGAATCTTGCTAGGTGGACCAACGCCGAATTAGAAGATATCGGGGAAAAGGTAAATGCTTCACTTCGAGGGTGGTGGAATTACTATGGTGCATTTTATCCGAGTGCGCTGAAGCGTGTATTTTCACATCTGAATGAAATATTAGTGAAGTGGGTAGTGAGATAAGCGTTTCAAAGGTAGTAAATGCAAGGCGAGGAAATGGCTACGTGGCCTCTCGGAACGCGAGACAAGCGCCCTTTACCATTGGCAGTTAGGTGTATTACCTGCGGTTGAACGATAGGAGCCGTATGACATGAGAATGTCACGTACGGTTGTGTGTCCAGCTAAGGCTGGTATGTTCAGCAGGAGTTAGTCCTGCTAGAGTAAGAATCAGAAGTTCTATAGCTTGGATGGCAGGTATGAGGGGAACCGATTGTCTGAAGCCCATCGACAAAGCGATCCACAGGGATTGTGAGCGAGTCACCGGGCCATAACGAGAGTGAACGCATAGGTGGCCCCGAAAGTGAGAATCCTCGGAAGCCGAGCTCGCAACCGTAGGGCGAGGCAGCATAATTAGCCGAAAACTGATTGATACTGCTGATTCATTCCGGCGGGGTGGTAGCGATAGCACGGTGACAAGGACATACCGAGCAACTGGAGAAGCCCTCCTCGTCCCAGAGAGAAATCTGTGGAGCAAGGTAGGTTCTATAACCGTAAACAGCGGGAAGTGAATCGAAAGGCGAGAGGGTGGCGGAGGGGTTTGTAGTAGCGATGAACTGGGGTAACGCCTAGTGAGCAAAGGAACCCCACTGTTACTAATCTTCTGACAACACTGGGAGGCAGGGGCGAAATGATAAAAGCGTCCATCGGTCTGCAAGACCTGAGAAGGAAGATATATTTGAAGGCGAAGTCTGATAAGGCATGGCGGTTCTGGGGTTTGTATGTGCATGTCTGTAAAATGGAAACACTTGATTTTGCTTATCGTGAAGCGAAGAAGAACAACGGTGCGCCTGGGTATAGATGGTGTGTCGTTTGCTGACATCGAGAAGGCAGGGTTGAGTGGGGTTCTTGTACAGATCCAAAATGAACTGCACTCCAGGACATATCGACCTATGCGAAATCGGATCAAAGAGATTCCCAAGGGTAATGGTAAGGTTAGGACTCTTGGAATTCCAGGGATAAGTGATCGCGTGGTTCAAGGCGCACTTAAACTCATTTTAGAAGCAATATTTGAAGCCGAATTCCAGGAGGGGTCATATGGATACCGTCCGAAGCGAACTGCTCATGCAGCGGTAGATCGTGTCGCTTCGGCAGTTGTGAAGAACAAAACACGTGTCATTGATCTAGACTTAAGTGCCTATTTTGACAACGTTCAGCATGTCACTCTCATGAGAAAGGTGGCTGAACGGGTTAATGATGACGATGTGATGCGATTGCTGAAGTTGATCTTGAAAGTAGGAGGAGCGAAAGGCGTTCCACAAGGTGGGGTAATTTCACCTCTACTCAGCAATGTCTACCTCAACGAGGTAGATAAAATGCTGGAACGAGCTAAAGCGGTGACCCAGAAAGGCAGATCCACGTATATTGATTATGCCCGTTTTGCTGATGACCTCGTGGTCTTGGTCGACGGTTTTGGAAAGTGGGAGTGGTTGTTACAAGCTGCCTACAAAAGGCTTGCAGAAGAGTTTGAAAAATTGGGTGTTCAGATGAATTTGGAAAAGACCCAAATAGTTGACCTTGCACAGAATGAGACTTTCAGTTTCCTGGGTTTTGATTTTCGGCGGTCCAAAACACGCCGTGGAGCGTGGGGGGTACGAGTTACTCCACGCATGAAAGCACGGACAACCTTGTTGCGAAAGCTCAAGGGTGTGTTTCGTCGACATCGGTCCCAACCTGTGGGTAGGGTAATTGCCCTCATAAATACCATAGTGGGGGCTGGGTGAACTATTTTCGGGTTGGTAACTCCAGCGAATGTTTTTGCTATGTGAAAGATTGGCTGGAGAAAAAGATCAGACGACACTTAATGTATGCCAGGAAACGTCGTGGCTTTGGCTGGAACAGATGGAGTAGGGCTTGGTTATATGAAACTGTGGGATTGTATAATGACTACGGAGTTCGATATCATCGTGCCTGAAAGTGCTGCCAGTTCAATAGGTCTCATTAACCTTGAAATGAACATAACAGTGAAAGCCCAGTGCGGGAAATCCGCACGCTGGGTTTGTCGAGGCGGAGGTTGGAAACGGACTTTGGGTACCGCGCCAGCCTTCGACCCTACCTGGGAGAGCATTGAGGGGCGGTTCCTCTTTGCTACTTAACTCTTCGTGATTACCACTGAACTTCAGCCACATTTATTTTTTTTTTTGGGGGGGGGTAGTCACTATATGATAAACCCGCTATGTCATAATCAACCATGACCAAAACAAATGGGAGATTAAGACATGGCCAAGAATCCAATTCAGTTTCAAAAAGGTTTGAGTTTGACAGCTTTTCTTTCCCACTACGGTGACGAATCAAAATGTTACCAAGCTCTGTTTGCATTCCGTTGGCCCCAGGGCTTTGTATGTCCCAAGTGCGGACATACGGGCCATTGCCAAATTGCATCGCGAAAGGTTCTTCAGTGCAATTATTGCCATACTCAAACATCGTTGACCGCCGGGACCATATTTGCATCGACCAAACTGCCGCTTACGGTGTGGTTCCTTGCAATATATCTCATTAGCCAAGCCAAAACCGGTATTTCTTCGATGCACCTTGGGCGCACCCTTGGAGTATCTGCCAATACGGCGCTTCGCATAAAACATAAGCTCCAGCAGACAATGAAGGAAAGGGATGATTCCCAACCGTTGAACGAACTGGTGGTCATCGACGACGCGTATTGGGGCGGGAAGAAATACGATGGGGTTCGAGGTCGTGGAGCAACAGGCAAAACACCCTTTGTAGCATCAATTTCACTCACCGAAGAAGGACACCCTGTCAAAATTCGTTTGAGTAAGGTTATCGGGTTCACAAAAGAGGAACTAACAGAGTGGGCAAAAAAACACCTCAGCCCTGATACCTTGGTGGTATCAGACGGGCTCAACTGTTTTCCCGGTGTTGAGGATGCTGACTGTGAGCACGAACCCATTATTTCCCGCACAGACAACGGGTACGATGAGTATGGTGTTTTTAAATGGGTCAATATCATGATTGGTAATGTTAAGAATGCGTTACATGGGACTTATCATCACGTGAGTCCAAGTCACCTGCCAAGGTATCTTGCAGAATTTTGTTATCGGTTCAACCGGAGGTTCGAATTGCACACAATGGTTAATCGGTTAGCGTACGTGGCGATGCGGACACCGCCAATGCCACAGCGTCTTTTAAAGTTGGCTGAAGTTCGTTGGTAATCACGTAACTCTTTGCCAAAGAAAATCTTTAAGGTATCAGTTCATTACCCAGGAAAAGAAGGCGTACCCGGTAACATTACTCTGCCATGTTCTGCAAGTTCACCGCAGCAGCTATTTTAGCTGGCTTAATCGTGGTGAATCAAAGACCTGCAGAGAAAACAAAAAGATGGCGCAGATATTATAGACTACTCACGGTTTCAGCAGGGAATCATATGGAGCACGCAGGCATGCAGATGAACTGACATCTTAGGGGTTTCCTTGTGGTAGAGCTCGCGCCAAAACAATCATGAACCTTGCAGGTGTAAAGGCTAAGCAAAAGAAAAAATATAAAGCCACCACTGATAGCGATCATACCCTGGAAGTCTTTCCAAATTTACTCCAAAGGGAATTTTCGGTAAGCGGCCCCAACCAGGCTTGGGTCTCAGATATCACGTATATCTGGACATCCGCTGGCTGGCTTTGTCTAGCCGTTGTTGTAGATTTGTTTAATCGAGAAGTTGTTGGCTGGTCTATGTGTGCGCGCATTAATCGGCACTTGGTTATCAAACCCGGATGGCTATCTGGAGAAAGAAGCCGGAGAGCGGTTTGATTTTCCACTCAGACCGTGGCAGCCAATGTTGCAGCAACGATTTAAATCATATATAGCAGGGCATGGGCTGCGAGGAAGTATGAGTCACAAGGGTGACATAATTGACTACATTGAAATGTATTACAACAGCTTCAGACGTTACAGTTATCTTGGCAATTTATGCCCAAAAGAATTCTTGAACAATTGGATGAAACTGAAAATGGTCGCATGAAAAAACTGTCTACTTTTACTTGACCATTCCAGACCGGGAGCACCAAAGAAAATAAACACAATCTAAAACCCTGTCTCGGGGGGACATGCTTTTGGCCTGCTGGCTCAAAAGACAGATAACTTCATGACTCGCGAGCAGCCAGCTATACTCGGGTAACTGTCGAGTCCCGAGATGATCTTCAGGGTCATAGCAACGCCCGAATAGAATCGCGTAATGGCATTTTTCAGGCCGCCAGAACCAGATGCTTTTGCCAAGACGTGATGTTTATTAGTATAATATACCTGCTGGCTTTACAGGTACACAATTTGCTAGAATCCACCTGAAACGTTGAGGAGCCAAAAGAACTCGATGTATGGATACAAAGCTCCTGATCTCTTGGCACAAGAGTGGTGAAAAAAGGGCCAATAAACGCTTCGATTAAACTCCTTAATATCATTAATTTACATACTACAGAGTGAATCAAAAAATATCTTTAGGAAAACAGATTCGAGAAAGGAGAATGGGCATGGAGATTGCAAAAAGACTCTTGATTGGAGTATTTGGTGGCTCAGGATCGGGCAAGACATCTATTTGTAATTGCATTTCAAGCTGGTCGAGTTGCACATTGATTGTACCAATCGATTCATATTACAATCCGGTTTTATTCAGTGATTCTATCAAAACCAATTTTGACAAACCAAATTGTATTGATAAAAAATTGCTAGTAAACCAAGTCACCAATCTTAAAAATGGTAAAGCTGTCCATAAGCCTGTATATGATTTCACAACACATCAACGACTTGATATACCGGAAAAAATAATACCCAAAAGAAATATTATCGTAGAAGGACTTTTCTCGTGTTATTGGAAAGAACTGAGGGACTTATACGACCTGATCGTATATATCCATGCTCCAGCAGACGTGAGGCTTGCAAGAAGGATAAGAAGAGATGTGGTCGAACGAGACAGGAGCGTTAATTCAGTACTTAATCAGTATTTAGATACAGTTAGACCAGGGCATAAAAATTTTTTATTACCAATTATCAAATACGCTGACATTACCCTTGATTCCAATAAGGTTGACATAGAGACGAACGCAACAAATCTACAAAAATATATCGATAACCTAGAGGTATAATGACGCCTGAAAGAAACATGGTCAGTCCTGAATGGCGCTAGTTTAAGGCGTTTTTCAACCATAAAACCGGCAGGTATAATTGGTTGAAAATGTTACTTTTAAACATGAAAAATCTAGCAAATCCAACACCTATGTTACCCGGTTTTTACCTGCCACGTCGAGGAAGGAAACCTCGTTCGACTCAACAGTTATTGGCAGATAAAAATTGCCTCCCTTCGACAAAAAACGTTTAAACAAGGGAGCATCTGCTATTTATGGCATAATTCTGTCATCTGATTTTTGCCAATTTTATTTTGTATTTTTAAGTACTTAAAGGAATTTTAAGTTTTAAGAAGAAGCACTTTTATGGTATAATACCTTGCAAAATCAGGAGGTTAAGCCATGGCAAGGGTGCTGAAAATACAGACTGGGACTAAGTATTACAAAAACATGTACGACAATAGTCTTGATCAAAAAATATCTGATATTATCCAGTGCGTTGATGCGCCCCAAAATACACTTTTTGAGATAATCGAAAATATTAGAAATATTTATCCAGCAATAGACCCTGAATTGGTTCAAATCATTATTCAAGGTGAACTCGACAAACATTTAACTTCTCCCAAGTGTACCTGTTGTGGTGCCAAGGCTCATAAAAAATATTCCAATAAAAAAGAATGCATCACCACCATTGGGACAATTACTATTAACTGCCCCTACTAAGTTTGCCCAAAATGTAAGGCCAGCCATACTCCATACGAAGATGTTCTTAATTTGAGAGATGGCAAGTACCAGTATGATATTCAAAAAATAGCAGCCCTCTTTGGTGCCAAGGAAACCTTTGAAGAGTCTGCGGAGATGATGAGTGAAATTTACCGTTTCGAAATCTCTCCTGACACTGTGCATAAACTTACCAATCAAGTCGCCACTGGAGTCAGTCTTACCGAGATTATCCCTACTGCCAAAGAAGTGGCTAAAATTGTAGAAGGTATTTCGGAAAATAATCACCGGAGACCAATTCTTGTTTTTTCTGCCGACGGAGCCATGGTTCCTATCAGGACAAAAGAAAAAGGCCTCCCTCACTGCTGGCGCGAAGCTAAGGGGATCCGTGGTTACTTGCTCGACAAAGACAAGATCGTCCATCTCTTAAGTTGGCATCAAATCAGCAATGTCGAAGAATTTAAAGATTTTTTAGCTGATCTTCGAGGCAAGGACATCATCCCTCTCGACAAGGTTCGCCTCTGCTTTGAGGGTGATGGAGCCGATTGGATATGGGACTGTGTTAAAAAGTATTTTCCTGAATGTCGGCAAGTTCTCGATTACTACCACTGCTCGAAGCATTTATATGATTTTGCCAAAATCCAGTTTACTGAAAAGGTAAAGGCAAACACATGGGTAGAGCAGACCAAGGTTCGGCTATTTCATAATAATGCCACCCATGTCATTGCGGGCCTCAATAGAATGAAATGTAAGACAGCGGAAGCCAAAACAGAGAGGGCCAACTTGGCCAATTACCTCAAAAAGAATAAGAAGCGAATTGAATATGGTCGGTTACGCCGAGGGGGTTACCCTCTTGGTAGCGGTGCAATTGAAAGTTCCAACAAGTTCATTAGTAATATTCGTCTCAAAAGATCCGTGGCCTGGTGGAAGGTTGATTATGCCAATAATATTTTGAAACTGCGTTGTGCCAAATATAATTCTAAATTTGATTCATTTTTTGATGAATACGAGAGAAACGCCAAAGACAAACGAGTTTCACGGGAAAAGAAAATCCGGGTTGTTAAATAATTCCATAAACTTCGGATGCTCCCATTGAGTATGGCCGCTTACGGCGTGGTGGCTATCCGCTTGGCAGTGGCGCGATAGAGAGTGCTAACAAGTTTATCAGCAATATCCGTCTCGAGAGGTCAGGCGCTTGGTGGAAAGTTGACTATGCCAACAACATCTTGAAACTACGCTGCGCCAAGTATAACTCAAAATTTGATTCGTTCTTTGATCAGTATGAGAAAAGTGCGCAGGAAAAAAGGGTCTCACGAGAGCAGAGGATGCGGCGTGTTAAATGATTCCATAAACGTCGGATGCACCCTACCTTGCTTGATATAATCAGGCCAGGCCGCATTCAAAGCTTGATAAAAAGACACCTGATGAAGCGTATGGAATGATGCTGCCTGCGGTAAACTTGCGTTTTCGCGCCAAATCCGAGACCTGCTCGCGAAGCCGCCTGCAAGGCGGGCTGACAGGATCCATATTTTTTCGCGTGTGCCTACATCATTGCAGTATCTTTTTTCACGGCCTGGATGCCAAAAACCTTGCGGGGACAGGCAAATGCAAGCTGTTCCATAGTAAACTTCGCTCCAATGGGTAGTTCATTTAATTGGTAAAAATGGTGACCTGGCGTTGCGAACTCTGTCGCTTGTATTTTACTCAGGACCAACCGGATTTTTCGCCAGGGCTTATCACATGTCAACTCCGCTACGCGCTCTATAAGGAGAGCCAGCACACATATTTTTACATGCGACTCGATACGATTCGGTAGCCAGTGATACATTGGCATCATTTTGATCTGGGTCTTTTTCAAGGAACGAAAGCAGCGCTCAATAACCATAAGCCCCCTATACCCGCAGGCGGCATCTTCGACGCTTATGTTTTTATCATTGGTTTCCAAAACCCATTTGCCATCATATTTTGCAGCCTCCTTGATAGCCTTACGATCGATACGGATCGTGTCGTGTCCCGTGATGGTAAGATAACGCTTGAATCGTCGTGAAGCCAACAGCTCTATCGCCCATTTATTATTAATCTTTCGATCTTTATGCTTGGAGATTTCCTCCTCAAGCATGGCTACTAATTCTTCTCGATGCAAGGCCTGCCTTTTCGCTTCCTTGGGATTGTAGCAAAGGATGTAGCGCTTGCCATTTTCGAGTAAGACCTCCTTAGCCTGAAGACTTTCAGATATCTCTCTAAAACGGCCAGGGGTAGAAAGTACTGTTTGCTTTGTACTGGTTCAGCGTGAATTGGAATTTTCAACCGTCTGAGTTAGTTTACTCATACGGAGGAATATTTCATGACCAAGAAACGAAAACAATACACCCCAGAAGAAAAAGTATTTATTTTAAAGCAGCATCTGGTGGACAACGTGCCGATATCAGATGTATGTGATCAACATCACCTTTCTCCAGCGGTATTTTACCGCTGGCAGAAACAGTTTTTTGAAAACGGTTCAGCGGCTTTTGTCACTAAACGAAAATCCAAAGAAAGCAGTCAAGAGCGCCGTATACGCGAGCTCGAGGAGAAGCTTGCGAACAAAAACGAAGTGGTCTCTGAACTCATGGAAGCCCATCTAAAATTAAAAAAAAATCTTGGGGAAATTTAAAAGGCAAGTGGGTTCCTCATGACATTCGAGACAATTGTGTTGATTTTGTCAAATATTGGGCTATGAAAACAGAATTATCATTCAAACTGTTTATAGCGTGGCTTGGCATATCAGCCAGTAAATTTTATAGCTGGAAAGAACGCTACGGCAAGAGTAATGAGCACAACGGCCAGGTCCCTCGCGATTTTTGGCTTGAAGAGTGGGAAAAGGCTGCTATCGTCGACTTTCATGATAAAAATCCACTTGAAGGATACCGGCGACTAACCTTTATGATGCTTGATAATGACATCGTTGCAGTTAGCCCCAGTTCTGTCTACCGGGTTCTGTCCTCAGCAGGGCTCCTTCAGCGCTGGGGCGCCAAGCCGAGCAAGAAAGGGACTGGATTTGTGCAGCCTCTCAAGCCACATGAGCATTGGCATATTGACATATCTCATATCAATATTTGCGGAACTTTTTATTATCTTTGCAGTATCTTGGATGGTTGTAGCCGTTATATTGTCCATTGGGAGATCCGGGAGACCATGACAGAGGCTGAAGTTGAAATAATTATCCAACGAGGGCGTGAACGTTTTCCTGATGTTGCTCCACGAATCATCTCAGACAATGGGCCCCAATTCATTGCCAAAGACTTCAAGGAGTTTATTCGTATCGCAGGAATGAAACATGTTCGGACCTCTCCCTACTACCCTCAAAGCAACGGTAAGATAGAGAGATGGCACAAATCATTGAAGACAGAATGTATCCGCCCAGGAGTTCTGTTATCTCTTGAAGATGCTCGAAAGGTAATTGCCGGTTTTGTTCGCCATTACAACACAGTTCGACTACACAGCGCCATCGGTTATATTACGCCGGAGGCTATGCTTGAGGGGCGGGATAAACAAATTTTAAAAGATCGAGATAGCAAGCTGGAAAACGCAAGAGCGGCTAGAAAAGCCAAGAGACGGCGACGACTAAGTTGTACCCCCGTAGCAAACGAGATTAATTTGGCAAGGCCAAGCCCTACGGGTGCTCGCAAGCTCGCAGCCTTGCCAAATTAATCTCGTTTGCTGGACCTGAAGGTGGCGATGACGGAGAGGCGTCTCCGACGGGGCTCCAACAAAAAGGCTTTTATTAGCTGGCAACAATCCGGCTATTACCAACTAACTCAACAGGCTTAAAATTCCAGTTCCAGCTGAAGCAAAACAGCTTTACTTCACTCACACTTGCCATCCTGGTTGCCAGGAGATATGTTCCGCAGGCTTTAGCAAGTTCTGTGCGATTATCTGTTGAGTTCATGCCTGAGTCAGCAACAAACAGTGCACGCCCAAGATTCCAGCCACGGAGATCCTTTTTTATAGTCTCTACCGTGCTGACAGAAGTGGTGCCGCCAATCCAGACCAGTAGCTAAGTTAACATTTCTGTAGTTCCTCAACCATGTTAGAATGAGGAATTATGAAAAAGCAAAGACGGAAACACAGTGCAGAATTCAAGGCCCGAGTGGCATTTGAGGCTATCCAGGGCTTGAAAACCCAGAGTGAAATAGCCAAGCAGTTTGAGATCCATCCGATCATGGTCGGCAAATGGAAAAATGAACTGCTTGAGCGAATGCCGGAGCTGTTTGAAGGCAAAAGAAAGCAAGGACAAGGTGGGACTGACAAGGAGCGACAGCAGCTCGAACGCAAAGTTGGCCAGTTGACGATGGAGGTCGATTTCCTCGAAAAAAAGTGCGAACAGTTGGGAATTCCCGTGAAAAAGCCAAACTCGTAGAGCGGAATTGTCAACTGAGCATTCGGCGTCAATGTGAGTTGCTGGGCATTCCACGTTCGGTTGTTTATTACCAGTTATCTGGTGAATCTCCAGAGAATCTTGCGTTGATGGAAAATATCGACAAATTACACCTCGAAGACCCGGCAGCTGGCAGTCGTAGGATGTTCAAATATTTACGCCGATTAACGGGCAAACAAATTGGTCGTCGAAAAGTCCGTCGGTTGATGCGGGTAATGGGGGTTGAGGCTATATACCCCAGAAAACGAACAACTATTCCTGGTGGACCGGAAGGAATTTTCCCATATCGTTTGCGAGGGCTTACAATTTCTCGCCCCAATCAGGTGTGGTGTGCTGATATCAGCTATATTCCAATGCGTAGAGGCTATGTGTACCTTTTCGCTATAATGGATTGGTATTCGAGGAGAATTATAGACTGGGAGATTTCTACAACCTTGGACACCGCTTTTTGCATCCTGTGCCTAAAACGTGCTTTAAATGATTTTGGAGCACCGGAGATCATGAACACAGATCAAGGCTGCCAGTTTACCTCTGAAAAGTGGATAGACTGTTTGCAGGATGCAGGCGTTACGATCAGTATGGACGGCAAGGGAAGATGGGTTGACAATGTGATGATTGAGCGTTTTTGGAGAAGTATTAAATATGAAGATATATACCTGAAATCATATGAGAACCCTAAACAATTGACGCAGGGGATTGCAGCTTATGTTCTCCGGTACAACACCATTCGTCCCCATGAATCACTCGACGACAAAACCCCGGATGAGATATATCGGGGAGAAGTAAAAAAAGCGGCCTAAAAAAACTCCCTCTTCCCCGCGGGGAAGAGGGAGGACACATGGAACTACGAAAATAACTTAGAACTCCATGGTGTTGGTCTAAAGAACGAGACCACTTCTGACATCGGCAGTATTTCCTGGAAAGACCCAACTTTTGACTGGTATACCTTCCCTGGTGACGGCCAGGGCAACGATAATTTGGGGTGCCCAGAAACCTTCCTTGGCATGGCCATACTGACGGAGCCCGTCATCCTCGTCTTCATAGTCGATGGAAAAGGATGCAGTGGTGGTGTCATAAAAAATAATATCCACTGATAAGTTCAGAAGATTTGCAACCTGGTGAAAAATCTGCTTTTCAATTTCCTCCGCATTTTCATGCAGAATATCCATGGCCTCATAAAGCTGGCGTAGTTTGAAATGACCACACTCAGGCAGGTAAACCGTATTGAGCCACCTCTCCCACACTCCGAGCTTAGATTCCGGACAACAAAAGCGATTGGCAACCATCGCCAGTATGGCTTTATCGTAATCGACGCCCTTGTCATGGGTTGCTTCACGGATAACTTTACCGATCCCAAGCTGCTCCCACAGTTCTGCTATGACGCGGACAGTTCCGTATTCTAATGTCCTGAGTATCTTGACATCGGCAGGTAGGCCTCCCTTTGAACAAGCCGCATCCAAAGGATCAATAACCTCAACCCCACAGACCCTGGCAATGGATCGGCACAAGCGGACAAGTTCATCTCGATCAAGTTCATCAGCCCTGCCGAAGCTATGGATGATCTTGGCTGTAGTCCGTTTGGTCTCTGGGTGTCGTACGTTATGGGCGAGCTGGTAATATTTGGTTACCGAGCCGTCTTTGTTCTTTCGTTGTGTTGTTCGCAAGTACATGATTGCCTGTTAAAATAACACAACATTCTATATTAACAAGTGTAAATCAACATCGCGTGTGCCCACATGCTTCGACCATTTTGAAGGGCTCAAAAACAGCAACTCCCTAAAGTTACTGGAAAATAAAATTTGCATTGATCAAAAATGTGCCTACATTCCGAAAACGCAAGGTAAACCTGGCAGCATAAAAAAACGGCAGAGAGTCCACTTAAGAAACAGCGGCAACTGTTCAAACAAGTGGGGCCACTTCTAACTGCTAAAATTGGTTGCAATCGCAATTCATCTAGAACTAACTTTTTCAATAAAACAATTATAAAAACAAATTGAAATAAATATTATTATCCACAATAATTTTTCCCACTCTGCGCTCAAAAATGTTGCAGTAGCCACATAGGCTACCAAACTAGTAAAAAGTGCATTTGATATACTAATAAAATTATAACATTTGGTGTTTTTTGTTAATCTCTTTACTGAAAGCAATCTTTCCAGTGTCAAGTATATTATTGATATAAAAATTATGAATCCAAAAATTCCTTGTTCAGCTAAAATTTCCAACCAAGTGCAGTGAGCTATCTGAGAACTAGAAATTTCTGAATTATAAGAAACAGAATAATACTTGAATTTTCCGTGCCCAACGCCAAAAATAGGTTTTTCTTTAACCATATTAACTCCAGCTATTAATAATTTTTTTCTAGCATCGGTAGAAACCTTAGCGCCGTACATTTCACTATTCATCTCACTTTCCATGTCAATTATGTTTCCAATACCAAATCTACCAAATAAATGACTTGGTAAAATTTGAACAATAAAAAAAAGAGAGATAAATAAAAAAAAGCAAATTTTTTTTCTATTTACTTTTTCGCTTAACAAAAATACTAATAATCCAACGAGTAAACCAATGACACCGCCTCTTGAAGCTGTTAGCAACAATGTTGCAATCATTATTAATGATAATAGAAAAATAAATATTTTTTTATTTTTATCTAATTTAGAATAAAAAATAAAATTTAGTAAAATTATAATACATAAGACTAAAGCCAAAGCAAAATAGTTTGGATCGCCGAACACTGACTGTGGTCGTGCAATTCCAAGATAAAAATATTCTTTGAGCCCTCGGTATGTAGCGAAAAACACTCCTACTATTATGCATATAATAGATTTTTTTACTTTTTCTATAGAATCTATACACCTTATACTTACAAAAAAAAATATTAAAAGGGATAGTATTGTCTGAAATATATAATTTTCGCCAAACTCATTAGAAATTGCAATTCGAAAAATTCCATATAAAAAAAACACTACTATTAAAAATTCTAGTGTTGATGAGCGATGTACTGGCCTCGATTCTACCCTCCTGTAAAATATACTATAAGTAAAACTTAAAATTCCGAATATTTTTACAAGTGATAATCCAGCAAAAAGATTATAAAAAGCTGGATACTGTGAAAAAGGTGTAGTTACAATGAGGAGGTAAATAAAAATCATTTAAGGAAACCTTGAAAAATACACTTTTAAAATATCATTTATCTTAACTGGAGCGATGAAAGCTGTGGAGAATCAACAGGTTGCTTCCTGGCGACCTAAAAAGCCTGATAAAATCATTTCAAGCAAAGAGGATGAGTGTAAAACCCGGAGTATTTGTGTCATCGAATAGCTCAACTTTGCTTTGGATTTCAGAAAAGCGACAAGAAGGTAAACACACAGCGCAATCCAGACTTGGGTGAGTACGGCATTTTCTGATGTTCCCAAGAAGGTTCGGATTTTCAGGTTTTGTTTGATCCACTTGAAAAATTGTTCGATCTACCAACGCTCTTTGTAAATATCCGCAACCTCTGCTGCTTTCAGGTGATGGGCGTTGGTAACAAACGGTATTGCTTGCCAGTATGCGGGTCAATGAAGCCCACAAGGCGAAGCGGTTGCTCGATGCCCTTGCGCCCAGCCCGCTTGAGGAGGTATTCGACCTCAGCATTGCTTTTGAGGCGCGTCACAAAGAATAGACCATTGCGAGTGAGATCTCACCGTACCAGTCATAATCGGTGAACCCTCTATCAAAGCAGAGGAAAGAGCCCTTGGGTAATGTGAGTGTCCTAGCCCAGTTGATTGCATTAACTTTGCCGTTGGTCATGTCCATAAATGCAGGGAGATAACCACCTGCATCCAGACCAGAGTGTAACTTAATTGCTCCTTTTGACTTCGAAATTCGGCCCATGGAAATGCAGCAAGACAGAGGTTGATGGTTGTCGTATCAACGGGGTAGAGCTTTCCGCTGAATGAAAATTTGTAATGGGAAGCAATTCTTTGGCACTTAGTGAGGAGTTCACTGAAAATATTTTTATAGAGACTTGCGGGTTGCCGCTCATTGACTCGGGCTAAAGTAGCCCTGGAAGTTAACTTCATCCCGAGGTGGTAGAGCTTACCTTGTTGGACCTTCAGATTATGAATGATGTCCCGAAGGCTTTTGCGACCTGAGAGCTGCCCTATCAACATCGCCATGAATTGGCTCCAGCGGTTGCATGAGCGAAACTTCTGTCCTGCGTGATGAATATCGGCATAATAGTCGAAAACATGTCGTGGGATAGATGCAGTAATTTGATGAAGGATGGTGTTATAATGTGCCATGGCTCGGATATCCTTACTGTTATGTTGTTTTTCGCAAATTCATTACAATACAAGCAGCTCTCTGAGCCTTTATTTATGGTCCTGTCATCACGACAGTAACAGGGTTTACATACAGGGGACTTGCACCCCATTAGAGCACGCCCATGCCGGGCGTACACCACGCAGTCAAGCCGACTCCGGTTGTCATCAAAATACATTTTAATCCCAATCCTCGCGGCTTATTGCAAGCCCCGTTCAATTTTGCGGGGCCACCTCTGTTGAGCAATTACCTTTTCCAGCTACATTCTAGTTCAACTTGTGCAGTTCTTCGAGAAGGTTCAAGCCGTTAAATTAGACTACACCTGTAACCATCCTTTTTTTTGGGGGGCTACAATTGAGTTGTTTTTTACGTTTTTGATTGATTCCACAATCTTTTTTGGAATGTTTGATTATCAATTAAAATTGGTTTCCGGTAGTGGCTCAAAAGAAAAATCACCCAGCAAACTTCGCAGACGGTTTTCAGTATCTTCCAAATGATTATAATGCCTGAAACGTGAGAGGAAAGAGGCAGTTTTGAAACGCGGTTGTTTGGGGTCTATCTCCCACGGGTGCAGGTAAAAGACATACGGTTGTTTTTCTTTATTGTTGATTGTCTCCAATGCCCACCTCGTAAACCAGTAAGGAAATAAACGGAAATAGCCTCCGCCTGAAACCGGGATAGTTCGACCGAGTATCCTCGCAGTGGAAATTGGATATTCGTACAATTTGACGTGCTGATGGCCGTAAGGGAAACGAGGGGAGTCGGGTATCCCATAATTATCGTGCATCACAGGAAATATGCTTGAGTCGTATTCGAACCCCAACTCTGCTAATATTTCAAGAGCCCAGAGGGATTTCTCTGTTATGGAGTAGCTTGGTGCACGATAACCTAGTATTGGCTGCCCTATAATCTCCTCAAGCAACTCCTTAGCCCGTTTTGTATCCTCTCGAAATTGCTCAGGGGTGAGAGTATATATTTTGCGATGTAAATAGCTATGACACCCTATGGGATGCCCTGCTCTCTGAATGGTTCGCACTAGCTTAGGATGCTTTTCAGCTATCCAGCCAACAATAAAAAAAGTCGCTTTGGTTTCAAACTCTGCTAAAATATCAAGAATTCGCTCTGTATTATTAACAACCCGTGACTCAAAGTTGTCCCATTCATCCACCTTAATATTTTTCTCAAATGCTGAGACCTGAAAGTAATCTTCAACATCTATGGTCAAATAGTTATTCATGAGTTTCAGTAGTAGAGGTCTTAACAAGTAATACATTTACTCCTATGAGCAGAGCAAGCCCCAGAACGAAAACCACCATCCCTGAAAAATCATGCAGAAACCCTTGGGCAACCTCCTCGCCATACCTTGAAGCGAGAACGGCAGTACCAGTCAGTCTCAAAGTATTGGCTAGCATGGCGATGGGAGCGGCAGCAAAAAACAACATCCAATTTTTGCCGGCGCTGAGACTTGAAAACATTGTGAGTGCAGCACTCAAGGCAAACATCGTCATCAGAGATCTGAGTCCTGAACATGCATTAACCACCTCAAGGGTTGTATTGGCAAGGTGGAGGATGTTGCCTTCACGAAATATTGGAATGCCAAGGGATCTTACTGCTCTTTCAGTAATTGCACTGGCAAAAAGCTGCATAGGAAAGGCAATTTTATTCCAAATAATTGCAGGCAATGGCACCATAAAGACGAGATATGCTATAGGGGCTGACAATCTCTTAGTGATTTGGCTCCCCAGTAAAAAGAGGCTGCACCCGAACAGAACCAGTATTAACGAAGTCCGCTGAAGAAAGTATTCTGTCCCTACAGTGGCAACATACAGCTGGATGAGCCCTAATAAAAAAATAGCCAATCCCCAGTTCACTGGACGCACGACCATTTCCTTCAATTCATGACGCATCCCGTAAATCATGTATCCGCTTATTAGAGGGATAAAAAAACCATGGGAATAATCTTCGTTTACCCTCCAATCATGGAATAACGATACAAACACATGGTAATACAACAAAACAACCGACGCCAAAACAATCGCGACACACCACGTGCGTGGCTTTTGTGCAGACGGGTTTACTTCCATCTCGCTCACAACTGCCCTCCTGGAATGAAATTATCCAGCTCTGGCAAAGAAGCTTCCGCAAACGCTATAAGCCTTTGGCGAGCACCCTTAATATCTTTATTAGGAGCATAAGACATTAGCCTTATAAAAGTGCCGTCACGTCTATTCTTAAAAATTGAGTCTAAAACCAGATAAATTTTTTCAAAATACTCAGAAGAAATAATTCGCCCACGATTTTGATACCAATAAAAAACCACTTGGTACTCACTACCGTTGCGAATAATCATCTCTGAAATTTTCACAGACTTACTACGCTCTTTAGGTGTGATGGAAATGGTATTAATTTCATCGATTCCCCATCCCCCACCGGGAATACAATTTTTAGGTGAATGATAGCCAGTACCATTGCCCACCGCCTCGTAAAAAGCAGCATAAAAGTTAACGGAATGGCCATCAATATCTTGATAATTATATTCTATGTAATCATCTACACCCAACAGTTGAATGACACTGTCGCTTGAGTTACGTTTGGATATAACTTGCCAAGTATCTATTTTTGTAGGGAAATAACTCAGTGACTTTTTAATGGGTACCCTTTGCACCCCCGTGACATCTTGCAACAAAAAAAACGTTGCCAGTATAATTCCAGAAAGGAGTATTGTTCTATACAAAGAAAGGTTCATAATTCAAAAAGCTCTATTTACCAGCGCCACAGATCAGCACTCGCCGAAAGTGTAAACAATATCCTGTGATCATTATATTGGTCACTATCAAGCTCGCCATCAGACATGTAATATGAATAGCGAAGCTTGGCATTGTAATATCTTAAAAAATCGTAATTTAAACCAACCCCTATTTCATATATATTTTTATCATAGGTAATATCACCAATCGACTCCTCACTAGTTGCGTTAGCACTTGCAACAGCTTCGGTCAGCGTGTCTCCCTGTGGGTCAAGGTTGGATTCCCATCGGTATATTGCAAACACATCTCCTGAAAGCCCTTGCGTGAGCTGATGGTTGTACAAAGCCTTGGCCTTGTAAGTATCTTTAAAACCAGCATCGGTGCTACTCCCGCTGAAATTACTGGTATCATATTTTTTTTCCATGAATAAGTTGAATGACGAGTGGGCGAAGTCGCGGGTGAAATCCAGATAGACATTATAATCCCATTCTCCTTTAACGCCTTCACCATTAACATAGGTCGGGCCACCGCCGATTGTAAGATGGGTTCGCGAATCAAAATCTTGTTCCCAGCCAACAGTCAATTCATGCGCATAGCTGTCCCGCTGCAGCTCATTGTCATATTTCACTCCAACAAAATTATACACAAACGGGAAGGAATCTGCGGGGCCATGCAGGTAATCGAATCTCAATGTCGCCCTGTATTCATCCAGATCCTCGGAGACAGGTTTTTCTGTTTCAGCATCAATGGTGTCATCATACAGGCCTTTTACATAATCCAGGAGAATAGAAGACCTGATAGCCTGACTATACCGGTAGGCAAAGGTTGCAAATATGTTATGCCGATCGTACTCTCTATAGCTGCTGTCGTCCGAATCATTACGCAAGACCTTAAACCCATAACCGCCCCCGACACTGTTTTCCTCCCCGAACGTATAATCGGTTTGTAATCGCAAGTCATTGATCCAATATCTTTGACGACCTTGATCTCTTGTTAACTCCTCGCTAGTACTCACCTCCTGCGATTCCGTATCGCCAGTGGAAGAACTGGGATCATCGGTCTGTTGGAAGTTATTGTCAAGCATTACCGACCAATGACGGGAGATGAAACGCTCCCCACTGAGATCAAGGTAATGATCCACCTCGTTATCAGAGGTCACATCATCATACTTAAAGACAGGCGCATAGCGTAAAGAATAGGAATCTTTTATTCCCTCTGAAATTATGGATACTTCAGGCCAAATACCATATTGCTGTTTATCTCCTTCGTCTGCATCAGTCAGGGTGCCTTCGCTTGCTAAACTGTCCTCTTTATCATACGTTCTTTCCCAAAAATCTAAACCAACTCCCAATTTTCCGTTTACCACAGTCTCTCTTGCCATTGCGGGTGAGACCAGAAGAGCTATGCCAATGATTGGTAATATTTTTTGTTTCAATTTTATTATCCGCTCAATGCACAACTATAATATCGCCAGATTTGATCATGATATTTTTTTCCAGGTCTTTTCCTTTCAGAAAATCGTCGTAATCAAAGGTGAGTTTTTTTTCTTTACTGTCAGCTCCTGCATCTGAGAGCTGAGAAAAGGTATTCTTCTGGCGAATAATTGTGATTTCTGAATTTGCCCATTCCGTAAAGCCACCTGCTTTGGCAACGGCTTTGACCACAGAGAGAGGAAAGTCGAGATGAAACAAGCCTGGTTCTTTTACTTGCCCCATCATGGTATATTGCCGGCTGTTGCTCTGGACCAAAGTAGTCGTCACACTAGGACTTTCATAGATGGAGCTATAGAGTTTTTTTAGGTAGTCGGCGAGTTGAGTCAAGGTCATGCCAACCACATAGACATCACCAATATGTTTCAACGACATCCGGCCGTCCATCCTTACCTCTGCCCCAGTGCCACGTCCGCGTATAAAATCGTCTCCCCTTTCTGTGTCTATCGTGGCTGATGCGGGGCTCCCCGCACCTACTCCCATGGAGCCTTCGCCATAGATCTCGACATACACTATGTCTCTATAACCTATTACATATTCGTCGTCAGCAGTAGCTTTGGCCTGGTTGCCTATTATTTCTTGACGGAATTGTTCTTTCATGGCCTTGTCAACCGGAACATCACTAGTTGATTCTGCTGCAAAGCATGGTAAAGCCCAAAAAATAATGGCGATAAAAAAAACGGCACGGCTGGCTACTTGGGGAAAAATTTCTCTCATTTTTTTGCTCCATGATTTTTTCGGAAAAAATGGAATTAGAATATGGTACATGTAAAGTATACAGAGGTCAAGCAAGGGAAATTCATTGTGCTCGTCCATAGATGATATTTGGACCCAGCTCGGGCGGCAGACTAGAAAATAATGCTCGGTGGCAAGCGTAGGGTGGTAAGCGATAGCGCATCCACTAACATCAGGAATTCGATTCCGTGTGGATGCGCTGCACTCATCCACCCTACATGTAAAAAACGTACAGCCTATTAAAAAAAATACTCCGATATGCTACAGCTGCCCAAAAATATCTCTCATGGGTTGTTTTATATGGAACTTACTGAAAAGCAAACTTTTTTTTTCCTTCATATTTTGATAAGGTGCCGTACATGCACAATTTTTATTACTCAAATTCGACGGAGTCGTCATGCGAATGAGAAGCTTGGGTTATTACACTGTAGCCATTGTAGTTATTACTTTATTGGCGCTTTTATCCGGCTGTAATGATCCTGCCAAGGACAAGGAAATCCACTTTAAAAAGGCCATGGTCTATATTGAGCAGGCCAAGGACAAAGAAGCAATAATTGAACTCCGCAATGCCATCCAGATAGATCCGAAATTTGCTGAGGCCCGTTATCAACTGGGTCTTCTGTATTTGGAAAACGGCAATCCTCGCCAGGCCTTTGGCGAATTGCAACGTGCGGCAACACTTGATCCGAGCAACCTTGATGCAAAAGTAAAGACTGCCGAATTTTATCTCCTTGGCCGTAAAAAAGAGGAAGCGAGGACTAGTCTTGAGGATGTACTTGCCAAGGACCCCAACAACAAGGATGGTTTAGCTCTGCTGGCAAATCTGGAACTCGTCGAGGGTAATTCTGATAATGCTTTGGAAAGTATTGACAAAGCTCTTGCCATAGCCCCAGATGAGGATCGTCTATACGCGATAAAAGGCAGGATACTTGCAGTAAAAAAGCAGATTCCTGAGGCCGAAGAAGCCTTTAACAAAGCTCTTGAGCTTAACACAGAAAAACAAGGCAATTACGTTACGCTGGTATCTTTCTACTCCAGCCAAAAGCAATTTGATAAAGCAAACGATGTGTTACAGAAGATGGCGGCTGCTTTTCCAGAGTCACCACAGCCATATTTGCAAATGGCGTCTCTTTCCCTAAGGCAAAATAATGTAGACGCTGCTGAAAAACACTTACTCGAAGCAATGAACATTGCTCCGAAAGATGCAGGGCTCAAAGTTTCAACCGCTGATTTCTTCAGCAGGCAAGGTAAAAAGAAAAAAGCTGAGCAGCTGTACAAAGAGGCTATTGAACTTGCAGACCCACCTGAGAATGTTAAAGCTAAATTAGCAGATTTCTATTTTGAGCAAAAACAGTTTGAAGATGCTAAAAGAGTAATGGAGGAAATTTTTGCCGCAAATCCTAAAAATGGTGGTGCTAAGCTCGTACAGGCAAAACTCTACCTCAATGATTCCAAGCCGCAAGAAGCGTTAGAAATAGTTACTGCACTTATTCAAGATTACCCTAGATGGGGTGAACTATTTTTTGTTAAGGCAATCGCACACAGTAACTTAAAAGAGACTGATCTTGCTAAAAATGCCCTGCTAGAAGCTGTTGAAAAAAACCCTGCCCATGCGAAAGCACACTCCATGCTGGCCTTACTTTTTCTGCAAGATGGCAACTTTGAGGAAGCTAAAAAAGAAGCTGCTATCGCGTTAAAGCTTGATTCAAAAAATTTCCAAGCAGCCATGATATTGGCAAAAGGAGTCCTTTTTTCCAAAGAATTTGAAAATGCGGAAAAGATGTTCTCCGAGCTTGACGCAAAAGTGCCGAACAATCCTGAAATATTAGGTAATCTTGGCCTGGCTTATCTTGGTCTCAAACAACCGGATAAAGCTAAAGAAGCCTTTGAAAAAATAATGGCTGTCCAACCAGGCAATGCAAAAGCGTTTACCTTTTTACTGAAACTGTCGCAGGAAAAAGGCCAAGACAAAGACGCCTTAATTGCGATGACTCGCAAGCAAATAGACAAGGCTCCAGACAGCGCAGGGCTGCAGATTTTATTTGCCAATCTTATGCTCAGTTCAAATCAGCCTGAAAAAGCATTAGAGGCATATAAGACAGCACAGGAACTTGATCCGCAAAATCCACGCCCTTATGCGATGAGCGCCCTCATCCTGACCAAACAGGGAAAAACAGAGCAGGCCATTGCCGAATATAAAGATCTGCTCGCCAAACAACCTGATACCATTGGTGCTTACATGGGCCTCGGTGCCATCTACGAACAAACAGGGAAAACCGAATTGGCCATGGAGGCGTATAAGAACGCGCTCCAGCGTAATCCTAATTTCGCGCCTGCAGCCAATAATCTGGCCTGGATGATTGCAGAAAGCGCTGATCCTGACCTTGGCGAAGCTTTACGTTTAGCTATGATTGCCAAGCAGGAATTGCCGGACAACGCGCATATTATAGATACGCTCGGATGGGTGCATTACAAGCGCGGTTCCTACAGTCTTGCTCGTAATGAATTTGCCCAGGCTGTGGAAGTGGATAAAAACAACCCTATTCTTCGTTATCATCTTGCACTTGCCTTGTTTGGCGAAGAAAAGAAAGATGAGGCAATTGAGCAGATGGAGCAGGTGGTTGCCAGTACTCAATCCTTTAGTGAAAAGGAAGCTGCCAGCAATTTACTGAAAGAGTGGAAACAGTAAATCACCATTTGACACACAAGGTAACAAACAAATCAATCAAGATGAGTAATAGAAAAGAAGTTCTTAGCAAGGTTGCGATTAACGACCGCATACACGAGCTTGGCAAACAAATTACTGCGGATTATAGTGGTAAAAAAGTTGTGTTGCTTGGCGTTCTTAATGGCGCTTTTATATTTTTAGCAGATCTTTGCCGGGCAATTGACCTGGACCTGGAAATAGATTTTATCCGTGTTGCCAGTTATGGCGATGCTACCCATTCTTCCGGGACAATTCGTTTGTCCAAGCCATCCGAGATTGATCTTAAGGGAAAAGATGTGATCCTTGTGGAAGACATTGTGGACACTGGCCACACTATGGCGTGGTTGATAAATCATTTTGCTGAGATTGGTGCAAATTCCGTGAAAGTCTGCACCTTAATAGACAAAACCGAACGAAGAGCCGTTGATGTGTCCATTGATTACCCAGGATTTTCACTCAACAAGGGGTTTCTGATTGGCTATGGTTTGGACCATGCTGAAATATATCGTAATTTGCCGGAGATATTCTCGCTTGACGGATGATTGAGTTTTTACTTCTGTCAATTTTTAGCGAAAATACTTATTTTTTAAACCAGCAACGGTATTTAGGAATCCGCGTGGATGCGCTGCGCTTATCCACCCTACGTTACTTTTTAGATTACGTACTATACTCAGCCAATTTATCTACCTAAGCAGACAGGGGACTGATTTTATTTCTCTTTTAAACCCGGGAGACAGATCGAAGTCTTCGCTATCTAATTTTCATAAAAAGCCATGAAAAAAAATCAGTCCCCTAGCTCTGGTACTGAGAAATTCAATCTGTCTCCCGATACCAAAAAAATGGCTGAATTTCATGGGTAATCAGATTTACTTTTTAGATTACCGAGGAGGGGTCTCATGAATACGATGAAAACATTCATTTTAATGGCAGCATTAACTGCTCTTTTCATGGTTGCAGGGCAGGCTATGGGTGGGCAGCAAGGCATGATGATTGCCCTCTTGTTTGCTGTGGGATTAAACTTTTTTGCCTACTGGAATTCAGATAAAATGGCCTTGGCCATGAATAAGGCCAGGGAGGTTTCAGAAGCTGAGGCACCGGATCTGCATAACATGGTCGCATCGCTTGCGGCTCGCGCACAACTTCCCAAACCAAAGATATATGTGGTTGATAACCAGACTCCCAATGCCTTTGCGACCGGCAGAAATCCTGATCATGCTGCGGTAGCGGTTACAACCGGCATTATGCGAGTGCTTAACCGGGATGAGTTGGAAGGGGTGCTTGCCCACGAGCTGGCGCACATTAAAAATCGTGACATCCTGATTGGCTCCATTGCTGCGGTTATGGCAGGAGCTATCTCTTACCTGGCAACCATGGCCCAATGGGCAATGATTTTCGGGGGAAGAAGCAATGACGACGAAGGAGGCAACCCTATAGTTGCGATTGTGATGATGATTGTTGCGCCTTTGGCTGCGTCGCTAATCCAAATGGCGATTTCCAGGAGTCGGGAATATATTGCAGATGCCACCGGTGCTGAGATTTGCGGTCATCCGCAATCACTTGCCAGCGCATTGAACAAATTATCAAGTGCCAACGAGCAGATCCCCATGGATGTTAATCCTGCTTCTGCGCAGATGTATATTGTAAATCCACTTAAAGGAGGGTCAATTGCCAACCTTTTTTCCACCCATCCGCCTATGGAGGAGAGGATAAGGCGGTTGATGGCTATGTAGTGGGCAAAAGTAAATCTGATTACGTGCAAAACTCAGCCAATTATCTACCAAAACAGACAGGGGACTGATTTTATTTCTCTTTAAACCCTGGGGACAGCTCGAAGTCTACGCTATCTAATTTTCATAAAAAGTATGTGTCCGTGCAACCTCATTTTTGCTGGATCTGCATATCAATCCGGGAGACAGATTTATTTTCATAAAAAGCCATGAAAAAAAGATCTGTCCCCTACCTCTCTACCTCTTTAGCGAGAAATTCAGGTAAGCGAAGACTCGAAGCCACTAACTCTCAAGTGACTTAATCAATTTCGCAAAATTTGAAGCGTCAAGGCAGCCTCTACCAAGCATGATGCCTTGTACCCCTGGTAGTTCGAGGATCTGGGCTCCATTGCTGTTGTTGACTCCACCTCCGTACAGGACCGGTTGGTGGCCGACCTTTTTTGAGATACTGGACACCGCAGTTTCAATGGATTGATTGCCATGGGCTCGTTCCAGCTGTTCGGCATCTTTTGGGGTGTACGCCCACCGTATTTTTAATAGATCCTCTGTATCAAAAATAGCCGTCTGTGCATTAATATTGTCCTGATCGACACAGACTATGGGCACCAATTCCTCAGCCAATGATTCATATACCTGTTTTGCCACATCCTGGGCAGTTTCATGAAAATAATCGCGCCGTTCACGGTGCCCGAGCAGCGCATACTTAGCAAGACCTCGGAGCCAGGCAGCAGGTGTCGAACCGGAATAGCTTCCTTGCGGATAGGGAGACACGGTTTGCGCTGCAAGCGAAACGCCTTCAAGCTCATTCAATCTACGGCCGACTTCCTGCATGCATAAAAATGGTACTGCAATGACCACTTCCATACCTGCAACAGGTTGATACGCGGCGCTAAACTCTTCACACCACTGTGCAGCTCGTGATGGTGAAAAATTAGCCTTCCAGTTTGCCAGGATAATTTTCTCTTCTTGTTGCTCGCTCATACATTGTCCTTAAGCTTCACTCCTTCCCCCACTAAACCTAGGGAGACAGATCGAAGTCTTCGCTATCTAATTTTCATAAAAAGTATGTGTCCGTGCAACCTCATTTTTGCTGGACCTGCATATCAATCCGGGAGACAGATCGAAGTCTCCGCTATCTAATTTTCATAAAAAACCATGAAAAAAAATCAGTCCCCTACCTCCTACCTACTCCCAACCTTTCCCGGAATAGAAATATTTAAAAAATGAGCTTCTAAATATCGAGGGCAGTTCGAAGTTGCTCTTCTTTAATGCCTGTTATCTTAATTACTTTGTTACGGTTTTGGTGGCCACTCTGTAAGGAGACAGAGGATTTTGAGACATGCAGCAGCTTAGCGAAAAAAGCAAGCAAGGCCTTGTTGGCCTTGCCGTCTACCGGTGGGGTGGTCAAACGAATTTTTATTGCGTCACCGTGTATCCCGGCGACCTCATTTTTACTGGCTCTGGGTTGGACATAGACCTTGACCGCTACCCCATCATGGCCATCTTGTATAATTACATTTTCGGTCAATATCTCGAAGTCTCCGCTTACCTCATTATACTCAAGAAGTTATATGATTACGAAAAATACTCAGCCAGTTATCCCAAACCCGGGAGACAGATCGAAGTCTACGCTATCTTATTTTCATAAAAAGCCATGAAAAAAAAATCAGTCCCCTACCTCCTATTTTTTCTGGCTCTGGCTGGACATATATGGTTAAGGCTGCACCTCAAACGAAACCTTACTGCAGTGCCATGGCTATCTGCTGCAGGGTCGGCACCAGAAAGCTCTGTAGAAAAATAACAGCAAGGATGAGGAGCATTGGACTTAAATCAAGCCCGCCCATGGGGGGCAGCACTCTGCGGATTTTAGAAAGTACCGGTTCTGTGATCTGGATGAGAAAACGGACGATTGGGTTATAAGGATCAGCATTGACCCATGAAATAACCGCACGGCCGATTATAACCCAGATATAGGCACTCAGCACAAAGTTTAATAATTTTGCTACAGCTAATAAGAAATTACTAAGCATAAACATAAGAAAATCCTCTGTATTGTATGATAAGCGTTCATCAGCACCCCATCTATGCACGATCAGGCTACCGTGCATAGGATCGACTATAGCCCGTTAGCCTACTTGCGCATATATGGAGCACTGCTAAACGCTTACAAATCGCGGATACGGATAAAGCGACTTTTTTTGACTCGGGAGACAGATTAAATTTCTCAGTACTGAGGTAGGGGACTGATTTTTTTTCATGGCTTTTTATGAAAATTAATCTGTCTCCCGGGTTTACAAGAGAAATAAAATCAGTCCCCTGTCTGCTTGATAAATGGCTCAGTTTTGTACGTAATCAGAATGTTTTTTGTTAAACGATGCCCCCTGGTGTTCGGTGACCGCCGTATCAGGCGACCCGACTTCCTGGAGCTATCGATTCCGCTACGGTAGACAGCACCAGCTTTTCGGTACCGTCTTCCAACTTCTCTTTTGCAGCCAACACCATGCCCTGGGATAAGACGCCCCGTAGTTTAGCAGGTTTCAGGTTGGCGACAATAATAACTTGTTTGCCGATCAGCTCTTCCGGGCTGTAATGCTCGGCAATACCAGCCACAATAGTACGTTCTTCAGGGGCCAGCACGGTGAGCTTCAACAATCGATCAGCCTTTGGAATTGTATCTGCTGCCGTTATTTCTGCAACTCGCAGCTCAAACTTACCAAACTGGTCAAAGGTGACCAAGCCGTCTTCAGTTATTTGCTGTTCCTTTTTCTTTTTCCCTTTTTTTGACTGCTCGGGCTGCGCTTGTTTTGGCTGTTCTTTTTTCTTTTCCATACGTGGAAACAACTGTTTCGGAGAAGAAATCGCAGTGCCGACTTCGCTCCCGCCCCATTTGCCGGCCTCGGGTAGAGTAGCTTTCTGCAAGGCTTCACCAAGACCAAGCGCTACAGCCATTTTCTCGGCAGCATCAGGCATAATGGGCCGCAATACTAAGGTAATTATTCGTAGGGCCTCGGCAAGGGAATAAAGTACATTGTTCAATCGCTTGGCTTGAGTCTCATCTTTGGCGAGCTCCCAAGGGGCATTGGTCACAATATAGCGGTTGAGCAACCCAATTACTTCCCATACTGCCTGTAAAGCCTTGTGGAAATTAAACTGCTGCATCTGCTGCTCATAGGTAACAAGCATTTTTTCCAGGGCAAGCATCAGCTCACGATCACTTTCGCTTACCTGGTCCTGATCCGGCGCAGGTACCTTGCCGTCAGCATACTTGACGATCATGGTCAGGGAACGCGAAAACAGGTTACCAAGATCATTGGCAAGATCTGAATTCTGCCTGGCAATGATGGCCTCGGTGGAAAACGATGAATCCAAGCCAAAACTCATTTCACGAAGCACAAAGTAGCGAACCGTGTCCACCCCGTATGCATCAATCAGGTCATGAGGTCGAATGACATTGCCAATGGATTTGGACATTTTGGTCTCGTCCACATTCCAGTATCCATGCACATGCAGCCTTTTGTAGGCAGGTAGCCCCATGGCCTTTATCATGGTTGGCCAGTAGATAGCATGGGGCTTGAGAATATCCTTGGCAATCACATGTTCTGCCGCTGCCCAATATTTTTCAAAATCAGGGCCATTCGGATAGCCAATCCCGGTGAGGTAATTGATTAAGGCATCAAACCAGACATAGGTGACGAATTTATCATCAAACGGCAGTGGAATCCCCCACGTCAGACGCGAGGTAGGCCGTGAAATACACAAATCCTCCAACGGTTCGCTCAAAAAAGAAAGCACCTCGTTTCGGTAACGCTCCGGGGTGATGTATTCTGGATTGGCTTTAATATGTTCCACCAGCCAGTCCTGATACTTGGACATCCTGAAGAAATAATTCTGCTCAGAAATCTGCTTCGGAGCAACCTGGTGGTCAGGACATTTGCCGTCAACCAGTTCCTTCTCGGTCAAAAACCGCTCGCAGCCCTGGCAATAGTGCCCGGAGTATTCACTAAAATAGATATCCCCGTTGTCATACACCTGCTGCAGGATATCCTGCACGGTCTTGACATGGTCTTTGTCCGTAGTCCGGATGGTATAATCCTGGGCTACGGAGAGTGTTGGCCAGGTAGCCTGGAACTGGGCGGAAATTTTATCCACGTATTCACGCGGAGAGATGCCGTCTTTTGCAGCTGCTTCTGCTATTTTTTCCCCATGCTCATCAGTACCGGTTTGAAAGCGGACATCATCACCACACAGCCGACGGAAACGACTGTATGTATCTGTAACAATGGTTGTATAGGCATGCCCAAGGTGAGGCATGGCATTCACGTAATAAATAGGTGTGGTAACGTAAGTACTCATGGCACGATATATTTATGGAATAAATTATTAAATTTCTGATGATCAATCTTTTCAATTTCTGATTACGTACAAAACTCAGCCATTTATCTATCGAAGCAGGCAGGGGACTGATTTTATTTCTCTTTTAACCCGGGAGACAGATCGAAGTCTACGCTATCTAATTTTCATAAAAAGCCATGAAAAAAAATCAGTCCCCTACCTCAGTACTGAGAAATTTAGGTAAGCGAAGACTCCGATCTGTCTCCCGAGTCCAAATAAATGGCTGAGTTTGATGGGTAATCAGATTTCAATTAGACAGAGCTGACTTCCCTATTCCTTTTTTTCTGTCTTCGTCGGCGTTCCCTTCTTTGCTTGGGTCTTCCGAGGCGAAGGCTTTTGAATCAATTCTGCCGCCCGCCATTCCTCTTCTTCAAAATGGCGTTCTTCGCCCCTGGAATTCAACGCAAGCAGTGATCCGGACAAAGGGATTTGCCGTATAATTTTATACACTTCTCCATCAAAACGAATAGATCTGCCTGCTCGAGGCATGCCTCGCTTCATGTTGCGGTAGTTATCGTATTCATAAGTGAGACAGCAGAGAAGTCGATTGCAGACGCCGGAAATCTTTGCCGGATTCAAGGGCAGGTCTTGGGTTTTCGCCATCTTTATCGATACAGATTCAAACTTCTTGAGAAAGCTTGAGCAGCACAGTTCACGACCGCACGATCCAAGCCCGCCGATCATCTGAGTCTCGTGGCGAACACCAATTTGGCGCATCTCGACCCTGGTTCGGTATTCCTGGACAAGCACCTTGACCAACTCTCTGAAATCCACCCGATTTTCGGCGGTAAAATAGAAGATAATCTTGGAACCATTAAAAAACCGCTCAACCCGCACTAATTGCATTGGCAGATCAAGGGCTGTTACCTGCTTTTGACAAAAAGCAAAAGCATCCTTTTCCAAATACGCCAGTTGCTCATATTCCTCTGCTTCTTCTGCAGATGCGTGACGAAAAATGCTGTACGTCACAGGACGCCCAAGAGCTTTATTGACCAGACCGGCAGCTTTTCCCACCACTATCGCCGGTTCGTTGCCATGCTCGGTCTTGACAATGACAATATGCCCATGCTCCAGGTCATGCAGCTCGGTATCTGCCGTGAATTCCTGCCCTTGCTGACGAAAACGAATCCGATAATAGGAAGGTTGATCTACGGGTGCGAGATCCTGTTCCGCTGATGGCGGGTCGTGCTGTTCTTGAAAATCAGCCATAATATGGAGTTAGAAACCGATAAAATTGATGGCACCGTATAAACTTCTGCCTACTGCTTAGTGACATTTTTGATGGCATTCGACATACCCGGTGTATGCCATCACACCATAAAAAATTCTGATTACCCATGAAACTCAGCCAATTATTTACCGAAACAGACAGGGGACTGATTTTATTCCTCTTTTAAACCCGGGAGACAGATTAATTTTCATAAAAAAACCATGAAAAAAAATCAGTCCCCTACCTAAGTACCGAGAAATTTAGCACGCTGCTAAACCTTTACGTTAACACCGATGGGCAGTTCAGATACTGAATATTTTCGTTAAACGATGGCCCCTAGTGAACGATTACCTAATATACCTACATTTTAACGTAGCCATTATTAGCAAATGATAAACTTTTCCAAACTCATCGAAATAGTATAAAAAACACTTACAACAAATCCAGCATCAAGACCTCGCACACCAGCCCCCGGTTACAGTTTCTGGTCAATGCTTTTTCCGCAAGGTCAACGGCGGTTATCTTAGCAGAAAGCTGATTCAAATTCCATAGTTCTCTTACCGCAGCCACCTCAGGTGAACAGCTCTGCTCATTTTTTCCTCCAGCCCTGACCATCATCACCTCTTTAAAAAAGAGACGAAACAATCGAAGCAGGACCGGCAAAGCCTCTTTCAAGACGCTAATTTTCCCGGCAAACGCAAGTGCATTTTCCACTCTCACCGCCTCATTAGGGTACGGTTGCCGTAGCCTGTCTACAAAGCGGGTGTATATTTCGAACAATCCTTCTGTTTCCAGACTCAGAGCCTGCCCGGGACAACCATCGGCAAGCGCGGCTAACATAAGCGCGTTCTCTGTTTCTAGTTCCGGACACTGGCTGGTGATAACCTTTGCCGCATCTGCAAGAGGCAAAGAAAAAAAGGGGACAACCTGGCATCGGGAGACAATGGTCGACAACAGTGCTTCCGCAGATGAACCAATCAAAATAAAAATATTATTCGGGGGCGGTTCTTCCAGCAGCTTGAGCAGGCTATTACCGGCCTCTCTGCGCATGGTATGCACATCTTCCAGGACAATAACCCGGTATCCATTCTCAAACGGGGAGAAAACCAACGCCTCTTTTAAGGCCCGAATCTGATCAATTTTAATCGCCGCACCCTGGGGCGTGATGCGAATATAATCAGGATGATTGCCGGAAAGCATTTTTGCACACCCCGGACAAACGCCGCAAGGCCGATCTCCCTGTTGAGACTCGCACAGGAGTATATCGGCCACAGCTGCAGCCATGGTCGCCTTTCCCACCCCGGTGGGACCGGAAAAAAGATACGCATGGCTAAGACGGCTGCCCGCCAAAGCTCTTCCTAACAGTCTTTTGGCTTTACTTTGCCCTCGGATTTGGTCAAATGCCATGATCAAATCACCGTAAGCCGGTTACAGCACCCCGCAGGGCCGCCTTAAAATAAAGACTGCTGCTTCTGCTTAGCTTGCCCATTACTCAGCCGTGTATATTTTCGAGGCGCTCCCTGTTTGCTCTGTCCGGATTGGGGTGCCATGGGCACATTTTGCTCTTCACCACGCCCCTGAAGATACAAAAATCTTTCCAATGGCCGCTGATAGGCAGTCCACTGCCAACCCGGCTCTTCCATCTTGTCACAGAGTTGCTCCATATAGTTCATCTTTGCATCCATATCATCAAGATGGTGGAGCAACATGGCTTCAGGAGTCATCGGCAATACAGGTGACCCGAATTCGAGTTGACCATGGTGACTAAGAATCAAATGGGTGACACGGTCAACCTTATCCCTGTCAAGGCCTTGGATATTTTCAGCAGCCCGCCTAACCATTTCCGCCCCCAATACCAAGTGACCAACCAATCGCCCCTGGTCTGTATAATCAAAAGGCACGGAGCCAAAATCAAACTCACTGATTTTGGCAATATCATGGAGCAGGGCACCGGCTACGAGCATATCACCATCAATCATGGGATAGTGCTCCGCCGTTTTGACAGCCATGCCGATTATGGAAAGGGTATGTTCCAGCAGACCGCCTATGTAGGCGTGGTGCATTTTTTTGGCAGCAGGCGCCCGTACAAACCGCTCAAGGGTCTCGCCTTGAAAAATTGCTTGCAACAGCTGCTGAAGCGGCGCATCTTGAACGCTGCCGATAACAGCTTGCAATTCAGCTTCCATTTCAGCCAAGGGTCGTTTGCTGGTGGGCATAAACTGTTCCAGCTGTACCTGCGCATCGTCAACATGCTGCAGAGAAGAGACTCCGAGCTGGAGCTGATCACGGTATGATTTGGCGGTAGCATTAACAAGGACAAAATCGCCTACATCAGCCTCTGCATCATAACGGACAGCATCATCCCACAACCTGGCCTCAATCTCCCCGGTCTTGTCCATCAAGGCCAGGGCAAGGTAAGGTTTTCCAGCCTTGGTTTCAGCAAGTGTTTTGCGGGAGAGAAGAAAAATATCACTCACCTGCTGTCCCTGCTGCAACTGAGCGATAAATATTTTTTTCAGTGAATTTTGACTCATTTTCTACGCAACCATCAGACATTAAAGAGGAAATGAACACAATCACCATCCTTAAAGACATATTCCTTGCCTTCAGAACGCATCACCCCTCTACTTCTGGCCTCTGCTTCAGTACGGCAAGCAACATAGTCGTCATAAGCGATGACCTCTGCTCGGATAAATCCTCGTTCAAAATCAGTATGGATTTTGCCTGCAGCCTGCGGCGCTTTGGTACCCTTGGTAATTGTCCACGCCCTTGTTTCCTTTTCGCCCACTGTAAAATAGGTGATCAGGTTTAACAAATCATAGCCGGCGTGAATCAATCGGTTCAGTCCAGGTTCTTCCAGGCCCAGATCACTCAAAAACTCCTGCTGCTCTTCCGGGTCCAGGAGACTCAGCTCCTGCTCAATTCCACCGGCAATCGTAACGATAGAGGCATTTTCTTCCTGGGCGGCTTTGGTTAATTCCTCTACATATTGATTGCCGCTGATCAAGTCATCCTCATTGACGTTTGCCACATAGAGAACGGGCTTGGTTGTCAGCAGACAAAGGTCGCGCAAGAGATTTTTCTCCACATCATTTTCCGGAGTAATAACTCTTGCAGGTTTGCCGTCATTGAACAGCCCTTGTAATTTTTCTAAAAATGCGACTTCAGCAATGGCCTGTTTGTCGCCTGACTTGGTCTGATTCCGTGCCTTGACCATGCGCTTTTCAACGGTTTCCATATCAGCCAGAATCAGCTCCATGGAAATGACCTCCATGTCACGCAAAGGATTTATATCGCCATCAACGTGCACAATATTGCCGTCTTCAAAGCAACGAACAACATGGAGGATGGCATCGACCTGACGAATATGCCCCAGGAACTGATTGCCCAGTCCTTCGCCTTGACTGGCCCCCTTCACCAAACCGGCGATGTCTACAAACTCCATCTGGGTCGGCACTTTACTTTTGGTTTTGGCCAGATCAGCCAAAATATCCAGGCGCTCATCAGGGACGGGGACAATCCCGACATTTGGTTCAATAGTACAAAAAGGATAGTTTTCCGCATCAATAGCTGCGGCTGTCAGCGCATTAAAAATAGTCGACTTACCAACATTCGGCAACCCGACAATACCACAACGAAACCCCATAAAACCCTCAATATATAGATAGAATAATGCTATAATTAACTCGACAACTTTTCCAGCACGCGGCATAAGGGATATCACCTTGCCACCTTGCGGTTAACTCGAGTATAGTCTTTTTAAAAACGTAACTACTCACAGGCACCTCATCTTCGGACGGTCACGATCTCCCGCATAGATAGGCTACCGGAGTCTTCGCTTACCTGCGAAATATCGTGCCTGTCCAAATATGAGGCACCTGTAAGCAGTTACAGATTTCAACTATGATAAATCAAAGAGTTATCAACTCCGTGAGTAGTTACATAAAAACAAATGAAAAATCTGCCACCTGTGATACACATCTCTTATGCGTTTTGCAAGCAGTTATGAGACAAAGCGCTACATATAATGAGTCTGTTGATTTACTAGAATTTTCGTTCAAGGTCGAGGCATGTTAAAAAAAATAACCACAGGCATATAATGGATATTCCGAGGATTATTTTTTTTAACATAACGAAGAGATTGGGCGAAAAGGCAGTAAATCAACGGCTCATATAATGCAGCATACGTTAGAGGCGCAGATAACAAAAAAATTACACCCAACGACCTTCTTTATGACCATTGATCTCCTTATTAAAAATTGTCACCTTGTCCCGGATCCGGCAAAAAACGAATCAATCCCCCATGGATTTATCGCCATTAAAGATGAGCGTATCGTGCAGACCGGTCCCATGGATCAATGCCCGGAACCAGACAAGGGGACAGTCATAGACGGACAAGGACATCTGGCCATGTCCGGGTTGGTCAATGGGCATTGTCACGCGCCGATGACGCTTTTTCGAGGCATGGCGGACGACCTCGTTCTTTCGTCCTGGCTTAATGAGCATATTTTCCCGGCCGAAGCCAAACACGTGAGCCCTGAAATGGCTTATTGGTGCAGCAAACTCGCAGCAGCTGAAATGCTTCTCAGCGGGACAACGACCGTGGCAGACGCCTACTTTTTTGAAGAGGAAGTCAGCCAGGCCTTTCTTGAAACAGGAATACGGGCTATGCCTGCCCAGGCTATCATTGATTTTCCAGCCCCTGGAGTACCTGATCCTGCAAAGGCATTGCACGTAGCCGAAGCCTTTATCGACAGCTGGACAGGAAAAACGCCACTGATAACCCCAGCACTTTTTGCCCACTCCCCCTATACATGCTGTACAGAAACCCTTGTCCACGCCAAAAAGCTGGCCCGACAAAAAAAGGTTCCTTTTTTTATGCATCTTGCGGAAACAGCCGACGAGATACAACACATTCATCAGGAGCAGGGCGCGACACCAGTCCAGCACCTTGAGGCCATCGGCGTCCTGGACACCCACACAGTCTGTGTCCACGCTGTATGGGTCAATGCAAAGGATATCGACATCCTGGACACACATGGATGCAGCGTGATCAGCTGTCCACAAAGCAACCTCAAGCTTGCCTCAGGAATTGCGCCTGTACCGCTGATGCTGAAAAAAGGCATGCGGGTAGGGCTTGGTACTGACGGATGCGCCTCCAACAACACCCTTGATATGTTTCGCGAAATGGACATCTGCGCCAAGATTCAAAAACTACCTGCACTTGATCCGGTCGGCACCCCTGCAGAAAACATTCTTCATGCAGCAACCATTGGCGGCGCTCAGGCCCTGGGCATGGCCGACGATATCGGCGCACTGATTCCCGGCAACATTGCTGATATCATCCTGCTCGACATCCAGAATCCCCAGCTTCAGCCATTCTACACCGCCAACACCCTTGTTTACAGTGGCAGTGCCTCCACTGTCCGTTCGGTTATTGTTCATGGACAGCTCGTTGTCCACAACAGGGAACTCCTAACCTTTGACCTCAATGAAACCAAAAAACATGTGCGAACGCTTGCCGAGCAAATTAAATAACCGCAGACGACACCATTTCCATCGCAACCCTACCAGGCGGTATTACCGGCAGAGAGGTTTGTTCAAAGGCATATGCCTCATCACGTTGACCCTCTTGCTGCATGTTTTTTATCCGGCACACGCATTAGCAGAACCCGACCTTAAGCCAACCATCGACATAACTATCCAACCTGCTGCCAAATCGGCACTTTTCCATAAAGTAGCCATTCTCCCTTTCACCGGCAGCTACCCGGCACGTCAAGAATTACGTTCTTTTTTCCATACCCGGCTTGACCAAACAAATAAATATCCACTCATGGCAACCAGCCAGACTGACTTCCTGCTCGACAAAGCAGGAGACAACACCACAAAGAAAAGCGTACAACTTTCTGTGGTCGAAACAGGGAAAAAGCTGCAAAGCAGAGGCATTATCACCGGCTCAATCAGCCCCCCCCGGTCATCTTCAGAAAATAAAGCTGCTGCTGACAACCACTATCGAATCCTCATTACCCTGTGGGACATCCAAACCGCAAAACCTGCGTGGAAGGTTACCATAAAAATCCCCTACACCGCAGATACGCCGCCACCGGATAACGCCGCTTTTACCGATGCGCTCGAACAAGCCACCGAGCTTTTATTGGATCGCCTTGTCCGCATGGGAGCGATCTACACACCCGGAATTCCTGCTCCCATAGTTGCCTCCAAACAAGGGGACATACGAAAAATACAAGTAGTTATCCAGCCGGCACCTCAATCCATCCACACTCGCTACCAGCTGCTTCGCGCAAAAGCTGCTACCGATATATTCTCCCCTGTAGGCCAACCAAGTCCCAATAATACCTCCCCGTTAATCCTGGAAGACGAAAACCTCGAGGATGCCTCCACCTACTGGTACACAGTTATCGGGTACAACAACGACGGGCTTGCAAGCATACCAGGCCAACCTTTTCCAATTACGACCAAAGGCAAGCCCCAGGCTGTTCCAGAGGTTAAGGCTACGGGAAACGGTCTGCGCCAGGTTCCCCTTTCGTGGGAGCGTGCACAGGATCTCGATGTCACTGGCTATGTCATCTATCGAAAGACCAAAGAGGCCGAGACCTTTACTAAAATCGCAGCAATTGATGATCGCGACCGACAAAGTTACCTGGACCGCGGCAGTGCTAACTCATATGAACGCTATGGAAAACTTGCTGACAACACCGAATATTTTTACATGATCCGCAGCAGGAACAAGGTCAAGGTCGAAAGTGAAGATTCCCCTGTTGTTTCAGCGGTAACCAAAGGTGCGCCCGCCCCACCCTCCCAACTGACAGCTATTGATAACCAGCCGCGCAGGGTTTCTCTATCATGGAAAGAGGACAGCGATCCACATACTCGAGGCTACGCTCTGTTCAGAGCCACTAACACAAACGGTCCTTTTTCCCAGATCGATTTTATAGATGGGCGGCAGAGCAAAGAAACAGTTGACCAGGGTTCTTTCGGCAGCCCGCTACAGGACAACACTCGCTATTACTACAAACTGCAGGCTGTTAATGTGGTGGATAACCACTCACAGGATTCAAAAATTGCTGCAGCCACAACCAAGCCCGTCCCCAAGGCCGTAAAAGCCTTGGCCCTCTCTCAAAATCTTGTCAAAAAAGCCGAAATCGGATGGCAGCCGAATCCAGAAAAAGACATTTACCAGTATGAAATTTTTCGTGGCAACCAGGCAGACAATATATCAAAAAAAGTAGCCACGATCCCTGCCGGTCGATACAAATTTACAGATACCGGGCTTGCCGACGGTCGCACCTACTGGTACGCAATCCGCGCCATTGACCGCGACAGTCTCAAAGGTACATTTTCCGCCCCTATTAAAAAGACGACCAAGCCACGACCAGCACCTCCTACCAGTCTCCAAGCCTCTGCCAATGGGCAAAGCATCCTGCTTACCTGGGACAAAAACAGCGAACCGGATATTGTGTACTACAAGGTAATGACTGTCGGATTTCTCGACAAAGAGATCGGACGCACCTTTACCAATCGGTTTCTTTTCAGGCAAGATATCCAGGCAGACAGGGAATACAGGTTTCAAATAGTGGCAGTAGACAAAGACGAGCTGGAGAGTGGGAATTCAACAATCGTCTCCATCCGCACCCCTCCCGTTGGCGGAGAAAAGTAACCAGACATAGGAGAGCTGTGCACTTCAACCGTTAGTTCAAATTCTCATTAACTTTTTGATTTCAAACTCAATGAAAAGTCTGTTTTTTTTCTTTAAATCAAAAAGTTCCCCCTTCGGGTTACTCATCGGCTGGCCTGCGTAATAAGTGAGCGCAGCAGCTGCAGGTTTTCCTTATCCTCTTTCAGGTCTTTGCCTTTGGGCGTTTCCAGAGTCATCGGCAGGTCCTTGAACCTGGCATCATTGACGAGCTGACGAAATCCCTCCAGTCCAATACACCCCTTGCCGATATGCTCATGGCGATCGACCCTGCTGCCGCATTCCTTTTTCGAATCATTGAGATGGAAAAAATAAACATGTTCCAGCCCCACGGCATCCTCCAGCGCTGCAAATGTTTGCTGGTAGCTCGCAGCATCACGCAAATCGTAACCAGCGGCAAAGATGTGGCAGGTATCAACACAAACCCCCAGGTGAGCCCCATACCGACTGCGTTGCAACAGCCAGCCCAGTTCCTCAAATCTGCTTCCCAGCCCTGTTCCCTGCCCTGCAGTGGTTTCAAGCAGCAACCTTGTTTTATGACCGGCAATGTCTGCCTCCACAAACGCAGCATCAAGATTCTTCGCCACATTTTCCAGGCCCTGCTCAACCCCGTCACCACCATGGCTGCCGGGATGAATAACAACATATTCTACGCCCAACTGCCGGCACCGGAGCAGTTCCGCAGCCAGCGCCTTGACCGCTCGTTCAGCTTTTGCAGCATCAGAGCTGGCAAGATTAATCAGATAAGAAGCGTGGGAAGCGACCGGCATCCAACCGGTTTTTTCCCAGGCGCTACGGAACAAGGCGATTTCCTCCTTTTGCATTGGCGGTGCCTGCCACTGCCTTTGATTGCGGGTAAAAATCTGCAACGCCTCCCCCCCGACTTCTACAATCCGGTCAAACGCCAGCTGAATCCCCCCAGCTACCGATTCATGGGCTCCCAATAACGGCATTCGCTCCTCTCCTACATTTTCCAACGTTGCTCAAGGTAATCCAGGCCGCTGTGGTTGGTCACATCCAACTGAATCGGCGTCACTGAAATGTATCCCTGACGGACCGCCTGCTCATCGGTGTTACTTCCTCCTGACCAGTGCACCGTTCCCCCACCGATCCAGTAATGTTTCCTCCCCCCTGGATCAAACGTTTCCTGGATAGCATCCTTATACACTCTTCGCCCCTGACAGGTAAAACGTATCCCATGTATTTTATCCGCCGTAAGAGGCGGAACATTAATATTAAGTAAACTCCCGGGAGGCAGTTTAAAGGCAAGCGCCATAGAGGCAAGCTTCCAGGCAACCCCTGCAGCAACCTCAAAATCAAACGGCTGCCCCCCTCCCAGGGAAAACGCCAGAGAGGGGATATCGTACATGGTGCCTTCAATGGCTGCGGAAACGGTCCCGGAATAACTGATGTCATCCCCAAGATTGGCCCCGGGATTAATACCGGAAACGATCAATGCCGGTCGCCTGTCCAATATCTTGTTCAAGGCTATGGTTACACAGTCTGTCGGAGTCCCATCAAGAGTATAAATGTGCTCGTCCAGCCGCACCACCCGTAGCGGTCTATTCATGGTGATCGAATGACTCACCGCCGAATTGTCGCGTTCCGGTGCAACCACTACCGCCTCACCCAGCGTGGCGACAGCGTCGTGCAATGCCTGCAAACCGGGTGCATGCACTCCGTCATCATTGGTGACTAAAATAAGAGGTTTGGTCATTCTTTCACTCTGCCAATTCGTTTTCCACGATTGTTAACAAATCCTTTACCCGTGCCGCATTCTTGCCAAAATCACTCACACCAACCCTGGAAGCAGACCGAATATCAACCCGACTACCAGCTGCTGTTGCGGTGACCCGTATAACCACGTCATCTATAAATCGAAAAAAGGCAGTTACGCTTACAGCTTCAATCCGCCCTTTACCTGGGTCTTGCTCGACAATTCGCCACCCTTTTTCCTGCACCGCCTTGAGACAAGCAGCATACACTATGTCGGTCCCCTTAGTGCTCATCAAGGGCACAATCTCAGGATATGCAGCAGCCTGTTGCTCAGCAACGACCTGCCCAGCGTACTGAGCACTGTTTTCCCCCTGCCGGCGCTCTTGTGCAAGCACTGTAAAAGCAGGCGGATTACCAGTATCTGTTGTTATATCGTGGATCGGCGGCACCCCCTTGCTTTTCACCCCCAAGACCAGGATAGCCATTACCGGCAACAGAGAAAGGCCAACCGCTAAAAAAGCACTTCTCCCCCCTGCCTGTCGCCCTCTTTTAAACTGCAGATACACAAAAAGCAGACTGAAAAAACCTATGCTTGCCATGATCAGGCTTGCGATGGCGACACTTATAAGCGCTGTGCGCCAGGGAAGGAATGCATATCTTAACCCGGCAAAACAGAAAAATATTCCGACCAGTAACACGCACTGGCACGCCACCAGCCAATGCCCCCGCGACCTGCCGTTATTCTCAACCATTTTATCCACCTTTGAACTCATTATTTATCTGATTATCCATGAAACTCAGCCGTTTTTTTTGGACTCGGGAGACAGATCGGAGTCTTCGCTTACCTAAATTTCTCAGTACTGAGGTAGGGGACTGATCGAAGTCTACGCTATCTTTTTTTCATGGTTTTTTATGAAAATTAGATAGCGTAGACTTCGATCTGTCTCCCGGATTTAAAGAGAAATAATATCAGTCCCCTGTCTGTTTCGGTAGATAATTGGCTGAGTTTTGTACGTAATCAGAATTATTTATGACGGCATCGTAAAAATTCTGATTTCCTGCGCTTGCCATCTATGTCACGGACACAGGAGCTGTATCGAAAAAAATGTTGTTTTCTTGCAACCAGATCTTTCGCTAACTATAATCCATACTAAAAGGGCCTTCGTGTACAAACGTACAGGCAACCAATTCAGAACACTATAATCGCATTGCAACGCGCCAGACCCACCAAAAAATGATCGAAAACAAAGGCTCAATCATTCTTAAATCCGTCAATACGGATACAGCTCAAGGCGAAATTACTGCCTATCTCCGAAAATACGCCAAAAATATCCCGAGTGACGAAATCCCCGAACTACTGCAGGAGCTGCCGGTTGTTTTAGCCAGAAATGTTCCCGAACTCACTGCCAGAAGAGTGATGGCAGAGATGCGCAGACTCAGTGCCGACCTGACCTTTATCCCAGCCAGACAAGAACAACAAAAAGATACACAGGACAAAGAGCAACACGGACAAAAAGCCGACCAACGATCGCTGCCTGCAACACCCAAGCCCTCATTAAGGCAAATAACAACAAGGTTCAACCAACTTCTTTCGGCTGACAGCAAAAAAAAATGCACAGAGTCGCTGATAATCCTCTCCATGCTCGGCATTGCGTGGTTGCTCAACTACACTGTGGCTTCGCAATACTTACTGCTTGGTTTTTACAGCCTTCCCCCTGTGATAGCGGCCTATTTTTTCGGCAGGCGCCATGCCGTGCTGACAGCCTTTGCAAGCATTTTACTGGTCAGCCTGATCTACGTCATAAACCCTTCCAGGTTCACAGGATCCGACGTTGTCGGTCTGGGCGGAGTCGATCAGTGGTACCACCTTGCCTGCTGGGGTTGTTTTCTGCTTATAACAGCCTATACCATGGGAAGTCTTTACGAAAAAATCCAGGAGAAAATAGCTGAACTGCGGCACACCTACCAGGGGATACTTTTTATCCTCAGACACTTCATCTCCCAGGATGAGTACGCTGAAAACCACTGCTTCCGGGTTTCAATCTATGCAGTGAAAATCGCATCAACCATGGGGCTGCCTGAGGAGCAGCTCGAAGATATTCGCTCAGCCGCTCTTCTGCACGATCTTGGCAACCTGCAGATTAAACGGGAGATTTTAGAAAAGGCTTCAACCCTTATTCAAAAAAACGCGGACGACCCAATAAAACAGGTCGACAAAGAAACGGAAAATCTCCCAGACTGCTCCAGGGGACCACTGAAAAAAATCCTGCCCATGCTTATAGGCCAACGCCAAGGCTACCTTGCCAACCATCAAATACAAGAAAACCTGGAACAGGCCAGAGGTGCTTCAATCCTGGCCGTGGCAGACAGGTATGACAACCTGGTCCATGAAGAATTTCATGAAAAACCCAGTCCCGAGCAAAGCGCACGTGATGCAATTATCAGCGGTACAGGAAAAGAGTTTGACCCGGAAGTTGTTAAAGCCTTTGTAGCGGCCTTTGATAAAGGCGAGATGGTAATCCCGGATATTATTGTTTAAGAGTAACTATCCAGCAGCACCCCACGGAGTCTGCGCTTACCTCTGCGCACGATCAGGCAGGAAAACATAGCTGTACTATTGTTATCCAGCCTGCTTGCACGCATCTGGAGCACTGCTGAACAGTTACTGATCGAGGTTATGGAGTTATCTCGTGCCTGTGCTATAGATTCTTTGCCTTTTCCGTTTCTTCGCCCCAGCGGCTATTTTGAAAGCGCCGTATCTGCTCCAGATAATAGCGACGATTGCCAGGGTCCAACCGGATAGCGCGCACCTCGGTTTCTATGGCATTTTCGATCAGTCCGTTGGCCCAGAAAGCAGTAGCCAGTGTATCCAACACAAAGCCTTTTTCATCGAGCAACGCTGCTGTCCTCGCAAGCGTTAACGCCCTGACAGGATCACGCAGTTTTTTATCTTTTGCTGTGAGCAGCAGCCAGGCCAGGTTGTTATTGACCTCAACGCTGGTTGGTCTCAGTTTCACTGCTTGCTCATAGGCCTCCACAGCCTTACCTTCCATCTGCTCACTCTGCATCAAATCACCAAGCAAAACAGGCCACAAACTGTTGCCCGGCTCTTGACGAGACTTTTGGAGTAAAACAGCCTCAGCGTATTTCACTTCATAGCCGGCGGAAATTTTCTGCAAATCAAGCTGCTGCACAGAAAAAGACAACCCTGCTATACAACAAAAGTAGAACAGCAAAGAAGCATAGACCTTGCGATCCTGGCGACCAATGGCCTGCCTGTTCTGTTCACATTGCTCCAGAAAACCGATCCGTTCCCCAAGGCCGAAATGGTGCCAGTTCTTTTGCTCCCTTCTGGTACCGGTGAGTACTGCGATTTTTTCAAACGAAGAGATCAAATGAACCCCTGTACCCTGCGCACGAAAAACCGACGCATCTGCCTGCCGCTCAAAATTTCTGATAAAAAAACCAAAAATAAACCGAAAATAAACAATCAACAGTATCAAGAGCGGTATCGCGCCAAGAATACCCAGCAAGGTATCGGGAGCAAGGTTGACCTTACCGAGTAACCAGTAATAGGTATCACTGGACAGAATAAAATGAGGCATGGGCCTTGCCAATGCACCTGCAAGAACACTGAACCCAAGAAAGAGCAGCACATAAAGCACCAGGTGTTTATTTTTTACATGCCCTATCTCATGGGCCAATACACTCTCCAGCTCTTTTTCACTGAGTGCCTCCAGCAATGCAGGCGTTATCAGTAAATACCGAAACCCTGGGACAATCCCCATAATCCCGGCGGTGATCACCTGCCCTTCAAAAAGAGGCCAGCAAAGAATCTCGGAACTAAAGCCCTGGTCACGACAAAAAGCAACTATCTTGTCTCGCATCCGCCCCTCGGGCATGGGCCTGCAGTCCCATAATCTCCGTATCAGCGGTGGAAAAAAAAGAACCAGAAAAAACACAAAGACCGCAAAGAGAATCAAATCTCCCCACGGTGAAACCAAGATTTTTTTTAATCCTGGAAAGGGAAGCAAAACCAGGATATCAAAGGTAAAGGAAAGCAGCAGCCACGGCAAAACAATAGGCAGATTGATTTTCACGTTGCTCACCAAAAAGCCAAACGAGGTGTATTCGCGATGAAAGAGCTGCTGATAGAGAGGCCTCGCCCGATACCATATTACGCAGAACAAAAGAAAAAAAGCACCCAAGCCTCCCAGATTCTCTAAAACAGGCAATTTGCCGCCCAGAGACAACGGCTGCAAATAATACTTGAGGTCCAGCACATACACCCAGATGATAAAGCAAACAACTGCAACTATGGAAAGTTTTCGTTCGATGGAAAAATACCGAACCGCCTTTTCGGTTAGAGCCGAAGCGTATAACCTCCTTGCGACAAGACTGAAGCCTACCAGGAGTAAGGCAGAGGCTATAAATGCCCCCCACCAGGGGATCAGCGGGACCTCAACCGGTGTATTGGTGGAAAAAGTAAAGATGGCCACCAGGAAGTAAATAAGGTTATTGTAAAGCATCCAGATCCCTTGTCGTCGCTCTTTTTTCCGGTGCTAAAAGAAAAAAAGCTTGACGGAATTGTTTTTCTTGATAATATTGTTTGTTTACTGACTTTTTTTGGGGCCTATAGCTCAGTTGGCTAGAGCCACCGGCTCATAACCGGTCGGTCCCTGGTTCGAGTCCAGGTAGGCCCACCATTTTTCGAAAAGCTACATTTTTTTTTAGCATTTGAATATATTCATCGGCTTGCGAAAAATTTTGCTGACACCTTCAGCAAAGCATTGTACCCCAATAGTCTATAAAGAGGTGCACCCCCACAGGGTGTGCCTCTTTTTCTTTATAGAGTAATACATGGCGCCAACGGTTCAAGAACTAATTAATATCCTACAAAAAATCGCCCCGGAAGCTCTTGCCGAAGACTGGGATAATGTCGGATTACTCGTCGGCAAGCCAAGCCAACCGATACACAAAGTATTACTGGCACTTGATCCCTCCCCCGCGCTTGTTAATGACGCAGTTGCCAACGATTGCGATCTCATCCTGACCCACCACCCAATCATATTTCGTCCGCTTACATCATTACGTACCGATCATCCCACAGGCCGATTTATAGCATCGGCGCTGCAGCATAACATTGCCGTAATTGGTTGCCACACAAATCTTGATGCTGCATTAGGTGGTGTGAGTGATGTTCTTGCCCAGGGATTGGGACTAATAAACACAAGCCCCCTAGTAGCCGGCCGGAGCGACTGCACCACCGAAAAACGTTGCGGCCTCGGCAGAATAGGTACATACAGCACCGCATTGCAACCGGATGATTTTATCAGCAGACTCCTCCAGACCTGTAGCCCCCCATGGCTGCTTGAAGCCGGCAAAAGGCCGCAGCGAGTAAAGACGGTGGCGGTCTGCGGCGGATCATGCGGAGATTTTGCCGAACGTGCCCTTGCCCAAGGGGCTGACGTTTTTGTAACCGCAGAAATTAAACACTCTGTTGCCCGCTGGGCGGAAGATGCAGGTTTCTGGATTATCGATGGCGGTCACTTTGCAACAGAAAACCCGGCAATGGCCGCCCTGCAACAACAACTGCAACAACACCTTGCAGCAACGAATACCCCCATCACCATTACAACCGCGCAGCAGCAGGCACCGCTACGAATAATAAAACAATCAATCGACACTGCTCTTAGGCTGGGCTGAACCCCGCATAAGACAACGAGATATATCCCACCCACAGAACCAAAGCAAGGCCCTTTGACAGGCAATCAAGGAGAACACATTGAAAGAAGAAATAGAAAAACTGATCAACCTCCAGGCAATAGATTCTGAAATTGCCGGATTTGACACAGATATTGCAGAAAAACAACAAATTATAACAGACCGGGAAAAGTCTATCCAGGAGAAAAAAGAGGCCATCGCCGCCTGCCTGGAAAAGACCGAGGCACTCCTGCAGCAGCAGCGTGACACCAATGCCGAAAACGAAGACGCAGGCACAAGAATCAAGGATCGGCAGAATAAAATGATGCAGGTCCAGACAAGTCGCGAACACCAGGCACTGCTAAAAGAAATTGAAGAGAACAAAAAACTGCTCAAAGAGACCGATGAAAAGGTTTTACACATCATGGAGCAGATTGAAGCAGTAAAACTTGAAGCAACAGAACTGGAAAACCTCTGCTCAGGTGAAAAAGAACTTCTTGAAGAGGAAACAGCGGCGGTCGAAAAAGAGATCAAAAAAATCGACACCACCAGAAAAAAAGTCGCGAGCCAACGCGATACCCTTTCTGAAGACCTCCAGGCAAAATCACTCAAACGATACAACATGCTCCTCAAAAAGCGTGATGGCCTGGCGGTTGTACCAGCTATTGAAAGAGTCTGCCAGGGCTGCTTTATGGCTGTCCCCCCTCAGCAGTTCAATGAAATCCGCAAAGGCGACAAACTTAATCTCTGCCCCAACTGTCAGCGCATTCTCTACTATAAGGTAAAAGAAGAGGAAGTAGCTGTTGAAAAATAATTTGCTGACCAAAAAGCAAATCCTAGACACCCTGGCAGAAAAACTTGACGATGCTCTTCTGACCCAACTTTTCCCAGGCTCTTCTCCCCAGGAAGTAAGATCTCTCCTCACCGGCAACCAGCCTGGTAAACAGGAAAAGACTCCGGCCACAAACGGCTTGCCCCAATCCAGTCCAGCAAAGCAGGACGGGCTGTGTCGACTTTTCACTGATGGTGCCTCGAGAGGCAATCCAGGTCAGGCAGGAGCGGGGGCAGTTCTTTTTAGCCTGGACGGTCACGAACTGGCCACATGTTCCGATTATCTTGGTATTTGCACTAATAATGTGGCAGAGTATAAAGCATTGCTGCTTGGTCTGAAAAAAGCTCTTGACCTTGGCTGTGTTTGCCTGGAGATTAACCTGGACTCAGAGTTGATTGTCCGCCAAATCCAGGGTCGCTACAAAGTAAAAAACGAAGCGCTCAAATTGCTCTACACAGATGTGATGGCAGTGCTTAAGCATTTTACAACCTGGAGCGTCAACCATGTGCCCAGGTCGCAAAATGCCAGGGCAGACGCCTTGGCTAACCAAGGTATCGACCAAAAATAAGTAACTATTCAGCAACACCCCATATCCGCACGATCCGGCAGGAAAACATAGCATTACTATGGTTATCCAGCCTGCTTGTACGCATCTGGAGCACTGCGGAATAGTTACAGATAATCATGTCATGCAAAGCTTGACACACCTTTTGGGGGTGAGCGCATGATCGCTCCGTTTCGTTGAATACGGAGAGGAAAGTCCGAACACCATAGGGTACGGTGGTTCGTAACGCGAACTTCAGGTAACTGAAGGAAAGTGCCACAGAAAATACACCGCCGATGGAATGCCCGGCATTCACAGGTAAGGTTGAAATGGTGAGGTAAGAGCTCACCGCTTCCATGGTGACATGGAAGGCACGGTAAACCACACCGGGTGCAAGACCAAATAGGGAAGTGTTTGAGGGCTACCCGTCCGAAACTTCCGGGTAGGTTGCACGAGGCAACGGGCGACTGTTGTCCCAGTCAAATGATCATGGTCCATCATTGATGGATACAGAATTCGGCTTATAGCTCACCCCCAATTTTTATTACGACGCAGTGAAATCGAATATATCTTCCTCATTCCCGCCGACAGCCGTCATCATTCCAGCAGCAGGGACTGGCTCCCGAATGGGAGGTGACCGGCCTAAACAGTTTCTCGACCTCTGCGGCCGGCCCTTGCTTGTCCGCACCTGCAGGCAATTTCTTACCCTGGAAGCAATCACATCCATTGTCATCGTTGCTCATCCAGACCATGAACTGGAAACAAAAGAGATGCTTTTTACTCATCTCCCTCAACATATTCACCATAAGCTCCTTTTCGCCCAAGGAGGTGCACGCAGGCAAGATTCCGTTCATGCCGGTCTCCACCTTCTCCCTGCAGCAATAGAAATAGTTCTGGTTCACGACGCGGCACGTCCTTTTGTTGACGAGGATACAATTGCTCGCACCATGGATGGCGCACGCACACATGGAGCAGTCATTGCCGCAGTGCCGGTCAAAGACACGTTAAAAAAAGTCATTGCAGATACCTGCATCATAACCACTACTGTTGACAGGTCTGATCTCTGGCAGGCGCAGACCCCACAGGCTGCAGGCAAGCAATTACTTCTCTCCGCTTTTGCCAATGCCTCTGCCACAGATTTTCAAGGCACTGACGAAGCCTCTCTGCTCGAACACCTGGGAGTGGAAGTGCAGGTGGTGCTGGGAAACGAGGAAAATGTAAAGATAACCCATCCAGGGGACCTGCAGCTTGCTGAAAAACTGCTCGCCCATGAGAAGATCATGAAAATTGGCCACGGCTACGACGCCCACCGACTTGTTAAGGACCGAAAACTCATCCTCGGAGGAGTGGAGATACCATATCACCTTGGACTGGATGGCCACTCCGATGCCGATGTGGTCTGTCACGCACTCACCGATGCCGTATTGGGAGCAATGGGTGCAGGAGACATTGGACGCCACTTCCCTGACAGTGATGCCCAGTATAAAAACATCTCAAGTATCTTTCTTCTGGAACAGGTCATTGAAAAAGCACAACAGGCTGGACTCCAGCTCGCCAATGCTGATATAACCATCGTCTGCCAGCAACCAAAACTGGCCGGCTATTTAAACGATATGCAACAGAACCTTGCCGGAGGATGCGCCGTGAGTCCGAAAGCGGTCAACATAAAGGCAACAACAACCGAAAAAATGGGATTTACCGGCCGTGGTGAGGGTATATCCGCTCATGCCGTGGTTCTCATGGGGTCAATCTAAAAGGCTATCTTGAAAAATTGCTTTTTCGCCCAATCTCTGCGTTATGCTTAAAAAATTATCCTCGGATGTAAGCGAAGACTCCGATATCAATTATATGCCTGTGGTAATTTTTTGCGCATGCCTTGGTCTTGGACGAAATATCTAATTTTTTAAGATACCCTGAATAGTTATAGTTCGGGGTAGATTGACTATTTTCTTATCTTCGCCAAATGGTTACAAATGAATATTAACAGAGAACGCCTGGCAGAAACCTTCGTCCTTTTATGCGAAACCGACAGTCCATCCCGGCAGGAAGGCAGGATGGCAAAACTGCTCAAGGATAAATTTAGCCAACTGGGCGCAACCGAAGTTACAGAAGATAACTCTGCAGCCCAAACCGGCTCTCAATGCGGCAATCTCATTATTCGCTTTGACGGCAGCCTGGACCTGGAACCGATTTTTTTCAGCTGCCATATGGATACGGTTGAACCTGCCTGTGGGATACAGGTAAAAAGAGACGGCGACATGTTTACCAGTGCCGGGGAAACCGTCCTCGGCAGTGATGACAAATCAGGTATCGCGGCCTGCATCGAACTTATAGAAACTTTGCGGGAAAACCGTATCGCCCATCGCCCGCTGGAATTTGTCATCACCACCTGCGAAGAGATCGGACTGCTCGGCGCAAAAGCATTAGATCCGGCGTATATACAGGCCAAAGAGGGATACGCGCTTGACTCCACCGGGTTTGCCAAGGTTGTTACCCAGGCACCTGCTGCCAACCGTTTGACCATTACAGTTTATGGTGTTGCCGCCCATGCCGGACTCCACCCGGAGTGGGGCGTCAATGCAATAACCGTTGCAGCCACAGCCTTATCAAGGTGCCCCACCGGCAGAATAGATGCAGAGACCACCGCCAACTTTGGTACCATCACCGGGGGAGCGGCCTCAAATATTGTTCCGGAAAAAGTGGTTATCGAAGGAGAGGTGCGCAGCCACCAGCTAGACAAACTGCACCAAGTAACGCAGGAGATAGAGCAGGCCTGTGCAGCTGTGGCTGCGGAGTGGAACGACCCCACCGGACAAGCAAAAGGTAGCCCGACCATTGATGTCACGGTTCACAATGATTTTCCCGCCATGCGTCTGGAACGGGAAAGCAAGACGATCCACCGTGTTGAAGAGGCGGCTAAACGTATTGGTTTGGACCTGACCTACGAGAAGGCCGGCGGCGGCAGTGATGCCAATATATTCAATGGCTATGGATTACCCACAGCCATTATTGCCACCGGCATGACCAATGTTCACTCAACAAACGAATGCTGTGACCTGCAGGATATGGTTGACCTGACCAGACTACTGATCAGTTTAAGCACAGCAACCACAATATGATAAAATTTCAGCCCGGATTGCTCATCAGTCCGGGTCAGGTAAAAAAAATCCGTCCAGGAACATCGCCGGCAATAACCTCACCGATCACCGCACACGGCAAAGGGTAGCCATTACTCTGCAGCAATGATATCAGCCTATGGGCATCATCCGGCTCCATGGACAACAGCAAACCGCCGGATGTCTGGGGATCATATCCCACCATTTCCAACGAGTCCATTTCAGGAAGGGTGGATGAGACCCACTTACTGTAAAAACTGCGATTGGTATACGCACCTTCGGGAATAATGCCCATATCAGCAAATTCAATCGCCTCAGATAATATCGGCAGGCTTCCCGAGTCTATCCTGATGTTCACTCCAGAGGCTTCGGCCACTTCATGCACATGACCGAACAGACCAAAACCTGTAATATCGGTTGCGGCATGCACGCTAACCCTATCCTCTCCGTCTCCACCAACATACTCCATGGGCTGCCGATTCAACATCGCCATGGTATCCACCATTTTCTTTTCAATGGCCGCCGACCCCAGCCCACCTTTGATAGCAGTCGAAAGAATTCCTGTACCAAGAGGTTTGGTCAGCACCAGTAGATCGCCGACCCTGGCGCCGCTGTTGAGTAAGATATTTTGCGGATGGACAGTACCGGTAACCGACAGACCATATTTTAATTCCTGATCTTCAATGGAATGTCCTCCCACCAACAGTGCACCAGCCTCCTTGACCTTAGACAAGCCGCCCTCAACAACCTGTCTGAATATCTCGTCGGCCATGGTCTTGACAGGACAGGCAAGGATATTCATGCACAAAAGCGGTTTACCGCCCATGGCATACACATCCGACAGGGCATTGGCGGCAGCTATCTGGCCAAAGCTGAAAGGATCGTCAACAATGGGGGTGAAAAAATCCAGGGTCAGGATTAAGGCGGTTGTCTCGTTGAGTTGATACACCCCGGCATCTTCGTTGGTTTCGCAACCAACAATTAATTTTTCGTCCTTGGGCAGGTCAAGCCCACATAATATACGGCCCAGGTCCCCTGGGCCCAGCTTAGCAGCTCAACCGGCTGCTTGTACTGTCTGGGTCAGTCTGGTCATTTGTCAGTTTTATAGAAAAAATTACAATGTCGATGAGGTTGTTTATTCAGTAAATTTTGGATGCAACAAAAGAGTTGGATCAATTAGCAATTTTTCAAAATAGCCGTTAGGTACAAAAAGGCATAGCCCAAAAAAAGCTAAATAGCATCGTAAAATTGGAACGAATGGTAAAACAGTCTATCTTTCAACAAAAAACATGGTTCATATCGATAAAATCGAACGTTTTATTACCTGATCAGCATTATTTGAACAAAAATACTCTATATTACCTTGAAAAAAAATCTGTAATCTGTTTGTAAATAGTGCTTTGAGGCAGATGTTCATTCATGCACTGCTATTGAGGCACAAGGAATTGTTCTTTGTGCCTTTCAATTTTGCTCCACCTGCCTCCCTGCACCAGTAGATCCTCACGTCATGAGTAAAATAGAAACACAACTTTCCGAAGGCCAAAATCCAGATAAACCACGTCACGAATGCGGCATCTGCGGTATATACGGCCATGAAGACGCAGCCAAGCTTGCCTATTTCGGCCTTTACGCTCTGCAACACCGCGGCCAGGAAAGCGCCGGCATTGTTGCCTCTAATGGCGAGCAGGTAACAATTCATAAAAACATGGGCCTTGTGCCCGAGGTTTTCAGCGAACAAAACCTGCAAAAACTTTCCGGCCATATGGCTGTCGGCCATGTTCGCTATTCCACGACCGGGGAATCAAACGTCATCAACACTCAACCATTTTTGGTCCACCATAAAGGGCTCCCTTTAAGCGTAGCCCATAACGGCAACCTCACCAACTCCATCTCGCTCCGCAAAACACTGGAACAACAGGGCTCTATTTTCCAGACATCCATGGACAGTGAGATCGTTGTCCACCTGATGGCCAGATATCTTGACCAAGGACTCAACGAGGCTATCAAGCACACCTTTACCGACATCCAGGGAGCTTACTCGCTGCTGCTGATGACCCAAGACACCATGATCGCCGTTCGCGACCCCCGTGGATTCAGACCGCTTTGCCTGGGTAAACTCGGAAACGGCGCATGGGTAGTAGCCTCAGAGACCTGTGCTCTTGACCTTATAGAAGCTGAATATATCCGCGAGATAGAGCCTGGCGAGGTCCTTATCATCAACAAAGAAGGTATAGACTCTCTCTTTCCTTGGGAACAGTGTCAGCCTAGCTTCTGCATCTTTGAACATGTTTATTTTGCGCGGCCGGACAGTGATGTCTTTGGATTCAATGTTTACCGAGCCCGTAAACGGATGGGCGAAATCCTGGCTCGAGAAACAAATATCGATGCAGACTTTGTTATGCCGTTTCCCGACTCAGGCAACTACGCTGCCATCGGCTACTCAAACGCCTCTGGAATTCCCATGGAGATGGGAATGATCAGAAACCACTATGTCGGCAGAACATTTATCCAGCCGACTCAATCCATGCGCGACTTTTCAGTGCGGGTCAAACTCAACCCTGTCCGCTGCCTTCTCAGAGGTAGAAGGGTCATCATTGTCGAGGACTCTATCATCAGAGGGACTACCGGTCGCAGCCGCGTCCAAAGTCTGAGACAGGCCGGGGCAAAAGAGGTCCACATGGTCGTCAGCTGTCCACCAACCCGCCATGGTTGTTACTATGGGATAGACTTTCCCTCCAACCACCAACTCGTTGCTGCCGACAACACTATAGAAGGCATTCGGGATTATCTTGGCCTGGACTCTCTCTCCTACCTCAGTGTGGATGGACTGGTTGAAGCCACCGGCTTGAGCAAAGACCACTTCTGCCTGGCTTGCTTCACTGGTAACTACCCGATCCTGCCTGACAAAAACTTCACCAAAGATGCATTATCAGGTCACCAGTAAAACAGTTGATTGTCCGAGACAACATAACGTATTATACTGAGCACATGCTGTTCATCTGTTCGCCATACGGAAGGAAACAACCTGGGAAGTGGTGACGCTATGCATGAAATCATTATCGACACTTATCTATGCAATGCTTGCAAAACCTGCATTGAAATGTGCCCTGATGTATTCGAACTCAATGAATTAACAGGCAAAGCAGCGTTAATTCATTCGGACCAGAAAGTAACTGATGCCATACGTGAGGCAGCTGCCTACTGTCCGGAAAAATGTATTGAAATACAGGAGTCGATTCCATAGCTACTGTTCTTCTGTAAATGGTATTTAGGCCCGACAACGGCGTTAAAGCAAATCGGAAAATGAGAGGCTCTGCTACTCATCCTTGCTGTAGCATTCCAGCCTCTTCTTATCCTATGTATGTCTGGATTCACAAAAGGAGGCCCCATGGATCCCACGACCCTTATTCCCACCCCGGATGCCATACCTGTACACTGGGGCTGGTTCCATATCCTGCTCCTCGTCACCTTTACTCTGCATATCCTGCTCATGAATATCATGCTGGGTACGGTCTTTATTGCAGCAGCAAACCACTTCACCCGTGATGGAGCCGGCTCCCCGCCAACCAAGGCGGTTGCCGAAAAACTTCCCTTTACCATAGCCTTTGCCGTTAATTTCGGCGTTGCCCCCCTGCTGTTTGTCCAGGTTCTGTATGGGCACCTTATCTATACCAGCTCCATCCTGATGGGAACCTTCTGGCTCTCCATAATCGGCATACTCATAGCTGCTTACTATCTTGCTTATATCTATAAGTACAAATACCTCCAGTTGGAAAAGGGCAGAGCCCTGCTCACCGGAGCGATCTGCATCATGCTGCTTTTCATCGCTTTTTTGTTTAGCAACAATTTGACGCTCATGCTTCATCCCGAATCTTGGCCGCGTTATTTTGACAGCCCCGGCGGGTTACTCCTTAATCTGGCCGATCCAACCATATGGCCAAGGTACCTGCATTTTATACTCTCGGCGATTGCAGTTGGCGGTATGAGTATCGCGCTCTTTTTTACCTATAAAAAACACACCGGCGATCCGGAGGCGGCACCATGGATTAAATATGGGTGTAAATGGTTTGCCTATGCGACTTTTATAAACTTTGGAATCGGTGCATGGTTCCTCGGCTCACTGCCCCGGGGACTTGTTTCGATGCACACCGCCGCAGGCGTCTTTTTTGTGATCTTTCTCATCTGCGGTATCATCGCCGCTGTGTTTGCAGCACTGCTTGCACTCAAAGAAAGGGTTATGCCGGCTCTCTATAGCTTGCTCACAGCCATCGTCTTGATGATACTGGCTCGGGACATGCTCCGAACCCTTTATCTCCAACCGTGGTTTTCCCGGTCCGAGCTAACAGTGCAGGCATCCTACTCTCCTCTGCTGGTTTTTCTCCTCTTTTTTATCGGCGGAATGGCTCTTATCGGCTGGATGCTGAAAATTACCTTTCAAAATACCGACAACCAGGAGGTGCAGTCGTGAACTACCCTGTCTGGCAACTTGATTTTTTCGGTGGCGGGTTCCTGATAGCAGCCATAGCTGTCTTCCATGTATATATCTCCCACTTTGCCGTGGGAGGCGGTCTGTTCCTTGTCCTTACAGAGATGAAGGCGTACAGGGATGAAGACAACGCCATCCTTGAATACGTCCGCAAACATGCTCAATTTTTCCTGCTGGTAACGATGGTTGCCGGCGGTATTACCGGAGTCGGTATCTGGTTTACCATTGCCCTGCTCAATCCGGCCGCGACATCAGTGCTGATCCATACCTTTGTTTTTGGCTGGGCAGCAGAATGGGTCTTCTTTGTCATCGAAATAGTTGCCCTGTTTATTTACTATTACAGCTTCGGCAAAATGCAGCGGAAGTATCACCTTATCATTGGCTGGATTTATTTTGGTGCAGCATGGATGTCGCTTTTTATCATTAACGGCATCATTGACTTTATGCTCACTCCGGGCAGCTGGATCGAAAATCAGAATTTCTGGTCAGGTTTTTTCAACCCCACATTCTGGCCGGCACTGGCATTCAGGACCTTTTTTGCGCTGCTCATCGCCGGGCTGTTCGGCTTTGTCACTGCAACCTGGATAAAAAAGGAAACGCTCCGTGTTTCCATGACCCGTTTTGCAGCCTTATGGCTGCTTATTCCTTTTGTCTTGTTCATCTTTTCCGCCTATTGGTACAAGGCAGCCTTGCCTGCAGATATCCAGGAAATGCTGTTTGAACGAATGCCCGCCATGACCCCCTATATCAGCGGGTTTATCTGGATATCTCCTCTCCTGGTACTGGGTGGCCTCCTGCTTGCCATCCGTATGCCGAGGGCAGTGACCAGGCCTATCGCGTTGACGATGCTCATCATTGGTCTGCTGTATATGGGATGTTTTGAATTCATGCGTGAAGGCGGTCGCAAGCCCTATATTATTTACGACCATATGTACTCCAATTCGATTTTCACCAATGACATGGAGCAAATCAACCAGCAGGGCCTCCTTGCCAATGCCAAATGGATTAAGAACAAATCCATTACCGATGATAATCGACTGGAAACAGGACGAGAGCTCTACAACGTTCTCTGTCTCTCCTGCCATGCCGTAGGCGGCCCAATGCATGGTATTGAAAAATTGACTGCCGGATTTACTCCTTCCGGCCTAGACGCGATGATCAGCGGTATGGACATTTTTCATCCATACATGCCACCCTATGCAGGCACAGATGAAGAACGATACGCTCTGGCTTATTATATAGCTTATGGACTGAACGGGAGACTGGACCCGGAAACGACCGTTCCGGTCAGCAAAAAAAGAATAGCTGTGCCGACGTTTAACAGTGACGAATCTACCCATGTGCTGCTTGCATGGAATACATTGGGCATGCATACCATCAGTGACACCTATGAACACTGGTCCCTGCAGGCACCCGGCAACAATGTTTATGCCCAACTGATCCTGCGTGGCGAGACCCCGGAAGTCGTTACCGATGAGGTGGTGCTCAACTATCGCGTGGAGTCAGCCTTTTCAACGCCTGCAGATCATGTACATTTCTGGGACAGCTCCGCCATCCTTTTCGGCAACAAGCTTGAACCCAACACAGGCCTGAGCGGTTCCAAAATGCAGGGTACCATGACCCAGGAAGACGGTTTCTTCCTGGCCGACCAGATTCCGGTTGTTCCCTATACCAAAGATGGCTACGATCCTTACCCCATTGTTACCATAGAAGCGAAATCTGCCGACGGCACCCTGCTGGCCACCACCAAGGTCGCTGCACCGGTGTCAACCGAGATGGGATGTTATCAATGCCACGGAGGCCAATGGCGGGTTGAGAATAAAGCCGGCTTTACCCAGACGACTGCCCGCAATATTCTTGCCGTACACGATAGGATGAGCGGCACCCAGTTGCTGGCGCAGGCCGAAGCGGGTAAACCACAACGGTGCCAAAGCTGTCACAGTGGCCAGGCAACCGAAACAGATGGAAGCTCCGCACCCCTTAACCTTTCTGCTTCCATGCACGGCTTTCACTCAGCTTTTCTCAAGGGTCAGGGTGCAGAGTCCTGCAGCCTTTGCCACCCTTCATCTCCTACCGGAGCGACCCAGTCTCTGCGGGGCATACATAATGAAATAGGCCTTGATTGTACCAGTTGTCACGGATCTATTGAAGAACATGCCATGAGCCTCCTCAAAGGCGAAGCAGACAAGGGCCAACCCAAGGCCTCTGCGCTTGCGCAGTACTTGCAGCCCTACGTGGTAACACCGCCCGACGAGATTACAGCTCGCCAACCGTGGGTAAACCAACCGGACTGCCTCAACTGCCACCTGGAATTTGAAGCACCGGAAAGTGATTCAACCTTTAATCAGTGGACAGCATCAGCAGAAGAGCTATACAGCAACAGGACCGATGAAAGCGGCTCACTGTTTTGTGCGGCCTGTCACTCCAGCCCCCATGGAATATACCCTGCAGCCAACGGATATGGTGAGCAGGTGCATACTATCCAACCATTACAGTACCAAGGCAATACCTTGCCCATTGGTTCAAATTTCAACTGTGCAGTCTGTCACACGGTGGAGATGGAAGACGAGATGCACCATCCCAATATGTTACGCGAATTTCGTAACCAATAAACGGTTCTCCGGTGGTGCAGAACATTGCACCACCGGAACAACCTCTACACACGCGTACCAGGGACGGCAAGGGCATGCTTATCACAATTCTCCTCTGGGCCTTCTGGTGCCTGCTGCATAGCCTGCTCATCCATCAAACGGTGCAAAACAAGCTGTATACATGAGCCCGTTGATTTACTGTCTTTTCGCCCAATCTCTTTGTTATGCTGAAAAAATAATCCTCGGAATATCAACTATATGCCTGTGGTTATTTTTTCAGCATGCCTTGACCTTGAACGAAAACCCTAGTAAATCAACAGACTCATACATGGAGTAGCAAACTTTCGCCAGGAACCTACCGGCTGTGCTACATCCTGTTTTCCCTCATAACCCTGGCACCGGTCGTTGGTTACACCCTTGCCCAAGAACAAACCGTACTCTTTGCCTTTTCCGGAGCCTGGAGAATCTTGCAAATACTCCTGCTCTGCTATGCAGCACTGATGTTTTATTTGGGAAGTCAGGCCTATGACATGCCTTTTTTCCTTGGGTTACGACAATGGAAAGATTTTCGTGACGGGAGAGCGCAGAGGGCAATTGAATTTCACCACAGCGGCATTTTACGATATGTTCGCCACCCCTGGTACAGTGGCGGGATTGCATTAGTATGGGTAACAAGTACGCTGACAACGGTATCCCTGCCGGTAAGGATGCTCCTTACCGGCTATTTCATAATTGGGACCATACTGGAAGAAAGGCGATTAAAAAAGGAATTGGGACAGCCCTATATTGCATATTGCAAGCAAGTACCCATGCTGCTGCCCTGGAAGCTGTTCAGAATTTTCTAACTTGAGCTCCCCGCGAATCTTGTGTTACTGCGTAGGAAAAAATTCGATTAATTACCCCTGTACGACCTGCAACGTTTCTCTGGCAATGGCCAATTCCTCATTGGTAGGAATCACAAAAACAGGAATAGTACTCTCTTTGCTGCTGATACAGGTCGGCTGCTTAACACGCTGGGCATTGGCTTCCAGATCCAACTGAATCCCGAAGACCTCCATTCCCTGCAGTGACAATTCACGTACCTTAGGATCATTTTCACCGATACCGGCGGTAAAAACAATGGCATCTACCCTGCCAAGCACTGCCATATACGCACCTATATATTTTTTGTTCCGATAGGTCTGCACATCCAGGGCTATTTTTGCCTGCTTATTGCCCTCTGCAATGGCATCATGGATGTCACGCATGTCATTCATACCGCACAGCCCTTTGAGGCCTGACTCTTTGTTGAGTACAGCATCAATTTCCTCTATATCCATCCCTTTGTTCCGGTGAAGAAAGGTATGAATGGCAGGATCGACATCACCTGACCTGGTTCCCATGACCAACCCTTCCAGAGGAGTCATTCCAAGAGAAGTATCTACACTCTGTCCATTTTCAATGGCTGTCATCGAACAACCGTTGCCAAGGTGGACTGTTATCAGATTACATTCAGCCAACGGTTTACGCAGTAACTTGGCTGTCTCTGCGGCAATAAATTTATGGGACGTACCATGGAATCCGTAGCGGCGAATGCGGTCTTCTGCATAGTATGCATAGGGTAGAGCATACATATAGGCACGCTCCGGCATGGTTTGATGAAAAGCTGTATCAAAAACAGCGACCTGCTTAACATCAGCAAAAATATCCATGGCAACCGTAATACCATCCAGATTGGCCGGATTATGAAGTGGTGCAAGTGGGATATTGGCTGTAATTGCCTCCAGCACTTCGGGAGTAATAACCGTGGGCTCATGAAAATCTTCCCCCCCATGTACCACGCGGTGCCCAACAGCGCCGATTTCAGAGGCATCTTCAATAACGCCGACCTCACTATCGGTTAACAGGGAAATTGCGGCAAGCATACCTTGCTTATGGTCTGCAATACGCTGCTCGCGGGTCACCTTATTTTCCTGGTCTGTATCCGGATGAAACTTGGTCACCAGATTGCCCACCGGCTCCCCAATCCGCTCAACAAGCCCGGAAGCCAGCACGCTTTCTGATTCCATATCAAGTACCTGGTACTTGATCGAAGAACTTCCTGAATTAATTACAAGTATTTTCATTTCTACTCCAACAAATAAATATCGTGATAACCAACGAACATGCAAAAAGCCCGTCCGGTTTCAGAACATTAAGATTTTGCTGCCTCCTGAGCCTGAATAGCAGTAAGAGCAACAGTATCAACAATATCATGGGCCGAACAACCACGCGACAGATCATTAACTGGTTTGTTCAACCCTTGGAGAACAGGCCCCATGGCAACCGCATTGGCTGCACGCTGCACAGCTTTATAGGTATTGTTTCCGGTATTAAGATCTGGAAAAATAAAAACCGTGGCCCTTCCGGCAACAACAGAATCCGGCGATTTTAGCTTGGCGACTCCAAGGTCAAAAGCAGCATCATACTGCAACGGCCCTTCTAACGGATAATCGAGTCCACGCTCTTTCATGAGTTGCTTGGCAATGGCAGTAGCCTCGACAACCTTCTCAACATCCTGCCCGCTTCCAGAGCCACCGGTTGAATAACTCAAAAGCGCCACCCGTGGTTCAATATTAAAAATCTTGGCGGTTTCCGCAGAGGAAATGGCAATTTCCGCCAGTTCACGCGCATTGGGATTCGGTACGACGGCACAGTCTCCAAATGCTAGGACCTTGCTTTGAAAACACATAATAAAAATCGAGGAAACCACTGAAACGCCGGGCTTGGTCTTAACAAACTCAAAGGCAGGCCTGATGGTTTGCGCCGTTGTTGTGATCGACCCCGACACCATGCCGTCGGCCAGCCCCTTATGTACCATCATGGTTCCGAAATAGGTGGGATCAGACATACGGTCGCGCGCCACATCAAGGACGATTCCCTTGTGTTTGCGGGCGTCAAAATAGGTTTCAACAAATTCATCGAAATATTCTGATCCAACCGGGTCAATAATTCTTGCCCCCTCAATATTGATTCCCAGGCTGGCGGCCTTAATGCTCAATTCATTTTCACGCCCCAGCAGGGTCAAATCTGCAATACCTCGCCGAAGTATAATATCAGCAGCTTGAAGTACACGCTCGCCATGCCCTTCAGGCAGTACAATATGCTGCCGCGGATTCGACGCCTTCTCTACAAGCGAATACTCAAACATACGTGGCGTAATACGAGTAGAAGTCCGGGAAACAACCCGCTCGCCCAATTCCCGAATATCTACATGCTTGTTAAACCAGCCCATGGCTGTTGCGATTCGCTTATCATCGCTTGCCTCTATCCGCCCATACAACTCATTTACACTTTGCACCGTATCGTAGGTATGCGCTTCAACAAACAAGACCGGAACGGGAATCCCCGTCCATCCTTCTATTAATTTCTGTACACTGGGCCGCAGATCAATACCACCGGTGATGACAATGCCGGCAATGTTCGGATAAGCGCTGGATATTCGGGAAGCTAAACTGGCGATGATGATATCGGAACGATCGCCGGGCGTAATGACCAAGCTCCCCGGCTTCAGGTAATCAAGGAAATTACCGATCTGCATTGCCGCCACCAGGTAATTGTCGACCAAAGTCAGCAAACTGGATTCACCGTAGAGTACCTCGGCCCCCAACCACCGTTTCACATCCTCAACAGACGGGTTGCCAAGCGATTTGTGTTCAGGAATAACATAGAGGGGAATAGAGCGGTTAAACTGAGCCATACACTTGATATTACCGGCAGTTTCTTCAAGAAACCCTTCTGGAGCACGATTAATGATGCACCCTGCCAGTTCAACACCTTTCTCTTCAAGCGTGTCGATTGTAATGGCTGTATAGGCACATATATCGTCGGTACTTTTATTTCTCCCAGAGGCAACGGCAAGTACGGAGGCACCTAGATTGACGGCAATATCTGCATTCAGGTCAAACTCAAAGTTGGCGTCCTTACCTCGAAAATCAGTCCCTTCGCAGAGGACAAAATCGTATTTTTTCTCCAGTTCTTTATATTTCATGAGAATCTTCTCAAACAGAATATCCTCCTGACCTGACGTAATCAACTGTCTGGCCTGGGTTATAGTGAAGGCATAGCTGTCTTCATAGGGAATATCCAGCTTGAAATATTTCAGAACCAAGTCCAGGTCATGGTCATTGCGTCCAAACCCAAGATCATTGATAATAGGTCTGAAGAAAGCAACACGACCGACCTGTTTAAGAATGATCTGCATGACGCCAAGTACGATGGCTGATTTGCCGCTTCTCTCTTCAGCAGCTGTGATGTATAGATTATTCGACATTTGTAGCCTCTTGGTAACGTGTCTTACGTAAGCCCGAATTTCTCATGAGCATTTTGCTCATTTTCGGAAAGATCGATAATTTTAATTTGATACTATTAAAATTAATCAGGTATAAAATTAACAAAATGCTCACCAAAGGTCAGTCCATCCGGTACCATCTTCTTCAGTATTTTGGCAGTAAAAGGTAAGCGTAGACTCCGATAGTCAACTATGATTCACTTCCAAAAACTTTGAACCTGGTACCGCCTGAACTGATGAGAAATCCGGGTACCTTCGATTTCTAAGCGATGCTCCCGGTTCCCTTATCAACACGGTGATAATGTATCCGATTGCACACAATTCCTTTTTCTTTTCTGATTACGTACAAAACTCAGCCAATTTTTTTTGGGCCCGGGAGACAGATCGGAGTCTTCGCTTACCTAAATTTCTCAGTACTGAGGTAGGGGACTGATCGAAGTCTACGCTATCTTTTTTTCATGGTTTTTTATGAAAATTAATCTGTCTCCCGGGTTAAAAAGAGAAATAAAATCAGTCCCCTGTCTGTTTCGGTAGATAATTGGCTGAGTTTCATGGGTAATCAGATTTTCTTTTACAAAGGTCAGTCCAACGACCATCATTTTCACCACTCTTTCGGCAATGAATATAGACAGCGACGGTTTTCCACGCTTACCCGGAGTCTTCGCTTACCCGGAGTCTTCGCTTACCCGGAGTCTTCGCTTACCCGGAGTCTTCGCTTACCTATTCATAACCAAAAATTTGAACCTCGCGCCGTCTGAACGGATGAACAATACAAGCAAGGGCCAAATATTCCCTTTCATTGTATGCATTAACTGGTGCGGGTCCAAATAAAATCAAACAAAAGCCAATGTTATTGGTAGTACCAATAACCGAAAAACATGTCCAGTACAACCACAAAACAACAATATAAGCAACCTATAGTTGCACATCGTCAAAAAAATTCTCTTCCAGAGAGCAATGCAGACTCCACCCAGGAATTACTCCAAAGCGATCTTAGCGGACTCTATTTCACAAAAAAGGGCACTATACCGGCACCCAACTCTTCACCACCTGCGCCTGTCCAACATACTTATGTATCGAAGTCGGGGCTTGTCTGTTATCTGTTAATCGGCATGCGTGTGAACATTTGGAGCACTGCTGAACAGCTACGGTACGGGGGAGATTGACAATTTTCAGGTATTAGCAGAGTGGTTACAAAAAGACTTACCGGAAGTTTACTGTCCTCCGCCGACATTTTGTTTTACATTGCAAGTAAGACAGAAGAAGGATTACAACCCAAATTTCTCATGACCTTTTTGACTTTAAACTCAATTAATTAATGTTATTGCTTAAAGGTAACCTTTCATACACAGAGCAGATGATATGAAAAATATAGAAATACGAAGATCGGATAACGGAACAGTCGAGATACGAGCAGCCCAAGAAATCGATCACGATCAGGCTGATGCTCTTTTCCGTACCGGAAAAGCAGAACTGGCGGACCCTTCCTGCCAGTGTCTTGTTATTGATTTACGATCAACTCGACTGCTTGAGAACTATTCACTGTATAAAATTTACAAGCTTATCCATATCCTTCAGGAAAATGTTGACCAACACGAAATAAAACCACTCACAACCGTCCTCTATACCGGCGAAACAAAAAAACGGCAATTTCTGGAAGAAACAGTCAACCTGGAAGGTATCAGGCTGAGGTTTTCAGAAGGACCGACCAACAAACAACTCCGGCAGAAACAGCCGTGCTCATCATTTCACGTCCAATAGGCAAAGATGCGATCAGGTCGAATGGTCCTTCATGGAGCTATTCCCCTCGTTGCAAGTCGCAACAGAGTGCTCCTCACTTATAGGGCCTGAAGCTGGCGGGACACTCGCGCCTTCATGTCTGCCCTGAGTTGTTGTGGTCCCATTATCCAGCACCACGCTATATTCGTTTAAATACATATCAGAAAGAGTCAGAAAAGCGGTCACAATCAGCGGCCCATAAATAATTCCAAGTACACCAAACAAACTCATCCCGCCGATGATCGCCAAAAAGACAAGCAAGGTATGCATTTTCACCTGACTGCCGACAAATTTCGGTTTTACCACATATTCTACAGAAAAAGACAGCACCACATAAAACAAGAGAGTAATCAGGGCTTTGGCCGTTAACCCATTGAGCAGTAAAATGACGGCTGTCGGCACCAACACAAGCCCGATGCCGAAAATAGGCAAAAAGGCAACCACTGCCATCACCGCCCCCCACAGGACAGGTGATTTTAACCCAAGCAGAGAAAAGAAAATTCCTCCCAGAGTACCCTGAAACAGTCCGCTTAATCCATTCCCCACCAGAATGACTCCTGCTATCTCCATAAATTTGTGCATCAACAATCTGTTCTGATCATCAGGCAGCGGTGAGAGTTTGGTCAGGAAAGCAATCAGCTTATCCATTTCAATCAACAGGAAAAAGACAACCAAAATCAAAATGCAAAACTGCCAGGCAAAACTCATCACATTGGCAGCCCATGCAGACGCCTTATTGTAAATAAACATGCCCACGGTTTTACTGACATTAGAGACAAGCTCCGTAATGTCAGGCGGTTCGAAGTTGACACCATAGCCGACAAGGATCTCTTGAACCTGCTGCACCCATGTATTATTTTGGATGACTTGCGGCAGTTTGAGCAGTACATTACTGTCCTTGCCGAGGTGATACAGGTTCAACGCTTCCGAGGAAAGTGCACCAACGCAGAATGTGAGCGGAATAAAAACGATCAGCGTTATAAGCCCACATGTCATGCAGGAGGCCATCCATGATGACACCCACCTGCTGAGCCAAGTATAGATTGGCCGAAAGATACCGGCCAACAAAAATGCAAGGATTAAAAACTGACCAAACGGCCAGAGAACCCAGCCGAGCATAAGAGTAGACAGCAGAAAAATTACAGTAAAAAATTTGGCTTGAACAGGAGTTAGCACTCTGTGCTCCTGCCCGATATCGGGGGCACCAGGCTTTTCTACAACAACATTTTTTTTATTCGATTTCTTACGTACCATAAGGAAAGACCATAAAGCATGGCTCAAATTAATGCTAGGTTATCTCATCGTACACTCTACGAAACCGGATACGAATGGTAATTTAGAAGAGGACACAATGATAAACAATGATATTGAAATAGCGGTACAAAAAGTACCCGAAGATCAATTAAAAACCAAACCGGATCAAAACAACCTGGGGTTTGGCAATTTCTTTACCGACCATATGTTTTCCATGCATTGGAACAGACAACAGGGTTGGCACGAAGCAAAGATACACCCTTTCCAGCAACTCCAACTGGATCCGGCGGCCATGGTTCTGCATTATGGGCAGGCCATCTTTGAAGGACTCAAGGCATACCGTACCAAAGATAACCGAATCTTACTCTTTCGGCCCCAGGATAATTTCGCACGAATGAACAAGTCCGCCATAAGGATGTGCATGCCACGCTTCCCCGCCGAAAGAGTACTCCAAGCGCTCCGTGCTCTTATCTATCTTGACAAAGAATGGGTCCCTCACGCAAAGGGAGCAACCCTCTATATTCGCCCCACCATGATTGCAACCGAGCCAATGCTTGGCCTGCGCGCGGCTGAAGAATACCAATTTTTCATCATTAACTGCCCAGTTGGTGCTTATTATTCAGAAGGCTTTAATCCCACCAAAATCTACATCGAAGACGAATATATCCGGGCAGTACCGGGAGGTGTGGGTGATGCCAAAACAGCCGGAAACTATGCGGCCAGCCTCAAAGCGCAAATAGGAGCACAAAAGAAAGGGTACACTCAGGTTCTGTGGCTTGATGCCAAACAACGAAAATACATTGAAGAAGTCGGCACTTCCAATATTTTTTTCGTGATTGACAATGTGCTCATCACTCCACCACTCAAAGGTTCGATTCTTCCTGGAATAACGCGCGATTCAGTGCTTCAGCTGGCTGAAGACTGGGGAATGCAAGTGGAGGAAAGACGGATTTCCATCGACGAAATCGTCAAAGCCTGTGAAGATGGATCGCTTCAGGAAAGTTTCGGTACCGGGACAGCAGCCGTCATTGCTCCAGTGGGAGAATTTTGTTATCGGGAAAAAGAGTTTACAATTAACGGTGGCAACACCGGTCCTGTGGCACAAAAGCTGTACAACGAGTTGCAAGCCATCCAGTTTGGTGAGCAGGAAGACAACCACGGATGGGTAGTCCCGGTAAGCTAAAAAAAAACAAGACCAACCACACGCCACCTGCCTTTACCCATAATTTCAACATGTTGGGCGGATATTTTTTTCCGCCCTTATCCCCTTGATTTTTCAAAAACCATCACTAATGTATGGCGCAGTTTGAAATCAGGAGCTCCGTTTTAGTCCTATACACATAACAGCGCAAGATGTGTCGTTAGGTATGACGCATTTTTAAGCTTACATTTTACAATACAAAATAACTTAGTAACAGGAGGAGTATTAATGAAGATTCGTCCATTGAATGACCGCATTCTGGTCAAAAGACTGGAAGAAGAGGAAAAAACCGCAGGTGGTATCATCATTCCAGACTCTGCTAAAGAAAAGCCTGCTGAAGGCGAAATCGTAGCTATCGGTCCTGGCAAACTTAATGATGCTGGTGAGCGTGTTGCCATGGATGTTGCGGTTGGCAATCGTGTGCTTTTTTCAAAATACGGTGGCACCGATGTCAAGCTTGATGGAGAAGACTTCCTTATCATGCGCGAAGATGACATTCTTGGCGTAATAGAAGCCTAAACAACTCACAGTTATTATTGTAACCCTAGGAGATATATAAGATGTCCGCAAAAGAAATAAAGTACGGTGCTAAAGCTCGCGAAAAGATGCTTGCCGGCGTTAACACCCTTGCAGATGCAGTAAAAGTTACCCTTGGTCCTAAAGGCAGAAATGTACTGATCGAGAAATCATTTGGCGCTCCAGTTATCACCAAAGACGGTGTTACCGTTGCCAAAGAAATCGAAGTAGCTGACAAGTTTGAGAACATGGGCGCCCAGATGGTTAAGGAAGTTGCTTCCAAGACCTCTGATGTAGCAGGTGATGGTACCACCACTGCCACCGTTCTTGCTCAGGCCATCTACAAAGAAGGTGCTAAGCTGGTAGCTGCCGGATCCAATCCGATGGAAATCAAGCGTGGTATTGATGCCAGCGTTGAAGCAGTGGTTGCAGAACTCCGCTCCATCGCCAACCCAACCAAAGAGCAAAAAGAAATCGCTCAGGTTGGAACCATTTCCGCTAACAACGACAACACCATCGGTAACATCATTGCAGAAGCAATGGACAAGGTTGGTAAAGAAGGCGTTATCACTGTTGAAGAAGCAAAGTCCATGGAAACCTCTTTGGACGTTGTTGAAGGTATGCAGTTTGATCGCGGTTACCTTTCTCCTTACTTTGTAACCGATCCTGATCGAATGGAAGTCAACATGGAAGATCCTCTGATTCTCATCAACGAGAAAAAGATCTCTAACATGAAAGACCTTCTGCCTATCCTGGAATCTGTAGCGAAAATGGGCAAGCCACTGTTTATTATCGCTGAAGATGTAGATGGTGAAGCACTTGCTACTCTGGTTGTCAACAAACTGCGCGGCACCCTGAACATCGCTGCTGTGAAAGCTCCTGGTTTTGGTGATCGCCGCAAAGCAATGCTTGAAGATATTGCCATCCTCACCGGCGGTCAGGTTATCACCGAAGACCTTGGCATCAAGCTGGAAAACATCACTGTAAACGATCTTGGTACTGCCAAGCGCATTGTTGTCGACAAAGACAACACCACCATCGTTGACGGTGCCGGCGACAAAGAGCAGCTTGCTGCACGTGTAAAGCAGATTCGCACCCAGGCAGAAGACTCAACTTCTGACTACGACCGTGAAAAGCTGCAGGAACGCCTTGCAAAACTTATCGGCGGTGTTGCAGTAATCAACGTTGGTGCTGCTACAGAAGTTGAAATGAAAGAGAAAAAAGCCCGCGTTGAAGATGCACTCAACGCTACCCGCGCTGCCGTAGAGGAAGGAGTTGTTCCTGGTGGTGGCGTAGCTTACCTCCGCTGCCTCAAAGTGCTTGATAAGCTTGAACTGCCGGGTGAGCAAAGCCTGGGTAAAAACATCATTCGCCGTGCCCTGGAAGAGCCTGTACGCCAGATCGCTGCCAATGCCGGCCGCGAAGAGTCTGTGATTGTTGAGCACGTGAAAAACCTCGAAGGTGCTAACGGATTCAACGCTGCCAGCGAAGAGTACGAAGACCTGATTGCAGCAGGTGTAATTGACCCTGCCAAGGTAACCCGTTCTGCACTGCAGAACGCTGCTTCTGTGTCCGGTCTGCTTCTCACCACCGAATGCATGATTGCTGAAGAACCTTCCGACGATGCCGGCGCCATGGGCGGAATGCCTCCTGGTGGCATGGGCGGCATGGGTGGCATGGGCGGCATGATGTAAGCCCTTCCCCACAAGGTTTGTAGAAGTACCAAAGCGTTTTATTCTTCAGTCTTACACTGGAGAATAAAACGCTTTTATTTGTAGCAAAGACTGAAAAGAATAAAAAATGATCTTTTCCTGTTCTTTCTTATTGACAAATGAAGAGAAATTTTGAATATTGTCCCGGTCCAAAGCGACCGTTCACATAGAACACTTTGGCGATGTAGCTCAGCTGGTTAGAGCGCACGGCTCATATCCGTGGTGTCCGGGGTTCAAGTCCCTGCATCGCCACCATTTACATATAAGGCTGCAATCTTCTTCGGATTGCAGCCTTTTTTTATTTTCCATTATTTATTGTGATCACTCACAATGAAATGCTTCATGGGCTCTGGGAGATGCTACAGAGAGGTATTCGCTATGATCATGTCCACCTTGACGCGTTGGGTATTAGCCCGAATTTCTCATGAACTTTTTGATTTTAAACTCAACTAACTGATATTATTGCTTAATGAATAACTGCACGATTAACAGTCAGTTTTTCGTTTTCAATCAAAAAATTCCCCCTTCGGGCTAGTAACCAAAAACAGTAATTTCAGATTAAAAATTTGCACTGCTTTCAGCAAGGCTTGCATATATCGACAATGTTGTAGTCTCCGGCACCCCTGTACCGGAACCAAGAACTCTGCTCCTTTTCGGTGCTGGCGTTGCGGCTGTAAGCAGAAAACGAGACTAAACGCTTTGTGAGGCTATCTTGAATAATTTCCTCTTGCATACAAACCTTTTCCCAAAGAAACAGCTTGTATGTTTGCAAGTGGCCCGTCAGCTTTGATCTCATTTTCTGTATACGTGCGATGGAAGGCCGTCACTACATAGTGGCTCCCACATTTTCGCCGATTTCCATTTTCTCGATATTTCCTCCAAATCGCCGAACTAACCTCTCTGCAGCATAATACTGACAATAGCCCTGGGACAGACCGAGATAGCCTTGCAGGGCCTCTTTATATGCTTTTACGAGCTCAGGATTGTCCATGGCAAGATTTCCAACCTGCACCTTACCAAACCCATCAAGATTAAGAGTGACAATGGCGCACCCTGGGCTAAGTTGCCTGTTAACGACATATTTCATGGCTCAATGTACCTCCCCGGCTAACCGGCAAGCGGTAAACATCCAAAAAAACTATATATTTCAGCGAGATAAAACCAAGCAAGACAAAGTGCAAACAAAAAGAACAGGGCATGACATGCAGTTTATGTACTATACGCCACAGCGTGACACACAGCTTTGAAGATTACGTCTCTCAGCATTACACCTGCTCCTCGGTACAAAGCGCACAAAGCAAAAAATAAGCCGCTTGCATACCTTCCGCCACCTCTTTCCAAATCGATCTTGAAAATATAATGCACAGCGCCTACCGGCATAACTATTTTTACGATTTCCGCTTGCCTTCATTAAAAAATCGGGTATAAATCATTTTCGCTACAATGCCCGCTGATACATCAGCTTTTATACTCACCTCGGGTTCCCTCACCCCGACAACCAAAAAGGAAGAACATGCTCACCCTCACCCAATCGCAGATACAACGTGCCGTCTTTATCCTGGCCACCTTTCATATCCTCATCATTGCGGCAAGTAACTATCTGGTTCAGCTGCCGATCCAGGTTTTCGGCTTCCATACCACCTGGGGCACATTCAGCTTCCCTTTTGTCTACTTGGCCACTGATCTTACGGTCCGTATTTTTGGAGCTGCCGAGGCGCGAAAGATTATTTTCCGTGCCATGCTCCCGGCACTCATCCTTTCCTACCTCATTTCCGTGCTTTTTTTTGAGGCGGTCTTTCAGGGCGTTGCAAATCTGTACACGCTCAACACCTTTGTCCTCCGCATAGCCTTTGCCAGTTTTGCCGCCTACACCCTTGGCCAATTGGCGGACGTCAAAATTTTCTCTCGCCTCAGGCAACATGTGCAATGGTGGCTCGCACCCGGTGCCTCAACCATTTTCGGTAACCTGCTCGATACACTCATTTTTTACTCATTTGCTTTTTGGGCAAGTTCCGACCCGTTCATGGCAACCCACTGGATAGAGATTGGAACCGGTGATTACTGCTTCAAACTCATTGTCAGCATGGTATTGCTCCTGCCGCTGTACGGCATATTTCTCAAATATCTTACCGAACGTATCCTGACGACTCAACCGGAGCGCCAACTCACCACCCCATAGTTCTACACTATATTGAGCAGTACAACCGGGCCCCCGGCTGTATTGCTCAACAGTTACCTTTTACTTAACCTTGAGCCTGGCCAGGAGTAGTTGTTGCCAATCCAGATATTCGCTGATTGAATTTTCAGCCTCCTTGACTGCGTCATATGCATAAAAGTAGATATCTTCATATTTCACCGCTTTTCAGAGGCGCTCAATACCCACGATATACGTCAAGCACCTACTACCTCCCATACTGAGCCTGCCACTATAGCCCGAATTTCTTCTGAACATTGTGTCAATTTATTCAATTGTATATAATTTCATTATGTTAAACGAAGCTAAATGGAGGTACAAATTTCCACAATGTTCGCCTACGGACAGACCATCCGGGATCGTTTTCTTCACTTTTTTCCATTGCCGCCTTCAGCAACCTTGTTGAACAATCCTGTTTAAACCTCTCTGCTTTACCATTTACTTTTGATAAGGATACTTCGTTAAAAAACAATGTATTGATTTTTTCAGTCTCTAATGATACTCTAGTGTCTCACTTGAGCTAATACTGTCTGTTTTCTAACGACTGCTTAAGTAAAACATTGAGATGAGATGAGATGAGATGAGATATGGAACTGTTCGATCAGGCAAGTGTCAACAAGAGCAATAGTCGGCAAACACGGACAAGAGAGAAGGTCCTGAATCTAGCAATGCATGTTCTTGCCAAAAATCCTAAAGCCTCCTTGAGCGAGATTGCAGAGGTGGCGGAAGTCGGCAGGGCTACTATTTTTCGCTATTTCAAGTCGAGAAAACAGCTTGTCAGCGAGCTTATAGTGGAGGCTGACACTAAACTTGAAACTGCAATAAAGCCGATTATCGAGAAAAACCTCAATGCCGGAGATACTCTTGAAGAATTCATAAAAGTTCTCGTTCCCCTTGGCGCCAGTTTTCATTTTTTAAATTCCAACCAGATATACGCGGAAGATTCAGGTATTGATGATTTATATAAAAATCAATTAATGCGATTACGGGAACTTTCTAAAAGATTACGGGCTGAAAACGTTGTCTCTTCCGAAATCCCTCTCGCTTGGGTCGCTGCGGTTTTAGATAACCTGATATACACAGCGTGGGAAACCGTTCTGAAGGGTGACATTGCGCCAAACGATGCTCCAGGACTTGTACTTACTTCGTTCCTGAACGGCTTTTCCCCGCGTTAGCTTTTCCGGCAAAACAGTTCTGGCGATTTCCTGTATTTTCTGCAGGGAACCCATTTCACAATTCTGTGGTGAGACCCAAGTGTCCACCATACTGCCTCCTGCTTTGACTTTTTCAGCAGTATCTGAACACACCCGCAAGACCACTCATTCAGAATAGGCGCAAAAAAGACAAATAAGCGCCGGATGTATTTCGAGTACGCTTTATCAAGTCAAATTTTTCAGGTGACCAATGAATACTGATATTAACCCCGTAACCGGAAAAATATTTCCTGTTTTTTTCTTTTATACTGTCCCTTCTGTCATTGGCTTGCTAGCGATGTCCTGCGCGGTTGTTGTGGATGGATTTTTTTTGGGAAACTATGCAGGTATGACCTCCCTCACTTCCGTAAATCTTACCATACCGGCGAGTGGTCTCTTGTTTGGCCTGGCGCTCATGTTCTCTGTAGGTGGGGCCATCCGCTGCGGAAAATTTATTGGGTCAGGGAACCTCAAGGCAGCCAACAGCAGTTTTTCACAGTCTATTGTTTTTATTTCTCTTCTCTCACTGGTCCTGACCATACTTGGGAAGGTTTTTATGGATCAGCTTGTTTTCCTCCTCACCACGGATAGTGCACTGGCACCTGTAGTGGCGGAGTATCTGGAAATACTTCTCTGTTTCACCGTTTTTCAGCTGGGAGCTCTCTGTCTGTCGTATTTTCTCCGTGTTGCCGGCCAGCCGCTCTGGGCTTCTGCAACAATGATCATTGGATGTTTTATTAATGTTTTTCTAGACTGGCTGTTTATTGCTCAGTTTCAAATGGGACATCAGGGCGCGGCTTTAGGTACCGGTCTCTCTGCAGCTGTTACATTTTTTCTTTTATGCGCTCCTTTTTTCACAAACCGAACCAGGCTTAAGTTTTGCTGGCGTACAAAAGATATTTCGGAGGTAATAAAAGGTGCCATGGCTGGGCTGCCGGAGTTTGTTGATGAGTTTTCTTTTGGAATATTTGTGTTCGTTTTTAACTGGATCATTATGAGAAAATTAGGAGCAAGTGGTGTCGCTGCTTTTTCAATCATAAATTATATGGTCATTACAGTACTGGTCATCAGTTATGGCATTAGTGATTCAATGCACCCGATTATTAGTCAGAATCGTGGAGCTTTGAAGCATAAACGCATCAAGAGCTTTATTATCATTTCGATGCTATCAGTTTTTGCTCTCGGTGTTGCTATAAGTAGCCTGCTGGTTACCAGCCCCCAGGCGGTTTCCGGACTATTCATCCCGTCTGGAGAAAGAGAAACGGTACAGTTGACGAATCATTTTATCTCAAAAATTTGGCCTGTTTTTATTGTTAATGGAATAAATATCGTGCTCGCGGCTTATTTAACTGCAATGAACAGATGCGTTGATTCCACCTTGATAATTTTGTCGAGGAATATTTTCCTTCCTGTTTTTTTTCTATTTATTATTCACATATTAATAGGTGGGGATGGTATTCTCATCGTTCTGCCTCTGTCCGAACTGTGCACCTTTTTTCTTTCTATTTTTCTGCTGTACAAAAACAGACCTGAAAAATTAATCAGTAATGCTTTGATGCCGATCGTTGCTCCGGCGAGGATGTATTCGGTGAAGTAGCTGGTAATCGGCCGGAAAAGTATGTTTGTTAAACTTTTTTGAACAAACGCTTTAAAGTCGTCACTCTTCAGCAGCATGATGGGGCATCGGTTGTACGGCTGAAGAGTTACTTAAAATCTTCCTTGCGTATACCAAGATGTTTCATCTTGCCATACAGGCCCCTTGAGTGGATGCCTGCAATTTTGGCGGCTTCTCCTACCCTTCCGCAAGTCTTGGTAAGTACCATCCTCAGGTAAGCTCCTTCCACCTGTTCCATGACAATTTTCTGAACTTCCGGGAGCGTTTTCCCTTCCCAAAAAGCGACATTCTCAATAACTGGAGCCATGAAAGGACTGATCTGCCTACTCGTTGTATTAAAAACGCTTGGCAGGTCATCCAGTGTTATTTGATCTGTTTTACAGAGCAGGATAGCTCGTTCAATAACATTCATCAGCTCTCTCACATTACCCGGCCACTCATAGTTGCTGAGCGCGGTCATGGCAGGTTTTGAGATGTGGTTGATGTTCTTGGCAATTTTAAATTTGTATAAGGAAAGAAAACGTCGAGACAGGGATGGAACATCCTCTCTTCGTTCACGCAGTGGTGGTATCATTAAGGACATCACATTGAGCCGAAAGTAGAGATCCTTGCGAAAATTCCCCAATTCGACCTCTTTCTGCAGATCCCGATTTGTGGCGGCAATCACTCGGACATCAACCCATATCTGTTTTTCTCCCCCTAATGGTCTCACTTCGAAATCCTGCAAAACTCGCAATAGTTTGGTTTGTAAATGCAGGGGCATTTCACCTATTTCATCTAAAAAAATCGTACCACCGTGGGCGAGCTCAAAAGCCCCTCGGCGTGCCCGTGTGGCGCCGGTAAAAGCTCCACTGGTATGACCAAAAAGTTCGCTTTCAAGCAGCTGTTCCGGTAATGCGGCAGTGTTCAGCGCAATAAAAGGCCCAGAAGACCTGGGACTTTCAGCGTGTATGGCTTTTGCGAGATGTTCCTTGCCCACCCCTGTCTCTCCAAGCAGTAAAATTATAGAATCACTGGGTGCCACCAGCTGGACTTCATTGATAAAGAGTTGCATCGTCTCGCTACTTGAGATGAAGTCGTTCAGTTTTGGCTGGGGACCTTTTTTTCGAGCAAGATGGTTGAATTCCACAAGTTGAAGGCGAGATTCAAGGGTAGCCTGGACAGTGTCAATAAGGTTGTTCAAAGAAACTCTTGAATACAAAACGACATCAGCACCGGCGGCCATCAGCCTAGCGTGTTCCTCCGACGAGTCAACATCATGAACAACCACGGTTGTCGGCGCTTCCGGAAGGTTGTTGAGTTGGTTGATGCTTGAATCAACAGGACGCGGAATAAAGGATTCGCTGATAACAATGATATCGCCACAACTCTGCACAGCATTATGCCATGGATTCTTCTGTTGTCCATGGCACTCCACTTGAATGTCGGACGGCGCAAAATTTTGTTCAATACTCGCTTCCAGCTCCTTGTTTTCCAACGCCAAAATAAGCCGTGTCAGCATGTCGTTCTTTCGCTCAAATATTTTTTTGAATAAAAAGGTAAAAAATTACTGAATTAACGACAGATTCTACCTGGAAACACACAAATCAGCAATGAATTACTTGTTTACTTGAACACCTAGGTTCTACGGGAAAAAATAAGGCCCGAGCTTATGTCTAAATGAAAGATTCGCAAATAAATACCTGTAAAAAAGAGACATATTTTTCGAATAACGAATTTCCATCAAAAAGAGCTGCACCAGGCGAAAAAAAAATCAGTAACATTTTACTCTTTTATTGTTTTCGTAATTTTCAGGCAGGCGGCTTCTTTTTTGTTTAAGATATTGTTTTTGTGATAAAAAAAAGCCTGCTCATGCTTCTCTTCGCTGTTTGGCATCTATTTTGCTGTTAGTGCGGTGTCGTAACTCGTTTGGATTGAACATTTATAGTGAATTTAGCAGATCATGCCTACTCGGCAACAGGGTGTCTAAATGAAAAAAAGAGAATGTAAGAGATCGGAAAATGATTGGCGGGATACCTATAAATCTCTCGCCATGGAAGACACGTTCTACTCCCAGGCAGAAAAAGATAGACTTTACTTGAAAAAGTCTAAGCGCCACCGACCGGTTCATAAAAAGTGGGAAGACTAGGAGTCTTGTCGGATAGAACACTTTTTTTATCAAATCAAGGCATTGTTGGAAAATGAAGCACAGCCATACACTTCACATTGGAATCTGCGCTCACCTGTAAGCGTTATTTTTTTATAACAATAACAATGATTTGAAAAAAGTTTAGTCCCATAGACTCCAAGAAAAACCTTCCCAGGTTTAAACAATGAAAAAAATTATAACTCAACAGGAGACAACAATGCAGACTGTAACGCTTCACACCCCGGAACCGCTGCCGGTCAGAACAGGTTATGAAGGAATTCATGCTATGAACGAGGCCATCGAACGTAACGCCTGGGGGATAGCTTCATCTGTAGATATATATAACTGTGATTCTTCCACAATTCGCGACGCCGATGCTATACGCCGTTTTGTCGTTGAATTGTGTGATCTGATTGAAATGAAACGGTTTGGAGAGACCCAGGTGGTACATTTTGGAGAAGACGAACGAGTGGCTGGTTACTCGATGGTTCAGCTTATTGAGACATCATTGATTTCCGGACATTTCGCCAACCAGACCAACGCCGTCTATCTTGACGTGTTCAGTTGTAAGCCGTATTTGCCCGAAACGGTACAGCAATTTGCCCAGGAATATTTTGAGGGAAGTCACAGTAATCTTAATGTCAGTTTGAGGTACTGATATGTTGAAGATCAGCTCGTGTGAAGATTTCGACGAATGCGCACGAATTTGGACCAAGACCTGGCCGAAACTCTGCATTTTTGATCTGTGGGAAGTCCGGGCAAGCTTTGCTGCATGTTTTAATAACAAACCTTACTTTGTTGTTGCTGAAGAATTCGGTGAAGTGAAAGGGATGCTGGCTCTTAGTTGGATTGAAGAAAGCGGAAGTTACGGACATTTCCCCGGTGAGATCTGGCAGGGAAAGACCTGGCTGGAACAAAATAAAATGCCGGCTGCATCCAGGCAGGTGCTTGATGCCATGCTCGAAAGTATACCAGGTCCACTTCATTTGCGTTATCTCACACCTGACTGCATGCCGGAGGGAAGCTTTCCCTTGGCGGTGGATGAGGTTGGTTATCTCTTTTTTCCGGGCGGTTATGACTATTCTTTTGATAAGTATATGCTCGAATTTTCAGGTAAATCGAGAAAAAATCTAGGCAGGGAGATCGCTCGTCTGCAAAGTGGTGGTGTCGCATATCGTTATGATCATTGTGCCGACATTGATTGGATGTTTCAACGGAACCTGGAATCTTTTGGTGAGTTGTCCTATTTCAATGACCCTCGATTCCTTGCCTCCTATGAAAAACTTGTCGCATGGCTCTTTGATAATAATCTTTTACGGACTACCACGGTCTTACTTGGCGGGGAGATTGCGGCGGTAGATATCGGCACGATCTGGAATAGAGGATATACAATTTTGGCAGGTGGCACCAATGCAGAGTTCCAGGGGGTGGCTAAAATGATCAATATGCACCATCTGGAATGGGCATGCCGGAAGCGGATGCAGGTTGTTGATTTTCTTTGTGGAGATTTTGGCTGGAAGAGGCGCTTTCACCTTTCGAGCCGCCCCCTTTATGAAATTTATCGGAAGTCTGGGTCTATACTCTCTTCAGAAGCTGAATGCAGGATGGCCCAAGTGACTCATGAGCATTAATCCCACTCCATGTACACTGGATTTTCCTTCATCCACCAAAAATCTTTTTTTACAGAGGGAGCGTCGGCGACTTCAGTATGAGACTGGTGGATCTAAGGTATTGGTGGTCGGTACAACCTCTGATTATGTTGATTTGCTCCGAAAGTCGAATCCAGGTCGTGTTCTTTACCTGACCGCTCAATCGGAAAGAGACAAGGCCGGTGAATCCAGGCCATTGGAGTATGAGGAGATAGTCTGCGACCTTGAGGAGGATGTAGCGCTTATTTTGCAGAAAATACGTGTACATCTACATCGTTGGGACATTTCGGTGGAGGGTGTTGTCAGTTTTGATTGCGAGTCTATGGAGCTCGCCGCTCTACTGGCAAGGGAGTTATCCTTATCCTATCCTCCTCCTGACAGTATCCGTCTCTGCCGGGACAAGTTCGTCACAAAATCTATCTGGCAGGCGAAAGGGATCCCTTGTCCTCACCATAAACTTGCCCTGTCAGCCGAAGACGTTATGGACTTTTGGCAGGAAGTCGGTGGTCCTGTTGTGGTAAAACCGTTAAGCGGGAGCGGGAGTGAACTGGTTTTCCTTTGTTCGAGCCGCAAAGAGTGTGAAAGGGCAACGCATATGATACTGGATGGCCTCGCGGAGAGAAAAGAAATGCCGCTTTACAGTCAGGCAACTACCAGTTTTGTAGCTGAAGAGTTTGTTGCCGGTAATGAGTTTAGCTGTGATTTTACCATCAAGAGGGGGCGAATAGAAATTTTGCGGCTCACCAGGAAATTGAAGTACACTGAAAAACCTTTTGGAACAATCAACGGCTACATGATAACAGACTGGCAGCGAGCCGGCATTAATCAGGAACAGCTGTCCCTCATTTTCAAACTGGGTGCCGAAGCACTGGGACTTTCCGATGTCATCTGTATGGTGGATTTCATTGTTGACCACGATAAAATTTTATTGCTGGAAATGACACCTCGACCTGGTGGAGACTGCATCCCCTTTCTTCTTCATAAAGCAGCTGGGTTTGATATATTAAGTTATTTCGTTGAGTTTGCCGGGAATCGGACGGCAGCATCTCCTGTTACCTGTGTATCAGGTAAAGAGCTAGTTGCATTACGGCTTCATGCAGAAAGGAGCGGAGACGTTGCGAAAATAAAGACTGATCGCCTCTCTCTGGATCCTCGCACACGTGAAATAAACCTGGTCGGACAGGCTGGTCATCGGATTACCATGCCACCTTCTGATTATGATTCCTGGTACCTCGGCTACATCCTCTTTCAACCCGCTCCGGGGATACCTGTTGAGCAGCAGTGCCGGGAACTGAGGTGCCTACTTGAAGTGGAGATGTACAATGCCGACAATTGATTCGCAACAAGGATATAGCCCGGAAAGAGTAGAGGCTCTTTTGCATGAACAGACCCCACTTCTGTCAGATTCGGTTCTCCGAGGTTTTGTTGAACCTTTTTTTTTGCGTCGGGATGAATTTCTTGCACCTCTTGAAAAGCAGGAGACGCCACTCTATCTTTTTGAGCCAGAGGTACTGCGCCGGCGTTCAGAGCGATTTAAGGTAGCATTTCAGAAACATTTTAAAAATACCGTTTTTTATTATGCGGTCAAAAGTAACAACTATCCTGAGGTTGCCCGAGTGCTTACCACAACAGGATTTGGGCTTGATGTGTCGAGCGGTCTTGAACTGAAAATGGCACTTGGGCTGGATACGCAAAGTATCATTTTCAGTGGGCCCGGAAAAACCAGAGCAGAACTGGAAATGGCTGTTACCGCCTCTGAACGAGTCACGGTGCTCATTGACAGCTTCCATGAGTTGCAAATCCTTGGAGAGATAGCCTGTTCCCGGCAGCAAAATATACGGGTCGGAGTGAGACTTACCACCAGGGTTGATGGGCTATGGCGTAAATTCGGCATTCCTCCGGAAACATTGGCTCGCTTTATGAAAGAGGTCAAGTGCTTTCCATATATACATTTCCAAGGACTTCAGTTCCATACAAGTTGGAACCTTAATGCCCAGGCGCAGCTCGATTTTATCCTCCTTCTGAAAAAAGTTTTAGCGCAATTCACAGATGAAGATCTTCGCCGAATAAAATTTATTGACGTCGGCGGCGGATATTGGCCTGAACAGGGGGAATGGCTTCAGCCTGCAGCAACAAAGGCAGGATTGCTCAGAAAGGCGATGGAATTAAGCCCGGAAAATGACAATAACCACTACTTTCAAAGCGCCTGTTCAATAGAGGATTTTGCAGGGCACTTGGGTTGGGCCATAAAAAACCATATCTTTCCACTTATACCTGACTGCCGCATCTGTTTTGAACCAGGTCGCTGGCTTTGTAACGATGCCATGCATCTCCTGATGACTGTGATTGATAAAAAAAGTGACAATGTAGTGATTACCGATGCGGGAACCAATGCGGTTGGCTGGGAGCGTTTTGAGACGGACTACTTCCCGGTTCTCAATCTCAGCAGACCTGCGTTGTCGGAAAAACCCTGCAATGTTTTAGGTTCTCTCTGCACGCCCCATGATGCCTGGGGATACTCATACTGGGGTGAAGGAATCGAGATCGGAGATATCCTGTTGATACCGACCCAGGGGGCTTATACTTATAGCCTCATGCAAAATTTCATCAAACCATTACCGGAGGTTGTTGTTGTTTAGCCGGCAGCTATTTCGAACGTCCGCCGTTTCTTTATCAACTATTACCATTGAATGGGCTGGAGCTCTTTAATCTGTTCTGAATGACTTTTGTGATCAAAGAATCGAGTAGCGGTTTAACTTGGTGACCTGCTGCTTGACCTTGTCAAATAAACCTCCTCACGCCTCAGCAAAATTATTTTTTGGTGGGGCTTCCCCATACTTTTTTGCTTAAAATACGTATAACTTTTACGGACTCCGCAAAGAGGTTTACGATGGGTTAAAAGAACGCTCCATCGACTCGCCACCTCCAGCAACAATACTCCTTTTTTCCTTCCTCTTTACCTCCCCTTGACGGTGTGTTAATTGTAAGTGGTCACGTTTGCTTGTTTTAGCCTGATACCTAAATCTTGCATGTCCGATTTTACCGAATCTGCCTTGTTTGCGCACACTTGAAGTACTACAGTACGTCTACGTGTACGCAGCCTCGCACCTTCGGCAAACTTGGCAATTGCAGGATTTAGGTGATATATTATCACTTTTACGAGACCCTTTTTTCATGTGCCGTGGAGAGAAAAGTGCAACGCAGTACAACTCAACTCATTACAAACATCGCCGACACCGCAGCTTCAAAAAAGGGAAATTTTCTCTATCGAACAGGAGCATCCACGTTCGACGAAAAAAAACAACACAACCTTCTGTTTTAACGATACTATCCGTGAACGACCAAATGAGCACGACAAGTACATTTCGCCGTAATTCCACTTGATATATCCAAAGACAAATATCCCATAGAGACACCCATAAATTCAAGACACCGAAACAGAAATATTTTTTCAGAGATTACGAATCAAATGATGAGGATTGACAGATGAACAACGCAGAAATCCTGGCCAAGAGTCTGCTTGACCTGGGAGTTGATAGAATTTTTGGTTTTTCCGGAGCAACTATTTTACCCGTATTCCACGCCATCGGCTCCACACCCATAAAAATTACCGTCAGCTCAAACGAACAATCGTCCGCTTTTGCAGCTGGAGGCTACTCCAGAGCCGGTGACAAAGTCGGTATTGCGGTGGTTACTTCAGGACCGGCAATTACCAACACTCTCACAGCTGTTGCTGATGCCCACGCTGACTCCATCCCCATGCTGGTTTTTGCCGGACAGGTTGCCCAGACAAAAATGGATACCGATGAGTTTCAACATATTAATGTAAAAAGTGTTTTCGAAGATGCCGCTAAAAAGGTCATACTGGTTAATGAGATGCACAAAATAGAAGAAGTCGTCAAAGACGCCTACTTTTATGCGAAATCCGGTAAGCCTGGACCGGTAGTGATCGATTTTCCTTATGACATTCAAAAAACAGAGGGCGAGTACCAGGGCATTGCCAGTGAAAAGTTCGCCCACAAATACGACGAAGAGCACCACTTAGGTAAAAACCAGTGCCGACAATTTTTTGAACTGCTTAAAAGTGCGAAAAAGCCCTTGCTGTATGTTGGCGGCGGCCTCAACTCACAGGCAGCCAGTGATCAAATTCGTGCATTCAACCGCCGCTTTGCCGTCCCTTCCATCAACAGCCTTATGGGAAAGGGTATCCTTGATGAAACCCAATTCTGGTCGGTCGGCATGCTTGGCATGTTCGGAGTTCCTGCTGCAAATAAAGCAATCCAGGAAACCGATCTCTTTGTTGCTTTTGGTATTCGCTGGGACGACAGGGTAAACCAGAAGGTAGGGGAATCCGGACTGGATGCTGATATAGCTTACTTCGATATTAACCCTGAAAAAGTACAGGAAGTCCGCTTTACCCGGGAACCAAAATTCTCTTTTATCGGCGATGCAGAAAGAGTCATTGAAGACCTTCTCGATTATGCCGTCAAACACGACATCCAACTGGACATTGCTCCATGGCAGGAACATATAAAAGGACTCAAGCAGCAATACCCGCTCAACTATAACCGCCGGGCCAAAGCCATTCAGCAGGCGGAAGTCATGGACCGTCTTGCACATTTTATCACCGACGAGACGAAAGTCACGACCGGAGTCGGCAACCATCAGATGCTTGCCGCCCAGTACCTGACCATGTTTAAGCCAAAATCTTTTTTAACTGCCGGCGGTTTCGGCCCCATGGGTTTTTCCCTGCCTTCAGCAATCGGTGCATATTATGCTGCCCCGCAGTCTACAGTTATTGGGATTGATGGGGACGGCAGCCTCCTCATGAACCTCGGAGAATTATTTACCATCGGCAGAAACCAAATCCCCATAAAAGTATTATTGCTCAATAACCACGGCGACGGTATGGTAAGAAATATTCAGGACTTTCTTTATGCTGGGGATTACGTGGGAACACTGAAACATTCTACAGTCAATTATGCCAATGTAGCCAAAGAACTCGGTTTTTCCTTCCAGCAACGCATTACAGAGCGAGATGAGCTCAAAGCAGGCCTGGCAGAGTTTATGGCCGCCACAGGGCCGGCATTTCTTGAGGTTGTCTGTGACGAGGATGAAATTTTATACCCGCGCATTCATGCTGGATCAGGTTACCAGGACATGATCCTGGGGCCGTATATGGAAGATGTGTAGCGCCTCTTATTCAGCAATGATGGCGTCATAATAACTTCTACCTGCGGCGCCGTGGTATTTTTGATGGTACTCGACATATCAAACATATGCCTTTACACCATAAAAAATTTCACTCCTGCTATATTTGTATTTTTATTTCGTCATTTTGAAGAGTGCGATGGGATTTTATTACGTCCATCAAGCAAGAGCATTTAATAAAGCGCAACAACCACAAACGAGGCATGTATGGAAGAACAATCCTATATATTAACGATGCTGGTAGCCAACAAGCCGTCTGTAACTGCCCGAATAACAGGATTATTTTCAGGAAGGGGCTACAACATCCAGAGTATCTGCGGAGCACCGACCCATGATCCGGCGGTATCCAGGATAACCATTAAAACCAATGCAACCCCGCCCCAGCTTGACGAGATTATGAAGCAGCTCAACCGCCTTATTGATGTCATCAAGCTCCGCGACATGACCCATGACGAAGCGGTAAGAAGAGAAATGGCGTTGATAAGTGTTGCCGTCACTCCAAAAAACAGAACAGAGCTGGTGCAGACTGTTGAAATCTTTGACGCCAAAGTGGTAAGTGCCGGCACTGATTCTTATATTGTAGAGGTGACCGGCACTGAAGGAAAAATTGATGCCATGATAAAAATATTGCGCCCCTTGGGTATCAAAAAGCTTACCCGCTCAGGCATACTTGCGCTGTATAGAGAACTGGACGAGACCCATATGGATAACTAGCCAACGGCACTTTCCGCCTTTATTCTCTCTTTGTTTCAGGAGATTGCTCTTTCTTCTGAAACAAAGGTTTTATGTACAATTTGAACACAAAATAGACAATAATGGGAGCAGTGCAGACCGTGACCATGCCAAATGGGTTTTCAATATAGGCATTAATACTTTCCATGTAGCGTGTAAATTGATCCATACACCTCTCCCTAGTTGTGTGTCTGCGTAGATTTTTTAAACTTTTTATTGATGGCAGCTTTTCATATAGCGCACGTCATGACAGTTTGCCACTTTATCTTTAAAACTGCAGAGAAAACATACGCTGTAGAGCGCATCCCTTTCTGCTACAGGATAGCTTACCATGGATAATAAACACAAATTTAATTTTGTTTACACCATCATTGCTGTTTTCGGCATTCTTCTTCTTCACGAACTCTGGGTCCAACAACAAACCATACAGCCGGTTCCTTACAGTGAACTGGAAACGCTGCTCGAACAGGGGAAGGTTGCCGAACTGACTGTCCGCGAGAAATTTATAACCGGTCAACTCTACGAACCTGACGAACACGGTAAAAAAATCGTTGTCGCCAACCGAGTCGACCCTCGCCTTGCAGAGCACCTTTCCAAATACCAAGTTCCTTACACGCAGGTTAACGAAAGTAAAGTGCTCGTGACCCTGCTCTCCTGGATTGTCCCTGCCCTTGTTTTTGTAGGCATCTGGCTCTTTATCATGCGCAAATTTGCTGAGAAACAAGGCATGGGTGGCGGCTTTATGAACATTGGTAAATCAAAGGCCAAGATCTATGTTGAGCAGGAAACAGGGGTCACCTTTGAAGATGTTGCAGGGGTAGAGGAGAGCAAAGAAGAGCTTGAAGAAATTATCAACTTTCTCAAAGCACCGGCTGATTACGGCAAACTTGGGGCCCGAATGCCCAAAGGCATCTTGCTGGTTGGCCCTCCGGGTACAGGAAAAACGCTTCTTGCGCGCGCTGTTGCCGGGGAGGCTAGTGTTCCTTTTTTTTCCATCAGTGGCTCCGAGTTTGTAGAGATGTTTGTTGGAGTTGGAGCAGCACGCGTCCGCGATCTGTTCGAACAGGCCAGAAAATCGGCACCGGCGATCATCTTTATAGATGAGCTGGATGCTCTTGGTAGATCCAGAACGGCTGCAGGCATGGGCGGCAATGATGAAAGGGAGCAAACCTTGAACCAGTTGCTGGTGGAACTTGACGGGTTTGACCCAACCAGCGGAGTCGTTTTGCTGGCTGCTACCAACAGGCCCGAAGTGCTTGACCAGGCATTACTTCGTGCCGGACGTTTTGATCGTCAAGTCCTGGTCGACCGGCCTGACAAAACAGGCCGAGTAGCCATCCTGAATGTGCACATGAAAAAAATCCAGTTAGCCAAAGATGTGGATGCCGGGCAGATTGCAGACCTGACAACCGGCTTCTCAGGAGCAGACCTTGCCAACCTTGTCAATGAAGCTGCCTTGCTTGCCACAAGACGCCATGCTGAAGATGTATGCATGGTCGATTTTACCCAGGCCATTGAACGAATAGTAGCAGGCCTTGAAAAGAAAAACCGACTGCTCAACCCAAAAGAGCGGAAAATCGTCGCCTACCACGAAGTTGGCCATGCCCTTGCAGCCTTGGCCTTACCAGATATGGACCCTGTTCATAAAATATCTATCATTCCAAGGGGTATAGGCGCATTAGGCTACACTCTACAACGTCCCACCGAAGATCGTTTTTTAATGACCAAAGAAGAACTGGAATACAAAATCTCTGTCCTTCTTGGCGGGAGAGCAGCAGAACAGATCGTATTTCATCATCTTTCCACCGGTGCTTCCGATGACCTTCAGCGGGTAACGGATATTGCCCGCAGCATGGTCACCAAATACGGCATGGACGAAACTCTTGGACATGTGGTGTACGAGGAGAGTAAACAAACCTATCTTGATCAGCAGGGGCATTTGGGGACCAGCATGAACTGCAGCAACCAGACAGCGGAGCAGATCGACACTTCAGTGCGAACCATTATAGATGCAACCTTCACCAAAACCATTGAACTCCTTGAAAACAACAGAGACATTCTTGAAAAATGCGCCCAGGAGCTTCTGACTAAGGAAACCCTGGTTGAGGAAGAATTGCGCGAACTGACCAAAGACTTAAAACGGGTGAGTCCGAATGTCTCATGAACCTTTTGACTCTGAACTCAATCAATTGATATTATTACTTTAAAAGTGATTGCACAATTAACAGTCTGTTTTTCGGTTTAGATCAAAAAGTGCCCCCTTCGGATTAGTTGAAAGCCTGGCTACCAGCGGAGTAGCCAGCGAAGGGTAATGATCGGTTCAATGCTTCGCAGGACCTGCAACGGATAGTGGGTACCGCGCCACCATATTCCTTTGTCCTTAAGGGTTACGACAGTTGCCTTCACTGAAATATACAATAAAATATACGGGGCAAGGAACGCGAACAGGCTGCAACCAAGAGAAACCAGCATCCCCCGAGCATTCATGACAAACGCGCACCAGCGGCAACAGACTGCAGCCGCGCACAGTATTTGCGCAGGCCCGTTTAACACGAACATTCCCCAAAAAGGCAGAATACTGAACCCGATGATAACGGCTGCTCCGGCAAGGGAGAAGAAAATATTATAATTATAGAAGGCAAAAACATTCTTCATCAACCCCTCTACCATTTCCCCGAGATCAGCGTACCAGTTGACCGAAACAAAGCGTTCTCCGCGCAGGCACCCCTGCCTGAATCCAGCCTGCTTGATAATTTTTCCTAAAATAATATCGTCTATGGGATGCATAGGGTTGCGCGCATGCCCACCAACAGCCAGATAGGCATCCCTGCGGACTAGATTAAAAGCACCAATCCCTATAAAATATTTACTCCGAGGATCTGAGACCTTCCATGGCTGCAATACAAGCAGCAGGCCGGTCATAGCCTCCACTATCACCGCATTCAACAAACCACCAGGTGTAGTATTTCTAAAAAGGAGGGTCAAGTGGTCAAGCTGTTGCGCTTTCATCCAGCACACTCCCCTTGCAATGGTTGTTTTTTCAAACCGGATATCTCCATCCGTGAAAAGGAAATACTCTCCAGATGCCTGGGAGGCCCCAAGCTGCAATGCGTGATTCTTCCCCAGCCAGCCGCCTGGCAGCGTCTCGACATGCAGGGTCTTTACCTGGGGATGCAAAACGGCAAACTGCTCTATTACCTCACCGGTCCTATCAGTGGAGCGATCATTAATGACCACAAGCTCAAGGCTCGGATAGTCCTGGGCCAGCAGCGTAGAAAGAGTCGTGCCAATATGTTCACCTTCGTTGCATGCAGGGATGATGACCGATACTGTGGGTGTCTCGTCACTGCCGGCTTTGCCGCAAGGGACAACGTTTTCCAGCCGCAGTAATTTTCGACTGCAAATCCAGGAATAAATCAGGATAGAGAGTGCCGACCCCAATGCCACCGCTGCCCAGAAAAGCATCAGGCTCTACCACGAGTAGGCAATGAATCATTAGGGCCGGGCTGGGCAAGGCCCCAAACGGGTATTTGCTCTACATCCGAAAAAATAACCGACACTGCTTGTTCTGTTCGGATTAACCCAGACATGTTCCATTGATTATTCATAGATGACGACCGCTCTCAGCAAAAAAAAACGGCCGGGATCAACCGACCGTAAGTATCATAAGAAAAAACCGACAACACAGTTTCTTTTAGCCCATAGCTGACTTTGGTAAATAAGGGGTCAAGTCTTTTTCATACTTGGTAAGCACCTTAAATCCACCCTTTTCCAACGCCAGTACAGCTTTTGCGCCTTCGTCTCCAGCTATACGAAGAACCAGATGGGTCACCCCTGGATGATCTTTGGTGGGCCAGCAGAAAAGACTCTGAATATTGATATGTTCCTGACTCAGAATATTCGTCACCTCAGCCAGCCTGCCAATGCTGTCGTCGACAAAAACCCCTAAACGCACACTATCATCGCTCATCCCGATGGCCCTGAGCAAAACCTCCATGACATCGGTACTGGTAATAATACCAATCAGTTCGCCATAATCCGTTACCGGCAGCGCACTTATATTATTGGTCTGCATGATATAGGCAGCTCGTTCAATGGTTGTATCCGGCTCAACAGTTATAACGGTTTTCACCATGATCATGCCTACCTCTACTTTCTGCAGCAGATAGTTCAACTCATGGGTGGATAGCGCTGTTGCAGGGGATGCCCAGTTCTGTTTTAAATCCCTGTCGGACAGGATTCCAACCAGCTGCCCTTTTTTATTGACCACCAATAAGTGATCTATGGATCGTTCAGCAATAAGATCACGAGCTTCAACCAGGGTGGTTTCCGGGGTAACAGTCACCAGGTCTGTGTGCATTATTCTGCCAATATACATAGTAGTCTCCTTGATTATTAGTGGTGGCGAGCCTGAGCTAGATTAAACGTTATACCTGAGCCCGTTGATTTACTGTCTTTTCGCCCAATCTTTTCGTTATGCTGAAAAAATAATCCTCGGAATATCAACTATATGCCTGTGGTTATTTTTTAAGCATGCCTTGACCTTGAACGAAAACCCTAGTAAATCAACAGACTCATACCTACACTACAAAAAAATACTTCTTCTAACCAAATCCAAAATTGCTTATTACCTTATCTTTGTTGTTATCATAACACCACTTTCCGGATGTCGAAAACGAATTTCTCCCCGAAGTTGCTTTGGATTTACAGGTTTGGAAAAGTGCATCTTCAATATATGGTTTCCTGGGCCGGCATGCTTAAAAAGCCATTTTACGGAGGACGCTCCTTGTCCTTTGCCGGAAGGACGAGGATTGGCGGAGAGGAGTTCTATCCCTTGGGGCAAATGCTGGAGCACGATAAACGCCATGGGTGGTGGCTCCGAAACCTTGATCTTTATTGTGACATGCTGCCCCCCCCCATGCAGGTATGATCCTGACACATCAGTTTTTGCATGCAGCACAAGTGGGGTCAGTAAAAGCCCTATGAAAACAAGGAAAAATATTCGCCTGATCATTGGTTGTCTCCTTGTGATTGACGACTTCCCGGATCGGGAACAAATGTTTGTTTATGTTCATCCCAGCGATATTTTCCTGCAAGCCACAGGCTTTCCAGATCACTGAAATCGACATCAATATTCCCAGGCAATGAGTAGTGCTCATATGCATCCAGAATTTCATTATCGGTAAGAGTAAAATCCTTATCTGTATCTGCCCAGTGAGCCATTTCAATGCGCACCGACTGCAGACCGACAATCCGGGTTCCTTTCTTATTCACCTTGCCGGAAACACAATCACCTGCAAAGCTCAACAGTTCTCCCAGCTGCATCCCTTGATCAGGATGCACCATGTACAAGAAAGCAGCCTCACCCTGAACAAGCCGACCAATCCAGCGAGGATTTTTACCATACTCCTGCATAGTCGAAGGCATGATTGTTTTTATGGCTGTAGCAGTTGCTCTGCCGGTAATAGTTTCCCGGAGCAAAATCGGGGTATCTACCGAGGTGCTTGCTTTAAGCCTGATAATAACAGGAAAAGAGAGGTTAGGAGCGGTATGAGGTGGCAGGATTCTGGTGGCGGCAACAGTGGGTTGCCGACTGATTTTCATCCAATAATATCCACCAAACAGCACCATCAGGATGACAAAAAGTGCACCAGCAAACACCCCTTTTTGAGAAATAAAAAGCGGTTTACTCTTTTCAGTTCTCCATTCTTGCTGGCCGGTACGGATAGCATCTGCTTCCACTTGATCTGAATCAGCATGCTCAAGGATAGCCTCCAGTTCAACTCCCAGAGCCTCAGCTAATCGCTGTGCATTTTCATGTTTTATGGATGGGTATCTTTTATTTTCCCAGCGGGAAATCGTATCCGTAGTAACACCGACCACCGTCGCCAGGTAAAGCTGCGTCAGTTCCTTTTGTTCCCGAAACTCTCTGATGGCACTGCCGTTGATGTTGACGCTGCTCATGATTCCAGTCTTACAATCATTAATAGTGACGTTGTAAAAATACGGCGACCAACCTACCCGGAGCTGCTTGAAAAACAATGCTCATAGTTAGCTCTTTCGATGCACAGGTATGCCGCTGAGGCGCAGGCATTTCTTCTCTTTACGTCTTTTTCTCACCTATACCATTTCCTCCTTGATAGTTCCCGTTTTTATCACGATGTCGGGTCGACATCACCCTATATCGCCCCGAATGTCCATATATGTCGACTGACAGCTTTTTTTCAGTCCCTTAAGGTGTTGAACAGAAGAAGCCCAGTTCGCATGATCGACATGAACAATAACCAAGGAGGCACATTTCATGAAAACTACTCTCACAGCATTAATCATCAGTCTTACGCTTACAGTGGGGACAGGTATAGCCGTTGCCAAAAAGCTATCTTGTACCGTTGTCGAGGTAGGAGACGACATTGTGACCCTGCAATGTAAAAGCGTTGACGGGTTAACAGAAGGGGACACAGTAAAAATAAAAACCACTTCGAAAAAGAAGGCCATAGAAGGTTGTTAAACGTTAAAGATGCTCTTCAATTATCAGAACGCAAGGTGTAAATCATGAAAAACAGACGATATACAACATTACTGGCATCTGCTCTGTTGAGCTTTTTACTGGTATCACCACACATGGCCACAGCAGGTCACGGTAGACAGGGAGGTGGGGACAACTCCACCTTGAATATAGGGATTACGTTCCTCAACCCAGGTTGGTCCTCTCCTAAACATCGCGTGGTTGACCGCCGTGTCCACTACGTTCGAGACAGACACGGACAACCTGTCGTGTCCCATCGGGTCCATGTTTATGAAAAACAGCATAAACATGGACGTCACTTCCTTAAGGCAAATTGGTGTAAGCAACATCACCGTCACCACCGGCCCCACAACTACCACCGTCCACATCATTATTACTGGTAACCTTTCTTCCCATATTTTCCATGTCGAGTGCTGAACTCTTTCCGCACTCGACATTTTGATTACCGCGTTAGCATTAAGAGCTTTTTTTTTACGCACCGCACCTTGCCTGATAAAGAATTATGTCAATACTATATATGTATATCTCAACCGTTTAATTCCTTCTTGGCCAGGACAACAATGACCAGATACTTTTTCCTTACCGCATTTATTCTTGTCGCCTTTGTCCCCGTACATATCCAGGCAACGACCATCCTTTTTCTTGGCGACTCACTTACAGCAGGCTATGGAGTAGCAAGCGAGCAGGCTTATCCGAATCTTATCGAAAAAAAAATGAAACATGATTACCCGACACCGGCTCAGGTTATTAATGGCAGTATCAGCGGCTCCACATCCGCCAGTGCGTTATCGCGCCTCCGCTGGTACCAGCAGAGGCAGCCTGAGATTCTGTTTCTCGCCCTGGGAGCAAATGACGGGCTTCGAGGCCTTGACGTTAAGCAGTTGACTGCAAATCTGGAGAAAGTAGTCACAGTTGCACACCAAAATGACATGATCGTCATCCTGGCCGGCATGCAGATGCCTCCAAATTACGGCGTTGAATACACAGCAGCCTTCAAAAACGTGTACCCGCAGATAGCAGAGAAATTTCACCTCATTTTTGTTCCATTTCTCCTCGACGGTGTTGCCGGCAAGGCAACATTAAACCAGGCCGACGGGATTCACCCTAATGCTGCAGGCCACCGACACATCGCCCAACTCGTCTACCCATACATCCAGCAGGCACTCCAGCACCTTTCCCTTCTCCCCATAGCCCCTACAGCTTCTCAAGCCATCCGCCAATGATACTCAACGCGACTCAGCTCCACAAAGCATACCGCCAGCCAGGGAAGCCCGATCTGCAAGTGCTTACCGGTACTGACTTCACCCTTGACGCAGGCGAGACAGTCGCCATAACCGGACCTTCCGGAAGCGGTAAATCAACGCTGCTAGCCTTGTTAGCGGGCTTGGATCGGCCCGATAAGGGAACCATCTCTATTGACGGCAATGATATCACCAAGATGGACCAAGAGAGCCTGACAACGTTCAGGGGAAAAAATATTGGTATTATTTTTCAACAATTCCACCTCATGCCCCATTTGAGTGCTGCAGAAAACATCAGCCTTCCCCTTGAAATCCACAAAAGCGACAAGGTGGAGCAAAAGGTAGCATCCATATTGGATAAAACCGGCCTGACAGACAGGAAACATCATCTTCCCCGGCAATTGAGTGGCGGCGAATGCCAACGGGTAGCCATTGCCAGAGCCCTGGCCATAGAACCAAACCTCCTCCTTGCCGATGAGCCAACCGGCAACCTGGATACAACAACCGGAGCGACCATTACAGAACTCCTGTTTCAATTGGTGGAGGAAATCGGCATGACCATGGTCGTCGTCACCCACAATCCGTCCCTTGCCAAACGATGTGCAAGAAGCGTCACTCTTTCCCAGGGGAAGCTGGTATGACCCACTGGCTCAAACTGGGATGGCAGGATCTTTTCCGCCATAAACGGGTGACATTGCTGTTTATAGGCAACCTGGCAATAGGCCTGATCGGCCTGATAACCATAGGCTCCTTGGAAAACTCCTATATCTCCTATCTTAAACAGAGTCTCCAGGAAATCCTTACCGCCGACCTGATGATCTACAGCAGCAGGCCGATCGAGCAACAGGAACAGGAAATTATCGACACAGTTCTCGGCGATCAGGTCACAGTTTCCAGGCAGGTAGCCTTTTATAGCATGGTAAAAGGTACCAAGAAATCGGTGCTGGCGCGGATTGTTGCCATAGACGAAAACTACCCCCTCTACGGGGCATTCCATTATCCGGGTGATCAGCCTTTTCAAAAAATACGGCAGGCCTTGCTCGGGTCACCGCTGACAACAATGTCGCAACAGACTGCCGGAACGTTGTATTTGGACGAAGGAGACAGCGTACAGATTGGCCGGACCAGCTTCCAGGTTGCGCCTTTTTTTGACAAGGCCCCAGGTAGCGATATAACCACCATTGAGCTGGCCCCAAAAATTTTCATAGGCCTCTCCCAACTCAACAAAACAGGCCTGCTTCAATTTGGCAGTCGACTAAGCTACAGTACGTATTACCGTACCGCGAATAACGTTGATGCAAAGCATCTGGCAGACGTGCTGCGAAAAACCCTGGACCAGCATGCTGATGGAGCCTCCACCCTCAGAGTACTTGATACCCATAATATCAACAGCCGCCTCGGGAGCATTGCTGGTCATTTTTTTGGATACATGGGACTTGTGGGAACCGTAGCACTCTTTTTGGCCGGGATAGCAGCATCATATCTTTTCAGGGGCTATTTTCAAAGCAGAGTAAAAGAAATTGCCATCCTGGTGAGCCTCGGCGCGCAACGCCGCTACTGCATACTCCTTTTTCTGTTCCAGCTTGCGGTCATGGGAGCGCTGTCCGCTGTGTTGGCCATACTTATCACTTCGTGCATGCTCCCGCTCATCCCTCTCCTTTTTGCCGGCCTGCTCCCGGAAGGCCTGCACATTACGCTGCATAGCGGCAGCATGGTAATGGCCCTTGCTCTTGGGATTTCATGCAGTTTCCTCTTCTGCCTCCCTGAATTGACCAAACTGAGAGCGATCCAGCCACTTCACCTCCTCCATGAAGGTTCCGTATGGAATATGCCTGTAACGGCCTCCAGCAGGTTACTGTGGTGGCTCAGCCTTGTGCCGGCAATATTAACATTCCTGCTTCTTACCGTTTTTCTGACCTCATCAATGGTCCAGGGTATTCTTTTTACCGGGGGGGTGGCCGTCACCATGCTCTTTTTCGGTATTATCGGCAGGCTCCTTCTTACATGGTGCAAACATCTTTCAAATACCTTCCACGGGCTACCAAAAATCGCTCTGCGCAACCTGTACCGCAACCGTTTCCCTTCACTCTCCATCTTTATTACCATTGCAACCGGTGTATTTCTAATAAATCTCATCCCCCAACTCCAGAAAGGACTCGAACAGGAATTCAGCCACCCGATCGGCTTGAAAATACCGATTTTCTTTTTGGTTGATATTCAAGAAGAGCAAATAAATGGGCTCCAAGATTTTTTTAAACAGCAACCAAGCCACCTTTCCAATATCTCGCCCATGGTCAGGGGACGCATACGCTCGATAAACGGAACCTCTTTTCACCAACGCCGTATCGAGGCAGATCAGGAAGGAAGGGGCAGTTTACGAAGAACCGAATTTAACTTCTCAAGCCGCGATGAGCTGGACCCATCAGAGACCGTGATCGAGGGCAAGGAGCTGAGTACAAGCACCTGGTCTTTTCAAAGCGGTATTCCTTTTGAAATTTCGGTTGCTCAACGTTTTAGCAAACGATACGACCTCCAATTAGGCGACAGGATAGTCTTTGACATCCAAGGCATTGAGGTTGAAGGAATGGTCGCCAACGTACGCAAAGTACGGTGGAACAGTTTTCAGCCTAATTTCTTCCTGCTTTTCCAAAAAGGGGTGTTGGAAAATGCCCCCAAAACCTACCTGGCATCTATCAGCCAGGTTAGTCAAACAGACAAGCAACCACTCAAGGAGCAGATCGTTAACCAATTTCCAAATATTTCCGTGATTGACGTCGCCTCAACCATTACCAGCATCATCGAGCTGACCGAGCGGCTTATTTTTGCTATCAAATCCATAGCACTGCTGGCCATTGGTGCCGGTCTGATGGCGCTTTACTCCATCGCAGGCAATGAGGCATTTCGCCATGCCCCGGAGATTAACCTGCTCAAAGTACTGGGAACACGCTTTTCTGATATCCGGCTGCTGACTGTTCTTCAGTTTGGGCTGCTCGGCTGCACTGCCGGCGTTTTTTCTGTTTTTATCAGCACCAGCCTCTCCTACGTGGTTTCCTGGTATTTTTTTGATAGAATATGGGGCCTGGATATGTTCTCCAGCATATGGATTGTTCTCTGTACGACCCTCACCTGCATTTTCACGGCTGCCCTTGCCACCCGATCAGTTATCCGCCAAAACCCGGTTACCTTGCTTCATTGAAGTGTAGTATCGCGGCAAAAGTTTCCTTAGAGGCAACACCCGCAATCCTCCCAGCACCATTTGTCATCGCGTACCCCTTCGCAAGGAAGGAAAAACAACTTACACTCAAGATATGGCAGACCTCCGTCACCAAGAAAAAGTTGACAAAAAGAGAACTCCCAGTATGATCGTTTCCGTTTAACCCGAATTTCTCATGAGCATTTTGCCATTTGTTGAAAAACAAATCATTTCAGAGCTATGCATCAAAATTAACAAAATGCTCAATGCAGGTCAGTCCACGCGGTGCCATCTTCTTCAGTATTTTGGTAGTGAATATAGCCTACTATGATTCACTACCAAAAACTTTGAACCTGCCACCGCCTGAACTGATGACAAATCCGGGTAGCTAACTCCCTATTTACAAACGAACGAGACTGTCATGAAAAACAACCTTGCTGGAACACTTACCACTCTACTTGTCTGCGCAATAGCCGTAACCCTGCTAACGGAATTTCCGTCGCCGGCAGAGGCTGCAGTTAAATTTGGCCATGTAGCGCCTCCTTTTCATGGTCAATCAAAGGGTGTCGATGCCTTTGCCGCGTATGTAAAAGAAAAGACTGATGGCAGAATAGACATTGCCACCTTTCCGGCCGGGCAACTGGGCGGGGAGCGCTCCATGGCTGAGCAGGTACAAAGCGGTACCCTCCAGATGGCGACCATAACTACCGCTGTAATGCAAAACTTTGTCCCCCAGTCAGCGGTTATGGATCTACCCTTCCTTTTCCCCAACCGGGCAACGGCCTATGCGACCCTTGACGATGCGGAATTACAGGAAAAATTCTTCTCCTATTTCCCTAAAAAAGGATTCATTGCCATTGGCTGGACAGAAAATGAGATTCGTGACTTCTCCAACAGCATCCGTCCGGTTCGAACCCCCGAAGATATAAAGGGATTGAAGGTACGGGTCATGAACTCTCCTGTTTACCTGGACACCTTCAAGCAGCTGGGAGCTTCACCGGTGGGCATACCCTTTCCGGAAATCTACAATGCCCTGCAGACCGGGGTTATCGATGCCCAGGAAAATCCAATTCTCACCACGGTGCTCGCCAAATTTAGTGAAGTCAATAAGTATATCACCCTTACCCAGCATACGGTCACAGAGTGCGTTATCATCGTCAGCATTGATTACTGGGAAACACTCTCTGCCGGCGATCAGCAAATTTTTCGTGATGCCGCAAAAATAGCCATTAAAACCAACCGGGCGGTCAATGCAGAGTTGCACCAAAAGCTTCCTAAAAGCGGCATATCCATTGAACAGTATGCCAAACAAAACGGGGTCGAGATCATCTCCCTTACCCCCCAGGAGCGTGAACAGTTTCGCAAAGCCATGCTGCCGGTGTGGGAAAAATACAGAAAAAAAATCGGCAATGAGCTGTTTAACCTGGTGCAGGAAAAAATAAAGGCTCACAAACAATAACTAACAACAGCATAAAACAATTCCCATGGCCCAGGTTTTTCTTTTCCTGGGCCATATTTATGAGTCTGTTGATTTAATAGGATTTTCGTTCAAGATCAGGTAAGCGAAGACTCCGAGGCATGTTGTAAAAATAACCACAGGCATATAATTGATATTCCGAGGATTATTTTTTCAGCATAACGAAAAGATTGGGCGAAAAGACAGTAAATCAACTGGCTCATTTATTAAAAGATGTCCTGGAGTAGATACAGTGGCCGTTAAGAAATTCGGGGCCTTGCTTAATCGCCTGGAAGACACCGTTCTGGTGTGGACAATCCTTGGTCTGGCAATTCTAGGCTTTGTCCAGGTCGTGACCAGATATGTATTTAACTACAGTTTTACCTGGTACGAAGAGTTGGGACGCTACCTGGGAGTGTTTATCACCTTTCTTGGCGCAGCTATCGGGGTCAAAACCGGCAGCCATTTCACCATGGACCTTTTGGTCACAAAACTCGCAAAACCATGGCAGCAATTCCTGCAATGTGCCACCTCGATCCTGTCAGGCAGTTTCTGTCTCATGGTTGTCTATTACTCCTTTAAGATCGTCATCCGCATGCACGGATATGAAACGACGTCGCCGACCATGGAGATACCAATGTATCTCGCCTACCTGCCAATCCCTGTTTTTTCTCTGATAATGGGCTTTCGTTTTTATACAGCTGCAGTTCTCTTCTTACTTGAACTGAAAAAGGAAAACATACAGAGAGAAAAAATATGATTGCCATTATCTGTGCCTGCTTTGCGGTCCTTTTAGTGGCCGGGGTTCCCATTGCCATCATCTTAGGGATAACCACAGCCCTCTCTCTGACACTCTTTACCAGTACTCCGCTCCATATCATCGCCCAGCAATTGTTCAATGCACTGGACAAGTTTGTTCTCCTGGCAGTCCCTTTTTTCATTCTTGCCGGATCCATTATGACCCATGGCGGGATTGCACGACGTCTCATAGCATTTGTCAATGCCCTGGTGGGGTGGTTTCCAGGTGGCCTGGGTATGGCAGGCATCCTTGGCTGTATCTTTTTTGCAGCCATCTCCGGTTCGTCACCAGCCACTGTAGTAGCGATCGGCTCGATCATGATCCCGGCGCTCATCAAGGCCGGTTATGAGGAAAAGTTCTCCCTTGGCCTGATAACGGTCTCTGGTTCTCTAGGTATAGTTATCCCTCCCTCCATCCCCATGATCCTCTATTGCCTGGTGATGAATGTGTCTGTAGCCGAGATGTTCATGGCCGGAGTGATACCGGGAATGCTTATCGGGTGCGCATTGATTGCGTTTACCTATATCATTGCCAAGCGTTGTAACTGGAGAATTGAAAAAAAAGCATCCCTTACCGATATAGTAACCGCCGGCAAGCAAGGTTTCTGGGCCTTACTGTTGCCCTTGGTAGTCCTTGGCGGGATTTATTCAGGCCTGTTTACACCCACCGAGGCGGCTGCAGTCAGCGTAGTGTATGCCCTGTTTATTGAACTTTTTGTCTACAAAGAGTTCACATGTCGTGAAATAACTAGTATCTGCCGGCAGGCCGCTGTCCTGTCCGCTTCGCTGTTGTTTATTTTAGCCTGTGCCATGACCTTTCTCTGGCTGCTCACAGCAGAACAAGTCCCGCAGCAACTGGCAGACATCATTATCAACCACATTCACAGCCCGTGGATGTTTCTCTTGTGTGTCAATCTGCTGTTTCTAATCCTCGGCTGCTTTATGGATGATGTGAGCGCAATGCTCATCCTGGCTCCCCTTTTTTACGAGACCTTGAATCGCTATGAGATTGACCTGGTACACTTCGGCATCGTGATGATACTCAATATTCAAATGGGCATGCTCACCCCACCTTTTGGACTCAATCTCTTTGTAGCGTCCGGGCTCACCAAACGTCCGCTGGTAACCATTGCCCGAGGTGTTCTTCCCTTTTTAGGGATCATGCTGCTCTGCCTGATGCTGGTGACATATATTCCCAGTATCTCACTGTTTCTCCCCAATCTGTTGCTCCGCTGATAAGGATCGCCAATGCTCTCGGAAAATATCAAAAACCAATTGGTCGCTGTAGTCGGTAAGGACCGGTTCGTCGATGAAATCGAAATACTTTTCTGCTACTCCTATGATTCTTTTCTGGAAGAATCCCTGCCCGAGGTGGTGCTGTTTCCACAAACCACCGAAGAGGTCTCCGCTATTCTGAAGATTGCATCAGCAGAGGCCATCCCGGTAACCGCACGAGGGGCAGGAACAAGTGTTTGCGGAGCGCCGATACCGGTAAAAAACGGAATCGTGCTTTGCTTTTCCAAAATGAATAAAATCATTGAGATCAACACTCGTGACCGGTATGCCATTGTCCAGCCAGGGGTTATTAACGGAGACTTGCAGCGCGCGCTGGCCCCTTTTGGTTTTTTCTTCCCGCCCGACCCAGGTTCTATGGAATTCTCCACTCTAGGGGGCAATGTCGCCCTGAATGCCGGGGGACCACGCTGCCTGAAGTACGGTGTAACCGTTGATTATGTGCTGGGAATGCAAGTAGTCCTTGCTTCTGGAAAAATTATCCGGTTTGGCAGCCGAAATATAAAAGATGTCAGCGGCTACAAGCTCTCCGCCCTCTTCTGCGGCTCAGAAGGCACCTTGGGCATGGTCACCGAGATCATTCTTCGGGTTATTCCGGCCCCTGAAACCACCCAAACCTTGCTCGTCACCTTTGATGATCTGGACAACACTGCCCAAGCAGTCTCTGATATCATCGGCTCGGGCATTTTACCGGTTTCCATGGAGCTCATGGATAAAATGACCTTGAATGCCATCGAGGACTCCGTCCCGCTTGGCCTCCCCAGGGAAGCAGAAGGGTCGCTGCTGATTGAAGTGGATGGCATAAAAGAAGCCTGTGACCGGGAACGGGAACGTATTGTGGCTAAGGTTCAAAAACATGGAGCCGTGTCTGTGCAGCAGGCGCAATCAAGTGAAGACCGGGACCGCCTCTGGGCGGCAAGAAGAGCAGCTTATGGCGTGTTTGCCAAAATTGCGCCGGACATTCTTTCCGAGGATGTCACAGTACCGGTGAGCCGGGTACCGCAGATGATAAAAAAAATTAATGCAATCACCTCCCATTACAAGCTCAAATCAGGAGTGCTTGCCCATGCAGGAGATGGCAACATGCACCCATTGATCTGTGCGGACCGAAACAATAGTGAAGAATGGGAACGGGTAGAAAAAGCATTCCGTGAAATCTTTGCAGCTGCCGCAGAACTCAACGGGACGCTTTCCGGTGAACATGGAATAGGTCTTGCCAAGGCTCCCTTCATGCCGCTGATCATGGATGACGATACCCAGGACTTTATGAAAGTCATTAAAGAAGCTGTTGATCCCGGCCAGATACTGAACCCTGGTAAATTCGTATGAACCTTGAAAAAGGCGGTACCTGCGGGAAGTGCGGCATATGTTTAACGGTCTGCCCTGTTTTTAAGGTACTCAAAGAAGAACAGGCCTCGCCACGAGCCCGCATTCAGCTTATTAAGGCCTTTACAGACAACAAACTCACCTCCTCTCCCCTGCTCAAAGAGCTGATCAGCAAATGCCTGATGTGTGGTAATTGTGCCGCCATCTGTCCTTCCGGCGTGGATCATGAATCCCAATTTATGGAAATGCGCTCCCGGCTCAGCAAGCAGCAGGGCGAACGACTCGAAATAAAAGGGCTTGTGTATCTCCTGGCCAGGGAGCAACGTTTGCGGTTGGCTGCAGGCCTAGCCCGTCTCGGACAGGAAATACTCCCGGATTCTTTTCAAAGAACACACGACCTGGGCAATATCCCAATCCGTAAATACCCCAGGCTCAACCGCAAACCTTTCAGAAAAACCGTACCCGAGATCAATCCACCAAAAGGCAAACCAAGGGGAACGGTACTTTATTTTACCGGCTGTGCAACCAACCATCTCTATGCTGAAACAGGGGAGGCCACCCTGCACCTGCTCACAAGTATGGGATACACGGTGAGCATCCCTCAAAAGCAAACCTGTTGCTCCATCCCCATGTTGTTGCACGGCGGGGAGACCCAGGCACAACAAAACATTCAACAAAACATTGACTGTCTGCACCAACAGGACGTTGAAGCAATTATCGTTGACTGCCCGACCTGCGGCGCTGCCCTGAAAAACAAATTTCCTGCCATGATGCGAAAATACGGCCTGGAGGACGGCCCCGCAATGGAGGTAAGCGCCAAGGTTGTTGACCTGATGTCTTTTGTGTACGAGCGTCTCGATCAGCTGGACAGAAAAAAAACAGCCACAAAACTTACCGGGCAAAAGCCGGTTACCTACCATACTCCCTGCCACCTGAAAAACAACTTCACCTCAGCAGCACGGGTTTTAGAGACGATACCCGAGATAGAGTACCATCCTGCTGCAGACAGCACAGCCTGTTGCGGTGGCGGCGGCACCTTCTTTTATGAATATCCGGAAGTCTCAGCAAAGATGGGACGTTCCAAAATTGAGAATGCCCGCAAAACCGGCGCAAAAATATGGCTGACAGACTGCCCGGTTTGCCGCCTCAACCTTTCCGGTCAGCTCGATGATGGCGATACCATTACCATGATGCACCCGGCCATGTACATTGCCAAGCTTTTTGACGTATAACCTAAATCCTGCAATTGCCAAGTTTGCCGAAGGTGCGAGGCTGCGTACGATTAAAAACCATGGACGAAAAAACAATCGCTGAAAACATTCAGCACTCCCGCAAGCAGCAAAAGATGACCCTCCAGGAACTGGCCGACAAAACCGGCCTGACCAAGGGATATCTATCCAAAATAGAACGATCCAAGAAGGCACCGCCCTACTCGACTCTCAACAAAATTACATGTGCCCTGGGGGTAGAAATAACGGATATCTTTCAGAAAGACATTGGCACCACCCAAGAAAAACCTATTGTAATCGGCAAAAAAAAGGAAGGCAGGATCATCCGTGAAAGCTCCCGCTATGTCGGCTACGACTACATGGTTCTGGCTGCCGATAAACCAGGCAAAAACATGGAGCCCTTTTTCATTTTTGCGCCGTTTGAATTTCCCCAGATGTTTCGCCATGAAGGCGAAGAGTTTATCTATGTGCTGGAAGGGACCATGGAATTTAAATATGGCGAAAAAACCTACATTATGGAAGCAGGAGACCACTCTTATTTTGATTCCCGTACTCCACATACCGGACGCAGCATCGGTGACAAGCGGGCTAAACTGATGGTTGTAATTTACTTTTACAAGCGCAGGTAACCTTTACCCTGAAGTAAATGCGTTGCCTACAAGAGCATGATACACACCATGCTCATCATTTGATGGGGTCAACAGATATCTTTCCAAGAGTTCTTGAGGTGCATTGGCCACCACATAACTCAGCCGAGTAAAATCGAGCAAGTCTATATCGTTATAATCATTACCAATGCCTATTGTTCGATCAACTCTAAGATCGAGATATTCACACAGCCACCTTGCTGCAGCACCCTTTGACACACCAGGAGGATAAATCTCCAACCAGATGGAACAATGATCAAGAGGGGAGGTGGCCCGGATCACCTGGAATTGATCAAAACAGGCAGCAACCCTGTGAAAAAGAGAAGGATCATCTGGGAGTATAGCAATAATCTGCGCCGAACGTGCAGGCAACTCAGAGTTGCACCTTAACGGCCTGCAAAAATCCTGATAAGCTTCTATCCTTCTCTGGAAATCAGGATTGTTATTACCGCTCTGATGATAAACAAAATGATGGTTCTCCGGGACCTGGCCATGGACCATAAAGTCGAGCCCCTGGGCCATCAACCGACTGCTTATGGTCTGGATATCACTGTTGGTAAAGGGTCGGCAAAAAAGGAGTTGTCGAGTCCGCATTTCCACGATACCGGCTCCGGAAGAAACAATCAGATAATCAGCCGGAAAATCATCGGCAAGAACCTTTTGCAGGGAAAAATAAGACCTGCCGGTGGCAATTACCCTTAATACACCTCTGGCTTTCAATGCATGAAAGAGCTCAAGCGTTTGCCTGCTGACCTGTTTTGCAGAGTTTAACAGGGTTCCATCCAGGTCGGTAAAAACGATATCAAAATTCTCTGCCATATCTCCTCGTTAAAAACACGATAGAAAAAATCCTATGGGCATCTGGAGTAAATCAGCAACGAAAATTAACATGCTCCCAGCCAGGCTGCAACACCTTAGCCCGAGCCGGCTGCTCCTGTACGCCAGCTTTCCTCGTTCCGATAAAGACTTTCCAGTAAGTGATCAGCGAAACATTAACAAATCCCTTTTACAACGTGCTTGCCCATTGGGTTCAATTTTGGTAGAGAGACTCTCTTTTTTTCGACACTATCAATTCTTACAATTGCAGCTCTGAAAATACATAATTTTAGATGGTAGTTGTTTAATAACCAAATACATTCATTGCCTCAAGTTAACCTGAGATTATCCCATGAAATTCCACTCCATTCTTCTTGCACTGCTTACTGTTTGCACCTTAACTCTGGACCCTGCAAAGGCTGTGGAGGAACAAACCGCAGCACCCGAGCCTGAATTTACTAAACCGCTGTATAAACCATTTATTGAAAGATACGTTTTAGATGAACTGAAACAGCTCAGAATAGGCCAGCAAGAACTGGAAGTACGGGTCACGGAAAAAGTGGCAGGAGCCAAATTGGAGGCTTCTGACCGGGCGATTCGCTACACTGCTGATACCACTAACAATATTTTTTACATTATCACTGCTGCGGCAACCATGCTGGTGCTCTTTGGCTGGAAATCAGTACGCGACGTGCGGGCTTCAATGGAAGACATTACCACTAAAAAGATTTCGGAACTGGTTGAGGAATATGAAAAGCGACTGGCGGAAATCGAGAAAAAAATGAGAAAACGCTCTGAACAAATCCTGACCAACCAGGAACAAATTGCCCTGACAAATAATATCCACTCGTTATGGATGAGGGCCGGCCTGGAAAAAAGTGAACAGGAAAAAATCAACATTTACGATCAAATTCTTGAGCTACGACCAGATGATGTCGAGGTTCTGACCTATAAAGCAGATGCCCTGCTTGAAATCGGTGAAAAAAAGTGGGCCTTATCCCTGGCTGATCAAGCACTGGAACATGACAACGAATACTCACTGGCCTATTGGCAACGTGCATGCGCTAAATCGGAAATTGGCTTGGTGGACGAGGCAGTAGAGGACCTGGAAACGGCCATTGACCTTTCTGATACGTTAAAAGAAGAAGTCGCAGAAGAAAAATCATTCAAAAACTTAGCAGGCAATGAAAAATTTGAACAGATTCTCAGCAGTGCCGGGTAAGGGGTTCCACAGCGGATTGTGCAACCGTAGAGCCCATTTCCGGTCCAGGTATTCTTGAGCTACTGTACACTTGATTGCTTCTTCCTGAATGCGCTAAGTTTGTTTTTATATCCTTCAGCATCTCCGTATTCGAGAAATGAATGATATCTTGAGTGGGGATCCTTTGTTTTTTTTGCATGCTTTATCGGGCACCAGAATTCTTCAGTTTTTGAACCAATTTCGAGTGCATAGGAAAGAAGCCCATTTGCGTAGCCGCAGTATATGCAGTTGGCTTTTTCTATCATATTGAGGTAGGCAAGGTGCTGCCTGTCAACTATAACGTATTCACTTCTCTTCACTTTTTTAATCTTATAAACAGGGAAACAGATAAACTGGTAGAGTGTCAGGACTAGGTCGAGCAAAAAAAGCGGAAGCGCTAGTGAGTAAATGACGGGGCTGGTCAGGACAAACAGGAAATTTGAATCACTGAAGTAATGGTACACATTTTCTTTCAAAGCCTTATGGGTGGCCAGTGCCCCCTCCTGAAAACGTATTTTTCCACGTTCTACCCTGTATCTAAACTGTTGCTGGATATTGCTTAGCTCATTTTCAAGCTCAAGGGACAATTCATTTTCCAACTCTTTGATACGCAAAATGAGTTCATCAATTCGTTTCATCATGGTTCCCTCGATAAAGGTGTTGATAATGAGCGTCCGTTATAGTGCATAAACCAGGACATCTCCATGTTTCATCATAGCAAAATTTGCAGCCGGACAACAGCAAGCAGAGACCTGTGTGAGAAGAAAAGTAATAATTGCCGCTACCCGTAGCTGGTCTTTTGTTCTTCACTTCTCTGTCAGAGTCCAAGTGACAACAGACATGTTCCCTTGTATAGTCACGGCCTGGCTAGAGCTCGGAACATATTTATTTTTTTTGCTGTCCCACATTTACACGCATCCTTAAAAGAGCAAAACATGCATGGAATCATCACGCTCCTTCCTTTTCTTAAAATTCTAAGTACATTTATTCTCATCCTGGTCTGTATTCGCTTAAAGCTTGGTCTCTGGCTGTCTGTGCTCGGCGGCGCCCTTTCAATCGCACTCCTCTTTGGACTTGGTGCAGGGGAATGGCTGCAAGTCAGTGTTGCCGCTCTCGGCAAAGAAAAATTCCTCTTTCTGGTGTCCATTGTCGGCCTCATCCTTATACTTTCCGACGGACTTGAGCGATCGGGACAGTCGCAAAGACTGATGGACGCCCTTTCCGGATACCTCCACGACAATCGGCTGCGTCTTATATTTTTTCCTGCACTGATAGGTCTGCTGCCCATGCCCGGCGGAGCTGTTTTTTCCGCCCCTATGGTCAAGGCAGTATCAGCGGATATGCCTATTCAGAATATTGACCGCGCAATCATAAATTACTGGTTCCGCCATGTGTGGGAACTTGCATGGCCGCTTTATCCAGGAATAATCTTGACCGTGGCCCTTGCCGAGATTCCCCTCTCAGCTTTTATCTCCAAAAGCTGGCCAGGTGTGGTTGCCATGTTTTTGTTCGGCTGGCTTTTCCTCCTCCGCCCAGCTACTCGGGGTAAATATTTTTCCGAAAACACAGTCGATGTCACCAAAGAGCGCAACATCAAGCGAGTACTCAAAGAGGCGACACCATTGCTCATCGCCATAGTAGGGGCAATCGGTCTAGAGAGCATCCTTGCCCGGTTCGCACACCATATCCCCTTTGAATGGGGGGTACTGGCAGCCCTCTGTGTAGCGGCTATGAGCGTTATGATGCAGAATAATCTTCGTGGTGATTACCTTGTTCACATCCTCACCAAAAAAAGCCTCTGGTCAATGCTTGCTGTTATTGCTGCTATTTTCATTTTCAAGGACACCATGCAGGCCGCAGGAGTGGTCGAAGCAATGGCCGAAGCGAGTGGTGAAAAGGCAGCCCTCTTTGCAGCAGCCATTCTCCTTCCCTTTCTGGTCGGGATGGTCTCCGGAATCAATGTTGCCTTTGTCGGGGCGACCTTTCCCCTCCTGCTTGGTCTGCTTGAAATTATGCACCTGCAGCATCAAAGCGTACCTTACCTTATCCTTGCCACTTTCAGTGGTTTTACCGGGGTTATGATTTCCCCCATCCATATCTGCTTTATGCTCACCTGTGAATACTTTGCAACCGACCTAGTTGCCACCTGGAAAAAACTGGTCCTTCCCTGTACCGGTTTTGCACTAACCGGCATTGGCTTATTTTTCATTCTTATTTGATAATATCACACGTGCTGTGATATTCTGTATAGAAAACACAGCTCATCCAAGGAGTTCCGTTATGATTGACTTGCCCATTTCACCAGTACTGGTCTGGTTTTTGATAGGCATTGCCTTTTATGGCATTGAACTGGCGCTACCAGGCTTTGTCGTTTTCTTTTTTGGTATTGGTGCGTGGTGCACGGCTCTTTGCGTGTATATATTTGATGTATCGTTGGCGACTCAACTTGTTCTCTTCCTGACGACTTCCGTTCTTTCTCTTCTCGTGCTTCGCTCATACCTGCAAAATGTCTTTTTAGGAGGCGCAAAGGAGGAAGAAGATAGCCTTAATCTCAATTCCGCTCCCTCGAATGGGACAGTAACAGAAGAAATAATTCCACCGGCAGAGGGTAAAGTTAAATATGCGGGTTCTTTCTGGCGAGCTTCAGCAGAAGAATATATTGCTGTCGGCACGGTGGTCAGGATAGTCGAACAACACGACCTTCTGGTAAAAGTTTGTCCTATAACTCAACAAGGAGAAGAATAATGGATAATATGCTCGTTGGTGTTGGAGTGCTGGTTGCTTTTGTTATTGTTGTCTTAGTGAAAACAGCTGTCGTAGTCCCACAGCGTAGTGAATTTGTGATCGAACGGCTGGGAAAATATAGAACAACTCTGGAAGCTGGTTTCCACATCCTCATTCCTTTCTTGGACAAGGTGGCATACAAACGAAGTCTTAAAGAAGAGCCTATTGATATTCCGGCACAAACCTGCATCACCTCAGACAACGTTACCATGGAGGTTGACGGGGTCCTCTACCTTCAAGTCGTTAACACCAAACAATCTGCCTATGGTATTGATAACTATCATTTTGCGGCAGCTCAACTTGCTCAGACAAGTCTTCGTTCGGCCATTGGTAAAATTAGTCTTGATAACTCCTTCGAGGCCAGGGAAGTGTTGAACCAGCAAGTGGTTAATGCTCTGGATGAGGCTGCCCAGAATTGGGGGGTCAAGGTGCTTCGTTACGAGATAAAAGACCTGCAGCCGCCACGATCCGTGCTTGATGCCATGGAAAAACAGATGAAGGCGGAACGGGAAAAACGCGCAGATATTGCCAGATCAGAAGGGGAACGCCAATCATTGATCAACCGGGCCGAGGGAGAAAGGGCTGAGGCAATTGCTCTGTCTGAAGGTGAAAAAATGAAAAGAATCAACGAGGCAGAGGGGCGTGCCGAAGAGATACTCAAAGTTGCCGAAGCAACTGCTGCGGGTCTTCGCAGTGTCGCCGAGGCATTAAGCGCCCCTGGCGGTCATGAAGCAGCTAACCTGGATGTTGCCAAAAAATATTTGGAAGAGTTCGGAAAACTGGCCAAGGAAAATAATACCATGATCGTACCCGGCAACCTCACCGATGTCTCTTCCATGGTTGCTACCGCCATGTCTACTCTTGATCATACCAAAGTAAAAAAGGCTGCAGAAAACACTACCGCCTGATTTGTCCGCCTCGCTTCTCTTATAGTACAAGACTCTCCTGCCCAAGGGCCTTTTAGAAAAAAGGCCCTTTTCCTTTCTTTACTTGTATTTACATCAGCTCTATGATGATGTATATTTACGTCTCTTCAGTAAGAATAGTTTTCATTACCACCATAACAGATCGATGCAAGGGACAATTTTTGCCATAAAACGTTATGCACTGCATGACGGGCCCCATATACGAACGACTATATTCCTGAAAGGGTGCCCGCTTTTCTGCAGATGGTGTCATAACCCTGAAGGAATCAGTCCGCAACCACAGCTCGTGTGGTCTGCTGACCGATGTATCGGGTGCAGCACCTGTATAACTCGCTGTCCACACAAGGCATTACACTTGACCAACGAACAGATGGAACGTGATCTTGAGCGCTGTGACGGTTGCGGTGAATGTGTCCGCCTCTGCCCGGCTCTGGCGCATGAGGCAAATGGATGGCAGGCAACTGTTGACGAGGTCGTAACAGAGATTAAAAAAGATATTCCTTTTTTTGATCAATCTGGCGGCGGCGTCACTTTTTCAGGCGGCGAGCCCCTGATGCAGCCCACATTCCTCCTTGCCCTGCTTCAAGAAGCCGGAACACTTGGCATCCATCGCGCAGTAGATACCTCAGGTTATGCTGAACGGGAAGTGATCAGCACCGTTGCCGAGCATACCGACCTGTTTTTATATGACATCAAACACATGGACAACAACAAGCACCGTCTATACACAGGGGTGGACAATCGAAGCATCTTAGACAACCTCCGGTACTTGCATAACAAGGGGGCAAAAGTCCAGGTCCGGTTACCGCTTATACCCGGAATTAATGACGATCATGAAAATATTGTCCAAACCGGTACCTTTCTCCGTGGCCTGCCCCAAATAAACGGGCTTGATGTACTGCCATACCATCCCTCTGCTAAGGCTAAATACAACAAACTGCATCTCAACTACCCTGGCGAGCACATCCAGGTCGCAGACCAAGCATACATTCAGGAAATCGTTCATAACCTTGAGCAATTTGACCTGTCAGTTCGAATAGGTGGATAACCATGAACCAACGCATTGAGCAGCTACGAAAAGAAAGTTTTGAAGCACGACCTACCATCTCCATTGAAAGAGCATTGTTGGAGACAGCGTTCTACCGCGAAAACAACGGCAAATATTCACAACCGGTTTTGCGGGCCCTGTTTTTCAAACATTTATGCGAAAACAAGACGCTTTATATCGGTAAACACGAACTGCTGGTAGGTGAACGCGGACCGGCCCCCAAAGTTGTGCCAACCTTTCCCGAACTGACGTGCCATTCCGCTGACGATTTACAGGTCCTCAACAACAGGGCCATGACCAATTACGATGTCAGCCAACAGGATATAACGATTTATGAGCAAGAGGTCATTCCCTACTGGCAGGGACGCTCAATGCGGGACAGAATATTCAGTAATGTTCCCCAACAATGGAAAGACGCGTATGAATGCGGCCTTTTTACCGAGTTCATGGAACAACGGGCTCCGGGGCACACGGCTCTTGACGGTTCCATCTACCACTATGGTATGCTTGGCCTCAAAGAACGAATTGCAGATCGCATTAAACGGCTTGACTACCAAAACGACCCTGAGGCAGCTGACCGCTTTGAACAGCTCACAGCCATGGATATCGCCTGTGACGCTGTCATTCTCTTTGCCCACCGTCATGCACAACTTGCAGAAAAACTAGCCGCCAAAGAGCGAGATACAGTTCGTAAACAGGAATTACTCACCATTGCCCAGGTCTGCCGCAGGGTTCCTGAGTATACACCACAGACCTTCCATGAAGCGATCCAGATGTACTGGTTCACCCACCTTGGTACCATAACCGAACTCAACGGATGGGATGCCATGTCACCGGGTCACCTTGACCAGCACCTTGCCCCTTTTTACGAAAAAGAGCTGGCAGAGAACACGCTCACCCGTGAACAGGCAAAAGAACTCCTGGCCTGCCTCTGGATTAAAATCAACAACCAGCCTGCCCCGCCAAAAGTTGGAGTTACAGCCAAGGAAAGTGGTACTTACAACGATTTTACCCAGATCAACCTTGGCGGACTGCTCAAAAATGGGAGCGACGGAACCAATGAGGTTTCCTATATTGCTCTGGAAGTGGCTGACGAATTGCACTTGCTCCAACCGCAACCCTCAGTACACATAAGCAGCAAGACGCCGGACCATTTTCTCAAGGCTGCCTCGCGGGTAATCCGCAAAGGCTATGGCTATCCATCCATTTTTAACACCGACACCGTTATTATGGAACAGGTGCGGGTGGGTAAATCCATTGAAGACGCGCGTGAAGGCGGCACCAGCGGTTGTATCGAAACCGGTGCATTCGGCAAGGAGGCCTATATCCTTACCGGGTATCTTAATGTGCCGAAAATCCTTGAAATAACCCTGAACAATGGACGAGATCCATTAACCGGCAAGCAGGTTGGTTTACAAACAGGCGATCCCAGAGCATTTACTTCCTACGAGGCGCTCTACGATGCCTTCACTCAACAACTGGAACACATCGTCGCCCTCAAGATAGAGGTAAATAATTATATCGAACGAATGTATGCCAAGTATTCTCCGGCACCTTTTTTGTCTGTGGTCATCAACGACTGCATTGAAAAAGGCAAGGACTACTACGACGGTGGCCCGCGCTATAACACCAATTATATCCAATGTTGCGGCATCGGGACCATCACCGACAGCCTGTCGGCAATTAAAACCCATATCTTTGAACAAAAAACTTTTTCCTGGGAGCAACTGCTTGACGCCCTGGCCAATAATTTCGCAGACAATGAACCGCTTCGACTGACCCTGTGGAACAGGACTCCCTTTTTCGGTAATGATGATGATCGGGCAGATACTATCATGCAACAAATATACAACAGCCTGTTCACCGCCATTGACGGTAAGCCCAATACCAAGGGAACGGAGTATCACCTCAACATGCTTTCCACCACCTGTCATGTCTATTTCGGAAAAATGCTCGGTGCCACACCCAACGGCAGGTTTGCCCATCAACCCGAGTCCGACGGCACGTCTCCCTCCCATGGAGCAGACCGAAAGGGACCGACAGCGGTGGTTAAATCTCTGAGCAAAATGGACCAATCAAAATCCGGCGGCACCCTGCTCAACCAGCGTTTTCTGCCCAGCGTGCTCGCCAGTGAACAGGATCTTGACAAACTCTGCGGCCTTGTCCGCTCCTATTTCAATCTGGGCGGGCACCATGTTCAGTTCAATGTGGTCGATACCGCAACCCTTCGAAAAGCGCAACAGACCCCGGATGAGTATCGAAACCTGCTGGTCAGAGTTGCTGGATACAGTGACTACTTTGTCGATCTTGATCTCGACCACCAGGAAGAAATCATCAAACGAACCGAGCAAGAGCTATATTAACCAGTAATCCTGAAGCGGAGCCCCTACATAGAGCGTTCTCCCTTCTGTACTGTGGACCAGAATGCCTTGATCAAAGGATTATCCATGTTCTTTTTCGCCGTGCAAACACCGATGGTAAAAGGTGTCAAGATGGGTGCATTTTCCAGAGTAACAACTTCATGGTGGATCAGGCTTTTCTCCAGGACAAGCTTCGGAATTACCCCTACCCCGTACCCCAGCCCAACCATGGTCAACAGGGCCTCGTTTCCCGCAACCTGGGCATACACATTGGGCTTTATACTGTTTTCCCGAAACCATTTGTCCATCCGCACCCTGCTCAACCCTTTTTCCGGGAGGATGAGAGGTGTGCTTTCCCAGTCAATTTCCCCCTCTCTATAAACAATAAGCTCCTGGTGACCTGCAGGAGCGACAAACACCAACGGTGTCCTGATGATCTCAATGAAGGTTATAGAGGCGGGAAGTTTTTCCGGCAGCGCCGCAATGGTTACATCAGCGGCCTTATTTTGTAATTGATCCAAAGCCATGGCCGCATCTCCTGTCTGCAGATGGAGTTGGATTCCTGGAAAATGGGCCCTGAACGTCTTGAGTATTGCCGGCAAAATACCATTGGCCGCGGTCACAGAACAGTAAAGGGAGATATTTCCCCGCAGTTCCACCTCTGCGGCCAACCTGTTTTGCAGCGCATTCCACCGCTGTTCCGTTTCCTCAGCATACTCCTTAAAGAGCATACCCGCCGGCGTGAGTGATACGGACCGCCTGTCCCTGCGAAACAGCTGTTTTCCTACTTCCGCCTCTAGACGCTGCACCAGGCGGGTGAGGGTTGAAGGCGTCATATGGTACGCCCTGCTGGTTTTACCAAAATGAAGTGATGCAGCCAGCGAATTAAATATCTTTATGCTTCTAATATCCATGGCAGAGTACAAGATGTGTGCTTAGCCCGAATTTCTCATGAACTTTTTTATTTTTGATTACGTACAAAACTCAGCCAATTATCTATCGAAACAGACAGGGGACTGATTTTATTTCTCTTTTTTAACCCGGGAGACAGATTAATTTTCATAAAAAACCATGAAAAAAAATCAGTCCCCTACCTCAGTACTGAGAAATTTAGGTAAGCGAAGACTCCGATCTGTCTCCCGAGTCCCAAAAAAAAATGGCTGAGTTTCATGGGTAATCAGATTTTTATTTTAAACTCAATTAACTGATATTATTATTTAAAGAGTAATTGTACAATGAACAGTCTATTTTTCGTTTTCAATCAAAAAGTTCCCCCTTCGGGTCAATAGATTTTTCCGCAGGATCTGCGTTACAAGCCACTTGCGGTAGTGTACTATCGGAGTCTGCGCTTACCTGCTACGGGGCTTGTGCCTTGCCCTGCGAAAAACTTTATTGATGAGAAATCCGGTCTGAGTATACTGATACTTTTCAATAACCGTGTGTTGCCATAAAAGCAACACAGAATTGCAATCAATTCACTTTCCGCAACAGCAAATTGCATATATGTTATGCACAAAATATAACGTGAACTCAAACTGAAAGAATAAGGAGATTGAAAATGGGAGAAAATTATTTTAACACCCTGCCACTGCGCCTGCAGCTCGAGGAACTTGGCAAATGCCGTTTTATGGATGCCTCGGAATTTGAAGGTGTAGGTAAACTGCAAGGCAAAAAAATTGTTATTGTCGGCTGTGGTGCTCAGGGACTCCACCAAGGGCTCAACCTGCGTGACTCCGGTCTTGATGTTTCCTATGCTCTGCGCGACAGTGCCATTGAAACCAAGCGTCAGTCCTGGAAAAATGCCACTGAAAACGGCTTTGCTGTGGGTAATTACGATGCAATGATCCCTACCGCTGACCTGGTAATCAACCTTACCCCGGATAAACAGCACACCAACGTTGTCTCTTCTGTAATGCCGCTCATGAAAGAAGGGGCTTGCCTCTCCTATTCCCACGGTTTTAATATTGTCGAAGAAGGTATGCAGATCCGGGAAGACCTGACAGTTATCATGGTTGCCCCAAAATCTCCAGGAACAGAAGTACGCGAGGAATACAAGCGCGGCTTCGGCGTTCCCACCCTGATTGCAGTGCACCGTGAAAATGACCCTAAGGGTGAAGGCTGGGATATCGCCAAAGCCTATGCCTGTGGCATTGGTTCCGACAAAGCAGGCGTACTCCAGTCATCTTTTGTGGCAGAGGTTAAATCCGACCTCATGGGCGAACAAACCATTCTTTGCGGCATGCTCCAGGTCGGTTCTCTCCTCTGTTTCGATAAAATGATCGAACAGGGCATGGATGCCGGATATGCTTCTAAATTGGTTCAAATCGGATGGGAAACCGTCACCGAAGCACTGAAGCATGGCGGTATTACCAACATGATGGACCGATTGTCCAACCCGGCAAAAATCAAGGCCTACTATCTGGCCGAAGATATCAAAGAAATTCTTACCCCCCTCTTTGAGCAGCACATGGACGATATCATGTCCGGCACCTTCTCCTCCACCATGATGGAAGACTGGGCTAATGACGATGCCAATCTGCTCAAATGGCGTGCCGAAACCAGTGAGACTGCCTTTGAAAAAGCCGTTTCCACTGATGCTGCAATCAACGAGCAGGAATACTTTGACAATGGCATCCTGATGGTAGCCATGATCAAGGCAGGGGTTGAGCTGGCTTTTGACACTATGGTCTCTGCCGGCATCAAGGAAGAGTCAGCCTACTACGAGTCACTCCATGAGACACCACTCATTGCCAATACCATTGCCCGTAAAAAACTTTACGAGATGAACGTAGTCATCTCCGATACTGCTGAGTACGGCTGCTACCTGTTCAACCATCGCGCCCTGCCGTTATTGCAGGATTTCATGAAAGGTATCTCCACCGATGTCATCGGCAAAGGGCTGGATGTTACTGATAACGGTGTTGACAATATCGAGCTGATTAATGTGAACGAAGAGATTAGATTCACCCAGGTTGAAATGATCGGTGAAGAGCTGCGTTCTCACATGGGTGCGATGAAGCCAATCCTGTAATCCTCTCTATACTTTGCGCTGCTGCACAAGCAAACCCCCTTCAGCCAGAGGCTGAAGGGGGTTTTTCTTACCTCATAGAGTTTTTCATCCATCACTCAAAAGAGCGCCCCCCCAGATTGCCGTATCTGTGATAGTTATCACAGATGGACTGTTGCTGGAAATACTGGAGCAACTCCAGGCGCCCTTCCATAAACACCGGCGTCCTTGAAATATAAAAACCAATTTCGGCAGCAGCGGTAAATAATTCACCGGGCACCCGCTCCTGAGCAGCATACCGAATACGATCAATTGCCCCTATTCGCCCTGCCAATTCGCTATCGGTTTCCCGTAGTACCTTTACCTCCTGTAAAAGCTGCCGCCCATAATGAGTTTCAAGAAACCCGGTCACACTATTTTCCAACGAAGTAGGTATGCTCAGCGTTGTCCTACAGCCTGCCACCCTGGACGCTGCAATGCGGGCAAACGTTTCAAACGCGGAGTCTTGCGGATGAACGCGAATCACCATATTGGTAATCGGCCGGTAGCGCAGAATATTATCCTGGCCCCGCAGATGAAAATAATCCTGCTCCTGACCAAAACGCGCTTCCATATTATAGAGATAGCTATTGACGGCACTGATCAATTTTTCCACGTCTTCTCTGATATCAGCCATTTTTCCCCACTGAATCAGCTGCCGCCACTCCTGCGCTAACTGCAACAACTGGTAATCTTGGCCAAGACGTTGCTCTGCAGGGTGTGCGACCTCTTCAACATGCATAAACTGGGCAACATAGTCAGGACTACCAGCCTTTATTCCCGGCCCCAGTGCGGATTTCCCCATTCCACCAAATGGCTGACGCAAAACAATGGCCCCGGTTGTACCGCGGTTAACGTACAGGTTGCCGGCAAAGATCTTCTCTTTCCAAATTTCCTGCTCCCGGTGATCCAGGGTTTCAATACCCGAGGTCAGGCCATACCCGGTCTGGTTAACCAGCGAGATGGCATGCTCCAGGTTATCGGCACGCATAACACCAAGCAGCGGTCCGAAAAACTCTGTCATGTGGGTGTAACTTCCCGGCTGCACGCCGTATTTAATCCCCGGAGACCAGATAAAGGGGTTGTCGTCAACCATTTCCGGTTCCAGTGCCCATTCTTCGCCGGATTCCAAGGTTGTCAACCCGCGCTTGAGATCTCCACTGGGCGGTTTAACCAGGGTTGCGATTTTGCTGCTGAACGTCCACGCAGGACCAACCTTCCAACTGGCCGCTGCATCTACCAGTTGCTGCCTGAAGTGCGGATCATCATAAATGGTCTTCTCCAGTACAAGCAGGCTGGTTGCGCTGCATTTCTGGCCGCAGTTACTGAATGCTGAATGAATGACATTTTTAATGGCCTGGTCACGATCCGCCATATCGGTGACAATGGTCGCATTTTTGCCGCCGGTTTCCGCTGCAAGATAGACTCCCGGCGTCTGCTTCAGAATCTGGAGACCTGTATCCGTCCCACCTGTAAGAATGATGAAGTCCACGTCCTCACTTGCCGTCAGTAGTGGCCCCACCTTTGCGCCGGAGCAGGGAACAAACTGGAGGGTATTCTTTGAAATGCCTGCACGCCAGAAGCACTGGCATAAATTCCATGCCGTCATCACCGCATCCGATGCAGGTTTAAATATCACCGTATTACCGGCTGCCAGCGCAGTCACCACTCCTCCGCAGGGGATGGCAATGGGAAAGTTCCAGGGAGAAATAACCAAACCAACGCCCCGGCCTTTGACTTCTATATTCTCCATATCGTCAAGTTGTCTTGCGGTCAGAGGATAATATTCTGCAAAATCAATAGCCTCAGACACCTCCACATCGCCTTCCGTAAAAATCTTTCCAGTGTCGCCGGCTGCCGTACCCAACAATTCTCCTCGAGCTGCCCGCAATTCAAAAGCAGCCTTGGAAAGCGCCTCATGCCGCTCCTTGGCAGATAATGCTCGCCAACCGTCAGGATCCTGCTTTGCCGTTTCAATGGCTTTGAGTGCGTCCTCTTTGTTTGCTAAGGCAAATTGGGCCACACACACCTGCTGCTGTGGATAGTTAGGATCAATCACGTCCTTGATGTCACGACCCTCGTATACCTCCTCCCCGCCAATCACCACTGGAATCTGCTGAGGGGTATTGCCGGCTGATTGCTTATACTCCTCTCTGATACCCTCAGCCCACTTTCGATTGGCCGCCAGGGACCAATCAGTATCAGCCTCATTGACAAATCGGTTGGAAAAATACGTGGAAGCCGACTCGGAAAAGGTTTCCGTTGACCGGTCCTGGATCCGATTGGGTCCGTCCTGCGCTTGCTCTTGATACGAACAGGAGCTGAGGAAACTCTTTTTAAGATAGGTCCATTCGTTGGAGCCTACAGAAAGATCCGGTGAATAGCGTAAAAAGTTTTCCGGCGCAGTATTCTCATCCAGGCGGCGAATAAGGTAGGCAATGGCATTAATGAATTCATCTTTCGAGGCCACCGGGGCATAGAGCAACACGTCACCGTCCCCCTCACTCAGTGCCCTGCGCACATGATCAGCCATCCCTTCAAGCATCTCAAAATAGAAATAGGGATTCAGATTATTTTTCTTGGCCAGTACAGCGGCATAGGCAAGTTCAAAAAGATTATGGGAAGCAACGCCAAGATTGACGGCTTTAATATTCTCTTCCTCCATGCCATAGGTAACCATCCGCTTGTAATTGGCATCCACCTCAAGCTTGTTGTCGTACGGAGCAAGCGGCCAGTTAAAGAGAGCTGATTCAAGTTTTTCCATCTCCATATTAGCGCCTTTCACGATTCTCAACTTGACCGGCGCACCACCGTTTGCAACTCTCTCTTTAGCCCAGTCGGTCAGCTTTCGCTGCATCCCGAAACTGTCGGGCAGGTAGGCCTGGAGAACAATCCCACCGGAATAGTCTTTGAATTCTTCCTGACTCAACGTCTCAGTAAAAGCGGTATAGGTAATTTCCAGATCCCGGTACTCTTCCATATCCAGATTAACAAACTTAGGTACCTTGGTTCCATCGGGGCGCACAAAGTAATTAACCTTGGCTACTCGATAAATCGCAGCCAGTCTATCTTTTAAGATTGCAACAGTCTCGTCAAAGGCCAGAGAATTGATCTGGGAGTAGATGGTGGAAATTTTAATCGAAATATACTCAACATCCGGATCTTCCATATCTTTGATATAGGTTGCCAGACGATGGCCGGCTTCCTTTTCACCAAGAACAGCCTCACCGAGATGATTGATGTTCATCCGGATGCCCTGACCTTTGCGCTTCTGCAGGTGAGCATGCAACTCTTTATGCTCTCCAGGAATAATAGCTCGACTACTGCCTGCCCGCATCTGATCGATCATGGTCGGCACAGCCAGTGAAGAAAAATGTTTTCCCACCCCTTTAAACATCTGGATAAAAAGTTTTTCTATGCGACTGAAAAACTCGGGAACCCCTTCCTCATCAATCAGGTGGCTCATCTGATCTGCAACCCGCTTCGAGTTGTGCGATCGAAAACTCTGATCGATCATTTTACTGAGGAGTACCTTGTCATTAGGATTCGTCAGGAGCCTTTTCATCTGGTCCTGAATATGCTTCTCTTCCTTGGTTAACAGTTCATTGGCTCGGTTCTGCCATGATTCCGCCAATGCAACGGCCTGAGCATAGATTTCTTCATTGTGAGTAGCCATCCTGAAACTCCCTTCAGCTCTATACGGATTACAGTTAAATGGGTTAAACTAGCCCGACTTTCCCATAAAATTTTTAATTTTAAACTCAACCAATTGATATTATTGCTTAATGAGTAGTTGCATATTTGACAGTCTGTTTTTCGCTTTAAATCAAAAATTTTCCCCTTCCGGTCTAGCGTTTCTTCTGTTTCATATATTCGGCAAAACGGCGTACATGCTTCTTTGCCATCCTGCTTGCAGTTTCACTGTCATGATTAGCAATTGCGTCAACAATAACGCGCAGATCCTGGTAGTTTTCCTCCAGTTCATGAGGCCCTACAAATAAAAACTTGTCATAGTACCGGCCAATATTTGTATGCACACTGGTGAGAACAAAACTATACAGTGGATTACCCGCAATTTTGGCAATGGCTTGATGGACTTTTTCATCCACGCGAACAAAGCTGCCCCATTCTTTTATACCCTGTTCACGGCATTTCCCGGCTTCTTCCATCAGTGCCTCAAGCTCTTTGCAGTCCAAAGCAGATGCCCGCTGTGCTGCCAACCCACTCACGGCGCCCTCCACTCCTTCACGAAATTCAGCCAAATGTTCCAGAGAAACAGCATCCGACTGAATGAGCATGGCAAGGTTTTCTGCGATAAGCTCAGCGTTGGCATCCTTGACAAACGCACCGCCGCCGGCACCAAGACGAATTTCAATAAGGCTCTTCTGCTCTAATATACGTAATGCTTCCCGCAAGGTTCCCCTGCTGGTCTGGAACATTTCACACAGGTGTCGCTCAGCAGGCAGCTTACTCCCCTTGGGTATTTCACCACTGAGAATGGCTGTCTGGATCTGATCCACGACATCCTGATAAACACGTTTTTGCTCGGCCTTATGGAAGATATTTTTCATTGGTTGCTTGACACAAGTAAAATTTTTTATAACATTATAATGGTTAAACCATTGATGTCAATGAAATGCGCCACCAATCCAGACAAAATGTTAGCAGGCGCAAGCAGTACTACAAAGTATTTGCCATAAGAATTGCTTCAGAAGCGCATAATCCGGTTTGAAAAAGAGGGGGTACCAACATCGGCGATGTTTCAACCAAAGTGACATATAGGCGAAATTGCAGGGGCACCCTGCTGATAAATTTATACAGCAAAAAAGTAAAGAATATAATATCAGTAGAGTCGCTGTATGCAGTTTACGACAACCTTTTAAGAGCAAAAACCTTAAAAATCTGTAGGGAAGACGAAAATTAAATAACAGTGCGTTACCACTTAGACTGAACTACAGATAAACAAACACTTGACGTGGAGGAAAGTATGTTGCGAAAAAGAGCTTTGTTTATGTCTTTACTGAGTTTTTCCCTTTTTGCGGGAACAGTAAATGCCGAAGATGTACTGAAAGTGGGTGTTCAAGCGCCGATCACCGGCAGCTATGCCAATGAAGGACAGGGTATTGAAAACGGTGTTCGCCTGCTGGCCGAACAAATCAATGCCAAGGGCGGTGTGCTCGGTAAAAAGATTGAAGTTATTACCTGCGATGATCAGGGAACCGCAATGGCTGCAGCGATTTGCGCCAAAGACCTGGTCAACAAAGGCGTCAAAATGGTTATTGGTTCCTACACTTCCACCTGCGCTGAAGCTGCGCAAAAAACATACTTCAAAGCCGGTGTACTGCAAACTTCGGACGGCACCGCCGACAGCCTGACCGAAAAGGGCTATTGGACCTTCCTGCGAAACTCCTTTCCAAACAGTGCGGAAGCCGAATTCGCAGCCAAATACCTGGTTGAAGTCAAAAAGTACCAGCGTATTGTTGTTCTCTCCGACTTCTCCACCTATGCCGACGGTCTGGCTAACGCCACTGAAGAGGCAATCAAGAAGCTGGGCGGCAACGTTGTTTCGCGCGACAAAATCAAGGCTGACTCCCAGAACTTCACCCCGGTCCTGACCAATATCAAGTCCAAAAAACCTGACGCTATCTTCTTCGCCGGATACTATTCGGATGGTGGTCTGCTGCGTGCCCAGCAGGTTGCTCTCGGCATCAAGGCCGACTTCTACGGCGGCGACGCCAACGATAACCCAGACTTTGTCAAGCTGGCCGGTTCTGCTGCCAAGGACGCTTTCATCATTAACGTTCCTGAGCCCGCTGCCCTGCCGACTCCTATTGCCAAGTCCTTCATCGCCGATTACCAGGCAAAATACGGTGAAATGCCTCCATCCATCTGGGGTCTGATGAATATCGACGGCATGCGCGCCATCATCCACGCCATGGAACAAAACGGCGACTTTGACACCAAAAAAGCCGCTGATTACCTGCACAACATGGACAAGCCTCTGGACGGCATCACCGGTCCCATCGCCTTTGCCAAGGATGGAAACCGCAAGGGCGGCGCCTACGTCGTCAAGCGCATCCAGGAAGACGGCAGCTACTCAAACGAGTACGTTCAATAGCTGACGCATCGTTACACAAAGGGCGGGAGAAACTTTTCTCCTGCCCTTGCTTTGCCCTGAAATCACCACCAGAAAAAACCGGAACCTCTGCCCTTCAGGCGCGAGTAGAGGACAAAGCCCTCCTCCCCTGGCTCTAGAAAGGCAGCAGTCATCAACCCCGGAGAAATTTTTTATGGACATTTTTCTGCAACAGCTTGCTAACGGCCTGACCATCGGCAGCATGTTTGCCCTGGTTGCGCTCGGCTATACCATGGTTTACGGCGTCATGAAGCTGATCAACTTTGCTCACGGCGACATGGTCGCGGCCTCAGCCTTTGTTGGCCTGACCATCTATACCCATGTCATGGGCCAAGCCACATCGCTCTTTGCCGTCATTACCATTTTCCTACTCTCTGCCGCTTCCATGGCCTGCGTCGGTATTATTCTCGAACGGGTCGCTTACCGCCCGCTGCGCACTGCCCCCAGACTCTCGGCCGTGGTTTCTGCCCTGGGTGCCTCAATGATCATCCAGAATGGTATCATGCTCATCTGGGGACCGCGCATGCGTATATTCCCAGAACTGGTACCGCAGGTTTACTGGGATTTCGGCGGCGTTGTCATCAGCCTGATCCAGGTCATCATCCTGATCCTGTCCTTGGTTCTGATGGTTGCCCTTTACCTGTTCGTCGAAAAAACCCGCATGGGCGCAGCCATCCGGGCCTCATCAATCGATCAGGATGCAGCTAGACTCATGGGGATCAACGTCAACAACGTCATTGCCCTGATCTTTATCATCGGCTCCTCCCTCGGTGCTGTCGGCGGTCTGTTCATAGGGCTCTACTATCGCGGCATCACCTTCAACATGGGCTGGCAGTACGGCCTCTACGCCTTTATCGCGGCGATCATGGGCGGCATCGGCAACATTCCCGGCGCCATGCTCGGTGGCATGCTCCTCGGCCTGTTCAATGCCTTTATCTCCGGCTATGTTTCCAGTACCTGGGCCGACGCCTTTACCTTTATCCTGTTGATCGTAATCCTGATTGTCCGTCCCACCGGTATTCTTGGTGAGCGGGTTGCGGAGAAAGTCTGATGGAAATACTCAAACGTTTCAGCCTTCCTGTCTTTATTGTTTTGATGGCAATCCTGCCTCACCTGCTTAACGATCGCTGGCAGGCGGTCGCCATCACCTTTCTGGTGTTCACGGTCGTGGCCCTGTCCCAAGACATTATTCTCGGTAAGAGCGGTATGTTCCATATGGGACAAGCCCTGTTTTTCGGCATGGGTGCCTATGCCACGGCCATCCTCAACAGCCAATTCGGCTGGCCGATTCTTGCCACCATCCCGGTCGCCATCCTGGTTCCGGCCCTGTTCGGTATTCTGCTTGCAGGCCCCATCGTTCACTTGCGCGGTGACTACCTGCTGGTCGTCACCATTGGCTTCAATATCGTCTTCGTGCAGGTTCTACAAAACAATCTCGGCGGTGTCACCGGCGGCCCCAACGGCATCTTCGGCATCGATTCCTTAAGCTTTTTCGGCACTGAGTTGATGAGCCAGATCGCAGTCTATTATTTTGCCTTTATCGTGCTGCTTATTACCTTCTGGGTCATGCACAATCTTGAGGGCAGCAAGGCGGGCCGCGCTCTGCACTATTTGCGCGAAGATCCGTTGGCAGCGGAAAGTATCGGCATTAACACCCGCGTATACAAAATTTTCGCCTTCAGCCTGGGTGCCGGTCTGGCCGGCCTGGCCGGAACCGTTTTTGCCACCCAGTACGCAGCGGTCAGTCCTGAAGCCTTCGACTTTATCCAGTCGGTCCTTTTCTTCAGCATTGTCATCGTGGGCGGTTCTTCGATTCCGGGAATCCTGCTCGGGGTGTTCGTGATGTTCGTTCTGCCCGAGATTTTCCGCGAGTTTGCGACTTGGCGTTATTTCATCTTTGGCTTTGCAATGATCCTGGCAATGATTCTGCGTCCCCGTGGCATCGTCCCAGCCACCTTTGGCAAAATTCCAAAGTTTTTGATCAAGGGAGGCAGCCATGGAGCATAATGAACTGATCCTGACCAACGTCACCAAACGCTTCGGCGGCCTGACCGCTGTCGATGACCTGACCATGAAGGTCGAAGACGGCCAGATCTACGGCATCATCGGCCCAAACGGAGCCGGCAAGACCACGGTCTTCAACTGCATTACCGGTATCTACAAATCAGAAGAGGGCTCGGTTAACTGGCGCGGCGAGGAGATTCGCGGCCTGACCCCGTACCAGATTGTTGACCGCGGCATTGTCCGAACCTTTCAAACCATCCGTCTATTCAGCCAGATGTCAGTGGCCGAGAACATCATGAGTGGCCGCCACATCAAGAGCAAGCAGAGCTGGTGGCACGGCATTATCCCCACGCCGGGAAAGGCTCGTGACGAGATGGAGAACTGGAAGAAGGTCGAGGAACAGCTCGATTTCTTCAAGCTGAGCGAATTTGCCGCCACGCCAGTAGGATCCCTGCCCTACGGCATTCAGCGCCGGGTCGAGATGGCCAGGGCCATGGCGGTCAATCCGACCCTGCTGATCCTTGACGAACCGGCTGCCGGGCTCAATGACAAAGAAACTCTGGGACTACTTGAAACGATCTTCAAGATCCGTGACAAAGGGGTCACCGTGTTGCTGATTGAACACGACATGGATATGGTCATGGAGGTGACTGACTACCTAACGGTCATCAACTTCGGCCGCAAGATCGCCGAAGGAACACCGACGGAGATCCAAAAGGACCCGGCCGTTATCGAGGCCTATCTTGGAAGTGAGGATGACGATGAGTAACGACGCCCTGTTTGAAATAAAAGACCTCGAAGTCTCCTATGGCAGTATCGCCGCCATTAAGGGAATTTCTCTTGAAGTGCGCAAAGGGGAGATCGTCACCATCTTAGGTGCCAATGGGGCCGGTAAAACCACCACCATGCGCACTATCAGCCAGCTACTCAAGGCCAAGTCGGGCTCAATCACGTTTAAGGGCCAGGAGTTGACCCAACTGCCAGCCCACAAGATCGTTCAGCTTGGTATCAGCCACTCGCCCGAAGGTCGGCGGGTGTTCGGCATCCTTACGGTGGAAGAGAACCTGATGCTCGGCGCCTTCAGCCGCAGTAAGATGAATAAAGAGACCTTGAAATGGGTCTATGAGCTGTTTCCGCGTCTTGAAGAACGACGCAAACAGCTGGCCGGTACCCTCTCGGGTGGAGAGCAACAGATGCTCGCCATCGGCCGATCGTTGATGAGCGACCCGGAGATGTTGTTGCTTGATGAGCCTTCTTTGGGTATCGCCCCCATCCTGGTCAAAGCGATTTACGAGCAGATCAAAGAAATCGCCAAGAGGGACGTTACCGTCCTGCTGGTAGAACAAAATGCCAAGGCTGCATTAAAGCTGGCTGACCGAGGCTATGTACTTGAAGTCGGAAAAATCGTCTTTTCCGGAACCTCGGCAGAGCTGCTGAGTTCACCGAAAATCCAGGAAGCGTATCTGGGCAAAAAAAGGCATTAAGAGAGACAAACCGTATCAATCATCACGCAAACTACACATCAAACCGGTACCAATCATGGTGCCGGTTTAGTCTATCTCAACAACCTGCACAGCCCCCACCTGCTTGACACCAGTCCAGGTGATCCTTGCTCCTTCAACAATACCGATAACGTCACCCTTCCTTATATAGCCCCACTCTTTTGCCAATACCATTGAACGGTGCACCATTTCGTTGCGATTGAGTTCCTCCCTGATAATCAGCGGAAAAATATTATTATACAGACACGCGTGGCGAGCGATATGCACGGACTTGGTTATCAGCAGGGTCGGCACCCTTCTGTTCCACTTGGAAAGCGAAGGATAAAGAACGCCATCAGGATCAAGTAAAAGGGTGGCTCGTATATTGGCCAGACTGGTAATAGCGGCAAGAGCGGGATTAACCGAGGTATCACCAGTCACCTGCCGATAATGCTCAGGAGATGTATCCTTATATTGCTCTTCCTCGCAAATAATGGAAGCCATGGTTCGCACCACATTCACCGGATCCACCCCGACAGCTGTCTCCTGAGAGAGCATTACCGCATCTGTACCTTGCTTGATAGCCATACTCACGTCAGTGACTTCAGCCCTTGTCGGCCTTGCGTTGGTTGTCATCGAATCAAGCATTTGCGTGGCAGTAATAACCGGCGTACTCTGTTCCCAGCACAACTGGATAATTCGTTCCTGGATTCGCGGCACCCTTGCTGCGGGTAACTCCACCCCCATATCTCCTCTGGCAATCATAATAGCATCTGAGACAGCTATAATTTCCTTAATGTTCTGCACGGCCTCGGGTCGTTCAATTTTGGCAACGACCTTGATATTACGCTTACCTGATCGGTGGATGAACTGCTTGACCTCATTCACTTCATCAGCCGTCCGTACAAAAGAGAGTGCCACATAATCTACAGAATGAACCAGTCCCCACTCCAGATCCTGCCAATCTTTCTCCGTAAGACTTGGCAGTGATAGGTCGGTTGAAGGCAAGTTGATCCCTTTACTCGATTTCAATGTTCCCCCACAAACCACCTCGCATTGAGCTTCTTCGCTGTTTGCTGTTATAACACGCAGCTCAAGCAGACCGTCATCCAGGAGAACAGGGTCGCCTGGACGCAGGTCACCGAGTATTGACGGCATTATGGTAGAAAAACGTTCAGTGCTCCCTGTGATCGCTTTTGCCTGGATCGTGATTTTGGCTCCCACTCGCAGCCCTATGGATCCCCCCACCATGGGACCAGTCCTGATCTTAGGTCCGCAGAGATCCTGGATTACGGCAATGGGTTTGTCCCACAGATTTTCGGATTCCCGAATGGCACACAGGTTTTGTCTGTGTTGCTCATAAGTGCCATGGGAGAAATTAAGCCTGGCCACATCCATCCCGGCAAGCATCATCTTCCCCAACACATCAGGAGAATCGCATGCAGGCCCGATCGTGCAGACAATACGAGCCATCTTGTTGACACTGGTATGCGATTGGGGGGTAATAGTTGCAAGCACGGCAAACAGCGCTTCAAAATCAACAGGTTTAGAAAAAACATTGACAACGTTCCGACTCTTACTCAGCCTGTGGATAATGTCCGCGTCTTCAGAGGCCGCGGTGATAATAATCAGTGGTAATTGAGGACAAATAACCTGGATGGCATCAATAAATTTAAATCCATCCCAATGGGGCATCCGGATATCACTGATGATGGCATCATAGGCATTGGATGCTGCCAATTGAAAGCCCTGGTGACCATTGGTAACAGCCTCGACCTCGTACCCCGCCTTTTCCAATCTTACTTGTAATATTTTCTGAACAGGTGCATTGTCTTCCAAAATAAGAATGCGCATAGCGGATGCTCCGGCAATGAGTTACTGATTGAATACATATATTATTTATAGCATAGTGCAATCATCAGCAGATTGGAAATAGAACACTTACGAAGGCTTCTTTTCGGCACCAACAGCCTCTCGCAAAAAAATGGAAGAGCAACTGTATGAGGGATGATATGAACGTAATAATGGATCTTTGCCTGGTACCCATCGGGGTTGGTGTTTCCGTCTCAAAGTATGTGGTGGCTTGCCACCAAATCCTGGAGGATGCGGGGCTTAAGACAGAACTTCATGCCTATGGCACCAACATTGAGGGTGAATGGAATACGGTAATGGATGCTGTCAAAAAATGTCACCAACAGGTCCATTCCATGGGAGCCCCCAGGATAACGACCACCATCAAACTCGGTACCAGGAATGATCGAGAACAGTCCATGGAAGACAAGGTGCAGAGTGTTCGAACGCAAATGCCCTGACCGGCCGGGACCGGATTTTTCATAAAATGAGAAAATGCTCATGAGAAATTCGGGTTATATCTCACTCAATGCAAGGAGGAGCAAGAGATGCAAGTATCCAAATTTGGAAAAAACAGTGTTTTATTACTTACAGGAGCGTTGAGCATGCTCGCCATTTTCCTGCTCACTGGAGCAGTTACCCAGGCTCCTCCTGGAAAATACGAGATGGAGGTAGTGGTCCGAGACCGAAGTACTCAAATTTACGTGCTCGACACAACAACAGGGGCAGTCAAATGGGTGGATGCAATGAACACACCTTTTGAACAAATGAAGGGAGACTGACTTACGACTGCCGCCAACAAAGCGTTTGCCTTTCTTTGCAGGCAACTGCCTTACACTTAGTTTTGCTTAAAACCTTCCGGCTTACACGGCCCGTATGTTGGTTCGGCTGGCGGAAAAACCTCGATCTTACCTGGCTCCGCTATTCTGACTGAGGTCAAATGCCATTTTGCATACCAGTACCCAGCAGCTGTACCATCTGGAGCCTTGATCACAGCACCGGAGAAAGTGCACATGCTGTTTCGTTGTTGTCTGGTGTTGTTTATCAAGGAGGCTAGTTGCTGCTCCGGTTGCTTAAGCGATGTCCAGAGGCGTGATACCAGCTGATACTTTTGCTGTAGGGCAATAATGGCTACCGGTGATTGCTGGCGCCCATAATAATAATAATTGTGTCCTGGAATAACTGTTGCCGACGAAAAAAGTTTCTCCACCGCACTGTCGACAACGACCTTTCCCCGAGGAGCGGAGGCACACCCTAAGAAACAAGCAGGAGCGACCAAAACCAGCAACAGATGACAGATGATGTATTTCATACCCATAAACCATTTCCTATAGTTGTGAATGCTATCGTCCAACCCTTTATCAATAAGTTACTAAGTTGACGCCCTACACCACCATAGCCAAGAGGATAGAGATGCCGAAACACCATTTTATAAGACATTTGATAATCATCGCCCTGCTTTTAGTGCTTTTCGGATGCAGCCCTTCAACCAAGATTACCTCTTCATGGGTACAGCAACCTCCCCCCGCAGCAAGTATAAACAAAATCCTTATTATCGCTCTTTCCAGAGATACAACTTCTCGCAAGCTCTGGGAAAACAGTTTTGCAGAACAATTTGTACGTAGAAATACGCAGGCCATTGCCAGCCACACCATTACCGAAGAGCCCATAGCACCGCAAGAGGAGGCTATTCTACAAATTATCCAACAGTCAGGTGCAGATACGGTGCTGATCACTCACTTAATTGATAGCGAGACAACAACCAAGTGGCATCCAGGAACTGTCCACTATGAACCATCCTTCTATTCGGGCATGTATGGCTATTATGGCCACGCCTATCAGGCGGTATACAGTCCGCCAACAATAACCACCCGAACAGTTGTAAGCCTGGAAAGCAATATGTATGATGTCGCCACAAAAAACCTTGTCTGGGCGGCCCAATCAGCCACAGTTAACCCCAAGCTGCTGAAAACTGATTTTGATTCGGTGGTGAAAACACTCATGACAGATCTACAGCGAAAAGGCATGCTGAATTAAAAGGAGGGTCCCTTGATTTTGTTGTTTATCTGCTCACCCCAGAATAAACACATGGGACCCCGTCGTTAAAGGGTAATGTCCTCACAAATGATTCCCTCTTTGGATGTTGGAAAAAGTCAGGACGTGGCCCGCCTTCTTAACGCTGACATATTTTTTATTCTTTTCGGAAGAGATATTTTTCATGGGATACACTTTATAGATCCCCTGATTATCACCCACCAAATAACCACAGGAAGGGCCGCTCCCCCACACTCGTACATTATTTATAACACACAGAGTGTCATCCTTGTTCACAGACCAATTAAAAAACTCGGTTTCACCATCAGGATGTTGGACACGAATGGTTCCATCAGCAGCAAAATAGGCTGCATAAGAAAGGGTCTTGCCTGTTTTTTTATTTTTTTTAGCTTCAGTTACCTTTATAGTTGTATCCATCAACAGCGAGGATATTTCCCCTGCTTTCAAAACTGAATCCATGGCAAGGGATTGCGTGCACCATACGAAAAACAACAAAACAGCGCTTATACAACCAATTATTTTTCTCATCATTTCCTCCAGTTTAACGTAGAGTACCACATTGTAATAACAGATAGTTATCCTCTCTCTTATCCGTTATCACAGATCGATCGTAACTGCCAATAATTATTATTATCTCGCCCAGCCCTGATTTGAATTCTACCTTGCAGGCGGAGCTGAAATGACAATACTCCTTGGCAATACGACGGAAAATACCTTGTGAATATCGTGCTCAGGAAAAATGAGCTTAGAAAAACCTATAAAACAGGAAAAGGCCCTTAGCAAATTTGCTAAGGGCCTTTATATATGGCGTCCCCAAGGGGATTCGAACCCCTGTTGCCGGCGTGAAAGGCCGGTGTCCTGGACCTGACTAGACGATGGGGACAGGTCTTTATGTTAAATGGTGGGTCGTGCGCGGCTCGAACGCGCGACTCTCTGCTTAAAAGGCAGATACTCTACCGGCTGAGTTAACGACCCTCCGGTTGGAGCGCTTTTTTTTACATGTTTTTTTTCACTGTGTCAATATAAAGTACGACTATTCACACGAAAAATTTTGGTGCTCAGGAAATGGATGGAAAAAGACGTTATCAGTTTTGCTTCAGCCCCCATGAATATATGCTGTATTCATTAACAACTCCCCCCTTTCGATGGCTTCCAAATCTGCATTCGCCGGCCAATGGCAAATTTGCACCTCAAAGAATGAGCTCATGAGGAAATGATCGACAAAAAAAATGATCAGGAAAAAATGAAGTAGAAAAATCCCATAAAACAGGAAAAGGCCCTTAGCAAATTTGCTAAGGGCCTTTATATATGGCGTCCCCAAGGGGATTCGAACCCCTGTTGCCGGCGTGAAAGGCCGGTGTCCTGGACCTGACTAGACGATGGGGACAGGTCTTTATGTTAAATGGTGGGTCGTGCGCGGCTCGAACGCGCGACTCTCTGCTTAAAAGGCAGATACTCTACCGGCTGAGTTAACGACCCCCGTTTGGAGCGCTTGTTTTTACATGTTTTACCCAGGCATGTCAATATAAAAAGCACACTCCCATTGTTTTTTTTTACTTACCCAAAAAAGCTTTTTCTAAATACCTTGTTCCCCTGGAACAGGTTTGCTATATTTTTAAGTATTACCATCTTGGACGCTATCAAGACATAATAGACCAATACAAAAGGATTACAAAAGGTTATGGGACTTATTTCCGGTGCTGCATCGTTCACCAGGTTTTCAGTTGTGGGCGAGCTGCCCGATCATTTTTGGGACTTTGTAGCCGATCGGGTAGCTGCAAACAGTTTTCGCGACATTGACGACACCATAGATGAATACTCCATTGGCTGGGTATCTGTTGCCGATATGTTTGATGCTGATTTTGCCTACAGCTCCTATGCTGCTGGAGATTATGTAGTGCTGACCATGCGCACGGACGAACGAAAGGTTTCCCCTGCTGTGCTAAAAAAATATACGATGAAGGAAGAAGCACGTATTAAACGGGAAAAAGAAATTCCACGCCTCAGCAGGGCAGCCCGCCTGGAGATAAAAGAGCGCATTCGCGCTGAACTTATCCGCAAATCCGCTCCCATACCTGCCACCTACGACCTATGCTGGAACCTCTCAGAAAACACGCTTCTTTTCTTTTCCACCAGCAAAAAAGCCATCGCACTACTGGAAGACCTCTTTAAAGAAACCTTTGCAATGTCTCTTATTCTGCAAATTCCCTGGCTGACCGGCTTAGACATGATCAACGAAGACGCGACTGAAAATTACGAAGCAATGCGTCCGGCAGTCCTCCTCTAGTAGATTTCCACCGCACCTAACACCGAACGGAGACACCATGAACAGCATTATCCTTGCAGTCATTGCCATTATGGTCGTACTTGGCGCCACCTTGTTGGTGAAAAAAATAAGCAGTAAAAAAACTGAGGAAACGCTCCCCACCTCAACCGGTGAGCAGGATACACAAGAACAAGAGGCAATAAAAGCCAGCAAGGAGCAAGAAGAAGCGGCACCAGCTCAAGAACCTGTTGAGCAAGAGGAGCCCCAGCTCGTTGAGCCGACACCGATCTTTCAGGAAGCATCGCCGGCACCTGTGGCTGAAAAGAAACTGCAGGAACCAGAGGAAGTCGCCGAGGAAATACCTGTAGAAACTGAAAAAGTTCAGTCCATGGAGATGGAGGAGACTGAAGCTTCTCCCCTTGACATAGAGTTGGAGTCGGAAGAAGCAGCCCAGCCGGCAGAAACGATTGTCTCCCCAGTGAGCCTGGAAATGGAGAGCAGCCCTCTCCCGGAAAAAACCGAGACAGGAGAGCCCGAGCCTGGGCAAGAACCAGCACTCCATCCGGAAGCTGATGAGCAAGAGGCAGCGATTCTTGACCAAGGTGCGCCTAAAGCAACAGATGCCACTGACGAACCGGCAAAGAAGGCTCAACCCGCCCTCGACATTATAGAACCGGAAGAGCCTGATGCAGTCAAACAGGAACAGATCGCTGAAGAACCGGTTTCTCCCGCTGTGGCAGAGGAAGAACAGCAGGAACCAAAGCGGGTCGATGAACAATTAACGACAGAACCTGCATCGGCGACGCCCATTGACACAGAGGAAATTGCAGCTCAAGTCGCGGTTGCCACCATAAAGCTGACCCTAGAACAATATGCAGAGCGACTCAACCAACAGGAAGAACAACAGCGCGAAGCCCTGCAACAGGCGATAGCAACTCAGCAGGACCAAAAAAGGGATACCCTCCAGCGCGAGCTGGTGTTGATGAACGAAAAACTTGCGGTGCTTGATGAAAGCTACCAGGAGGAACTTTCCTGCTATGACAATGTGCTCCAGGCACTGGAAGAACTAGAAAACAGCCTTGGACAGGAGGCCGTTGCTCAAGCAAAAAACGACCTTATCGCCGGCAGACCTGAAGCAGCAGAATCACTGCTGGCTGACCTAATGAATGCATCAGGTACCGCAAAAGGTGTTGGAGCTTTTTACAGCGGCATGCTTGCAGAACATCGATTCGACCTTTTGACAGCTCTCCAGCGCTACCAAACAGCAGTGGAAGCAGACAGCGAGAACTCCGACTACCTTTATGCTGCAGGACTTACCGCTCGACGACTTTTCAAATACAATGATGCCGTGAAATGGCTGGAGCAATATGTAACCATCTGTGCCGGGACGTATAAGGACGATCCGGTCCTGCTCGCTCAAGCCAAGCGCGAACTGGCATACACCTACGTGACCAGCGGTCAACATAAAAAAGCAGGTCCGATGTATAAAGACGCAATGACGGGGTTTAGTAAACATTTAGGACCGGAGAGCCCGGAAATGGCCATCAGCTGGTTCCAGATTGGAGAACTCCAGGAAACGCTGGGAGAATACGACAAGGCAGCGGCACTCTATAAAAAAGCCCTTGCAATCCTGGAAAAAAAGCAAGGCAAAGATCATCCAATGCTCACCGGCGTGCTGGACAAACTTGCGGCCCTTTGCATGGAGCTGGAAATGGAAAAGGAAGCAGTCCCTCTTTATGAACGTTTGGTTGCCATACGCAATAAAACACTCCGCCCCAACCATCCTCAGCTAGCAATGAGCCTTAACAATCTTGCGGAGTCATACCGGCTGCAAAGACAGTATGCTGAAGCAGAGGGATGCTACCAGAAATCCCTTTCTATTGCAGAGCAGACCCAAGGCAAAGACCATCCAAGTGTGGGGGCAATTCTCCAGGAGCTTGCCAAATTATGCTCTAACCAACGTAAAAATGACGAAGCAGAGAAATATCAGACCAGGGCTACGGCTATTTTTGAAAAAGCAGTGGCTGCAGAGGAAAAACGGTCTAAAAACACTTCTCTTTCTCTGGATTTATGATTAAGTGCAGGGCATTTTAATAATCCCTCACACCGACTATAGGGTATCTTGAGCAAAAAGAATTTTCGCCAACGCTTGAAGCAAACGAAAAAAAATGCTGCAAGATGACCTGAACATGATGAGTTAAAACTATGGATCTTGTCGATCTTATACAGGAAAAGCGCTTCCTTGGTCAGGAATTCCTGGCCTGGCTATGGTACAAATCCGAAGAACGAGGAGGCAGTGTTGAGCTTCCTGAAATTGGAGATATCCTGGTCGTCTTTGAAAAACATATGCTGCTGGAATACGGCGAAGGCGATGCCAGCGAAAAAGTAATCTGCCGAGGTCTGCAGACTGAGCTCAAAGAAGCCCGTGAGGGAATGCGGCTTGCTAAAAAACCAGAACAGGCAAGGCTGCGCATTGCCCGCGGTGATCACGAGTACGGGGTAACCCTAACTGCAAGCGTAATGGAATTTCGGAATGTCCGCCTGCCGAAAACCGCAGGAACAGAAGACGGCAACGATGCCGACAGCCTGGAAGGGCAGATCCTGGAAAGAATTGTCCTGTTTGAAGAGCTGACTTTTCTTGTCAACGAACTTTTTCGGATGTTTATCAATATCAGAGTGTCTGATAGCCAGTGGGCCGAGGAACTGATATTAATACGTCAATGGGTTGGAGAAGGACTCACGTAAAACACATAAGCATCCGTTTTTCATGTACTAAAAAAACGATATATACACGAGTAGGAATTTCATGGAATTTGAAACCGTAATCGGGCTGGAAGTCCATGCCCAGATGAAAACCAAGAGTAAAATATTTTGTGGATGTTCAACCGAATTCGGCGCACCACCCAACACCCACACCTGTCCTGTTTGCTTGGGAATGCCCGGTTCCCTGCCAGTACTCAACAAGCAGGTCGTTGAGTCAGCCATCAAACTCTCACTGGCAACAGACTCGAGCCTAAACCGCGAAAATATATTTGCTCGAAAAAATTATTTTTACCCGGACCTGCCCAAAGGGTATCAGATTTCACAATTTGAGCTGCCCATTGCCGAACACGGCAAACTGGAAATAGACGTCGACGGTACCTTGAAAAATATAGGAATCACCCGGATCCATATGGAAGAAGATGCCGGAAAATTGGTCCATGACGAGCTGGAACCGGTTAGTTACGTTGATCTCAACCGTACAGGAACGCCGCTTTTAGAAATTGTCAGCGAACCTGACCTGCGATCACCGGAAGAGGCTGCAGCCTACCTGAAAAAGCTGCACGCCATAGTCAGGTATCTGGATATATGCGACGGCAACATGCAGGAAGGGAGTTTTCGTTGCGATGCCAACATCTCCCTAAGACCAATGGGGCAAGAAGCGTTGGGCACCCGGACCGAACTGAAAAACATGAACTCTTTCAAGAATGTTCAGCTTGCCCTTGAGTACGAAATAAGGCGTCAACGAGATGTCCTCCTTGATGGCGGCAAGGTCGTCCAGCAAACCCTTTTATGGAATCCGGACAAGAACCAGACCGAAACCATGCGCGGCAAGGAAGAAGCCCACGACTACCGATATTTTCCAGACCCTGATCTCGTCCCCGTGGTTGTTGACAGTCAATGGATCGACACCGTTCGCAAACATTTACCCGAACTACCCGACAACAGAAGAAAGCGTTTCACCGATGAACTGGAGCTCAGCGACTATGATGCCGAGATATTAACCAGTTCACGTGAATTGGCGGATTATTTTGAAGCAGCCCTTGGGGAATATAGCAACGCAAAAAAACTGGCGAATTTTCTTGGCACCGAGCTGCTGCGTGAATTCAGTGCGGAAAATATTGATGCCTGCCCTGTCAAGCCTGTTCAGCTCGCTCGCCTGATGAACATGATCGAGGACAACACCATTTCAGGCAAAATCGCAAAAACGGTATTTGCGGAAATGCTTGAATCCGGAGCAGATCCTGATCTGATCGTCAAAGAAAAAGGCTTAGTACAAATGAGCGATGCAGGTGAACTGCAGGCCATTATCCAAGAAATAATTGCCGCCAACCCCGGACAGGTTCAGCAGTTCCGTGAAGGCAAAACCAAGGTTATAGGCTTTTTTGTGGGCCAACTCATGAAGCGTACCAAGGGAAAAGCCAACCCTCAACTGGCCAACAAGCTTTTCCAACAGGAACTCAATAAACAATAGCTGTTGAACAGTGGACAAACAACAGTGGCAGGAAAAAGGCAAGGGCCATCGTCAACGCTTGCGCGATAAATTCCTGGAGCAAGGGATAGCAGCCTTCTCAGACAGCGAAATCATCGAGCTGTTGCTGAGCTTTGGCACGCCCCGTTCCGACTGCAAAGATCCGGCGCGCTCTGCCCTTGAGCATTTTGGCTCACTACCGGCGGTACTGGACGCTCCAGCTGCTCAATTGCAGGAGATAAAAGGATTGGGGGCAAAAAACATCTTTGCCCTCCAATTCATACAGGCAGTTGCCAGACGTTACCTGCGACTTCGCCTGGCTGGAAAACAGTATATCAGCTCATCAAAAGAGGTTGCCGACTACCTGATCCACACCATGCGCGGCTTAAAGCGCGAGGTACTGACAGTTGTTTTTCTTGATGCTGCCCATGCGATTATCGACACTGAAATTGTTGCTCAAGGAACAGTAACCGTTAACACCGTTTACCCCAGAGAACTCATTGCAATGGCACTGGAATACAATGCCAGTGCCATGGTCATCGCACACAATCATCCCTCGGGTAGCCTCCAGCCTTCCCCCCAGGACAAACAGCTGACGACCTCCCTTCATCTTGTCTGCTCGTTCATGCATATTCAGTTACTGGATCATATCATTGTCGGCTCTGGTGAGCGAGTGTTCAGCTTTGCCGACCATGGGCTCATGGATTCGATCCGTGAGCAGTGCAAAGGCACACTGGCCCGACTTAACCAGCATGGATAAAACCGGTCCAGGCGTATACCTGCACGTCCCTTTTTGTTTAAGTAAATGCAGCTACTGCAGCTTTTACTCCTGCACAGCAACCGATACAGGTATTCGGCAATATCATGCAGCCGTACTTAAGCGGTTGAACACTCTTCGCCACCACGCTCCCTGGAAATCCCTCACCTTTACCACCATTTTTTTTGGCGGAGGAACCCCGTCCATCCTCCCGGTTCCACTGCTCGCTGAACTGCTCGCCCGTATCAAAGAAAGCTTCTCTATCACCAGTGATCAGGCTGAGATTTCCATTGAAGTCAACCCTGCCACCATTGACCAGGAAGGGCTGGGCAAACTTCGCCACGCCGGCTTTAACCGGCTTTCCATAGGTTTTCAGTCTCTTGATGACCAGCAGCTTAAACGTATTGGTCGCCCCCATTCAGCAAATGATGCCCTGGAAACGTATGTGGCGGCAAGAAAAGCCGGCTTTAGCAACATCAGCATCGACCTCATGTATGGTCTGCCCGACCAAACGCCTGAACAATGGAAAAAAATACTGGGCCAGACCATGGAGCTTAAACCGGAACACATATCCATGTACGAACTCACCCTTGAGCCTGGTACGCCTTTAGCCTCTGCTGTCGACAGGGGAGAAATATCCCTGCCCGATGAAGATGCAGTAATGGAGATGATGGAAATAACCCGGGAAACTATCAGCCACTCGCCTTTCAAACGATACGAAATTTCAAATTACGCCCGTCCTGGGTTCCGTTGCCGGCACAACCTTAATTACTGGAATAACGGCAGTTACCTGGGAATCGGACCGGGAGCTGTTTCTGCCTTTGAAGGAAAAAGGTGGAGCACCAGGGAAGATCTTGCTCAATTTTTAGATGCTACAAAAACACCTCTCTCCATAGAAGGAGAAGAGGAGGTGCTGAATCATGAGGCCTATTTTCGCGAAACCGTTGTAATCGGTCTCCGCTTGACAGATGGGATAGATCTGAAAAAACTGCATGATCGATTCAGCATTGATCCAATGACCTACTATGACAAAACACTAACCCACCTGATTGCGCAAAAACTGCTCAAACTTGAAGGCTGGAATCTCAGTTTAACCAAACATGGGCTTGCGTTGGCCAACACCGTTATGGCAGAACTGGTATAGTAATTTCAGTTGATGCAGCTCTCCTATTTTCAGGAACGTCAACATCTTTAACAGCAGCTCCTCCTTCCTCCTTTTGCCCATCTTCCCCTCTTTTTCTGTTCTTCCGGGGAAACAATGACAGCATAGCGGTCTTGGGTATCTTCTTCTACAGCATCAAAGAACATCATCTGCAGCGTAGCACTTCTGCCTGCCCTGCCGGCTTCTTTTTTGAGAAACGTAGGGCTCACCGACGACCCCAGTTGCAAAAGAAAAAAAGCAAAAAGTTTTTTTCATCATGCTCTCTTAAATAATAAAGGGTAGTTTAATCGGTGAAAATCATAATTAATGCCAGTAGGCTTAACACCAGAGCCATAAGGAGGACAAGTAGATGCAATGTGAATGTACGGTGCTATGTGAAAATTCAGTTGCCGGCTCATTAGGATTCATCGGCGAGCATGGATGGGCTGTCCACATCAAAGCGGGCGACAAAAATATTTTATTTGATACCGGCCAGGGATTAGGGCTGATCCATAACAGCAAACTCCTGGATATTGATCTGAAAAAAATAGACGCCATTGTCATCAGCCATGGTCACTATGACCATACTTCCGGGCTGCCGGATGTCCTACACATGACAGGCAACAAACAAGTATTTCTCCACCCGGATTGTTTCACCAACAGATACTGGACCAAGGATGGCGAGTGCAGAGAAATCGGCATTCGCTACAAAAAAGAGTACCTGGAATCACTGGGTGCTGTGTTTGTGCCCAATACCCAGTTGACCGAAATAGCTGATAATGTATTCCTTACCGGCGAAATACCTCGAGTCTCTTCATTTGAACAACCTGACCCCTTCATGAAAATAAAAGGCCCGAAAGACGAATGGCAACAGGACAACCTTCTCGATGATCAATCCCTGGTGATGCGTACCGACAAAGGACTAGTCATCATTCTTGGCTGTGCCCATGCCGGCTTGATAAACATCCTTACCCATGTCAACAAACAGTTTCCAGGAGAGAATATATATGCAGTCTTTGGTGGGACTCACCTTGGCTTTGCCGATGATGAGCAGTTCGAGGCCACGGTAGCAGCACTTGACGACTTCAGTATTCAAAAGATAGGTGCTTCCCACTGTACCGGCCTCAGCAACACTGCCAAATTGCACCATCGATTCGGTGAGCGTTTTTTCTTCTCTTCAGTAGGGTGCCGATTCAATTCCGACTGAGACCAATATGAATCATCATTCACCGCCATTATCCGGTTTTTCCAGGAAAAAATAACTTTATTCAGCCTGCCTCTTGCCTTTGTCCCGCGAGCGGAGTAAAAAAGGATGGCTGTGAACGTTAGGTTCCATTATCTCCCATATATCGGGAGATAATGGCCCGACGTCATGTTGTTTTCTAGTGCCCGGCCACAAATGGTATTTAGGCCCGACAGCAGCGTTATGCTTACAATTTTATCCTCGCAGGTACGCGGAGACTCCGATATCAAACATATGCCTGTGGTAAAATTGAAAGCATGCCTTGCTTTCAAACCAAAATTCTCATTTCCGGCAGACACTATCTAAAAAGGGGGGTGAACCTTTTTGAATATCCCGGTTTGTAAACAACCGGTTCCACTTTATTCAACGAACAAGGAGTAACATCATGGCAGACTTTGTGTACCAAGATCCGTTCCCACTGGGAAAAGATGAAACCCAATTCAGAAAGCTCGAAGGGTCTGAAAAATACGTTTCTGTAGAAGAGTTCAATGGTGAAAAAGTGCTGAAAGTTGCACCGGAAGGCATCAAAGAACTGTCCAACACGGCAATGCGTGAAGTATCCTTTTTACTCAGGCCGGCTCACAACGAAAGTGTTGCGAAAATTTTCAGCGACCCTGACGCCTCTGACAATGACAAACAAGTGGCTCTGGCAATGTTGAGAAATGCGGAAGTCTCTTCAAGCTTTGTCCTTCCTTTTTGTCAAGACACAGGTACGGCGTGTGTTGTTGCGAAAAAAGGCCAGAATGTATGGACAGGATGTGACGATGCCGAGCAGATTTCAGCAGGGGTCTACACCACGTATACCGAAGAAAACCTGCGTTACTCTCAGAATGCCCCGTTGAACATGTATGATGAGGTAAACACAAAGTGCAACCTGCCTGCACAAATTGATATCTACGCGACGCAAGGCGATGAGTACAAATTCCTTTTCATTGCCAAAGGTGGCGGCAGTGCCAATAAAACCTATCTCTATCAGGAAACAAAAGCATTGCTCAACCCAGGAACTTTGAAAAAGTTTCTGATCGAAAAAATGAAAACCCTGGGCACCGCGGCTTGTCCTCCTTACCACATCGCTTTTGCCATTGGTGGCACCAGTGCTGAATCCAACCTGAAGACAGTCAAACTTGCTTCCGCCAAGTACCTTGACAATCTCCCCACCAGCGGCAATGAGCATGGTCGCGCGTTCAGAGACCTGGAACTTGAAGCAGAGCTGCTTGAAGCTGCCCAAGGACTTGGCCTCGGTGCTCAGTTCGGCGGTAAATACTTTGCCCATGACATCAGAGTCATCCGCATGTCTCGTCATGGGGCCTCCTGTCCTGTGGGTATGGGCGTGTCCTGTTCCGCAGACCGTAACATCAAGGCCAAGATCAACAAAGACGGTTTCTGGCTTGAACAAATGGATGCAAACCCTGGTCGTCTGATTCCAGATGAATACCGAAATCGTGATTCATCACAGGTGGTCAAGATCGACCTGAACCAGCCCATGGAAAAAGTGTTGGCGGAATTGACCAAGCATCCGGTTTCAACCGCACTCTCCCTGACTGGAACGATCATTGTTGGTCGCGATATCGCCCATGCCAAATGGAAAGAGTTGCTTGACAGCGGCAAACCATTGCCTGAGTACCTGAAGCATCACCCTGTTTACTATGCCGGCCCGGCTAAGACACCCGAAGGTAAGCCTTCCGGTTCTTTCGGCCCAACCACTGCCGGCCGTATGGACTCCTATGTGGATCTGCTTGAGAGCAAAGGCGGTGCAATGGTCATGATTGCCAAAGGTAACCGTTCTCAGCAGGTAACAGATGCCTGTAAAAAGCACGGCGGATTCTATCTTGGCTCCATCGGTGGCCCTGCAGCACTGCTGGCTGAAGAGAACATCACCAAAGTAGAATGCCTCGATTATCCTGAATTGGGCATGGAAGCAGTGTGGAAAATTGAAGTTGTGGACTTCCCTGCTTTTATCCTGGTTGATGATAAGGGCAATGACTTCTTTGAAGGATTGTTATAATATAGTGTAATAGATTACTAGTCCCGGCGGATTTCTCTGCCGGGACTTTCCCTTCATTGGTTACACTATGGATGATCTGAAGACTTCCGAAGCCTGGCGGATTTTCCGAAGCCTGGCGGAATTAACAGACGGCATTGAATCCCTTAACGATATCGGCCAAGGCGCCTCGTTTTTCGGAGGTGCTCGTTTTAAAAAAGATTCACCCTATTACCAGGCTGCAATGCAAACGGCCTCCCTGCTCACTGCAAAGGGATTAACCATTATCACCGGCGGCGGGCCCGGCATCATGAAAGCTGCTAACCGTGGATGCATTGAGGCTGGCGGCACCTCTGTCGGGCTCAATATTGAGCTCCCCCGCGAGCAACATCCCAATCCTTTTCAAAGCGTCAGCCTCAATTTTCGTTACTTCTTTATTCGCAAACTCATGTTTGTCCGCTATGCCATGGCCTCTATCATTTTTCCCGGCGGCTTTGGTACCATGGATGAATTTTTCGAATCTCTTGCCCTGATACAGACAGCAACATATAAACAAAACACCCTCACCGCAATTGCGGCACAGCGCTGTTTCTTTTTCAACAGGCAACAGAATCAACTATTTCAATAATCACCATAGAGAGGCTAGCTGATGGCGTCTGAAAAAAGAAAATTCACTCGTATCCCGCTCCCATTTGAGCTGACTCTCATCCTTGAAGACGGCTCCTCCCACAAAGTAAATCATTTTGATAACGTCAGTGTAGGGGGTTGCCTGGTCTCACTGCAGCCCGAATATGCAGATCACACAACATGTACCGTAAAAATAGAGCTAGGTCAGGATCAAGAACAGGAGCCTACCATCCTGGCCCATGGCAACATTATCCGTCACAATGATCACCAGCTGGCAATCCAGTTTACCTCAATAGACCCTGACAGTCTCTTTCACTTGCAAAATCTTATCCGATACAACTCGCCGGATCCCGACAGGGTAGACAGTGAAATACAGCTGCACAAAGGGATACTGTAAGGCTTTTAGCTGTTGAGTGATCACTAGGACAACGCTTTACGGATGTAATCAATGGACTGCCGTTCTTTTTCCCGGGAGTATAGCCGGACCGGCGACAAGCAGCACTATCCCTACAAAAAGCAATCCCATCCCAAAATATTCCATGACCATTAATCGTTCGTGGAGGACAGCGATCCCCAAACATGTTGCGGTCAGGGGCTCAGCAAGGGACAGGGTAGCGGCAGTACCGACATTGACATCTTTCAACCCTTTGGCAAACAACCAATAGGAAACGGCGGTGGTCATGATACCTAAGTGGAGCGCCACAAGCAGTCCACCGGACGAAAAGATCCAGGAAGCATCATAGAGAAACAAAAAAGGTGCCAATAAAACTGCTGCCAAAGAAAAAACCAGAGCAACGACCGCATCCGCAGCACACTTCTCAAGCAGCCCCTTCATGGTGACCGTATACCCGGCATACGAAAAGCCGGCACCTGCGGCAAGGAGTATACCATTAAAATCGGCGTGCAGCCCCTTTCCCGGCAACACCAGCAACAGACAACCAGCCACTGCCATCAGGGTGGACAGGCCCCACACAATTCCCAGCCGTTCCTTACGAATAAAATATCCTAAAATACCAGCAAAAACAGGCGCGCTGCCTATGGCAACCATTGTTCCTACGGCGACACCTGTCTTGGCAACGCCTGAAAAAAAACACAGCTGATACGCTGCTACAAAAAAAGCAGAGACGCCAACCAGAAATACCGACCACTCACCCTCTTTTCGAAAAGAGCCACGGAAAAGAGAAAAAGCCAGCAGCGCCAACCCGCCAACAGCCAGCCTGGCCGCTCCAACAGATAGTGGATTCGCTTCAGCCGGCGCCAACCCCTGGGTAGTCCCGGTCGTGCCCCAAAGCATTGCGGCCCCTAGAATAAGCCAGACACCCGCGAGTTCCTTCTTTTTGCTATGTGTTGACAAAAAAGCCTCCCTTTCTCCACTTCACCAAAAAAAAAATTCCTTCCCTCTCTTGAGCAGCCTTTACTTACCTTATTACGGGAACAGGGTAAAACTTTTTCCCCGGGAAGGACCAATTAGAAAGAAATTGTGGCATAACGTGTGTCTATGTCAAACCACAATAATAATGTTTCATCGCTTCCCGAAAAATATGCTGCATATAGGCGACAGGCATATATTGATGCACTACTTGCCGGCACTCACAATCTGGCTGCTGGTTTTTGTGTTAATGGTAAAATACAGGAAACGTTTGCCCTTTTGGCTTTGAGGTGGCTTCAATCTAGTATACATAAGGTTCCTTATACGATAGATCATATGGGCCAATATAACCGGGTTCTCGACAGCAAAAAAGGAATGGAACGACATCGCAGTGTAGACTCGCCGAAGTTATGATCGGAAAGGGTGCTTGAAGAAACGAAAAATGGAGGGCTATTTAATGAATAACAAATGTAACTATTCAGCGAAGATCTAAAAACTGTCAATTTACCCCGAACTGTAACTTTTCAGCAGTGCTCCAAATGTTCACAAGCTGACCGATTAGCAGATAAGCCCCGACTTCGGTACATCGGTATGCTGAGCGGGCAGATCGTGGAGAGTTGGGGTGCTGCTGAATAGTTACTAACAAATAACCTCGCTTTCCCCTCTGTCGGTAACTGGTTAGCAACGTTCCAGAGGCGTACAATCATCCGGGATTACGAGTAATACTCCTTTTTCCTGACTGATCGTACGCAAAGGTGAGTATAGACGCCGTGAAGTGCAGCTCAACAGTTACCCGAAACAGCTCATAAACACTTTTCTGATTACGTACAAAACTCAGCCAATTCTCTACCGAAACAGACAGGGGACTGATTTTATTTCTCTTTTAAACCCGGGAGACAGATCGAAGTCTTCGCTATCTAATTTTCATAAAAAACCATGAAAAAAAGATAGCGTAGACTTCGATCAGTCCCCTACCTAAGTACTGAGAAATTTAGGTAAGCGAAGACTCCGATCTGTCTCCCGAGTCCCCAAAAAAATGGCTGAATTTTATGGGTAATCAGAAATACTTTTGTATCCCATAAACACATGACGCTATGATCGCACTGAGTAAATAGACATTTAAGGAAAACATACCACTAAACAGAGAGGCCCCGAGCACCTGTAGCCGCTCGTTAAAAGAGGCATCACCGCGGACAATTCTATGCTCTGCAATACCCAGGCTTATTGTCGGCCGTTTTTTGTATAAAACTTTTGTGAACGCCGACAAAAATGCTCGTATGGTTAGAACTGCTAACAGTACAGGCCATGCTATCGATACCCACTCCATGTTGCCCTCCTTTTGTTTTTTACCTTCCCCCACAACTCAAACAAAAAACCAAGCACAGCAATACGCAACGCATACCAATAAATTTACAACTTGCCATACTCAATGGCAATCATTGATTTTATACGAACAGCCGGCCCGAGGAAGGGATGCGAAAAGGAAGATCCGACAGCGTAGGAGCAGCAGAGAGTATACCGCTCTAAAAATCGTAGAAAAATAGTCCTCGCCTTTTTCAAGTACATTGCAACAACGGCGTGAGAGAGACGAACACCGAATATTCACTGTCGAACTCCAGGCTTTACAACGGTTAGCAATCCTTTTACTCTCCCTAAAAAAAACAGCCCTCCACAGAAATCCGGAAACAATATCACCAACAAGAAGCATACAATGAACATCAGCAAAAAATATTTTCTTCATTTCGCATGGGTTTTCGTCGTTAGCCTCCTCCTGGCCACAGCATCGCCTGCGACCACAACCTTTCACCTCACGACCACAAACGCTGTACACGATATTGAATGTGATTACCTGGAAATTGACAACAATCAGGTCATGTGTACAGCCAACAACCTCCTTATCACCTATGATCTCACCAAAGTAACAAGTGTGAAAGTCATGTCACCGGACAAATCGTATTATACCCAGCGCTTCACCCCGGAGACGATAACTAAAATCAACAGTCTCAATTATGAAAAATTATCCGGCACCAAGGCAACACATGCTGAGACCTCGCCTCTTTCAGCGACAGCTCACCACTTATCCCTTGACTCTTTCCAAGAGTTCTTCCAATCGTTAAAAAAGCGATACACCAATCAGATTGCCACCAGCACGTTGCACCTTATCCTGGTAGGGGCAGGAGTTGTTCTATTTGTCATTGGCGGTATCTGGTACATCATTGAAACATTTCGCACAGGCATTGTATGGGGCCTGAGCTGCTTGTTCCTCCCGCTTGTTTCCTTGATTTTTCTTTTTGTGCATTGGAAAGTTGCAGCTAGACCTTTTTTGGTATCAATGCTTGGTATAGCACTGCTCGTTTCGGGGACACTCTTTGTGCCTGCAAGTGAGGCCATCCCAAACATTCATACATCGCTATCGACTCAACGGGTAATCAAAAAGGCAACCTCTGGGACCTATCAATGCAAGGGCAAAGTGTATTGTTCGGAGATGACATCATGTGCCGAGGCAAAATTCTATCTGCGCAATTGCCCCGGCACAAAAATGGATGGCAACCATGATGGCATTCCCTGTGAAAAACAATGGTGCAATGAGTGAAAACGAACAAAGCCAATCACTTTGCGCGTGATTGGCTTTGTTCAGCAACAAAAAAATATACATTTTTCAATGAAGAACGAATTAAATACCATCCTCAAGAACAGAACCCGGCCCGGCTAACGGTCTAAAAGTTTTCTTGGATGAACCGCAAAAAGGACATTGCCAATCATCGGGTAAATCCTTAAAAGCGGTGCCGGCAGGTGTATTTGTTTTAGGCTCTCCTTTATCTGGATCATAAACATAGCCGCAATTGCTTACCTGACATTGATACATATCTTTAGGGTCAGCCATTTACTTCCTCCTCTTATGAATTTATCTAAAGGATCACTGATCAAACACTAACAATATTTATTATCAACAACAAGCCTAAAAAGACTCGTAACTATTTAGCCTGGATTTCTCATCAGTTCAGGCAGTGCCAGGTTCAAAGTTTTTGGTAATGAATAGGTAAGCGTAGACTCCGATAGTCGCCTATATTCATTGCCAAAATACTGAAGAAAATGGTGCTGGATGGACTGACCTTTGGTGAACATTGTGAAAAACTTTCAACTTCATCTTAGTTTGTATAACATATAAAAATTATTTGTAATTTGACAGATTGCCACAATTTTCATGAGGAATTGGGTTAGAAGCAACCAGGTCCGATACCCTATCAAATCGTTCTACTTCAAACCCGGCAATCCCAACCTCTGGTTTTTTACCCTGCAGCAGTGCGCTGACAACCTGGCCAACCATTGGCGAAAGGGCAAAACCATGTTTGGAGAAACCGCAGACATGGAACAAACCCGGCACCTTGTTTGAGTACCCAATAATTGGAAAATGATCAGGGGTTTCACCATCAAGCCCTGCCCATGAACGAACAATGGTTATATCATCGGTGACAGCAAAAAGATCGTAGGCGACTTTGGCGCAGGCCTGCAGTTCATGAAAATTCATACGGGTGAGCCCTTTTTCCATGTCAACATCTGCCAGATAACCACCACAGATTAACAAGGTTCCATTTCGTGCCTGATTAAACCACAGCTTTCTCCCCTGTACGGCCACAAAGGGATGCAGCAATCTCGGCATTCGTGCTGTAACTAAAACACTTGCGCCAACAGGCTCAACAGGTAACGTATCACCAATCATATGGGCCAGCTTACCTGCCCAGGCACCAGCGCAATTGACAACCTGCTCTGCGTAGAGTTTGCCTTGCGAGGTGGTATGCACACAAAATCCATTTTCAACTTTCAAGCAGGCTGAAAAGGCATTTAATTAAGACACTCCTGCTACTCTCGGTAATGATACAGGATTACCCCTGCCACTTCTTCCTCAAACGCCTCTCCGAACAAAACATTGAGCCCTCACCGTTCCCACTACCTCGGCAAAAAAATCACCACGTCTGAGCACAGACAATTTCCTCATACCTTGAAAAACAATTGAATTATACGGATGACAGCTGTATCGTTCAATTCATTGAATTTATTCTATAAGTGTCATTTTCAACCACAATGTAGCAGACCATTAAGTTCTCTGTGCAAGGACAATGCATGGCATTGCAGCGAGTCAAGAGACAATCACTGCATTTTTCCCTTCCTTAAAAGCGAGAGTGTCTGCATATCGCGTGAAACATGTTGAGCGATAAATCAGAATAGGAATCATCATGTGTAACAACACACACTTCGTTACCTCTTTTCTACTGGCTGGTCTATTGAGCAGCCTCTTATGCACACCGCTTTCTTCCTCAGCCGGCAACCAAATGACCCCAGGCGACCCTATGGTCAAGATCACCACAATGCCTACAACTCTAGATCTAAACAAGACCATGGCGAAGATAAGTGCGGACGTAGTTAAAGAGACTGGGCTACCTGAAACGTTTGTGACCTATTACTGGCAATTTTTCCAAGACATGTACTGTCCTGGATGTGAAAAAGCTGGTGTAAAAGAGGTTGTCTTCATTGACCTGTACACACCTGGCTTTCTGGACAGTAAGGATAGGCAAATCTTTATGACCAGCTTAGCCAAAGCAATCGCCACTCACACTCCATATGGAATCAAAGACATCTATCTTCACACCCACATAGCCGAAAAGGACCAATTATTTATCATGGGTGATATAATTACCAATTGGAAGCAGGTTGGAGGCCCGGACGACGGTAGCGACATTAAATAATGAAGCAACCGTTAGAGTTCAAATAGAGTGGAAAGATGTTGACTTTGACCGGGGAGGATTTTCCTACGTATTCTGTGTAGAAACCTTCACAGAAAGTAATGATAATTTGCAGAGACTGCAGACCGAGTTGACATTACCAGAGATGATCTTTATTCTGATATTTACAACAGTACTGTTTTTCTGGTGGCTGATTATTGCCCCACAGTAAACAGGAAAGTTGGACTCTTCGTCTGATTGCAGTTCCATTGGAATGGGACTAACATTTACGCTCCCTTAGGAGGAAAGGATGGGAATCTTATCATGGATAATTATGGGACTGATAGTTGGTGCTTTGGCAAAAATGATAATGCCCGGTGATGATCCCGGTGGATTCATTGTCACTATCCTGATAGGAATAGCTGGTGCCTTTGTAGGAGGATTTATAGGGTCAAGACTTGGCATCGGTGATGTTACCGGCTTCAATTTTGGAAGTATTGGTATCGCAATTGGTGGAGCAATTCTGCTCTTATTTGGATATCGACTCATTAAAAAATAATCCGGGGCATCTCTTTTGGTTTAAGTCAAATTCGATTTTCTCGTGCTTCCTTACCTTAAACCGCCTGAGTTCCATGTAAATTTCAGTTTCTTTTTTCAGGCAAGGGTAACCCGTCGATCATCGCATGCCGGTCAGGCAATGTCTAGTACCAGGAAAAAAGCTCTGCTTGAGGATAATTTAGAGACAAGCCACAGTAAGCAGCGAAGTTTTGGTGGCTAGCATGGTGGCGGTTTTAACTCAGCCCCATGAGCTTTTAACGTAAATCCTGTAAAGAGCACCTCGCTAACCCCGCACTATACTAGGCTAAAAATTCAGTGCATTGGGAGTAGGCATGCCAAATTGTTTTATTTGCGCCCTGGTCTGACAGCTCTTCGTATATTTCCTGTTTATATCTGATCTCTAAAACTCCAGATATCTCCTATAAATATTGCAAACCACAACTCCAAGAGGAAACAAAAATGAACGACATCATAAAAATAATATGTGCGATTATCCTCCCACCGCTGGCAGCTTTTCTCCAGGTAGGGTTTGGTAAACATTTTTGGATTAATCTCGTGCTAACATTTTTAGGTTTTATACCTGGAATGATTCATGCCATCTGGATAATTGTGAAGAATAAACAATAAATAAACAAGCAGCATTGATTTGCACGGTACGACAACAATACCCAGAGGGCGAACATGTTTTTAACAGTTGATTATTCCAAATGTAACCAGGACGGTCTTTGCGCACTCGAATGTCCTGCTAAAATCATTGCGATGGATGAGAAAGGTCCCGTGGTGATTGAGGGAGGCGAAGATACGTGCATACACTGCGGGCATTGTGTTGCTATATGCCCAGAGGCCGCGCTCAGGCTTGACTTTCTCTCACCAGAGGCATGCAGAGTGGTGGACGAGAAGCTGCACTTACCACCTGATCATGTTGACCATTTTTTGAGATCACGACGATCCATCAGGACCTATCGAAAAAAGGCGGTTCCACCGGATGTGCTCGAAAGATGTCTCTCTCTAGCAGCTGCAGCTCCGACAGGGAGCAACAGGCAATCAGTCAAATGGCTGGTAGTGCATGATAAAAAGGATGTGCAGACAATAGCTGCGCATGTCATTGACTGGATGCGACACGTCCTCACCCATGCTCCTGAAATTGCTGCCCGTCTCAATATGCAAAAACTGATTGAGGCATGGGAAGCAAATATTGATCGAATTTGTAGGGATGCCCCTCACCTCATTTTTGCATATGCGTTAAAAGAAAACGGTATTGCCAAGGCGGATTGTGATACTGCCATCGCCTATTTGGAACTTGCCCTTCCCTCCTTTGGATTAGGCAGTTGCTGGGCAGGATATGTAACGTTCGCGGTTACTCAGTGGCCTCCGCTTGCCGCCTTTCTCGGTGTACCAGATGATCACCAGGTACATGGGGCGGTTATGGTGGGGTATCCTAAATTTACCTACAAGCGAATACCTCCGAGAAACAAAGCTAACATCGTCTTCTTTAAGGAGTAGGCGGGAAGAGCAAACAACAACTTGCCGATCGTAAATTTGACCTACAAAATGAAGAGGATCCATGGCTGAGTATACCGAAAAGAAATGTCCTGAATGTGGCCAACAATTACGGTTTCCAAATGACATAGGGGGAATGCTTATGGCCTGTCCTTCATGTGGGCAAAAATTTTCTTCTGACTTTAAGCTGGGTAACGCCAAAGGAAACGCATCTCAAGGAATAGTAATAACAGTCTTTGAAATGCCGTATAAGATAATGAGCAAGTTTGCCCGGTTTTTTCTTTCTAAATAATTAGGCCATCTTGCAAAGTAAGCACCACTTGTCGAAGACCGCTATACTTGTAAGAGAGGCTACCAAGGGGAGTACAATGAAACAATTAGCCTGTATGGGAGACAGCATCACCGAGGGGGCAGATTTTGTTAAAGGCCACACCTGGCCTGCTCTTGTTGGCAATGCCTGTGCTCTGGATGTTACAAATTTCGGCATCGGCGGTGATACCACGCCAGGGATGCTTGCCCGGTTTTACCCGGAAGTGATACAGCTCAAACCCGACTATGTGTTTATTATGGGCGGCACAAATGATCTGTGGTGGGATTGGGAGGTGAAAACAATCCTGGGAAACATCTTTTCAATGTGTTTTCAGGCGAGATACCATGACATCACCCCGATTATCGGCCTGCCGATACCTGTTGACGTGGAATCTGCCAGGAATACTGATTTTTCCGGTCCGCTTCAAGGGTATGAAAGAATGACGGAAATGCTGACAGAGCTGGTTGACAAACTTACCACCTATGCTACCGACAGTGAAATACCTGTGGTTGATGTACACCGACCTTTCCTTGGCGACGATCAACAAGCTATAAGCACTATGTATCTGGATGACGGACTCCATCCCAACCAGAAAGGACACCAGCTGATTGCTGCCGGCATCATACGCTCCTTGAGAGAAATATTTCGTTTTTAAAAGAGGTTAGTCATGAATCACACAATTCCACAAAAAATCATCAACTTAATGGCCCCTGTCGCAGAGGAGCTTACCGTGGCCGATGTACGTATCGGGCTGGTGTATACAAGCGTGCGTCTTGATAACGGCAACACAGGCGTTGCATGGACAGGTCAAAAGAGTTCAGGCGGCTGCGGCCAACAACCAAAAGCAGGAACACTTGTCGGCAGACCGGCTGGAGAACTGCTGCAAATGCTGGACATCGCCGATAGTCCCCTTTCCAAAACAATCGGTCTTGCCACTGCCAATGCCCTTACAGCGGATATTCCCAGTCCGGAAACGGTTTCCGATGAGATTTTAGAACTTATTGATATTCAGCCATCTGAGCATGTTGCCATGGTCGGTTTTTTTGGCCCATTAGTACCACGTCTTCGCCAAACCGGCTGCCGGCTAGATATCCAGGAACTGAAAAACGACAAACCCGGCACCATTTCTCCTGATGCGGGTCGCTCCTCGTTGGCCGCATGCGATGTTGCCCTCATCACTGCCACATCCATAGTCACCGACACCATAGATGAAGTGCTTGCCGATCTCGGCAATGCCCGTGCCGCAGTTGTCCTGGGCCCTTCATCCTTCATGCATCCAGAGGTTTTCTTCGGAACACCGGTAACCCATATTGCCGGGGCCAGGGTACGGAATCCGTCAGCTGTGGAAAAGATTATTTCTGAAGGCGGTGGAACCAAGATCCTGAAAAAGCATATGGATTTTGAAACCATATGCCTTAATCCCTGAAACTTGCATCCTGTATTGACCGACAACCTTCTCAGAACACCTTCCTAGATCAGCAAAGATGGGCAGGACAAATAGACACTTACATGGTATAGAGTAAGTTTTTTCCCAGATCGAATATGGAGTCATCTTTCTCAACAACCATCAACAAATAACTTACGATTACAGAACAATGAATTTTATCGAAGAATTAACATGGCGTGGCATGATCCACGACATGAAGCCAGGAACCGAAGAACAACTCCAAAAAGAGATGACATCAGCCTATATTGGGATTGATCCAACTGCTGATTCGCTCCATATTGGTCACCTGGTAAGCGTGATGATGCTCAAACATTTCCAGATCGCCGGCCATAAGCCATTAGCGCTTGTCGGGGGGGCAACCGGGATGATCGGCGATCCGTCGGGGAAATCGTTAGAACGCAACCTGCTCGACGAGAAGACTCTCCGTCATAACCAGGAATGCCTGAAAAAGCAGCTCGCCAAATTTCTCGATTTTGAATCAGACGCACCCAATGCCGCTGAGCTGGTAAACAATTACGACTGGATGAAAGACTTCAGCTTTTTGGACTTTATCCGCGATATCGGCAAGCATATTACCGTCAATTACATGATGGCCAAGGACAGTGTAAAATCCCGTTTGGGCGAAGATGCCAAGATGGGAATGTCCTTTACCGAGTTTTCCTACCAGCTGGTGCAGGGAACCGATTTTTTACATCTATACAAAGAAAAAAACTGTAAATTGCAGATGGGCGGATCTGACCAATGGGGGAACATCACCACCGGCACAGAGCTTATCCGTCGCAAAGAAAGCGGTGATGCCTTTGCCCTTACCTGCCCGCTCATAACCAAAGCTGATGGCGGTAAATTCGGCAAGACGGAAAGCGGTAACATCTGGCTTGATCCCAAACTGACCACACCCTACAAATTTTACCAGTTTTGGTTGAATGTGTCTGATGCCGATGCAGAGAAATATATTAAAATTTTCACGCTTCTCAGCAAACAAGAAATCGATGAACTGGTAAAAGAGCAGGAAGCTGCACCGCATCTTCGGCCATTGCAGAAACGGTTGGCAAAAGAGGTGACCTGCATGGTTCATGACGAACAAGAGTATGAGAAGGCTGTGGAAGCCTCTCAGATCCTTTTCGGCAAAGCAACCACAGAAAGCCTGGCAAAGCTGGATAAAGAAACGTTCCTGGCAGTGTTTGAAGGCGTACCGACTTTTGAGATTGACCGGGCCAAACTCGATGCCGGCGTACCGATCATTGAATTACTTGCCGCAGAAACGGCTGTTTTCCCTAGTAAAGGCGAAGTGCGCCGGACGATAAAAGGAAACGGACTCAGCCTGAACAAAGCAAAACTGACTGATCAGGACTACTCGGTCAGCACCTCGGACCTGATCAGTGAAGCATACGTGTTGGTGCAGAAAGGCAAGAAAAATTACTATATTATCGAAGCGGTTTAATCTGTTCTAGCCTTTTTAAACTTTTTGCAGGCTACCTCGAAATATTGCTCCACCTCTAACAATAACGCCCTGCGGTATTTGCCTCAGGGCTTTATTGTTTCTACATTTCTTTTTAAAGCACTTGAGCAGAAAAAAAGACTGCCGCTCTCCCTCACAACGAACCCTTTTAAAGAATACAAGGACCACTCATGAACATTGCCATAACAGCAGACGGCGCTACTCTGGACAGCACCGTTTTTAATAAATTTGCCGAAACACCGTATCTGCTTATCGTTAATGTTGATACCATGACATGCACCCCCATCGCGCATACCTGCAGCCCCGGCTCAGATGAGGAGCTGGCGCAGACCGTTCTGAAGCATCGATGTGAAGCGGTGATTACAGGCAAATTCGAGAAAAGAGCTTTTAATGTGCTGGCAGATGATGGTGTCACCCGCTATGCTGCCGCAGATATGTCTGTACGCGAATCCCTGGAAAAAATGGATAAAAGACAGTTGGAGTTTATCCGCAATCCAGATGGCACAGCCACCTGTTCCGGTGACCATCATCATTAATGGTCACCTGTTATCGTTCTGGTTTGCACGAGATAGCAACCCACTGTCCCTCTATAAGAATAAGCTGATATGGAAAACAATACCGCCACAGATACGGTTACCCTGCTTGATGGGGGTATCGGCAGACAGCTCTTACAGATGGGGGCACCGTTTCGGCAGCCGGAGTGGTCAGCCCTCGCCCTTATAGAGGCACCACATTTCGTGCGCCAGGCTCACGAGCAATTCGCCCTTGCCGGCAGCGACATCTTAACCACCAACAGCTATGCCGTTGTTCCCTACCATATAGGCAAAGAACGTTTCGTAGCCGATGGCTCTTCCCTGGCAGCTCTCTCCGGCCAACTGGCACATGATGTAGCCACACAGTTTGGTTGTCAAGTCGCAGGCTCATTGCCTCCTCTTTTTGGCTCTTACAGGCCGGATCTCTTTGTGGAGGAGAAGGCGCACGCTCTGTTGCGGGTACTGGTCGATGCGCTCGATCCTTATGTTGACCTGTGGCTTGCGGAAACGTTGAGCGCAATAGCCGAGGCAAAGGTAGTGTTGGATATGCTGCTAAACGACAAGCGACCCGTTTGGATTTCCTACACGCTTCAAGATGGTAATCCATCGCCGGCGGGTAAGCCTCAGCTCCGCTCCGGCGAATCGGTGCCCGATGCCGTACAATTTGCAGCTGAACATGGAGCAGCAGCAATCCTTTTTAACTGCAGCCAACCGGAAGTTATGGCACCGGCAATTGATGCCACCCAACAGGAGCTACACCATCTGGGGATCAATCTGCCGATTGGTGTATATGCCAACGCATTCCCTGCCCAACGCAAGGATGCACAAGCTAATTTGTCCATCCAGGAAGTCCGTCAGAATATCGATCCATCCGGCTATGCAGCATTTGCTGCTGGCTGGCACCAACAGGGAGCAAGGATTATTGGTGGATGTTGTGGTATTGGCCCGGAACATATTGCAGTCCTGCATACGATGTTTAAAAAAAATGTGTAACCTCTCAGCAGCAACTCTTTTTTAAACGTGTTCATTGGGTACGTTCCTCTTATCACATAGAAACCTGTCCTCAAGCGGTAAAAAATCGTTAACCACGAGAAAAAAATATAACCAACCACGTTGAAAGTGATTAACCTATCACCTTGTATTCCCGAACTAACAAGGTGAGAACAACCGAATAAAAAAAAATTATATAACATAAAGAAATTCCACAACTCTTTGCAAACCTTTCTCCAATAAAGTCCGTTGTCAGCAAAAACCAAGAACCCTATCCAGGCTCCTGTCAGGAAAAGTAAAATGCCATGCGTGATGTATCTTTAACACCTTTCAGAACCTATTATTTTTACCTGTGGCTTATTGTCGGCTTCATTGCTCTTCTCCTTTTTACCAGCTGTGCCTCCATTGCTCCCACAGAAAGACTTTTCCTTGGCCAAAACAAGAGTTTGCTTGCTGTCACGGACGGTACTTGTAACAAAACCAGCCTTCCACCTGCGAGCTGGATGGAAATGAATGCACAACAGGCGCTAGATCCCAATACAATATCTCTTCTTGGTTGGAATATATACAAAGGACAACGGGAAGGCTGGCAAAAGGATTTGTTGGAGTTCAGTACAGTGGCCGATATTATCCTTCTGCAGGAAACAGTATTAGACGATGTATTAAAGGATATTTTTGATGATCAAGAAATGTACTGGAGCTTGAATAATGGGTTCAGATATAAAGGCAGGGAGGCCGGTGTCTTAATCGCTTCTAAAATACAGCCATTGAGTCAATGCGGCATGCGGCACCCGGAGCCAATCACAGTTATCCCGAAAACAATCCTGATCAGTCGCTTCAGCATCCAGGGGACCTCGGAAGAACTGTTAGTGGCAAACATCCATGGTATTAACTTTAGTACAGGACTTGGTAGCTATACAGAGCAATTGATGTCTTTGCAGGAGGTCCTGCAAAGACATCAAGGCCCCATTGTACTGGCTGGTGATTTTAATAACTGGAGTGAAGGGAGAACCGCGGTAATAGAGCAATTGACAGAGGCACTTTCTTTGAAACCATTACTCTTTTCACAGGGGAAAAAGACGCTTTTCCTGGGCCAACCACTTGATCATATCTTTTACCGGGGACTTATACCCGTTGCAGCCAATATTCAATCTGTAGAGACTTCAGATCATAATCCCATGATGGTGACGTTCAAAGTCTCCCAGTAAAGATGATAATTGCGAGGTGAAAAATACTATGCACTATGCTATCGCTGCTCTTGTCGTGTGTCAGACCGTTTTATTCTCTCACGTTTGCCGGGCAGATGAACAGGAAATACAATACTTGCTGACCACTCTTTCCACGAGCGAATGTACCTTTTCAAGAAATGGCAAACAATACCAGGCTGCAGAGGCTTTCAGTCATTTACAGAAAAAGTATTCGCACGTGAAAAAGCGTATCCATACAACGGAAGATTTTATAGAAAAAGTGGCAACAAAGAGCAGTTTATCCGGAAAAAAATATGAGGTAAATTGTACAGAAACAACTCGACCAGCAGGTAAGTGGTTGTATGAAATTTTGTCTGACTACCGAAAAAAAGGACAATAGAATAATAGCTGATTACGTAAATTAGCCAGTCTCTTACTTCTGAACCAATGGCAGAATTGGCGCACAAGCACGTATGGTAGTTTTCACTATCCTCTTCCCACCAAAGCGCACCCGTTGCAATAGCCCTGTTTCTTGTTAATTTTATAGTAGTAACGAGTGAGAAAAAGCGTCTGTATGCCTACTGGCTGAAGGAAGCTACTAAGAGACCTGCAAATTTAACATCCACAATCAACTATGGAAAATAAATCAAATCGAGCGGCAATGGAGTTTTCCCTCAATTATCAAAGCAATGTTGCCACACATACCGACAGATGGTTCGTTGAAAAAATAGACTTCTGGCGGGACTTCTTTCCGGGAAATATGGAAGAAGGCGTTAAAAACCTCCATGAGCATGAGACATACTCGGAAAATTTTGCTCCGGGAACCCTGGTTCCTCCTTTTTTGGAACGTAATATAGTTCAGTTCCCAAGTAAACTGTTTGCAATGCCGGGAAGCGGAAAACCAATACCTCCGTCTCCCGGCAGATTTTATCCAAAAGGATTTGCCTGGAAAGGCCTCAATACATTTCCCGAAGATATGACCCCATGCAGGATAGTTGATGTAACGGAGACGACCCTGACAGCAGACATCAATCACCCTCTTGCCGAATTTGCCCTCACCATTGAGGCAAAACTTAAAAAACATCTCAATCCAGTTACTCAGCGGGGTGGATCGATACACGATATCGCCGAACTGATAACCGCAGACGGGCCGGGAATGCAAGTCCCGTCCACTTCGTTTAGAGACGTTCTTGCTCACCACTATCCCTTTGGCAGAGAAAACGAAGCAGATGATACTTCTTTTTACGCTTCTCCGCGGCTCGTGCATCATCTTGATCAAACGGCACGTCAGCATGTCCAAAACACCTACCAGCGGCTGCTGAAACCAGGAGAAAAAATACTCGATTTAATGAGTAGTTGGCAATCACATCTACCGGATTCACTTCGAGATTGTGATGTCACTGGGCTTGGTCTCAACGAAGAAGAATTGAGGCAAAACAAACAGCTTTCAAGCTATACACTGCACAACCTGAACAACCACCCTGAACTGCCTTATCCAGATCAGTCTTTTGATGCAGTTATTTGTACGGTCTCTATCGAGTACCTGTCTCAGCCTTACGAGGTGATGAAGGAAATCAGCAGAGTGCTGAGAAAAAACGGAACCTGTATAATTATCATCTCTGATAGATGGTTTCCAGGCAAGCAAATACTGCCGTGGAGCGATCTCCACCCGTTCGAACGGCAGGGCCTGGTTGTCGACTATTTCATCAGCCGGAAATCTTTTTCTCACCTGCAGACGGAATCCATTCGAGGCTACCCGAGACCCGTTGATGACGCTCACTTCATGTCAATGCGGTATGCTGACCCAATCTTTGCGGTCTGGGGAGTGAAAACGAGTTAACTAAACATCCTCGCACATGTATCGCAGCAGACAACATCACATACAGTTAAACAATAAATTACATGCGTCAAGAAGCGTGTCAAAAAGATAGATGAGCCTGTGGATTTACTAGATTTTTATTCAATGTCAGGTTAGCGAAGACTCCGAGAGATTGGGCGAAAAGGCAGTAAATCAACTGGCTCCTAGATTTCCACCTCAAACCAAGGCATTTACAGAAATCAATGTCGAGGTGGCGAAAAAGAATTTTCTCCGCCAGCCACCTGTTGCCATTTAAAATCAACAGCACTCTCACTCCATTACATTTTGGACCTTGTTTTTTAAGTTGTTTTCATAGAATGAGCTTGATATCCTTGTAGGAAGAAAGGCCTCAATCTTGAGTATAATGCTGGACAATACTGTCTTGATTGCGGTCGAAACAGAGCCGGTTATAGTGGCTTATTTTTTATTTCACAGCGCATCCCTTTTATCCCGAAAAGGTCTCGTTGCCCAGCCCAGAGCAATTCGAGCTAAGGGGTGCGAGCATTATGCTGCAATATCCCGGCACTGTTGAAAAGTCTTTGGCTTTTGAAGCATAATACTGCACCGATTATGTAGACATCGAGGACAGCCGCTTTCCTCCCTGTATTTCCTCTCCGAAGAAACCTTTAGCGTGCAATACAAAAATCGGCAGGAGCGTTGCGTCCAGAGGGACAAAATGCAGGCGGCTACTCATATAATTTACTCAACTGTAGGTAGTAACGTGGCAATATACGAATATAGTCTTGAAAAGGATACCCTGATAATCCGAACAGGACATGGCCAATTCAAGTACAAAATAGAGAACGCAGAATTGCTGAATATGGCAGATAAAATTGCCAGTGAGGTTATCAGCGAGCTGCAAAGAATTGATCACGGAAAACGCTCGATCAGGGATGACTTGAGTGATTATGCGAAGCTGATGCTCGCCACACTCAACATTTGCGAAAAACATATTACCCTGAAAAACAAATACGAGCAGCTAAACCAGACCGTTAAATCAATGAAGCAGGTACTGTCCAACCTGGATCCTGCAAATGATCCAGTGGCAGCAAAACGTCCAGAGCAGAGCTCAAAAACAAAGTATACGCCCGTCCAGCCTGGTACAAAACCAGACCCATCAAAAGTAGTCCAAGATCGCCCCAGCGAAACCAGTACCAACAAGACAAATCACCAGCCGAAAACCTACATTTCCGGACAGTCGGCTCATCCGGCAACTACATATACGAAGACAGATATTGCACCCGCCACAGTTTCAACCGCCCCGGCAATCAAACCCGACAAAACAGCCACCACCACTTCGCCGATAGATCCACGACCTGCTAAAACCAGCGTTTCCCCTGCTCCCAGCGAAGCAATTGAGAAGAAAAATGTCTCTAGTGCCGAACAAACTGCAGACACAGGTCCGTCTTTAAGCAAGGAGAGGCAAAGCTCTTTAGGAAAGGACAACTCAAGGGAACCATTTCCATCAATCAATCCTTCGGCATACCACCAAGCCGGAGCTGTGGCTAAACGCACCTTACAATCAACAGCGGATGCACTGCCCACGCACCTTGCTCCAGATGTCCCACTGCCCCCCTCACCAACAGCACCCCCAGAGAAACAGCAAAAAGCCGACCAACCTGCGCATGCCGGTGGGGTTACCCAAAGGTTAGCCTCCAGCGACGGAGAAATGACTTCTGTCTCCAACGACGCTACATCTACCCAAGCCGTCCAGGACTCCACAGTTCCTGAAATGCCGGTACAACTGGAGAAGGATGAGAAAGAGGAAAAAATTGTACCCTCCCGACAAGAGAAGAATTCGGTGCTCGCAGCAAGCCATGACAAAAGCGATAGTATTGCAAAACAGTGGCCTCGCAAGCCATACCGGCATACGCCTTCTTCCCATCAATCATCATTACCTAGCTCATTGCCGGGCCAAGCCGTTTCTCCGCCACCAGCAAATAATTCCGCCCACCAGGGTGTATCTCATCCTTCCCTGTCTCAGGGGAGCAAAGCCCCAGAGGAGAGGAACAACGCCAAATCAATCTCTTCACCGGTTGTCAAAAAATATTCAGTAACCGCTGCCACCGGCTCGATAACAAATGACTCCCAGGTGAAAAAAGAAGTCTCCGCGGAAAAAATAGCGGAAACTTCTCTACCGTTACCTGACTCTGCCGGACGGGATCCGGTATTAAGCACTGAAAAAACGGCGCTCACAGAAAAGCCCATTACCCCGGAACCAGACAAGAAGGACAGCCTTACAAAGCAGCCCCTGTTAGCCTCTCTTGCCGAGGAGGAGCCAGTATCAACGCCCACGGTTGTCCCTTCAGCTTCCTTTTCGTCAGCCGAAGACGACTCTGAAGAAACGAACGAAGGTACTCCAGCTCCACCCTCGTCATATATCATAAACACTCCTGACCAGACCAATAATCAACCCTTGCCTGCAGAAACACCTTTCTCCGATGCAGGAGAATACGTACTTCCTCAGCTTTCTTTTCTCAAAAACACCAGTAGCGAAAGCGAAATTGATCGAAAACGAATCCGTTCAGACGCTGAACTTCTTGAGAAAAAACTCGGCTATTTCGGTATTAAGGGCGAGGTCATGGGTATCTCGCCGGGACCGGTCATCACCACCTATGAATACAAACCGGATCCAGGGATTAAGATCAGCAAAATTGTTAACCTGGCTGATGATCTTGCTTTGGCCCTGAGTGCTTACAGTATCCGTATCGTAGCCCCCATTCCCGGCAAGGATGTGATGGGCATTGAAATCCCTAATATCAAAAAAAGCCTTGTCCCTTTTATTGATATCGTCACCTCCGAAGCGTTTACCCAGTGTCCCTCAAAAGTACCCATTTGTCTGGGCAAGGACATTATCGGCAACCCGGTTGTGGTGGAACTTGAATCCATGCCTCACCTCCTCATTGCCGGGGCGACTGGTACGGGGAAAAGTGTAGGCCTCAATGCGATGATCACGAGTATCCTTTATAAGGCATCGCCTGACGAAGTAAAATTTCTGATGATTGACCCCAAACGGATTGAGCTCTCATTTTATAATGATATCCCTCACCTGTTGACCCCGGTGATCACAGATATGAACAAGGCCAATATCGCCCTTCAATGGATGGTTCGAGAGATGGACAGGCGCTATAACCTGCTGGCCCACTTCCAGGTCAGGAATATTGAGCAGTTCAACCAAAAACTTGTCACGTCCTCATCCCCCCAGTACGATGAAGATGGAGAGAGGCTGGAACCTCTCCCCTTTATTGTCGTCATTATTGACGAATTGGCAGACTTGATGATGACCGCTTCCCGGGACATAGAGTTTTCCCTGACCCGCCTTGCACAAATGGCACGTGCTGCCGGCATTCACCTGATCCTTGCGACCCAGAGACCTTCGGTGGATGTACTGACCGGCATCATAAAAGCTAATTTCCCAACAAGGATCTCGTTTCAGGTCTCTTCAAAAACAGACTCCCGAACTATTATCGATTCCAATGGGGCGGAAACGCTGCTTGGTAATGGGGATATGCTCTTTGTGCCTCCGGGTACAGCAAGACTGACCCGAGTGCACGGCACCTATCTTTCCGAAGATGAACTCTCTGACATTACATCATTTATAAAACAACAGCGAAAACCTGAGTACATCTTTGACGTGATCACTGAGCAGGAGCCCGACGAAAGCGATTCCAGTAGTACTATGGATGATGAATATGATGAAAAATATAATGAAGCTCTGGAGGTGGTACTCACCACCCGTCAAGCATCAATATCCAGCATTCAGCGAGCCTTAAGGGTCGGGTATAACCGCGCAGCCAGAATCGTTGATCTCATGGAAAAGAAAGGGGTTGTCGGCCCTTCGGACGGCGTCAGACCACGCAAGGTGCTGACGAATAATGTGAATATGATGTAAAAAACCATGGGACAAAGGGATTGACGGAATCGTCCACCTTGGATGTGGTATCAACCCTGATTTCTGATTAGTTCAGGCGTGCCGGGTTGATAGTGCTGTATGAACTGACCTTCGGGCTAAGTTCAAGGCCCTGCTGATAAAATTTATTGTTGCTATGCTGCTGTTCAGGCGGGGTGGTATTATCTCTGCCGATTAGAGGTTACGGAGAGAGCAGGATCTTTTTGTAGTCTTCTTTTCAAGCGGAGTCGTTGCAAATAGGTGAATGGCGCATGAGTTGCCGATTTTTTGCCTGGCCCTGTTGCCTCGGGCAAAAAGAGCAGGTCGGCAATATGGAACGTTGGCATGATCCGTTCGAGGAAACTACAGCAGCCGGCGCAGTAGGTTACCACTATGCGACCTTGGCTTTCCTTTGCTCGCATGTTTGCCCAGCCCTTGGCAAAGGAAGGACGGACGGCATTCACCGTGCCCCCTTCACCGCAACAGAGCGTGCGACGGCCCCGGTGCTTCATCTCGACTTGCTCCAGGCCCAGACCGGTCACCAGTCGACGTACGGACTGCTGCACACCATCAGCATCTCGCATAGAGCAGGGATCGTGAACACTCACCACGTTCCATGCGTTTACCATTGGTACAGCTGCCTGTCCCACCTCCAGAACCTCGTAAACTGTCTGCACTTCCAGGCCTTCACCATACTGCTGAAAAATCTTATAACAGTTTGGACAGGCAACCAGAACACGCTGGACTCCTTGCCGCTGAAGGCTTTGGCGCAACGTATCAAAAGCTGCGACAAAGTGCTCTTGCCGCCCAAGATCGTGGGAGGGTTTACTACAGCAATTGAGCACCATTCCAATTTTTGGGATGGTACGCTGTAGATTCTCAAAGATGCGAAGTGTGGTTGCCATGCGACTACCGGGCAGATTACAGCCGGGGAAGAAGACGGTATCACAGCCATTGGGGATTCCCTGCCAGGAGAAAAGCTTCGATCTTCCAACGTTCTCGTAGTTGAGAATTTTGCGGTAGGTCGATTCGCTGAACCGACCGCTTGTAACGCATGCCCTTCGCAAGTCCAGAAAGAGTTTGCCCGGGTCGAGTTTTTCCGGACAAACTGCAGTACAAAGGCCGCAAAGACTGCATTCGTAAGCCATTGCCTGGGCTCCCTCATCGGTAAAATCATAATTTGCAACAATTGCTTTGGGGGTGCCGTAATGGCTCAGGAAGGCACAATTTTTAACGCATGCCCCACATTCGCTACAATGATTTTCAATTTCGGCTAGCTGGTTGGATATAGTTGCCGGAAGCACCGATGGTTTGGTTTTCGCCTGTTGCCGTTGTCGGCTCGTTTGTCGTGTACTTCTCTGCCAAACAAGCAAGCGTTTGGCTATGAGCGGGAAAAGACCTATGAGACCAAAAGCGACCAGCAAACCGGGCGATAAAATTGCAGCCGGAGAATCTATCAGTCCCAATTGGTTGCCGGCATTAACAAAAAGGAATGTTCCCGGCAGCATGCCGAGTTGCGAAACCCAATAAAAAGTGGTCAGACGAAGTGTTGTCAGCCCCATGACCAGGTTGATGATAAAAAAGGGAATGACCGGCAGCAGTCGGAGAGAAAAAAGATAAAGAGCACCCTCATTATGTAAGCCGACATTGACCCGTTTCAGCTTGTCGGCAAATCGCCGTTGCACCATATCCCGGAACAAATAGCGGGAAAGGGCGCATGCCATGGTTGCCCCGATGGTGCTGGCAAAGGACACCAGCATGGTCCCGGCCAAGGTGCCGAAAATCGAGCCGGCAACCAGGCCGAGCACGGCTGCTCCTGGGAGGTTGAGGATTATAACGGGCAGGTAGCAGGCGAGAAAACCACCAACCACCAGCCAGGGACTTCCGGCATAAAGCTGCTGGAGCGCTAACTGGTGGGATTTGACCGCAGCAAGTGTCAGTTCATAATGCAGGCCGGTACCGAAGAAAACCGAAAAGGCTATGACGATCCCCAGTATCAGGATCCCTTTCAGAACCATGCTTGAGAAAAGCGATTTCTTCGCTTGTACCTGGGGTAAATTCATGAATGACTTACTTCGCCTCGGTGGCGAAAGGCCAATTGTCTACGCCTTTCTCAAGGATCAGCAACCGGTTCTCAGCAACGCCATTGGCTTTGTAAAAGTCATAGGTTCTCTTGGCACCTCCACCGCCCCGAGGGCAGAGGACAATTACATCATCCTGGCTCTTGCGAATCTGTGGCAGCAAGCGGCTCAAGGACGCACGCTCTTCATCGGTTTTCACCGGGTAGGCATTTGTTTCAATCGAGCCTGGGATGTGCGCTTTGGCAAATTGCTCAACCGGACAGATATCAACCAGGATCATGGGTGAATTTACCTCGATGCGTTTTTGCAGATCGTCAGGGGAAATAAAGTTGTATTTGCCGGACAGAAATGCAGAAGCGGTTGACGCACAAAACAGGAATGCGACAAGACAGAACAAACTTTTTTTTAACATTTTTATTTTCTCCATTTTATTTTTCATTAGTTGCATACAGAAGGTTTGACGGCGACTTCCTTCGCACCAAGCTACGATTAGTAGCACAGATTACCCTATAAGTAAAAAAGGTAATACCTATCTAATGACGATGTTTTATAGCTTATAAGGATAGAACCGGCATCGAGCAGATTGCCTACAACACCTTTGCCATTGTTGTGTCCCGAAAAAGTAAAATCATCCTCCAAGATGGGAAAAAGATGAGGAAAAAATTCAACACGATGAAACAACATCGTCCCGATGCAACGTTCGCTCTCAAAACCACAGCTCCGACCTGCAGCAAAACAAAAGCTTTTATCGAGAATGGGAGATTTGTATTATCCCTGTGCACCAAGAGCGCCCTTAAAAAACGGCAGGCGACCATTTGAGAGGTTGATTAAATCTCTTTACTCGAATATTTTTCCGGTAATTCTCCGTGCTTTACCCCTTCACTATTCTCAACATTGGATTGATATGACTACATTACACATAGCTGCTATTCGCAGCATAGCCGATTCTGTAATCATTTTTAAACGTGGCGAGGCCTTACACCGTAACGGGGCGTTTAGGGAAATTAATGGCAACAATGCTCCTGGTCACTACACCTATGAGGTGGATGGAAATTACGGTGATTACCGTACAGAAATCATTTTAAACAATGGTATCAAGGCTCAATGCGATTGCCCATATCCAGGCAGTGGCTGCAAACATATTATCGCAATTCTCCTTGAATTATTTGACAGGCAAGAAAGAAAAAAGCGAGGGGATGAAGAAGCCAACGAGCAAGTAATAGAAAAGGAATATCTTACCTATGAAGAGATAAAAGCACAGGCCCTGGAAGATCGTCTTCGAAAAAGCCGCAATGAGGAGTTTGCGCTCACTGCAGGTGATATGATCAAGGGAGATCACCTGGTGACAACAAAGCGGGGCAAGCAGTACCAAGTCACCCTGCATGATCCTGCTGGCGGTCACGGACACTGCTCTTGCCCTGATTTCCTCACCAATAAACTGGGGACCTGTAAACATGTCATTTTCGTGAGTGAATTCTTTCAGGCAAAAAAGGCCTTTACCAAAACAGTGGAAAAGGAACGCTTTCCATACATTGATATCTTTTGGGATAGCGCTAACGGCCGAATACGTCTTTTCCATGAGCAGCAAACAGATCACATCGAACCTGAGCTTGCAGAACTTCTTTCCGAGATTTTCGATGCAAACAATCTCTTTGCTCAACCCTCGACAGCAGACTTCATTCCGTACCTTGAGCAACTGGAACACTATAAACAGGTCCGTATCCAGGAACCTGTTATGCACAAGCTCGCGCTTAGTGCGCTGGAAACTGAGCTGGAAACTGCTGCCGCCCACAATACCATTCGCCCTTCAGATTATCTTAAGGTGGCACCCTATCCATACCAGGAACAGGGCATATCATTTGGTCTCTATAAAAAAGCGGTATTAATAGGCGATGAGATGGGCCTCGGTAAAACACTGCAGGCCATAGGACTCGGTGTTCTCAAAAAGGAGATTTTTGGTTTCCAGAACATTCTGGTTGTAACGCTCAGTTCGCTGAAACAACAGTGGCAGCGGGAAATAGAGCGTTTCAGCAATGAAAAGGGGTGTATAATTAATGGTTCTGCCAAGCAGCGAAAAGAACAGTACCGAAACGACACAAGTCTCTTCAAAATTACCAATTACGAAGCAGTGCTCCGTGATGTAACCATAATCTCTCGTCTCAAACCGGATCTGATTATCCTTGACGAAGCACAGCGTATTAAGAACTTTGAGACCAAAACGGCTGAAGCCGTAAAAAGCCTGCCTCGTCAGCACGCAATCATTTTGACCGGTACCCCACTAGAAAACAAGCTGGAAGATGTTTATTCACTGGTGCAGTTCCTTGATCCCAACCTTTTAAGCCCCCTGTGGCAATTTGCCGCTGAACACTTTTTCTTAAACCCCAAGAAAAGGGGGGATATTCTCGGCTACACCAATCTCAATAAACTCCATGACAAACTACAGCCATTGGTTATCCGGCGCCGTAAGGAAGACGTGCTTGATGAACTTCCCGAGCTGATAGTTAATGAGTATTTTATCGACCTCTACCAAGAGCAGGCAGAAATCCATGCCGGCTATTCTCAAACCCTTCTCCCTATACTAAACAAGAAGTTTCTCACGCCCATGGACCTGCGACGCATACAGGTGCTGCTCCTGAAAATGCGCCAGGTATGCAACTCAACCTACCTGATAGACAGAGAGACCAATCTCTCGCCAAAACTTGACGAATTAGGGAACATCCTTGAAGAGCTGATCCAAAAAAATGGACGCAAGGTGGTTATTTTCAGTGAATGGACAACAATGACGATGCTCATTGGCAAAGATCTTTCCCGCCGATCCATTCCTTTCGTCGAATTATCCGGCAAGGTACCCGTGAAAAAGCGCCAAGCCCTCATTGATGAGTTCAGTACCAACCCAGACTGCAAGGTGTTCCTCTCCACCGATTCCGGAGGAACCGGTCTAAACTTACAGGCCGCAGATTGCGTGATCAATTTTGAGTTGCCATGGAATCCGGCAAAAATGAACCAACGAATCGGCAGGATTAACCGGATCGGCCAAAAAGCGAAATGTATCAACGTCATTAATCTTATTGCCAAATACAGCATTGAAGAACGTATCATGGCAGGGATTAAGCTGAAAGGAGAGCTGTTTAACGGTGTTTTTGATGGTGGTGAAGATGAGGTGATGTTTTCCCGTGAAAAACGACAGGAAATGGTCGATCAGCTGCGAAAAATGATCGGCGAAGAGGTTGAAGAAACAACAATGGTGAGTGCCCCCTTACCTGCCGAAGAACTGGCCGAAGACACCCCTCACTTTCTTAACCCGGAAGTACTCAAAGAAGACGTTGATTATGTGGGAGAGGAAAACGAGGCAGAGTTGGAAATGTGCACTGCAGAGGAAAAGCCAGAATCCAGGCAGGAGGCACAGCCTCAGGAGCAGATGGAAGAGGTACTCAACCAGGGCATGGGATTTATCAGTGGACTTTTAGAAATGGCCACAGGGCAAAAACTTTCCACCGCCAAAGACAGCGATAAAATGGTGACCCTGGATAAAGAAACAGGTGAGGTTACCCTCAAATTTACCCTGCCTGGTTTTACCAAGAATGGATAAGCAGGGGACGGGATTCGGGAGACAGATCGGAGTCTTCGCTTACCTAAATTTCTCAGTACTTAGGCAGGGGACTGATCGAAGTCTACGCTATCTTTTTTTCATGGTTTTTTATGAAAATTAGATAGCGAAGACTTCGATCAGTCTCCCGGTTTTAAAAGAGAAACAAAATCAGTCTTCTGTCTGTTTCGGTAGATAATTGGCTGAGTTTTGTACGTACTCAGATTCAAAATAGTAATCGTTCATAGCACCCAATTTTCACCCACGATCCGTCCACTACAGGGTGGATAAGCGAAGCGCATCCACGCGGAATCCTCTGAGGGTTAGCAACCTTGGTATTTTCGTCAAACTGCGGCCTCTGGTAAACGATCACCCAATATAATGGATTAATTCCACCCTGCCCCGATTAACGTAAAAAAATGTAAAATATGAAAAAAGTAACAATTTATACTGATGGTGGTTGTTTGGGCAATCCCGGCCCCGGTGGATACGGCTGTGTACTCTTATATGGCGAACATCGCAAAGAACTATCAGGTGGCTTCAAATTAACAACCAACAATAGAATGGAACTCTTAGCCTGTATTAAGGCACTGGAGGCATTAAAGTTCGAGTGTAACGTGACTGTTTACAGTGATTCCCAATATGTTGTGGACAGTATTGAAAATGGCTGGGCCATAAAATGGAAAAGGAATGGATGGAAAAGAAATAAAAAAGATAAAGCTGAAAATCCTGATTTATGGGAATGCCTCCTTGACTTATGTGAAAAGCACAACGTTAAATTCGAATGGGTAAAAGGGCATTCCGGAAACACCGAGAATGATAGATGTGATACATTGGCAAAAGCAGCTTTCAGTAGCGACGATCTCTTTGAAGACAAAAAATATACAGAATCTATTTCCGATAAAAACAAAAATACAAATCTGCCTTTATTCCAATAGTTCAGCGAATAGCAAATTGGCCAATAATGGAAAAAGCTGTATGAGTGCAGGGCAAAATGAAAATTAGTAAGGACTGGAATTTTGATGAAATCATAGACCGGAGTAATACCGGTTCCGTGAAATGGGAACCCGATATTTTACAAGCGAAATTTGGTAGGGGCAGAGAACATTTGCTTGCCATGTGGGTGGCGGATATGGATTTTAAATGTCCGACTGTTGTTCGCACTGCCATGGAGAAACGTCTGGCGCACCAGATATACGGGTATACCACGCTTGATCCAGGATACTACCAAGCAGTGATATCGTGGTTTCAGCGAAAACATGGCTGGAAAATCAACCAGAAATCCATCCTCACAAGTCCGGGAATTGTCCCTGCAACCAACTATGTTATCCAGAGGTTTTCCAATCCTGGTGATAAAATTTTACTGCAGTCCCCGGTTTATTATCCCTTTGCTGCCGGCATCAGAGCCAATGGTCGGCGAATTTGCGATAATCCTCTGCAAATTGTTGATGGCTGTTACCGGATGGACTTCCAGGATCTGGAAAAAAAAGCTGCCGACCCGAGAGTGAAAGTGGCCATTTTATGCAGCCCGCACAATCCGGTAGGCAGGGTGTGGTCGGCCGCGGAACTGGAACAGTTCGGCCGGATATGTATCAAACACAATGTTCTTATCTTTGCCGATGAGATTCACTGCGACCTCATTATGCCCGGCTATAAGCATACCAGCTTCCAGACGTTGTCTGAAGAATTCGCATTCCATTCCATTGCAGCCAATGCTGCCAGTAAAACCTTTAACCTGGCTGGGCTCTCACAATCCAATTTGATCATTCCAAACCAACACATCCGGGATGATTTTTCCATTTATTACGAAACGCTCGGGATTGGACCGGGCGGCACAGGCACTCTGTTCGGAGCCATTGCTACCCAGGCAGCCTACAACGAGGCAGAACCCTGGCTGGATGACCTGCTTGTATATCTTCATGCTAACTACACCTACCTGAAAAAACGTCTAGAGGAAGAAATCCCGGGAATCCGCGTGCATGCCCTTGAAGGAACGTATCTCGTTTGGGTAGACTTCAACGGCTTAGGTTGTTCACCAGAAAAGGTTTCCCACATTATCGAAGAAAAAGCTGGACTAGCGCTTGATCATGGAGATTGGTTCGGAGAGAATGGAGCTGGATTTGAACGATTTAATATCGCTTGCCCAAGGTCGGTACTGGAAAAAGCCCTTGATTCACTTGTGCGGGCATTCAATTAACCGGCATGGCCATACAACACCTCTCACCTGAGCGCGCTGTGATATATGTGTATATTTGTATTCTTTTTATGGGATTATTAATACTTAAGCCAGCAGCAGCATGATGCGGCCGCTGGCTATACTCTCTTAGGAGTTATTTCAGAACAGCTCCCTAGTTAAAAAACCCCTCGAGTACGTTCTTCCCGATCACAGTACCGCTCTCTTGCTGCAAATGGGCAGCCTTCAGTGTTTCCGCACTGATTTTCCCAAGATTATTGGTCACCGTGGAAATCAGCATACCATCGTCAATAAGCTCTGATACTCGGTTCAGCAATGCATGCTGTTTTTCGATATCATCGGTTTGGAACATCGAGCGGGTAAACATGAATTCCCAGCTAATGGTCAGGGCTTTTTGTTTACCCAATGTAATATCCAAAGAAAGAGGATCATCAATCAGCGCGATATGGCCACGAGGCTTTATAAGCTCGATGATGGCTGAATAATGCTGGTCTGTCGCAGTAAGCGAGGCAACATAGCGAGGTTGAAGGCCTAAAGCCTTCATTTGATCGACAAGTGACTCACGATGGTTGATCACATGATCCGCTCCCATTTTTGTGACCCACTCAGAGGTTTCTGGACGAGATGCGGTGGCGACAACGGTCAGGCCAGTGAGTTTTTTAGCCAGTTGAATCAAAATCGACCCAACCCCGCCTGCGCCACCAATAATCAGCAGACTCTCGCCTTTTCCTTCCCCTTCTTTAATCCTCAGGGCGTCAAACAACAGTTCCCAAGCAGTAATAGAAGTCAGCGGCAAACCGGCTGCTTCGGCGAAGCCAAGGGATTTCGGTTTTTTCCCAACGATTCGCTCATCAACGGCATGCAGCTCGGAATTTGTACCCGGCCGGGTGAGATCTCCAGCGTAAAAAACTTCATCACCCACTTTAAATTTGCTGACTTCGCTCCCTATTTGCCGAACAACGCCGGCAGCATCGTAACCAATCACCTTGGGACCTTTTTCGGGCGCCATATTGGTACGTACTTTCACATCTACAGGATTGACCCCAATTCCCCTGACTTCGACCAGCAGATCACGTGCCCCGACCTCCGGTGTTTCTGCTTCAAATTCGATCAATGCATCCGACGCGGTGATTGGCCCATTCTTGATGTATCCAATTGCTTTCATATGTTCTCTCTCTTCGTTTATGCCCAACAAGCTCTTATCAAAGGTAACCGCAAAATCCTTGCACGATGATTACACGTCACATATCACGATTATCCATTACCTGGTGAAGCGTTACTCAACTCACATACGAGCAACTATAGTCATCGCTTGCCGACAAGTAAAATTAGTTGCCTGCATTAAAACACTTAACAATACAAAGAGCCCCCCATTCCATCTAACTTGACCATGATCCCTGAAGAGAGGTAGCATTACACATTTGAAAGTGCCTTTTATAATGGAGGAGCACCTCATGCTCAGCGTCGATTGACATTACAAGACCGGACATGGTTGATAATGGCGCTGAGATAGCCAAAAAACTGTTGGGCCTCACTATCTGTTGGATTAGTTTTCTGCCGTTCTTCATACTTCATAAACAGCTGGATCAAAACCTGTTCATGCTCCTCTTGCTCTAACTCGCCAAGTATTTCCCATAGATTATTTGCGTCCATACCATCCCCCTTCTTGAAAAACTTTCATAACTTTTACCGTTCCAGTGATGTCAACACCATACACTAAAAGTTTGTTGAAAAATATTGGCAAAAAAAATCCGCCTTTTCATATGAACGAGACGGTTGAAGGCGGACCTCGATCATCGGCTTCCAAGATGTGGTACAGCATCGTATAATCCTATTGTACATCAAAATGTAATCTTACATTACCTCCCAAAAGAGTGTTTTAGTCTTGATCATTTCATACTTCCTCTGTGTAGGATGATCGCAGAACGGCCAACACATACAATTAATTGGTGGTTCGAAATGTGTACACACACCTCTTCCGTCCCCTGATCCATCCAACCATGGGGTAAGGTGATTCTTTTTTCTGATGAGTAACATTATGAAGATGATTTTTACGGAGGCGTTAGCGGCTATTATTGAGATGGGTATAGTCTTTTCGTACCAATTCCAAGGGAAGCGAAACACCATAACCTACTAACTCAAATTGGAGAATTCTCCAACTCCATGAGAAGCATTACAAAATAATATTCGTTATTTTGAAAGAATTGAGGGGTAAAAATTAGCTAATTGAGTATAAAAAAAGAGCATATTTGTAATTGTTAACAAAGTGAGTGCCCGCTAATATTTTTCCATTGAGGCACTCTCATAATTATATGTGAACCTTGAGACTCATCTGGCTCCCATTGTTCAAACACTTCCGAAAAGTGAGGTTCGTTGTCCTGTTTTCCGACAAAGATAATAAATTCCATAATTTCGGAAAAAAGATCCCCTCCCTCCCCTCGAGACTTCTTCACGCAAAACAAGCTAATACTATGAAGTAACAAGGAAAAACATCTTATTTTTCACTCGGCACATATTATGCTAGAGCACAATAGATACAAGATGACTGGGTGCCATTTTTTGAATTCCGGTTTTTCGCTATGATAAAAAGTGGACATGTTGCCCCTGTCCAAGGTATCCAACCAATATTCTGAATACGTAGCGGGATGTTTCAATTATTCCGAAAAACAAAATAACGAGTTAAGTCAAAAATAAAGGTTGATTTAAAAAGCTAAACCGATGGCCCCCAAAACGGGACTACCTCTTAATATGGAATTGTTAGATATGAAAAAAGTATGTGTAAGTTTTGGTAACGGATGCCCTCGAAGTTTACAAGATGCGACACTAATAGTTAAATATTTTCGAATGAATGGGTGGGAAATAACTACAAAGTTTCAACACGCAGATATTGTCGTTTTATTTGGATGTGCTTTCACCCAAAAGTACGAAAATGAGACTCTTGCGCTGCTAAAAGCAGTAAACAAAAAAATGAAAAAAGGTAATAAACTTATCCTGAGCGGTTGTATTTCCGGCATAAACCCTGAAAGAGCAGTTGAAGCCTTTAATGTCATTGCTTTGAAACGTAAACAGTTTAATCAGCTAGATGACATCATTAATGCGAAGAAAAAAATTAACGAAATCCCCCTGCCAAATGATTTCAGTGAATACCAAGAGGATCTTTTTAATAGTTTCTCTGCTTTCGATAAGTTTCTTGTTGAACAGGATCTGCAGTCATTAAGAACGTCGGCTAACAAAATATTCCACACCCTCAAAAATAAAGGCTTTTCTTCTCTGAAAAATAAATTCAAAAAAGTGGTAGTCCATGGACCACAAGAGGAAAGTATTTCCTACAAAGGGGAGGCTATCTATAATATACGAGTTGCAACGGGTTGCCTGGACGAATGTAGTTATTGTGCTATCAGATTTTACTGTGGTTCTGTGAAATCTGTTCCCTTAACAGAACTTCTAAAAATCTTTGATGAAGGGCTAGCTAATGGGTATACATTATTTCGTTTGTTGGGAGAGGATGTGGGGTGCTGGGGACAAGATATCGGAACAGATATTACGGAACTCTTGAGTGAAATGATGAAAAGAGATGCTACTTTTCGCCTTATTATCGATGATTTTAGCCCAAGATGGTTGAATCAATACTTTCCGGTATTATCAGAGCTTATCACTAGAAATAAATCTAAATTCGAATACATAGGGATACCTGTCCAATCGGGAAGTGATAAAATTCTGAAATCAATGAAAAGATTGTACAAAGCTAACGAAGCGTTAGAATGTATTAGTTCTATTCATGCAAAGGTTCCTGAGTTGAAACTTGGCTGCCATATACTTATCGGTTTTCCCGGCGAGGAAGAGACAGATTTTGAGGATACAATTAATTTTGTGAATGCGGCAGGATTGAGTAATATTATTGTCTACTCATATTCTGACAGACCTCATACAAAAGCATCGTTATTGACAGACAAAATCACAGATAAAGTAATTCAAGATCGAATGCGACGTGCTAAAGCTGCCATAGCAAAGCTTAATCAATAAAACTAAATCAAAAAAATGGCTCATCAGGTAAATGTGTCCTCTATAAAAAGGACATAGAGCAAGACTTTTTTGCTGGTGAATCAAACAACAAGGTGGTCCACTTTATTCCGCCAGTCCATCGATTGGGTCGGTCGTCAACTGTGGATACCAAATTATTCATGCCGTAAGCAGTTTTTCGTAATATTTTCTTTCAAAGCCAACTGGCGAAAAGAGACCTCGGCCTCTTTTGCTTTCTTTATCTACTACGACAATTTAATAGGGTAATAAAAAAACAGACATCTTCTTCAATAATGAGACACCAGCCTATACGACAAAAGTTCCCCAAAAGCTATCTTGCCAATATTATCAGGGATGATCATCTTCGTCACTACACCAACTCTGATATCGGGTTTGAGTTATTATTTTAAGGTGATTAAATGCGACTGACACTATTAATAATGTTCACATTATCGATATTAACACCAGAGATAAAAGCAACCACATTTCATCGTTTACCCGGCCAGCTAAAGCAAATGCAAACCTGCACCGGAGCCACCTACTATGTTTCCAACAATGGTAGCGATGCTGCTGACGGTTTAACTCCCGGCACTGCTTGGAAGACTATAAGTAAAGTAAATAGTTCTTCTTTCCTCTCACCTGGAGATTGCGTACTGTTCAACCGTGGTCACACCTGGAATGAACAGTTAGTCATCCCATCTAGCGGTAATATTGCAGGTGGTTACATTACTTTTGGCGTCTATGGCTCAGGCGCTAAACCTTTACTTGATGGTTCCGGAGTCAATTTAGCAAAACATGCGGGCCTGATACAATCATCAGGTAAAAGCTATATCATCATAGATGGCTTGCGCGTGCAAGATGTCGGGTATGTGATTCCCGGTGGTGACTCTGCTGACGGCAATGAGAACCATGGTATCAACTTTGCAATCGGAACAAGCCACGGGATAATAAAAAATTGCGAGGTTAGCAATACCGAAGCTGCCGGAATACGTGCCCACGGATCAAAGAATATAGTGATCGCCGCAAACGAAGTGGAATTGGCATGTGTAAGGAGCAAAAGTGAAAGTATATCTATCTCCGGCCGCTCGCATGACATCGAAGTGATGTATAATAAGGTTCATAACAACGGAGCCACCGGTCCTGGATACGGTGGTTCTGGTATAGACATAAAGGGTGGCTCATACAACGGTAAGATTCATCACAATGAAATTTACAACCTACACAGTGTAAATGGGATCTACGCTGATGCCTGGAATAAGTTGACTACCAATATTGAAATATACAACAACTATGTTCATGACTTCACCGATGGTGGCACAGGTATCCAGACAAGCTCTGAGCAAGGCGGCACTCTTGATAACGTGCTTGTACATCACAATATTATTGAAAATATAAGGACGGGTTTAATGATACACCCAGGTCGTGCAGGAAAAGCCGACCCTATTCAGAACATATACGTTTATAACAACACAGTTGTAAACTGTGGTCCTGCTTCGCCTGCTTCGGAAGGCGGATATTTTATACGGAACCCTGACGCCTCTAATGTCAATATAAAGAATAATATTTTTAGCCAAAACGTTGGTTATCAGGTTGGCTTTTCTACAACGAGCATGACAATTCCAGATAGGGCCGGCTACAACATCGAGAATAATGTCATGCATGGAACTATCAACACACCGAATGTATCTAGTGTGGATGGAGTTGCAGGTAACAACGCAATACTTTCTGACCCACTCTTTATCAGCGCGAGCGATTTTCACTTGCAAACTGGCTCACCCGCTGAGAATACGGGAAAGGCCTCAGTCTGGCAAGGAATACCAAATATAACAGACTATGACGGGAAGGCTATAACCGACGAAAATGGAAACATTGTAACTCCTGATGGAACAGTTAACTGCGGGGCTTACGAATAACAGAAAGAGGTGGGCCCGAAAATTTGAACAAACCTTTTGTAAAGGGCCTGCTACCTATTTATAAGCTATGGGTACAAAAACGGAGCAAAGAGAGAAAAAACATTGAAATGTTCTATAATTTTGCATTGTCTTTATTTTGTTGTTGACTCCTTCAGGGCCCACGCGGATAGACTGTCCACATCAAAACAGGTCAATATTCCTTCAAAATGCCTTTACATAGTCTTCTCAAATTTCAACAACTTGTCTATACCAAAGCTTCTAGCCATCTCTATCCAACGCCACAGTTGTCATTCAACTACATTGCTCATGTAGCTATTGATCAAGCCCGACTTAATCCCAAATGTTTGAAAACATCAACAATAGTCAGGAACATGAGAAGGTTGAGCACATACCTTACTAAGGACTTGGTGTATTTGAAGTGAAGATGGGCAAAACCAATCTCTACTCGACGGATCGTTTCGCACTTGGGATTGTTTTCAGGACTCCAGAGCATCTACCGTTATCTCGACTAGGAGAACACCTAAACTGAAAGTGGCGGCTGATCTTCAAAATACCTCTTTTTTCATTTGGCCATAAAAAGAATTATGGGACCAATAAGGGTGGCACGTTATATATAAATACATGTCATATATCTTTGATTAAAGAGACACAATAAATTTGAGGAGCACGCTGTTACTACGGTAATCATTCGCCTCTATATCTGAGTCTCGAGTTTCATAAATGTAGCTTAGCCTTGCCGTCATCCACTCTTTCAAATTAAATTGGATAGATGGGGTAATTTGAAAATAATCATCGTTTCGGTCATCCCGATCTCCTCCCTGGTAATCTCTCCTGCCAACACGAGCAACCAGGCCAGCCAAAATTTTAGATGTAATGTTCTGGCGATAACCGAGCCTCAAGAAATTATTCCGTGTATAGCCGTAGTTATTACTATCAGATACAAATATGTTACTGGCACCTAAGAGCGTTAAGGAAGTTTTTTCGGTGATATTATATTGAATTCTAAGGTCCCCTGCAGGTTCGCTTGCATCCTCAGCATCTTCTGCATCACGTGATCTATGAACGTAACCTAAGCGTGCGCGGAGGCTCGTTTTCCCCGATGGTCGCCATTGCATACCCGCATAAAGGTTATACTGATCAGCATCGTTTTCTGTTGCCGTATCAAAGGATAACCGAACGTATTCACCGTTGAGAAAAACAGAAGTTTTCGGTGAGTATTGATAGTTTAAATACAGGGCACCAGCATTATCAGTACGGTCACGGAAAGCTCTTTCCGGTCGTTCATAGTCCAGGTAAAAATTAGAATAGACACCTTCGACGGAAAGCTTTGGGTTGAAATCGTAATCAGCCGAGAGAATCAGCACGTTGGAGTTATATGTCTGCAGGACACCATCGAGGGAACCGTCTGACCGGAAAGTATCAAACGAGTAGATATACTTGTCAATCAACTCAAAAGTTAAATCATCAGAGAGTGCATAGGAAATCATTCCTTCAGCGGTATGATTAGTGGTGTCATTTTGGCCCTCCGAAGAGTAGCTGATTATATCGGCCTCGTACAGCGCGTAGGCCTGAAATTTCTTTTGGATATTACTTGGCTGAAACTCAAAAGCCAAGCCGCCAGGGGCGGTGTTTGATGGGTCGATGTTAAGCACAATCTCTTTGCTTCGAGGCGTTGCAACCCAAAGCCCAGGTGAGATTGTTGTATAAAAGTCCTCCTTCTCATTGTCTTTGGTATTGAAAATGTTGTCTGAATATCCTCCCTCTACCGATAGAAAAGGGTGAATGTATCCAGTGGCAGCGTTAAAGGTTTGTTGAATGGTATCATTTATTGATAATTCTTGTACCTGGACAGTATCATTTGTCGCAGGTGGCAGCTCAGATTCGCTTTGAGCATGATGGGGAAAGATTACCATAGAGCAGACTGTCGCCAGCAGTGTAACCTTCGCGGTGCAGCTACGAGTAGAATCAATTTGTTTGGAGTTACTAATCTTCTTCATCAAAATTTTCACCATAACCTTTTCATAATCATTGAGGTATCGGTATCGTTTTTGATACAGTCCTTCCCCAGCGTCTACAGCTCTTCGTTAAACTTATTGAGAAAACGATTGCCAAGCCCTACCCCTCCTCTCACTCATGGTACAATGGCAATATAAAATTGTCTCCTGCTCTCCTTCATCAAAAATTTCCTGACCGTTGAGAACGCATTGGGTGTTGCTTTGTTACGACAACAAATGCTACATCATCAAATCGCCGGCATCAAGTACCAACCCAGGGGGTACTTTTTGTACGCGCGCCTTTGAGCTAACCTTTCTATATCACTCCAAGATAGTCAACAACTCTCTCAGAGTAAATTTTGACAGCTTCATTACCCAATAGCAATAGAATTGTAGTGGCAAAACATTTCTGTCGGTAGCCCCGCTGGGCACTCCGACACTGTGGGAGCCGATGAATATACTGTACCCCCTTCAAGCAACAAACAACAAGAATGACACAGCTGAACTTGTCAAGATATAGCCTATCCAACTAAAATATCAACAAATATGTAACCTTGAAAGGTGAAGGGGGAGCAGGATTGGAAAAAGGCGCTATTTGATAAAGAGCTCAAGCACCCAGTCATTATTACCAAACCGACAACAACCAATCAAAACGAACCGGTGCAGGTTTAATTCCCTAATTCCCAAGCAAGGATTTGAATTACTAGGGCGACAGTTGGATTACCAAGACAGCCATCGGATTACCAAGACCTCCTTTGGATTACCAGGAAACAGGATCAGAATTTTTTGCTGTTTCTGTTAATTAACCATAATAACAAGATAAATAAACTTTTTAAATATCTGGCACGCCCTCTGCTTATATGATGCCAATTGTAAAAAATAGTCCACCGGGAATCCAGGAAGGAAGATTTTTCTACCAACAGTTTCACGTTCCCAACACAGTAATACTTACATTGCATAAAAAAAAATGAAGAAAAAAACACTGCTTTTCCTCTCTATGTTATTTTTCGTCCCGGCCATTTCAACAGGGGCCGAACAGTACAGCCTGGATGTACAATTTGCCTTTAGCGCACCTAGCTATTCGACAAAACAGCTGCGCGGCTATCGACTTTATATGGATGGAAAACAAGTCTGCACAACAACCAATGCCAGCAGTTCCAGAATAACCTGCAATGTCAGCTCCGAAGAAAGTACAGGCTATTTAACCCTCACAGCCTACTACTCCGATAATTCTGAGAGTCCGCCATCGCCTTCTTTTCCTTTTACCTTTGGCACAACTTCTGGAACGTCAACTGACCCAGATACTTCCACACCAAAGCCGCCAATTGCTGTGGCGTCTACCTCAACAGCAGCGGGCAATGCACCGCTCACTGTAAGCTTTAACGGGAAGTCTTCAACGGATTCCGACTCATCTATAGTAAGTTATAGCTGGACATTTGGTGACGGCTCGCAAGCTAACGGTGCTACCCCATCCCACACCTATACAACGGCTGGCACTTATTATGCTAAGCTTACGGTTGTCGACAGCCAGGGCCTCTCTTCCAGTGCAACGACCCCTATTATCGTGGCCCAAGCCCCCTCTAGTGGCGGTGGCGGTACAACTGACCCAGGCACTGGCGATGGTGACACGACAGACCCTGGCACAACTCCTCCATCAAACAATTTAGACTTCGAAGTGGGCAGCCTGAGCATTAATCATAATTGGGTGAGAGTACTTTATAAAAACAGTTACAATCAGCCGATTGTTGTTGCCGGGCCTCCAACTGTTAATGGTTCGGCTCCATCTGTAGTAAGAATCCGCAATGTGGACCAGAAAGGCTTTGAAATACGCGTTCAGGAATGGGATTACCTGGACGGCTATCATTCCAAGGAAACTGTAAGCTATATGGTTATAGAAAAAGGTACATACACACTGGGCAACGGAATAAAGATGGAGGCCGGAAGTTTTAATGGCTCCAAATCACTTAAACAGGTGTCCCTGCAGCAGACATATGATCTCACCCCTGTCATTATGACCCAAGTTATGACTGAGACTGAAAAGGATGCGGTGACAAACAGGCTGAGTAGTATCAATAAAAATTCTTTCCAACACAAACTCCAGGAACAGGAAAAAAACCAGACTGCTCATGCTGCCGTTGAAACCATCGGTTACATCGCTTTTGAACCTGGAATGGTGCAAGTGAATGGCCTCATGTTTGAAACGGCCCTGGTACCCAATAATGTCAACCACAACTGGCTCAGCTTAAATTACAAAGCTGATTTTTCATCTAAGCCCTTCTTCTTTGCGGGTATGCAAACCACTTATGGTGGTGACACCGCAGCGGCGAGGATTAGAAGTACATCACAAACAGGCACCCAGATAAAGGTTGAAGAGGAACTGTCGAAAGATACCGAAATAACACACGGAAAAGAAGTCATGGGCTACTTTACTATCGGTGCAGCAAACTGAGGCAGTGGCGCCTATAAAACAAGAAACAACTAAAGACAATCAAATTTCTTCAAACACATCTAAAGTGCTTTGCTAAAATAGGACACGGAGACATCTCATGAAAGCTTTAACTATGGGAATTTTAGGAATATTTCTTTCCGCAACAGCTACATTTGCTGCGACTTGCACGGAGCAATTTTCCTGGATACCAAATACTGGCGCAGATATAAAAGGATATAAAATCCATTATGGCTTAACAAGTGGCGGCCCATATACAGGTTCGGTGGATGTTGGTAACCCAACCCCTGTTAATGGACGCATGATAGCGGTCGTGCCAAGTCTTACTTGTGGTAAAAATTATTATTTTGTCGCAACCTCCTACGATAAGACAGGTACGAAAAGTAATTATTCAAATCAGGTGAAGCTGTCGGTCACTGCACCTGATTCAAGTGGTAGCAACGCGTCATATCCGCTTATAATAAATGTTGCTTCGGATTAGATCCTTTTGGATTCGCAGAGGAAAAAAAAATGTCTTTAAAAAATTTCAAGCAGATAAAAAAAACAATAGTAATAAATTTTTTATTTCTAACCTTTTTTTGCCATGTCCCATTTTCAACACTCCATGCGCAACCGGGATACCCCAAAGACCTCCAGCCGCGAGGTAATGGCAACACCTACTTTGTTGCCAAAAACGGCAATAACAATTCCAGTGGTTTAACCGCTGCTTCTGCATGGGCGACTATCAGTAAAGTGAACAAGTCTCGTTTTTCGCCTGGTGATCGTATTTTGTTCAAACGTGGTGACACGTGGAAAGAGCAGCTAGTAATCCCGAGCAGCGGTTCGGCGAGTGGTGGCAGTATCACCTTTGGGGCATACGGAACGGGAAATAAACCTGTCATTGATGGTGCTGGTGTTAATCTATCAAGAAACCATGGACTGATTAGGGGCAGCGGAAAAAATTATATCATCATAGAAGACATTCGAGTGCAAAATGCTGGGATTGGTAAAGCCGCTGAGAATACAGGTATTGGGTTCTATGGTGGTTCGTATATCACAGTACGAAACTGTGAAGCATACAACACAGAATCGTCGGGACTGAAGTTTAATACATCATCCCATATAACGGTAGATGGAAATGAGATTTCTAAAGCCTGCAGGAATAGTAGGAGTGAAAGTCTCTCTTTGTCAGTTATAGATACCTTTGAGGTCATGAATAATACTGTCTACGATGGGGGTACTGCTGCAGGAGGCGGGGCCGGAATAGATGCTAAAGACGGCTCCCACGACGGCAGCATACATCACAATGAGGTGTATGGCATCAATGGCGCTAACGCTATATATGTAGATGCTTATGGCAGGTATACTTACAACATTGAAATTTACGCTAATTATATACATGACACAGATGGTGCAGGTTTTCAGATAGGCTCTGAATCTGGAGGGTTGCTCAAAAACGTATCCGTTCACCATAACGTCGTGCATAATGCCTTAAGAGGAGCGATAGCGTTTCATAATAAATATCCTGCCTCAGGAGCAGTGCAAGATATTTTTATATACAACAATACCTTTTACCAAAACGGAACAAATGGTACCGGACAGTATGGTAATATTAGAGTATGGGATCAATTGATTGATAATCTAGTGATCAAAAACAATATTATGGGCCAAAATCATAACTTCCATGTCGGTATACACACGGCTACTGGCCCAGCACCATCAAAATACACAGTCGGTCACAATGTCCTTTCTGGAACCCAGAAAAATGCCGGAGGGTTTGCCGCTGTTGATGGGAGTAATTCCATAAAATCCGACCCCCTCTTCGTTAACAGTAGTGCTGATAATTTTCGCCTCCAGTCTGGTTCACCAGCGAAAAAGGCATGTGATAATTCAGTGTGGCAGGGAACTCCAAATATAACGGACTATGATGGCGTAGCTTTAACAGACGAAAAGGGAGCTATTGTCGCCTCTGTCGGAAAAGTGAGCTGTGGGGCGTATCAATAGACGTGGGACTCTTACTCCCCCCTTCCGGGGGGACCTCTTTTGGTCATTCAATTTTCCTCCGTCTGAGTAAACTCACTCAAACGGAGGAAAATGCTTTTCGGAAATACCTTATCCAACCCTTTCCAGAAACCAAGAATACCGCCATCTATAGCTAGCTGTGCTGAATGTCTCACCCCGTGAGCTTTGATGCGCAACGACAGCCAAGATCAACTTTACTCAAACTTTCCAGCCATCTTTAATGGCTAAAAAATCTTCTCTTCCTAGCTCAGTAGCACCAATAATACACTGCTTGACAGCATCGCTTCAGATGCTAAATATACACCGTCGGCCCATATATACTCATACCCTTTACTTTCCACCTTTCGCACTCTTACACCATTCCACAACGACTGATTGTTGATGTTAACAACAAGCCCTTTGCGGGAGTACCAAGAAGAACCTGCAAGGTTTCTTGAAAGTCATCTGTTGATATACCCCAGAAATAAAGCCAGGGGAGCCGAATTGCCTACCACTCTTATCACAATTTTCGAACTCTGATTTTAACCTAACCTATTCAGGCTTGAATCTCTCGCTCAGGCAAATAGCCATTAAGAACTACTTGTTAGCACACTTGCTTATGTCTCACCCAATCACCACTTTCGATCATATAAGGCTATTGCCCTGAGTTTCAATTCGGTGAACCTCCTCCAAGAGGCTGTTGAAAAAAACATTTGATCAAAACTGGCTTAGCAGAATGACAGTGTGATGATCTTTTCCGTAATTTATAGGATAGTTGCGCTATTGTAACTGAATCCTTACGCGGTAGGTGAGCATCTACCTAAAACAACTCTATTTGGCAGGTTCGTCAGGTAGAGACAGTCACCCAAGTGGCAGAGATCTGCGTGAAATGGGTATTTATGAAACACTTTAAGCAATTGGAAGACAAAATCTGTCGCCACAAACAGACACGCCTAGATTTAAAGCTGGATTAAGAGATAATTCTAGATTTAAATTACCATTCGTCTTCATCAATTTACGAACTTACGAAGCCTCAAATAGGTAATGAAGTTCTGCCCAGAAATGAACGATTCCAGAATCGTTTTTCCGGGAACTGAATTGCGCATGGTGGACGAAATGGTATTGATTTTAACTCTCATAGATCCTGAGTCCAGAACCAATAGGGACAATGGTTACGTTGGGAAAGCCACTCTTTGTATCGGTCCCAAAATCATATGTTATAGATTTTTCACACACACGAATAGCTAGTGAATGTGTAAACGACGAAAATCATGTTGCTAAAAGAAGACACAGCTGCCCTTATGATAGGTTTTACTACAGGAATTTTTCCTTCTGCCGAGAATGTCTCGAAAACTTCGAACTGTGAAAGCCGAGGGGCACCTGTTTTCGAAAACACATTGTTATGCCGGTTGGATAGCCACAAGAGGCTCTTCATTTCTGCCGTTTCAGTTTACGAGGCTCAGCATGGCGCACGTATGATTCGTACCTGATGAGTTGTCATAGAAAATAGCTGTTATTTAAAGCATCCATTTCAAGAGCAATAATTGCAAAATTCGCAAGGCGTCATGTTTAATAACTCTTAGGTTCAACAGGCTTTGCCGGGAGACAACAGCTTGCCGGTTCCTGAAAAATAAAGAAACCTACAGTTTCGTGGGCCGCTCAAACTCACGACAGGAAGGCTTCAGTGAACAACGTAAACAGCTGAGGTCACACGAAGTGTGAATCTAAGATCATGCAGCATAGACACCTAAGTGCCAGAGAACATCGCTCTATAGCAAACTCTTAAAACACCTTGGAGAAATTTTCCATGACCTTGAATTGTGCAAGTAATTACCTTTCTTGCGCATTAAATACCCAACAGCATGTGTGCTATCGCCAATCATTTTGGCAAATGATAAAAATCTATAGGGTTAAGACCCGATCTCTGAATTCAGGCACCATATGTCACTAGGTTCCTTGAACGTTCGGCATCACGGCAGCGCAAGAAAAAATGATTTCTTCTCGTTTTACTTAGCGAAAAGCCGCAGATAGGCTTGTTTGTAATTGTTGTTAGAGCACTGGCTCCTTCTGTCTTCAGGGTTATTTCTAGGCCCATGCCTTAACATGCCTTCATCATACTTAAACACTTTAAGTTAGGAGATTAAGCACTAGTATCAATGTGTACCTTTATTTATCATTCCTGCTAAGATAACTTGCTATGAAATAAATGATGTTGATTAGTATGCGGTTGAAAATCTCTGGCATAGATTTTTTTATTCACGGATCGCATTGTGAAATGCGTAAAATAAAAACTGTGTTTCTAAAAGAAAACAAGGCTGCACCTCGCCAACCATTTTAATGGCTGAATTTTATATTATTTACCAATGCAATACTTTCATTTGCTGCGCATTGCACGGGGCACCCCTCTTGACATCTAGATAATGGAACAAATTATGCATACTAAATTTATTGTATCATGGTTTAACAAATGGTGTCACATTCACGTTCAGTGAATGAATGTTGGTACTCAGGTCGCCTACCCCCTCTTAATGGGCGCATGGTAAAGGCAGTGGCGACTCCGGTTTGTGATAAATATTATTGGTGCAACCTCCTGCAGGAATAGGGGGGCAAAAAGTAATTATTCAAATCAGGTAAACCTGTTAGTAATTACAACAGGTTCAAGTGGTGGCGATAAGCCATACCCGGATATAAATACTACTTCGGATTAGATCCTCTTGGATCTGCAAAGGAGCAAAAAATGCCTTTAAAAAATTTTAAACAGATGAAAAAATCAATAATCACATTTTTTTTATTTCTAATCTTTTTGTGTCATGCCCCATATTCTATACTTTATGCTAAACCGGGACCTCCGACAAATCTCCAGCCACTAAGTGTTGGTAAGACATACTTCATCTCCAAAAGTGGTAATAATAATGCTAATGGTTTAACCCCTGCTACTGCGTGGGCAACTATAAGCAAAGTAAATAATTCTCGCTTTTCGCCTGGTGATCGTATTTTGTTCAAACGTGGTGGCACTTGGAAGGAGCGGTTATTAATTCCGAGCAGCGGATCAGCTAGTGGCGGTAGTATCACGTTTGGGGCATACGGAACAGGAAATAAACCTGTCATTGATGGTACGGGTGTTAACCTACCAAGAAATCATGGACTTATTAGGGGGCTCTCGAAAAACTATATCATCATAGAAAATATTCGAGTGCAAAATTCAGGGATTGGTAAAGCTGCCGAAAATTCAGGGATTGGGTTCTATGGTGGTTCGTACATCACGGTACGAAACTGTGAGGTATACAACACAGAATCTGCGGGAATTAAATTTAATGCATCATCACATGTAACGATAGATAGTAATGAGGTTTCTGAGGCCTGTCAGAATAGTAAAAGCGAGAGTGTTTCTTTAGCAATCGTAAATACATTCGAGGTCAAGAATAACACTGTCCATGATAACGGTGGCAGTGCAGGCGGTGGTGCTGGGATTGATGCCAAAGACGGTTCGCACGACGGCACAATACATCACAACACAGTGTATGGTATTAATGGTGCTAACGCTATATATGTGGATGCATATGGCAGATACACTTACAACATTGAGATTTACGCTAATCATATACACAATACAGACGGAGCAGGCTTTCAGATAGGCTCTGAATCCGGCGGGTTGCTCAAAAATATATCTGTTCACCACAACATCGTGCATAATGCCCTCAAAGGGGCGATGGCGTTCCATAATGTATATCCTGCTTCCGGGGCGGTGCAAGATATTTTTATATACAATAACACATTCTACCAAAACGGAAAAAATGGTGTCGGGCAATATGGTAATATTAGGATTTGGGATGAATTGATTAATAATCTAGTGATCAAAAACAATATTATGGGGCAAAACTATAATTTCCATATAGGTATACATCTCAATACTAACCTAGCACCATCAAAATACACAGTCGGTTACAATGTTCTTTTTGGAACTCAGAAAAATAACGGCGGGTTTACCGCTATTGATGGTAGTAATACTATAAAGTCTGATCCCCTCTTCGTTAATAGCAGTGCTGGTAATTTTCGCCTGCAGTCTGGTTCACCAGCGAAAAAGGCATGTGATAATTCAGTATGGCGGGGAACTCCAAATATAACAGACTATGATGGCATAGCTTTAACAGACGAAAACGGAGCTATTGTTGCCTCTGGTGGAAAAGTGAGCTGCGGAGCGTATCAATAATAGTGGCGCTTTTACTCCTCTCTTCCAGGGAATTTTTATATCTCATGGCTAGGCGGGTTTTCTCCGTTTGAGTTAATTTACTCAAACGGAGAAAAATGCCAATACATGCTGGCCCATTATGCCATGATGCTCTAGTTTATAGTATTCTGGTGAGCCCACATACATAGGTTGCTTGAGCCCTCACCAGAGCAGGATTTAAAATATGACGTTCCATGACGTTCCATCGCATTCCCATTTGAAGTAATCCAGATTGTTTTCAAGATCACCTGTCACAGACACTAATAAAACAAGAGACTTCATGGAAAAGGTGAGAGCAAATCAGAATACACCGTCAATAATTTTTTGTTATGCTCACCCAAGGAATAGTCCTTTTCCAGCTTTTCCCTCGCAGCCTTGCCCATTTGGAAGCGAAGCGTTGAACTTTCCACAAGAATGGTCATCTTCCTTGTCAGTTCTTGAACATTCCCCATTTCGAAAAGAAGACCCGTCTTTTCATCTTCAACCTGTTCCGGAATTCCACCTATCCTGCTACCGATAACAGGCTTGCCAAAGGCCATGGACTCAAGCACCACCATCGAACAATTCTCGTACCACTCCGATGGCACCACCACAAAAGCGGCATTGGTTATGATATCATGCAAGGTCTGACCACTCTGATAGCCGAGGTATTCAACGGTAGGATAATCTATTCGCAACTTATCTTCCAAAGGGCCGGTTCCAACTATCTTTAACGGCAGCTCTGCAGCAACGTTTTTATGGGCTTGAAGCAACGTTTCTATGCCTTTTTCTTTGGACAGCCGCCCAAAATACAGTGCATAGCCTTGATCGGAAAACGTAGCCTGGTACTTACCAGTATCTATCCCGTTGCGCAGCACTTGAATTTTATCTGTAGCTATGCGCTTGGCTGTCAAATCTGCTAAAAAACTGCTGGGAGAAAGAAAGCGATCAACCCCGTCGTAGCTCCTTTTCCATTTATGCCAATAAGCCTCTATCGACAACAGTAACCCTTGTAGATGTGAGTTCTGACAATTTAAAATAAAGGGTTTCCAAAAAGATTTCCCTTGGCAGGCATCACATATTTCACCATCTTTTAGTGCAATATAGCTGGGACAGATTAATTTGTAGTCATGCAAGGTTACTACAACTTTCATCCCATACTTTTTCAATAAAGGGATGATAGAAGGGGTAAGCTGGTGGTAAATATTGTGCAGATGAGCAATATCAGGTTTTTCCTGAATAATTAACTGTTCAAGTTTACTTACCGCCTCTGAACAATGAATAAAAGAAATTGCCTGCCCAATCTTGTCTTTCAAACTGACACTATGTTGAAAGTCAATTTTTTTAATGAAAAAATCAGAATACGGGGAGGCAATATTTCTCTCATCCTGCATAGAAAAGTCTATAACATGGTGACCTTTTGCAAGGAGAAATTCACGTTCCTGAAAAAAAACGGTTTCGGATCCGCCGTTTAGGTGGAAAAATTTATTGACGAGAAGAATTTTCATTGATTGATACTTAATTTTTCAGCTAACGAGGCAGTTTGCAGTAAATACAAATTCAGGCAAAATGCAGTAACGCATGGCAATTTTTTCCGTACTGTCCATGAATGGCGTTGTTTTCTCTTCACTCTCACCTGCGGATTTTTATCCGATGTTTTTGGCTGGTTTCAAGACCGCTGGTTACACAAATAAGGCTATATTGAGTTATGTGTATGTTTAGAGTCCACGCAAAGAGGATAGATAATCGTGTATTAAAACAACCCTGACAAATTGCTCTTAACGCCTATACTCCCCGCAAAAAATCGCATAAGCTAGCTTATCAGCATCACTACGCCGACTTCTCCCCTTCACTTTCGCGATTGACATGCAAAATATCAATGGGTGAACGCTCATCAATGGTTGTAACGAATCAATTTCTTTGAGATATAAGAGATTGGATTTTTTACACGGTTCATGTTAAGCAAAAAAGCCATCGTTAAATGTAGCGGGAAATAACACAAATAAAAAAGTAAAGAAAAAAGACCTGTTTTAGCATGAGTAAGCGGGTACCCTTCTTCCTTTATCAATTTTCCATTGATTTTTTCAGAAATGAAAATTTCTGTCCTGGACAATCTCTTTTGCCAATGATTCATTACCTCACGGCGTATACCTTTTTTTCCTTCATCAATTTCATTTGAGGACATCGATACATCCACGTTTAACATGCCGGTTTCAAACTCAACGTCTATAAAACTACAGAGTTTTTGGACTACAGGTTCAGAATTTTCTAATAATTGTTCGAAGTGTAGAGTATGAAATTTATTAAGAGGCAAATCTTTTTGTGCTCTTTTCCCAGCTTCAATTCCTTTTTTCCAGAGGAGTGATGTGGTGATAGGGTGATAGTTAAAAAATGTCCTTACAATTTCACGGAGAGGTTGTCGAATTTTTTTTGCAGCTTTCCATTTATTTTTTTGAGAAAGCAGTACTGCTCTGGGATCACGAACAATATTAATAAATTTTGCATTTGGGAATAATTTCAAAATATCTTCAGTATAAAAAATATGAGATGGTGTTTGGTCACCGCAAATATTTTTACCTTTCTTTTCTGCAGCATATTTAAATAAAAAGGCAATCAAAGAAGAAAATGTTTTACATTCTGCACAATGAGCAAAGATATTCTGAGCTTCATTTAAGTACTCTTGATATTCGTTTTTATAATTAATCCCTTTATATTCAACGGTCAGGAACAAGTTGATTAAATGTATTTTTTCCTCTTGATCAAGCTGAGCAAAAGATTTACGTTGCTCCTCGTATGACGTCAAAAAATGCGTTTCATTTAAGATATGTACCTGTGTATGTTTGCTTAAAACTCGTGCTAATAGCGTAGTGCCACTTCTGGAGTTGCCAACTATAAAAATTGGGGAGAAAGACATATTACTCCTTAACTTTTAGGGTTGTGTAACTACCCACCTATGCGTGCCCACCAAGGGGTAGCATTTTTTCTACTCGAAACTGATTAAGCATCAAATGAATATCCAAAAAGTTCAATTTCTTCTCTATATATCCTACTGATCAGGTCTCTAGTTTTAGAGTCATAAGCTTCCTGATAATTATCGACCCCCCCTTTAAGTTCATGCGGTAACTTGAGGGATTCAATTTTCATTAAATTACAAGCTTTTTCAAAATCATTAGCTAGATTTTCAAATCGTCCAATGTAATCAAGAGGAATATCTCCATTGTAGTTTTTTATCCAAAAAGTTTGAGCCCTTAAACATTTTTTGTACTTAAAACGCTCTAAAAAATCATAATAGCTTATCTCTCTGGATATTCTCATTTTTTTTAAATGAGAATCATCTCTCATTACATTCTTGTACCATGAATACGCCCGCGCCCAGGGATTACGCACTACAGTAAATTTAAAATAATCGGCGTATTGCTCCCTTGATACGGTATATCTGCTTCGCGGATTTGGTGAAGGTTTAATTTGTCTCCAAAATCGTTTTATAAATTCCTTACTATTTTCTTTGGATGCAAAACATCTTGAATTAATAGGTTCTAGCATTCTGATGCTTCTATGATCCTGTTTATTGTCTCCAGAATACTCTTCGAAATGCCCAAACGCTTTTTCTATACTCGTACCTGCGCACTTAGGGATGTGTATGAATATACACTTATGCTTATGCGAAATCATATTAATTACCTCCTCACCTTTTACCCCTGTATGGCCCATTTATTTTGACAATCGAACGGGACGTTAGTGATTAAATTGAAATGGCCTGCACCTTTTTGCGCCACATTCGTGTTTGAAGGAACGTATCCTTAAAAAAAATCGATGAGTTTAATTCGTTTCCAGCTATGTTCCGCTGAAAAAAAAAACGACATTGAAAGTGTTTCAATATAAATATTATATCGAGACGAAATACTCGAAGTGGAGGATTCATAGAAATTAATCAACTAAAAAATTGATCAAAGTTTGCTTCATAACTTCTTGTCATCGTAGACAACGTGAATCCCTTCAACAGGAAAGCCCTTGCCTTGCTCCCCATTTCCCGGGCTTTTTCCCGGTTTTTCGCGAGCCATGTCAAGTGGCTGGCTAGATCATCAATCTGCCCAAAGGTGTATAGAAAACCGGTTTCTCCATCTTTTATCTGCTCATCGGCACCACCACTTATTGCCATAACGAGTGGTTTTTCCATAGCCATGGTTTCCAAGGCAGCCATGGAAAAAGCCTCCGAACGTGAGGTAATAGCAATGCAATCACAAAGAGCTATATAGGGACGGACGTCTTGCTGGAAACCAGTAAAGGCAACATCATCCAGAAGGCCAAGTTGACCGGCAGCCTTTTCAATATTTCCTCGTTCAGGACCGTCTCCAATTAACAACCCTTTGATTTGGATACCATCCTTTTTTACCAGGGCTAATCCTTCCAGAAAATCTATATGGCGTTTTACAGGATTCATTCTGGCGCAGATGCCTACAACAAAGTCATCTTTAGAAAACTGCAAAGACTCTCGCAAACGATTTTTCTCTGGTAAAGTGAACCGAGCAGGATTAAAAAAGGCGGGGTCAATGCCGTTGTAAATGACGGTTGAGATAGATTTATGAATGCCATTGTTCAAGTACCAGTACTGGGCTTGGTTGTGACAGACAAAAATTACCTTATCGACACTGTTTATACATATCCTATAAATATATTTTTTTGCCTGTACCCACAAATTAGGCAGATGAATATTGTGGTGAATAACAGTGATAACCTTTGTTGAGATATTTCTAAATATAAGCCTGAGTAGGGAAGTATAGAGTAAAGGGTATTCCTCGACACATACAACGAGTTGAACACCATGAGTTGATATTATTTGATGAAGTTTCTTCAGGACACTGAAATCTAACTTTCCTTTTCGTGCAAAGCATTCACAGGTAAATAAATCTTTTGTTTCAAGGCTTGGTTTTAGATCCTCGACCTCAGCAAGGTATACCAGACCTACAGAATATTTTTCCCTATTTAATCGGTTGATCAGGTGGATAGTCTGGCGTTCAGCACCACCGACTTTCAAGGAATTCATAAAAAAAAGGATTTTGACTGGTTCCATAGTTCTGTTTACCCGTGCAATGTTTGTGCGGATGCGGGAGAATGTATGAAAAGTGGAGCTGAAAAAATCTTCTTGCTACATTCCATGGTTATAACCATCACTGCAAAGACTGCACAAACCGTAAGAAGAGAAAAAATAAAGATACAACCCATTGCAAGAAACAAATCTACCTGTGAAAGTAAGATAAGCTCAAATAAATCGTGAAGGTCTTATGCCTAACAGCAAACCTCCTCGTTGTTAATGCAGAATGACGCAACCCTTAAGGGGAAGCAAACGGTCAATGACTGTTTGCTTCCCCCTTTTACTCATCGAGTAACTCAGAGTAAATTTTCACATTTTTGTCGGCAACATTCTTCCAGTTGCATGCAACTTTCTTCATTTCCTCAATATTTGATTTAGTCTCTTGCTGTGTTGCGGGGTCAGCAAGTATTGAGCAAATTGACTGTGCAAGGTGCTGGTGGTCACCTGGAGGAACAATGCAACCGGTCTTTTCCTGCCAGATATACTCCGGTAAACCTCCGGTGTTGGTTACGATAACAGGTTTTCCAAAGCCATAGGCGGTTAACACTACTCCACTCTGCGAAGCATCAATATAAGGACAGGCAACGAGGGTTGCCTGTTGAAACAGTTTCGCAAGCAGATCATTGTCAATATAGGTGTCAAGCACCTCAAATTTACCACCATTAGCAAGGGGCGGCAAAAGCGGTAGGCTATAACCGTGAACAGGTCGGCCTGCAATAACAATACGAACCCCCTTAACCTGTTGTGCAATAATGGGTGCAGCTTGCACCAGCACTTCAATACCTTTATAGTGGGATAATCTGCCGAAAAACAAGACTGTTCGACCATCATCCTGCAAAGGTGTCTTGATCCACTGACAATATATATTATAAGCCGCCAAAGGATTATGCACGACCCTTGCTGAGCTTACTTTCGGATATCTTGCGAGAAAAGTCTCTTTCATAGCAGCGCTATGGAGCAGGAATCGGTCTACAAACGGGAATGTTATTTTACGAGCTAATTCTTTACGCCAGCTTTCTTCCCCACTATGGCGGATCGGGTCGTGAACGGAGGAAACAAGGGGTATATTCCTAAGCCTCCATATTGCCGATGCTGTTCTGGGTACTATGCCATCAAAATGGATGATATCCGGTTTTATTGTGCGACAAAAATTCATTGCCTCGAGGTTGACTTTCCATGTCGAAGGATGAAAACTTTGGGGGCAATTATGAATAACTAGCGTTACACTGGCGCACTCAGCCAGATAGGAAACATAGAGTTTTTGGAAGTTAACTTTAAAAAAAGTTACCCCGTCAATCAAACCCGTTTGCAGCTTTTTATCACCTATATCAAATATAGAACTTTTCCTGCTTTCTGGCGCTATTTCCACAACAAGGTGTAATTCAACCTGCTTGGCTAATTCAGCAGCATATTCCAATGCAAGGTCTAAATAACATGGCCTAGTGTAATAAACTACTCTCATACTGGCACCATTTCAAAACTAATGATCTCAAAAGAAAAAATGACCGAGCGGCATGGAGACTGTTTCCGTATCACCATAGCTTTAATTACAAAATTTTCTTTCGGAAAAGTGTGACAATATCTTTTGATAATTTTTTGTCGTCAGGACTTAAGCCGACACTATTCAAAATAAGAACATAAAGCACACAGAAACAAATGGAAGCGATAAATGCTCCAGCGATTGTTGAATCTTGTAAAAGATTACGAGCAAATAAAATTAATAATAAAGAAGATGTTGCAAGAATAAGTGGTGGAAGAATCCACTTATCAAAAATAAAAAAAGAGTATATTTCAGAAACAATAGCAACTCTTAAAATGTTTGCCATAAACAATGCAATAAGTGTTGCTACTGCTGCACCTACAATACCAAATTTTGGTATCAACAAATAATTCAAAAATACATTCAAGAAAAGTGCAAGTAACAACACTGGAAATTCAAACTTGTACGACTTTGTCATTGACAACAAAAAACCAGCAGATGAAAAAATTGCAGTAACTAATTGACCACTTGCTAGGATAACAATAGTTATTGCAGGAAGAGTAAATTCTTTACCAAATATAAGTAGCAAATCCTTACCGAAGAAGGCAAAAATTAAAAATAAAGGGAAAGAGCCAATCGCCATCCAACGGGTATGTTGTCGGATTGCAGAAGCCATCCCTTTATAGTTATTATCAGCAGCCAATTCTGCAATTGTAGGACCAAGCATTTTATTAAAAGAACCGTTGAAGACAACAATAACGGGGACTGTAAGTTGTATAATCGCGTATTTTCCTATTTCTTCTGCTCCATTAAAATACCCGATCATGAAGCTGTCCATTTTAGTTAGCAACAGGTTAACCGAACTTGTGATTGCTATCATAAATGAATAACGCCAGTAGCTGCCAATATCTATCTTCGGTAATAGTTTTGGAGAAAAAAAATAAATTTTAATCCGTTTTTTTGCATCATAAATCAGATAACATATAACAAACAAAAAAGATAACAGTGTCCCCCATATTACAGCCCATAAATCTACAAAAAATATAAAAAGTATTAAAATAATCAACAATCTAGATACAGGCTGAAGAATACTCTCCACAATTACGCTTTGCTGAATTCTAAAATAGGCTCTGTTGAGACCGATATAAATACGAAAAACAGCTAAGAGCGGAATCAGGATAACCATTACACTGAATACTGAGTTAAACTGATCGTAATGGTAAACGTTGTTTGATAAATAGTTACTGCCCCAGAGCCAAGCCAACAAGACGAAAGAAAAAGATAGTGCTCCTGAAATATATAATGCATGAGCTATATAGCTGGCTTGCAATAAAGCATTATCTTTGTTCTCGCGAATCTTTCTGATCACGCCAAGCTCAAAACCGGAGCGACTAAGTATACTACTAGTCTGGCATAAATTTCGACACAATACAAAAAGGCCATAATTGTTTGGCCCAATTGTGCGTGCGACAATAAGTCCAGACACGAAAGCTATAATTTGAGAGACTATACTACCAGCGCTTGCTAGTAAACCTATCTTAAACTTTTTTGCAGACTTAACAGAGTCGCCCCTGTTTTTACTTTTGTGCATATTTTTTAGGAAATAGCTGACTAGTTCGCCTGTAAATTACCCTGAGTAATTTATAAAGAAAATAACGTAGAGTGAAGAGTGGTTGTCGTTTTTCTTTTATTGTTTCTTCTGCGAGCTTAATCGAGTCATAATTGGATATATATTTATTAGGAGGAGGAGCAACTTTTTTTGAATTAAGCCAAGCAGGTTCAATAGGATCTAGTTGCAAAAAGTTATAAAGCTTGGCGCAATAATCTTGGCCAGTCAGAATGTCTTTTTCATATGAAATTTCTAAAAAATTATTTGTTTCTTTAAGGCTTTGCAGTGTTTCGACTATTTCTATGTTAGTAAGCAAATATTGGCTATATCTCCCCTTGTCAACTGTAATACTTGACGATGGTCTATTGTTTTCCTTTATCCAAGAATGAAATTTCCCAGTTTTCTTAGCTCTCAGTATAGATCCAAATTGCGCAAGAACATCTTCTCTAACAATAAGGATGATATAAACATCAGAAAACGATGATTTAATTTGCTCCACAAACTTTTTTGCCTTCTCAACTGATGCAACTGCGCATTTAATTCCAGCAGCCGTTGTTGCTGAATCGGCATTTAGCAACGCCAGTAAATCATAAATTTTTCTGGGCCCTTGAGCTTTTTCATTGGGAAGATCACTCCCAAATGTAAAAGCAGAAATTCCTTTTTCAAAAAGCTCTGAAATTTTCACCTCATCATTTAGGGCTGATACATGTGGATGGCCTCTTAAAAAAAGGTGCGTTACAGTAGTGCCACTTCTCGCCGGCCCTATTATAATATATTTCTTAATTTCCATTTGAATCAAATTACCAAATATAGTTTTAGCTAATCGATTTTTTTTGACACTTGGCGTTACTGAAAACAGCATACATAATAATAAATATTACAGCATTCCTGCTGTCTGAAGTCGTAAACAGTGTAATGTAACACAGGGCGAAAACTATCATGGCAAAACTTGCCGACACAACAATCCCTGAAGACTTGCCATGGAAAGAGTACAAGAAACACCTCATCATCTTGGCAGCGTTTCCCAAAAAGAAAATAATCAACCCAACGAGTCCCAATATGCCGGTTTCGAACAGAATTTTAAGATAACCACTTTCCGGTTGCCCAGGAACATATCCCCCTACAGCTTTTTTTGCTCGCAGGTTTGGGTCAGTACGCATTAAAAACTCTTGATAATTTCCAGGCCCAATACCTTTGACGGTATGGGCTTTAAACAAATTCAAGTTGTCGCGCCAGAGGTTAAGCCTGATATTTGCAGACTGTTCTATTCTCAGCATTCTGGCACCAAGTGAAGAAGCAAAAAAATTAGAGGTTATCTTGCCGGAAAAAGCCACCAGAACAAACAAAACAAGAGGGACAATAAAAAGTAGCTTTTTTTTCAATTGATTATTGCGATTAAAAAAGAATATGCCAATCAGTGAAAAGAAAAAGCCACTAAGTATGGAATTTTTTGATACTGTCAGCAATAGTGCAGCACAGGAAACTAACAAGCTAAACTTTACAAGGCGGGTAATTTTGCGCCCTAGTGGAACATTCTGGCATATTAGCAAAATCAAGAAAGTGCCACCTACCGCCAAAAACTGCCCTGCTTTTTGTGGGTCCTGAAAAAAACCGCCATATCGATATACATTCGCCCCCTCTACAAACGCATTTAGATTTTTCGATGCACCAGATAAGTTAATTCCTGTTACACGTTCAAAAAAAATTGCCAGGGAGACGAGTGTCAAGGCTACAGCTAGATACTTGACAATATTAACGAATGCATCTTTTTCCGACAAATATGCGTGTATAGTAATAAAAAAAACATAGCATAGTAATATTTTAAAAAAACTTACCGCCGAATCAATTGGAGATATACCCAAAAAGACAGCAGGAAGTACAGATATAAAAAAAACAAAGGCTAGTTTATCTGGAATTAATTTAATGGTTTTTTTTCTCCAAAATAAATCGTGGAGCAACATCAAAAGAATGGCAATTAAAATAATATCAAAAGCACTAAACCCAAGTCTTTTAGGTGGTATGGCAACTCCTAAAACTGGTATTATTATAAGGAGTAATGTTCTAGTAGTAACAAAAACATTTGGCCTCAATGCAATAAAAAATCCACAACAAAGCAACAACAAAAGTATAGTAACTTTTAAATATGAAAATGCACCAAAACTGGTGAAAAAATTAATGACAAGAAGATTTCCTAAAGCTACGCCAGCCATTAAGCATAGGAGCACGAACTTATTGGTGCCAATATCAACAAGAATGTTATTATTTTTCATTATGCAAGTCAGTATGATAGAATTTTTTATTTACAACACAGCACGTGACATAGCAGGTCAGATTTTTTTTGTGTGATTTTGAGTAACCTTTTTATAAATAGCAACAGTCTGTTCGGCAATCTTCAGCCAGTTGTATTTTTCATTAATTTGCAGTTCGTAGCTGAGCCGTTCTTTTTCTGAAAGGCCTTTTTCCAACAAAAGCTCTATTTTCTCCTGGAGCTCCTCCACATCTCCGCATTTGAAAAAACGTTCCGGGGACAGTGCAACTTCCTTGTTAGCTGGAATGTCAGAGACAAGAACAGGTAACTTATACCCCATGGCCTCAAGCAGAGCTATAGGCAAGCCTTCATGATAAGAAGGCATGACAAAAATCTTGGCATGAGTGTACACCTGATTGAGCTCTTCTCCTGTGATATAGCCGGTAAGGATAATCCGATCATCGCTAGCAGCCATTCTTTTCACCTTTCGGCTGTATTCCGTCTCATGGTCGGCATCTCCTGCAATGACAAGCTGACAACTTCTCTCAACCTGCTCAAAAGCCTTTATTAGATCAAGAAGCCCTTTTTCCGGCACGAAACGGGCCACAGCCAAAATATAATTACCCGGAATGATACTCTGTTGTACAAGAAAATCGGTACTCACGCTTTTTTCGGGAACAGAAACACCATTATACACAAGATTTGCTTCCCGCTTACAACGCAGGGCAATTATCTTACTAATAACCTTAGAAATTACAATAACTTCATTGGCAAATTTCCCGCCGAGATACTCCCCAAGACGCAACGTGGCCTTGGCCACTCCGCCCCATTTCTGGCGATCATAATCAGGGCCATGGTCGGTGAAAACTACTTTCAACCGCAAGAGCCTGGCAAAAGGCACCAGGAGTCCCGGTCCAACTGCATGGATATGGACAAGATCGACGTTCAAAAGCCTGGCCCTGATTATCGCTAAAAAGGTATGGACAATTGCCTCCAGGTGTTTTTTGGAAGGAGCGGGAATATGTTCTAGAAAAACTCCAGACCATTCCTGCTTTGGGAGAATTACATAGGGTCTCCGGGTAGCCACTATCACCTCGTGGCCCATGGCAGCAATGATCGGATACAACTCTTGACAGTGCGTTTCAACACCTCCGGGGATATCCGGAATTCCTCGCGTACCTGTGACAAAAATTCTCATAAAAAACAATTCTATTGAGTCGGCCCGATGGGATCGAGACAAATATTTTGATCTTTATTCTTCATGACCTTCAGTTTATTCATGGCCACCCATTTTAAAGGGACGAAAATCCGTTTCTTCATGGCTGGGGATGCGGAACCTATCATCCAGCATTGCTTGTCACAGTTTTTTACCATTTGCCGAATTTTTTCAGATTGTTCACTCTTCCAAATGGTGTCAAAATCCTGTTCATGCAGATTACCCATAATCATCGGATGATCAGAGCCATTGCAGGGCAGAACATTACCTCTGGGGTCAACAAAGAACATATCCGTTCCCACCTCGCAGGGAAGGGCCCTTCGCTGCCCTCGAGCTTTTCTCGCCAAACCCATATTGAAATATGCCCGAAACCAGTTTTTCGGTTTACTTGTTTTCAGCAATTCCACAGCGATATTCTCAAATGCTTTCGCTACCTTTTCCTGATCTATATATTTGTTATCGCTGGTATGGAAATAATAGGAATTATGAGTGGTTGCTGTGGCAAACTCCAACCCCATCGCATTCGCTAGACGATAAAGTTCAATCATGTCGTCAGCGTTACGATCCGAAACAGTCATTCCAAAGCCGATATCCTTAATCCCCATTCCGTATAATGTCGTCAGGGTACGTAATCCGTGATCAAAGCCGTTTTTAATTCCCCGAAGTTCATCGTTGGCGGCTGGTAGCCCTTCAATAGAAACGCGAATACCAATTTTATTTCCAAATTTTTGAAAGAGGGAGGTTGTGCGTTCTGTAAAATATCCATTAGAACTGATAACCAACCGTTTGGTCTTGGCAAGAGCTTTGCTGACAATCTGCTCTATATCGCTACGTAAAAAGGGCTCACCACCAGTAATATTAATAAAATCCAGGTCTGCTGGTAGTTTATCCACAAGTTCGGGCGAAAATTCTTCATTTTTCCGGCTCGGGTTTTTCCAGGTATTACACATATAGCACTTAGCATTACATCGGTAGGTAACAATAAGGCACGCTTCCATAATGCCACTTCCTTCTTATATTTTTTCAGATTTATTCAACTTGTTTTACCTGCTGATCAATACGATTATTAGTATCAACAACCTGTCTTGAAGTTTTCCTAGTGACGAGGACGTTTTTAATCTTTTCCTGCATAGCTAATTGCCAAAACCTGCAGCCTGACACATACAGGACAAACTTGTAATATTTCTTCGGGAGAGCAAAACGAGGTATATTAAACAGATCCGTATAGGCTGAGTTAAAAAAACCGCGTTCAGACGAACAGGCTCCCATAAAATTCGTTCTTTTTAAAATAGAAATTGTATCTGCCGTATAATCACCGAGCAAGCCATTAGGATAGCAAAATGCAATAGGATTTGAATTTAGTCTTTCTCGAATAGTATCAGAGCTCACTTTTATTTGCCATTCTTGCTCAGCCAAACCAATACGAGATAAGACAGGATGAGCAACAGTGTGCGGCTGAAAATCTATGTTATATTTTTTCATTTCGCGAATATCTGCCCAACGCAAGGCCGAATACTGTTTGGGGGGCTCATCTGGCAAAACAACATCAAGCTGCTCTGATAATCGCTGCAAACAGGAGAATACTTGAGACAATGAAAATAACTTAAAAATCTGAACCACTAATCTAATCGCTGCTCGCTTTTCTTCCTGCGACTTCACCTTTAAAGTTAGTGTACTGCTATTCAAAGTTATTTCAACTTTACTTTGCTCGGTATTATTAAATAAATATTCGACCTGGTCCCACCACATCATCAACTTATTCTCGACAAGACCAGTTGTTATAAAAACAGTTGCAGGAAGCTTATATTTTTTAAACAGCGGGAAAGCTACATTTTTAAAATCTATATAACCATCATCAATCGTAAAGCAGACAGTCTTGTAGAACTCTTGATTTGCTTGAGCTGACAGGATCAGATTTTTAAAAGATAAAACGGTATAATTGTTCTTAACGAGATAATCAAGATAACTCTCCAAGGTTCCAGACGCTAGAGCTGTCGATGTATTCAAGTAACCTATTGATGAATCTTGAAAACGATGCATCATAAACACAACAACTCGATTTTTGGTATACTTATTAAAAATACGTAACAGGCACCTTGAATCAAATAAACCCATAGTATGTATTTAATCTGAAGTTATTTGCTTGCAATCCACAAATACATCTCTCTAAGTTTGGCTTTCATGACGCGATCCACATGCCTTGAATGTAAGCTCTCCATTTCTTTGTGTCAGTAGACAGTCTATCGCCTCAGGGGTTCTTGGTAGAATCAAGACGGAAAAGCTGTTTTGTTCATCTTGTCGCACTTCGTTACCTTCCTTCAGCGAGAAAAAGAACCTTGCAGGTCTTTAATAAAATTTTGAAATCATTCCAGAGATTCCAATTGTCAATGTATGCAAGGTCAAGTCGCATCCATTCCTCAAATGACGTTTCATTTCGTTTGGGTTGGGTTTGCCAAGTACAAGTGATGCCTGGTTTCATGGAGAGGCGGCGTCGATGCCAGGTGTCGTACTCGTTTACTTCAGATGGTATAGGCGGCCGCGGCCCTACAATACTCATCTCTCCCTGAAGAACATTGAAAAGCTGGGGAAGTTCATCAAGCCCGGTCTTACGAAGAAATTTTCCGATATAGGGGATGATTCTCGGATCATTAGTAATCTTGAAAACCGGACCATCCGCTTCGTTCAACTCTCTTAACTGATGTAGCTTTTTTTCGGCATCCTGCACCATGGTGCGAAACTTATAGACACGAAAACGTCTTCCATTGACGCCACAGCGCTCCTGACTGAATAAAACCGGACCTGGATCAAATATTTTGATCATGCCAGCGATTATAAACATTAAAGGTCCAACTAAAACGAGACCAACAGCAGCAATGCAATAATCAAAAACGTGCTTGAAAAATAATTTCACCTCGTTGCGTGGGGTTGTATGCAAGGCCATGGTTGGAATCCCGACGAATTCTTCAAAATCGATGCGGGCCACGGCAGGACGATACATGAGATGATGAAGTTGCCAGTCAGGGATAATTCGAACAGAAACACCCATTTCTTCAGCAAGGGAAACATATCTTCCACCTTCGAAAATTTCGGAAAGAGGCATGGCAAAGATAATTTCATCGATGATCGTTGTTTTAAGGAAAACATCGAGGTTTCTTATGTTATCCAGCACCTTGACTCCTCTTGCAACCTCGCTACCGACGAGACCATCCTCTATTTCAATACACCCATGGATAGTCAGGTTATGATCATCGTCTGCCAAAATTTTACAGATGACTTCCTTGGCCCGTTCCTTTGCGCCTACGATAAGAATATGCCGTTTGAAATGAGGCTTATCCGTCCTTCTAAATCTTGCGGCATAAATAATGACCTTACTCAAGGATAAAAAGAGAATATTGATACAAAAAAAGAGGCCAAGTTCCAATCGGCCCACATCATGAATTTTCAGAAGATAAAGAATAACGATTAGCATGACCAATGCCGCTAGAATTGCTTTAGCAGTCTTTCTGATCGAAGCACTAAGGGAACAACGGGAATAAATAAAGCCATATCCCCCCCAGAAACTAAGGGATAAATACCAGCACACTACCACAAGGAGGGTTACAAGGAACAGATTATGATTTTTGACAAAACCAGTGCAAACTCCAAGTGTGCATAATTCTTTCAGAGAATGGGCTACCCAGAAAGCTGTAACTGACAGACCAACATCCACTAGCTTATGTAAGTTTTCAAAAAATACCTTTTGGGGCTTTGTCATGGACTTCCACCTCAAGAGAAAAAGGGTTTCCAGGGAGGATTAATTATATATTAATATAGTTAGCAAAATTCATGCTATAAAACATATAAGTATAAATTTCTCGCTGCATCTAACCAATATAACAACAGTTAATCGTTATTTCTTTGCTGATTTCACCTGGTGATCTTGAGATTTGAGTTAAATTTTAATTCAATTTTCCGCCAAACCGAATAATTTTCCGGAAAAATCTACAAAATTATGCTTTTTTTGTGGAATTCACTTCAAAAATGGTTAGCGTCATCGCTAAGGGCCAGTCTCCTAGATATATAAAAAGCACAACGGTAACAGATTTAACGACTAAGATATTTTTCTTCGAAACCGTTAAGTTCATTCGAACAATAGGAACAAGTGACTAGATACAACATGGTCGACTTTGCAGCATGCTGGCGCGATTTATCGAGCGCCTATAGGCAAATTCTGCAACCAACCATTATCTTAAATCTGATTACGTACAAAACTCAGCCAATTATTTACCGAAACAGACAGCGGACTGATTTTATTTCTCTTTTAAACCCGGGCGACAGATTAATTTTCATAAAAAACCATGAAAAAAAATCAGTCCCCCACCTAAGTACTGAGAAATTTAGGTAAGCGAAGACTCCGATCTGTCTCCCGAGTCCCAAAAAAATGGCCGAGTTTCATGGGTAATCAGAATCTTAAAAGAGAGCCACTTTTCACTCTACAGCCTCTTCTCCCGTCCCTTTTCAAAGAGAAGGGACGGGAGTAATATTTAAATCTGTACCGATGATCGACATGGAGACGTACGCTTAATCCGGAAGCACCCCACCACCACGGAGAAGACCTTCATTTCGACATTAGCCCCGATACAACCTTTACTCATTTATTCTTTTATAAGTTGACCCGGCTTACCTGTTAAGCAAAGCAGCAGCTCCCTGAACCATCGATATAGCCCTGCTCAAGACAGTACCAGTGCTATTTTTCCATATGCCACCCTCATTATTCCAACCAGGCATCAGCAAGGTTAATTTGATTGACTGGAAACAAATTCCGGTTTTTCGGAAGCAGAGACATCTCCCCCTTACAGTTACTCTCGTCATATTATCACAACCAATTAATATATATACATATATCAATTACATTACATCTTGGCACACTTTGTGCTTTTCACATTTAGTTGCACTCAACTCGATATGATGTAGGATAGTTTTGCGCCGAACTTTTTTGTGACCGCTTGAAAATAATAATGCTTCATGAAACAAGGCACGCATCAGGCTAATGTGCCGCAGGCCTTAGTAATTATTCCTAAATGCAGTTTTTATGGGGAGGTAACAGAGTGATATCAGAAGTAAAGTATCTTAAAAAAAGGCCCAAGACATCTTTGTTCTTATTCCATAAGAATACTGTTTGTAACAGCAACCATCTCCGCATAGTGTTTTTTGTATTCATAGTGTTAGCATTCCTCACGACTCTTGCGGGAGCAGAGATAAGCTTTACTGAAACTACACAAGAAGCTGGACTAACGTATACCGGGCCCACTTGGGGTGCACAATGGGCGGACTATGATGGGGATGGATGGCCAGATATTTTTGTTACCAATCATGAGTCGAAAGTACCGAGTCTATATCTCAATAAGCAGGATGGCACATTTGAACAGCTTCCTGATAGCATTTGGGATCAACCCGCATTTCCTTGTGACACTCACGGCGCCGCATGGGCAGATTTTGACAACGATGGAGACCAGGATGTGTATATCGGTGCCGGCACTTGGAACGACTACAACCATTTTTACATAAACGACAATGGAGGTCTTTACGAAAGTGCTGATGCATACGGCATCTCATATATTTTAAATCGGGGGCGTATGCCATTGTGGCTTGATTTCAATAACGATGGCTTTTTGGATATTTTTGTAAATGGGTTCTCAATGAGAGGCGAAGGGTATGCTGCCTTTTTTCAACAAAATGCAACTGGGTTTGAAGATGTAAACTCTCTCGTAGGGTTTGAGGGACAAAATGTTGCCTATTCCGTGTTTTCCGATATTACGGGCGATGGAATTTTGGATATAATAGCTACTGATGATTCAGCACCATTTCCTACCCATGTCCTTGACATAACAACCTTTCCCTTCACGGACGTTCGGGATCAAGTATTTTCACAGGACACTGGATTTGGCATGGACGCAGCCTTTGCAGATGTCAACGGAGACCTGCTGCCGGATCTTTATACGCCAAGAAGCGGAGGGGGAGACCAAGCCGAACAAGTAACACCCACTAAAATAGCAGCGTCTATTATGACCGAAAATTGTGGGTGTCAAAAAGGAATAACATTCGAAACCGATAGCAACCTTGAACTTCTGACACTTCTTTTTTCATTAAGACTAAGATGGGCTGACCATCCCATACGTATCGGTTCTGCAGGACTCCTTGCTGAAAACTTCCAAGTCGACCTTGCCCCCGATGACCCGCGAATATGGGGGTACGCACCTCGTATCCCTGTTTATTTAGAACTATCGCCTGACGATCCCAGGGTGGCTGGCATGCCTTCCTATGATCCGGGCGTTGATGATGGTGTATATATCGGCTTTAATAGGAATACAAATGTATGGACAATTGTATCTTCAGTCCCTTTTGACGATAGCTTTCAGTGCAGATTCATCGCCGAAACCGATGGTGGTCAACTATCTGATTTAACTCATTTGAATCTTAATACCTTCGACCCGGCTGTAGACGCACTCTATATCCACAACGGAGTACAGCTGGAAGATAGAACAGTACAAAGCGGAATCAACAAGCATTTAGCCGGAAGAAGCGTTGTCATAGCTGACTTTGACAATGATATGGACCAGGATATTTATGTGGTAAATGCTTTACTTGTTGAAAATACACCTAACATTCTCTATGAAAACAACGGCGCAGGTGATTTCATTGAAGTCCCTGCTGCAGGAGGAGCGGCAGGAACCTCGCTAGGTCTTGGGGATCATGTAGTCACTGCTGACTACAATCGTGATGGTTTTCTGGATTTATTCGTCACAAATGGGAGGTACCCACCACCTTTTGATCATTTAGGGCCAATTCAACTCTTTAAAAATAACGGAAATAATAATCACTGGATTGAAATCGACTTAGAAGGCACGGTTTCCAATAGAGACGGTATTGGTGCAAGCTTGTTTGTCACCGCAGGTGGGGTAACTCAGTTGCGTGAGCAAAATGCTGGTATGCACAGGGATTCACAAAATCATATGCGCATCCACTTCGGTCTTGGTCAAAACTCGACTGTAGAGCGTTTGGAAGTAAACTGGCCAAGTGGGATTGTTCAGGTAATAGAAAATATCTCGGCTGATCAGATCCTCAGGGTTGTCGAATCTTCGGGAGGCCCCCAACCACCTGTAGCGGTAGCTGATAACGCCAGTACAGATATGGACACCGCAACGACTGTGGATGTACTGGTTAATGACTACGATCCAAACGGTGATATACTGACCATTATTGCAGTGGATGACCCAACCAACGAGGGAGGGAGGGCCAGTATCAATAATAACGGCACACCGATAGACCCAAGTGATGACTTTATCGACTACACACCACCGGCGACTTTTTCAGGTACGGACACCTTTGGTTATACAATTGCTGACGACACCGACGGCACAGGTACTGCAACCGTAACCGTTACTGTAAACGACTTAGAACCCGTTTGCCAGCCGTATGGTGAGCCGACTTATGATGCAGCAACAGAGGACGGCGTTTTCCTATGGAAAGAAGGTAATGTCTGGCACTTAAGAGCTATAGCAGGATTCACTGGATGGCAAAGGTATGCCGGCAGTATAGTTTCAGATATGGACTTTGTCAGTGTAACGCCTGTCAACATTGAGCAATGGGATACCTTGGACACCTCCGATCCTCAATCGATTTCATTTATTATCAATATGTCGGGACCTTGGTACGACGGAATTGATTTCGAGGTTCAGGCTGGTGCCACTGTCTATTTTAATGTTGACGCAGCGAGTGGGAATACCACTGATCTGGTATTTATCGGCGGAGAGAGGTGCCCGATAAATCAGCTTCCCTATCAGCTTACCACAGACTTAAACACACAGCCAGTAGCGATCTTTACGGCCGATCCTACTTTGGGTGAGGAACCACTAGTAGTGGACTTTGATGCTTCTGGAGCATACGACCCGGATGGTTCAATCGTATCCTATACATGGGACTATGGCGATGGTACAGGCAGCGGCGTAACATCGAGTCATACATACAACACACCCGGCACCTATAACGTTGTCCTCACGGTTACCGACGACGATGGTTCCGCCAACACGGCCAGCCAGACTATCACGGTAGGCACACCAAATAATTGTGATCCGTATGGCGATCCGGTTTACGACGCAGCAACAGAGGATGGAGTCTTTCTGTGGAGAGAAGGAAATATTTGGCACTTGAGAGCTATAGCAGGATCTAGTGGGTGGCAAAGGTATACTGGCAGCATTATTTCAGATATAGATTTTGTCAGTGTAACTCCTGTCAATATTGAGCAATGGGATACCCTGGACGCTTCCGACTCCCAAAAGGTTGAATTTATAATAAATATGTCGGGGCCCTGGTACGACGGGATCGATATCGAGATTCAAGCTGGTGCCACTGTCTATTTTGATGTTGACGCGACAAGTGGGAATGCCTCCGATCTCGTATTTATCGGTGAAAACCGATGTGCTATAGATCAGCTGCCCTATCAGCTTCCTTAACATATCCCAGCTAGCTTCACAGATAACCAGGCGATCACGGTGGAAAAACAGCGACCGTGATCGTCATGACAGGAATATAAAATAATTGCAAGCCGCATGGAGCGCCGGATTATGATTAAGCAAAGTGGATAGAAAATTTTATGGAAAGTGGGACTTGTGGGTTGTAGCAGGTCCTAGAGGATGGTAATAGTATAAAGGCAGCAAAGTAACCGGACAACACTTACCAAGGTTAATTTTATGATCAGACACATTCTTCTTAGTTTTCTTTTTCTTCTTCTATTAGCTGCTCCGGCAATGGCGCAGGATTATGTTGTTGAAGAAGATGATGTCCTCAAAATAACTGTTTACGATCATGATGATTTAACCACAATGGTCCGTGTTAGTGGGGATGGAACAATCAATCTTCCATTGCTGAACAAGGTGAAAGTTGCCGGTCTTACCAGCACTCAAATTTCCGATAAAATTACAGCACTTTTTGCAGACGGCTATGTTATCAACCCCCAAGTTAATGTGTTCGTCGAAGATTTTAGAAGTAGAGTAGTTTATGTGTCAGGGGAAGTTAACAAACCTGATGCGTATAAGTATGAAAAAAATATGACAGTTATCAAAGCGATTACAAAGGCTGGGGGTTTTTCCAACAAAGCTTCAAAACAAAGTGTAACCATCATTCGCAAATCAAATGGCCGCGAGCAGGTTGTTGATAAAGTGAAGATGGATGAACCGATACTGCCAGAAGATCTTATCCTAGTGCCGGAGAGTTTATTCTAATGCAAAAAGAAAAGGAAATACATTTAAGTGATTATTTAAGGGTCATATGGAAAAGAAAAGGGATTGTGGTGACCACTTTTCTTCTCACCTTAATCGTTGTGGGTATTGCCACTTTTACCGCCACCCCTATTTATAGGGCATCTACTCAGATATTGGTGGAAAAAAGTGATCCTGCACTTCTGAACAATAGATCTTTTGTAAAACGATACGAGCCACAATTTTTTCAAACTCAAAGCCAAATAATTAAGAGTCAAAATGTCACCAAAAAGGTGGTGGAAATTCTAGATTTGGAGACCAACTATGAAACTTATTTCCCTGCAGGAAAGAGTAAACCCTCACTGGTGAAGGGCACGGTCACCTATATAAAATCAATGATTGCTGATTTGTTGCCATCTGATTCTGCAGATAAAGGTCAAAAAGCCTTAGCTTCCACAGGTGAGGAGCAGAAAAAATTAACGGCTGACAGTCTTGCCTCTATCATAAAAAAGAATGTTGTTGTCAAACCGGTTGCAGACAGCAGCATGTTGGACATACATTATAAATCTGAAAATCCTGAATTTGCAAAACTCATTGCTAATACCCTTCCCCAGGCATATACGGAAGAGATTATGGCTATTAATCTCAACTCTTCCGGCTATGCCATCAGAGGGATGACAAAAAAAGAAGACATCGAAAAGAACAGCCTGGCTCAGTCTGAAAAAGCCCTTCAGGCTTTTATGAAGGAGAATGACATAATCACAGTCGAGAACCGTATAGCGATTATTCCCCAGAAGCTTGCAGATCTTAGCAAGAGGATGACAGAGGCAGAAGCCAAGCGGGAAGAACTGGAAGCTTTGCTGAACCAAATTGCCGAGCTGAAGAAAAACAAGATCAATGCCGATACGATCCCTATTCTCGCAAAAAATAAGGTGCTGCAGTCGTTACGGGACCAGATCTTGATATCAGAGCAACACATCACCGAACTCTCACAAAAATATGGTGACAAGCATCCTGTCATGATCAGAGCACGGGCTGATTTAAAAAATTTGCAACGAAAAAAATATCAGGAAACAGAAAAAAGTATTCAGGTCATCAAAAATGAATATGACCTGGCCCAAAAAAATGAGTTAAATGTTAAAAAACTTCTTGACCAAACAAAGAATGAAGTCCTTGACCTGAATGAAAAATTCATCCAGTACGGCATTCTCAAGCGAGAAGTAGACGCAAACAGGGCTCTCTTTGACAATTTGAACTTACGCATTAAAGAACAGGGGGTCACTGAATATACGCAGCAGGTAAATGTGTGGGTTACCGAGCAGGCAGGATTACCAGAATTCCCAGTATCTCCTAAAAAGATGAGAAACATGATTTTAGGTGTTATCTTGGGCCTATTGGGTGGGGTAGGCCTTGCCTTCTTCCTAGAATATTTCGCCACTGCAGCAAAAGAATCCAATTGAGTTATGCTTGAAAGTAGTGCTTGAGAGGGCGATATAACAAATATATATGACGTATCCTGTTGGGAAGAGTGGCACACAATTTAATTCCAACAAAAAGGATACGTCATAAGCCAAAGCAAAATTATTGAGTTACAACTTTCAAGCATAACGTAACTACCGCTGTTTGATTATTTTACAATAATAAAGCACATTTCATCTTGACGAAAACTGTAACTCTAGCCCGCCTTTCACAATCCGCGACATTTTTCCTTGAACCACCAGTTCCTTAATCAAGCAAACAGACACGGTATTTTGTTATTTATTGAGACGGACAACAAGAGGTGAGGGCTTGTAAAATTTACAGTTACCCTATTTATCCTCGAACTTATAACCAAACGTTTCGATATCCTTTTTATAAATTTTGGCCACAAAATCTATTGATTCAGCGTCATAGTAATCAGTAAATTTTTTAAAAGTATTTCTTCGATAATTAATACTTAATTTGTCTCTTGCAGAACGAAGCATCTTCATCGGATGATTGTCCCTCCTGTTAAAAATACTTGTAGATTTGTTTCTGTGGAGGAGAACTCTCTTTTTTATATTTAGTTTTTCACAGACATAAAAAAAATCTTCCTGCAACGTCTCGAACCTGCCTACAAAATCTACCAACAGATTTCCCTTCTCGTCATGTAAAAAATCATATTGCGGAATAACATGGCAATACTCATCATTCCAGGATGGTTTCGGAAAATGTTCAAATAAAAATTCCTTAAATGAGTATTCATGTGCATGCATGCGGTACCTGTATTCAGAAACGAGCCTGTCCCACGGATTGCGTACAAATGCGAATTTGAAATAACTATCGAATAATTCTTTGGGAATACGATCATATTTGATGTAGTCAGAAGCTCGGAGATGAGGAGGCGGTGGATCGAATTTATAATCGTCAGGCTTGAATGACAACAGCAACTGATCAGTTTTATTATTATCTTGGGAAGCGTTTACAATGCCCCATAAGCTAGTGCCAGCAGTTTTCGGAATATGAATAAATATACATTTATGAAAGTGGGAAACCATCTTTTGCTCATCCGGTAAACATGTACGTGCTGAAAAAGGGTTTTACTCTTGTAATGGTGCATAAAAGCAGCTGAACAAATTGAACGACATGCCTTCTTTTAGGGCAACTACTCCCCCCCATCTGGGTCTATCTCTACGATTTCACCAACCAGGGCAAGTTGAATTGCTAGAGAGGGTTGACACCTCCGCTTACCATGTGGCCTGCATGCTAACTTGAGATTCGGCAATATGCCCCGGTGTAACGTTGACGCCTAAAACAACCAGATATTTTCTGCCTAACCTTTGCCATACGCATATCCCTTTCAGCCCTGTTATTTGTGAAAGAAACATGAGGTTGCTTGGCGGTAACTACTTACATCCTAAAAAAACTTGACAAATTTTTCCATGAAAATTTTCTACAATTCTGATTACTTAAAAATGCCCACCCTGAAACCCGGCAATTGATGCTGCTTATTGCGATCATTGTACATTTGGCAATTTTTTCGTTATTAGCCGCTTAACAAAGCAAGCATGGGTTGAACTAGCTAACTTTTCAATTACCAACCATAAACGGGCGGCTCTCATGCTCCTTGGCATTTTGCTTTGAGTCCTCACCCCATGAGTTACCTCGATGGCAGCCCTGACGTAAAATCAGCAACATACTTCTGCCTGTATCGTTTCACAAATGCTCAATTGAGCATGATTGACGAAATGTCCGCATATCAACTTAACTGGTGAACCTAAATGCAGCGCCAGTCGTTTCCTAGTTGTACAAAAATCAACCATGACAACATAGCTGAAAGTTGCTTTACCTATAGACCCAAATGCGAACGCGAACCTCTTCTACGTCCTCGTCGCTCCAGCCACGCCGTACAGTTATTCTCTTGTTTGTCAGATGAGTCCACCAGGCACCATTGTGCACATTATTTTTATGTAGTGAGCCTTTGATAAAATCAGTCCCTCCATAATGATACTGATGCACTCCCAAGGCCCGACTGCGAAATTGAAGGTCAACAACATAGGTATCAGGGTTGCCCCCCAAATTGTGGTCAATATTGATACCTTTATCCGTTCCCACAAGGATCCCCTGTTTGGATACAATCACCCAGCCGCTATCATAAGCCGGCCGAGGAAAAGGAGCGCCACCCTGAGGACCGATGTCGCCGCGGATAGCACCGGTGACAAACAGATCGCCTTCAATAAAGGCTGCCGGCCCTTTGCCTTCATTTCTGGCCCGTACGCCTGCGTGGCCAGGTTCGTCGCTTTGAGTTACCCCTAGCAAGCCATCATTTCCGCCGCTGATTCCTGCTACGCCAATACCTTTCGAGCTATGACCGAACACGCCGCTTTTATCGTGGCTCCCGGTACTGCCGACAACGCCATCGTTACTCTCACTGTGGCCGAGCACGCCATTGCCATGGGCGGTATGTCCAATGACCGCTGGAGCGTCTGCGGCACCAGTCCAACCGACGACGCCCGGTTTTTCATAACTGCGCCCAGTCACGCCAGATCCAGCCTGACTGTAGCCGTACACACCGCTTTTTTCAGCACTTCCTGTCCAACCGACCACCCCGTTATTCGTTTTACTCTCACCTTTTAACCCGGGAGGTTCACCCGTTGACTCCGACACCAAAAACAAAAGAAAGACGGTAAAACCAAGTGCAAGGGCTTTGAATAGGCGAATGTGGATATTCATGATCATCGTACACCTCCTCTCAAATGCAACGGACTCTATTCATGATATGGACTTTGCCTAACACTCTGCAATTTCGTGCTTTGATATTTTCAAGGATCGCAGTCTCATATCATGCATTATAAACAAAGCAACTATGCAAAGCATATTATATGCCACAACCGAATAACCTTCATAAGCATCTTTGATTATTTGAAAAAAAACAACTTCTCCCTTAAAACTATTCACCGTTCAACGGAAAAGTGGTGCATTTGAAGCAAGTATGGTGGTGGTTTTCAACCAAACACCAAAATGGAAGCCAATACGCTCATTGTATACATTCGCCCAGAGAACGCTTTTATCTCACCCACGTTGGCAAGGTTAGTTGGTCAACTTCCAGCAAACATTATGTCTAAAAGCAAGGATCACATCGGGGTCACGAAAATTTCATGCTATACATTTTCAAAGTAGCCAATGGTTGTAATCGTCGTGCACCGACAAAAACATGAAACAGCTACAGTGAAACAAAACCAACCTCATGGGCTGAGAAAAACTAATCAGCCTGATCTTGGCACGGAAATCATTCACTTAATTTTGACTATGGCTAACAACAAAATGAATCTGTTCCTTTTTTGAGTCTCAACCATTCCCGCTCTTCCCCGAGCTTCTCTTACTGGGGCATTATGCCCCTGTGGGGTGGAATGTCCCAATTTTATTCATTTATTAAAGAATATCTCTCTCCCTCTATACTATAAAATTCAAGGTATCTATCAAAGCAGGCAAAAACATGCTGGATCTCATGGCCAATCAGATATTTTTTAATGAAGTAATACATGCTTTGTTTTTGACGACCAAATGTGCAAAGCAGGTAATTCATTATTTTTATTAATTAAATTTCAAACAACCAAAAAGCACCAATCAATACAACAGGGCAGAGAGCGCTTCCAAATAATCATTCTCATATTTCACTTTATCTTCAAAAAAATTATGCAGTTACTTGCTCCAGTACTGCTTCACAGTCCTGCTCTCGTCCATCCATAACCGGGGCATACTGCCCCAATGTTTGATCGTACAAAAATCATTTCACTATTTTTACCTTTTCCTTCTAGTAAATTCCGGGCACGGATCTCCGCACAACACGGTTTAAAAATAGAAAAAATCGGATTATCAAATATTTAAACAGAGCGACTCTTTGACGGCACGTATGTTGCTAGCCTTAGAAGCATATAGCATCTTATATGTCTCATTTACAAAATGAGGCTAAACGTAAAAGTCGACATCGGCATAATCCCGTAATCCTTAAGATTACAAAAATTTGCCGTCCTTAACGATGGAAAGAGAGGGTATTTGATAGAAATTGCGGGTGCTCGAAAGAGCCGACTGCAAAGAGAAAACTGAAAAAGATGGTGGCGTCTCTGTCTTACCAGCGAAGAAAAAGCGCGACCTGATCCCTTTCGCCTTCTGCTCTTGATTAAAATCATCAATGAGAAAAATCTGGTCATCCTGTTGACCGGTAAAATGCCCAGGTCATTAAGACCGAAGCTCGACCATGAATGTCAAATTATGCCCAGGTAAGTGGAATCACCTCACTGACGAGTAATCTAATATAACAGTACTGTAGGTTCAATCTTCGTTGCAGGTTTAACGAGGTTCATTCGTTTTACAGGTCGTTACATTAACTTTTTCAGAGGAGTGTCAAAATGGCAAGTGACAAATTAGGTAATCCAGCAGTTGTCGGTTTAGCGGGGTTTGGAATCACAACTTTACTGCTCCAGTTCCACAATCTAGGTTTTACAGGGACTGGAATAGTTTTTTGTGCCGCCATGATGTTTGGCGGAGGCGCACAGCTTGTTGCAGGCTTTCTGGAGTTTAAAGCCGGCAACAATTTTGGATTTAGCGCTTTTGTCTCATACGGGGCGTTCTGGCTGGCTTTAGGCGCGATCTGGTTTATAGCAGATTTGCAAGGAGCTGGTGTTGGTGCCATAGGGCCACACCTGAAAGTTTCCGGACATGATATAGGCATATTTCTGTTAGCCTATACTATTTATACAGCCATTATGTTTTATGGCTCTTTACGAATTCATCAGGCCATGGCCTTCACGTTCCTTACCTTGCTCATTGGGTTTATCGGCTTGGATTTAGTGTTTTTAGCAGGCATGAAGAATCTGCTGACAATCACAGCCATAGATCTGATTATATGTGCCGGCGGAGCACTGTATATGATGGCAGCGATAATTTATGCTGATTTATCTGGAAGGTCGATTTTACCAGTTGGCAAACCAATCCTTCGGTAGCGTTTTCCAAATAAATCACGACCTGTAAGACGTTAGGGTGCCTTGAAAAATTAGATATTACCTCCAAGGTCAGATAAACCATGAGTCCGAAGCATGCGCGAGACTCGGGGAGACTGGGCGGCATAGTAATTTTCCAAGGTGGCTTTTCCTTTTATTTGTTGTTCAGCTACCGTACAGTAAGCGGATAAGTTGTACGTTCGTTGAGTATATTATTGATTTGATGGGGGCTCGCCCCTCTTTTCCTTCTCCCCCTGAAAAAAGAGGGGCAGCGTCCCACCAGACCGAAACTTACCTTTGTTTCACATCACCTGCGCCGGCCACTGCAATTTTTCAAAAACAGCTTGCCGCTGTAAACGCTGATATTACAATGCTCCTCTCTGTGTGATACGCTCCAAATGACTGAAATGGTTTTCATGACTAACAGCAGTTTAACGCACGGCTACCGTTAGGAACGTTCTACTCACACGTGCGTCTTTTCACCTTCGCTAGGTAATGTTTTTAGCAGGTTCTCCAACTGCTTTACATGACCTTGTTCTTCTGAGATAATAATGTCTAAATGTTTTGAGGCCTTTTCGTCGTCAAGAAACCCTCGCAGGAACTCGTAGAACATCACCGTATCTTCTTCGAACTCACGACATTGCGCTAAAACACTGCTGAGTTGTTCGGCACTACTCAGGGATTTTTGTTCAAGCGAGAAGGTGCGACTCTTGACCATCTCCTCCAGCAAGCCCCTACCCATTGCCTCCATCTTTTCCTGTTCCTCAGTCTTGTTGCACTTTTTGAGTTCAAGCGCCTCAAACCAAAGCAGGTGACGTTTCTCTTCATCCGCCATCCAGAGAAGTAAATCAGCAATATTTTTATCGGCTGTTTCTTTGGCTGCCGCCCGGTATGTTTCTTCGCCGTTACGTTCGATCTGCACGGCAATGTTACGTATATCTACATCTGTAAACATATTGAAACCTCTTGATAAAATTTACCTCTATGCGAATTGTGCACTGATTGCGCATCTCCATATTACGCCAGGTTGAATGTTGTTGCTGTAAATATCCTTTTATTCGCAACGCACCGGTTGAGAAAAACACGGCTGCTGCGCATCAATCTTGCGATTAACAGATCCAACAAAAAAACCATTTGCCATACTTGCTCCCAAGGCGGGACAGCTGAGTATTTAGCCAACTACAGAGCAGGCATTGCGAGACACCTTTTACATAACGAGCCTGGAGAAGAAAATACGTCTATGAGATATATTCCTTCTCTCTTGAGGGTGTCTTGAATAATGAGATTTTTCAATCGAGGTCAGGTAGGCCCCTACTCTGAGGCATGCGAAAAATTTTACCACAAGCATATACACAATATCGGAGTCTTTGCTTGCCTCCGAGGATAACATTTTGAGCATAACGCCGAGATAGGCAGAAAAAGCTATTATCCAAAATGCCCTTGAAATGCTATCCCCAGAATTGGCTTTATTTAAATACCCTTGATGCCCCCCAGGTAGAAATAAGTTGGGCGTCATCACTCTCTTCCAGTGCAGGGACCAAAATCTCGAAGTACTCTTTTTCACCAACCTCTCCACGATTTGTCTTACCCTTTAGTTCATAGTAACCCCGGAACTGATAGACGGGATCCAGTGTCTCTTGTGCATAGATACCTGGTCGTGCATAGTAGGTTGTGCTTACTTGTTCGATATAGATATTCGTCTCTATGTCTGTTTCCCCATCTTTTTCAGGCGGCCAGATACGCTTGAAATTTTCAAATGCTTCCATTGGGCTTATGATAGAAAATTCACCTTCATACTTGATCTGGCGCCAAATCAATGAACAGCCGATTACCTTCCCGTTTTCACCAAAAACCACTCCTGCTTTTGCGCCTGGTCCCCTAACGAATGTATTGTCGATTTCAAAACCATAGACAACAGCGATCGCCGAACTGCCTGAATCAAGAACCTCCCCCTTCTCATCGAGTTGTTCAAATGCATAAGGGCGAGTACCAAGAAGCCTTGCACCCTCAGGCAAGAGACCGTTCTCTGACAACACAGATTCGGCCTTCTTGATTGCCTCACCTGCCAGTGGTAATTGTGCTGCTGTTCTTTCAGCATCAAGTGCGTCATTATCTGAATAGCGGATAGAACCGGTTCCATTCTGATGAAAAACCTCCAGGCTACGATTGCCCTGCCTCACCATAAATCGCTTCTCATGTTTTTCGACAGGGGCATCAAGCTGAAAAGCCATTGCCAGTTTTGCAACCTCGCCAGCATTGTTGATAATAGGCTCCTGGGTGGCGAAACGTTTCATCTTCGCCGGCTCACCCGGCAGCTCTGCAGTGAGGTGAAATACAGATCTCACCGAATATCTGGATCTGGGCGGTTCTTCTTGGGCAGAGGCAACCATGGCGAACGGGAAAACCAATAAACAATAGAAAAGTATTGCAATAGCCGTTTTTGATATCGTATTCATAGCTTGTCTCCATGAAATGATTGATTGTCGGGCTTTGCCCTAGAGTGTGGGCCAGCTAAGATATCGGTAATATTGCGTAGAGGGGTCCGGATCACTACTGACGGTTCCATATTCATGGATGTGGTCACCAAGTGTGTCGCTGCCGGTGCTTGCCGCTCTCAGGTAGGCTCCCTCGTACAGCGGCCCTTCTGTGATCTCGGTGGCTTTTCTCCACGCGGTTCTGACGCTGTATATTGTGCCGTCATAAGCGCCGGTGAGATGTTGGGCAAAGATGCGTCCGCGGGTCCCACTGTCAGTGGCAGCGGTGCGAAAACCGAGGATATAATGCAAGCCATGCATAACGTCCGAGTTGGCCCATCGCTGGGTGAGCGTATAGGTGACATCAGCACCATCAGTATGTTTTGCCAAAGCCGAACAGACATCCAAAACGATCCATTCAAGGTCATTATCTCCCCAACGTGGTTCTTGCGAGGAAGGAATAGAAGCAAGTACCCAGTCATCATTTGCATCGACACCAAATGTAAAACCACCGCCCCGGCCCACACCTGTCGGCACAGTTCCTCCCCCTGCGCCATGTCCTGAAAAATAAGCGAAGTCGACATTATCAATCCAGGTGGAAGCCATTCCACCCAACGAATCGCGCTTAAAATGCTTCTCCCATGCTGCAGCATCTTGTTGATGGAACTGACCCTTCCAATCAGGATGGGCCTTTATGATGTCGTAAAAACCCTGAGCATTAATATGGCGATTGTAGACGTTGGCCTTGCCAACAGGTGTGTAAGTAACGACGGACTCAACGCCAACCCGGTTAGCACATGCTGCAATGAAGAAAATGAACAGTAAAGTGGACAATACGCGAATGTAATACATGATTATTCTCCTTTGTGTATGTTCCCCCAATACAAAAAGCCGGACTACCTTTTTACAAAGGCAGCCCGGCTATCTTTAGAGACCCGCAGCTTTCCGTCCCTGCCTTCCGGCAGGTTTGGCTTTATCTTATGCCACTTTCATCTATATCTACTTTATTTGAGTATATGACAACGCCTAACCAGAACACAAGACAACATCGTGGTACCCATGTCTAAAGTGTCAACAATTTGCCTGAAAAGCGTTGGGACGCAACACCTCTGCAGATGAAACAAAACTGATTTTTGATGTTGGTGTGCTTTGGCAATATCAAATATTCTGGCCTGAAAACCAATCAGCTCCAGTTAAAAGCTAACAGCACCATCAGTATGTTTTGCCAAAGTCAGCTCTGAGCAATGCTCCGACGACCTCCTTAAATCAAAGAGTAACAAAATAGATAACTGCACTCCTCAAACTTGCGTTTTCAGGAGAAATCTGAGACCGGCTTGCAAAGCCGCCTGGGAGGCCGGCTGACAGGAATCCGTTTTTTTCGCGTGTGCCTACACTATTGCAGCATCTTTTTTCACGCTATGGATACCAAAAACATCGCTTGGATAGGCAAATGCGAGCTGTCTTAAAGTTGATTTTGCTCCCCGGAGCAGTTCATTTAATTGGTAAAAATGGTGACTTTCGTTGCGAACTCAGTCCTTGTATTTTACTCATGACCGACCTGTTTTTTTCGCCTGGGTTTAATCACATGCCAACTCCACTACGCGCTCTATAATGAGAGCCGGCACACATATTTTTACATGGACTCGATACGACCCGGTGCCAGTGATACATTAACATCATTTTTACCTGAGTCTTTTTCAAGGAACGAAAGCAACGCTCAATAACCTTTTCATGCAGAATATCCGTGGCTTCATAAAGCTGGCGTAGTCTGAAATGACCACACTCGCGGAGGCAAACCGTATTGAGCCACCTCTCCCACACGCCGGGCTTAGATTCTCAAAGGAGGGATGAGCAAGAAACAGCGCTATCTCATTAAAGAACAATTAAAAAATATTGGTGAAGGATTCGATGCTGCCAGACTTGGACAGATTTTTTAGCGCTTCCAGTCTCATGGAAAGGGACAATTCAACAATATGCCGGAAGACTTCATCGCTAGTACTATGGCAAGAAAGAATCCCTTTAGGATTTATCTAATTCCTTAACCGAACAGCAGCGTTTTCATGTAGCGTAAAACTATAACACCTTTATAAAAATGGTAAGAGTACTGTAGAGTGTTTTCCCCTCTACAGTACTTGTTTTTTTTAATTACCGAAACCAAAGCCCTTTAAAATGCTTTTACCCTGTTCCTTGACTGATGTACCGAGATCTTTAGTCGGATTCATCTTTCCTGCCTCATCATCAGGATTGATCAATGCTTTCATAATGTCTTCTTTTTTAGGAGCAAGCTCTAAGGCCATATCTTTGATATCAGGACTGAACTCAGGACTTTTGAAAGTCCCCTCCACAAGTATTGGCACCATGACTCCTGACCTTTCTTCTGTATCCCCCTGCCCTTTAAGGGTACCGACAAATTTAGGTTTAACCCTGAAATTTAGCGTTTCCCTTGCTAGATTGGCATTACCTGTCATGGCTAGCCTGAGCAGAGGTGAACTGAGACTGGTTCCATTCGTGTTAAAAACACCGTTAGTAAGAGTGAATGGCACTTTTAATTCCGCGAAATCAGTTTTTGGTTTTATGGAAGTTTTTCCAATATCGGAAAAACTTGTCTGAATATTACGAGCCATACCCGCAATGTCTACACCTACAATGGCGCCATCGCTGAAAAGAAGATCCCCTTTGCCGTTCAGTGTGCGTTTGAGCATCTCAGGGGTATCCCCATCGAGTTGCAGGGATACATTGGTATTTACCTTACCTTCAAGGACATCTTTTTTGATACTGTCTCTTAACAACGGACCAACCTTAATATTTTTGGTCATCAGCTCTATAGTGACTTTTGGTCTTTCGCCTTGAACGTTCAACGATGCAATGGTTGTGAGGGTGCCTTCATAGAGAGCAAGTTCAAAGGGATCAAGGTCAAACAGACCATCCTTGCCGCTGACTCCCATTTTAATGTTTTCAATCTTTACCCCCTTGGCTATCAGCTGATTGGCCTTAACTGTACCATTTACCACCAGGCGTCGTAGCGGGCTGTAGTCAATCCCTTTTCTCTTCACATCTTCGCCGTTGATAGTTGTTTCTTTCGGAGAATCCACGACTGCATCATGTTCCTTAACAATTACAGGTGGCAGGTATCTGTCAAGATTTATTGAGTCGAGATTTATCTCAAAATTAATATTGGGTTGTGATATTTCCTTAACCGTCAGTAAAAAATCAAGATTGGAGTCATCAAGGGTGAGCAGACCATCGGAGATATTAATTTCGGTGGGTGTTCCCGCAAGTTTCAGCTTAAGAGATATTTTTTCCAGTACCTTGGAGTCAGCTGTCTTAACTGGAAATTCTTGGTCGAGGGCTGCCATTATTTGTCTTGGAGAAAAAGAAGCTACATCCAGTCCAACATCAAATTTTTTATTACCAATAAGATCTTTAATACTTCCCTGCGCACGAATTTTAAGTTGATTAAGGGCCTGCATGGTCAGATCAAAGTGCAAGGTGCCCTTATCTGGTTGCTTACCAATAGGACCAATTTCCCCTTGCAGAGCAATAGGTTGAGCATCTACATGGGCGTCAAAGTCAATACCAATGGGGTTATCCAAACTAATGTTGGTAAGACGAAGGTTGAGACCTGAAATTTCTTTATTTGTCTTAGTTAACTGATCCTTAAAAATTACTCGCCCATTGGTGATGGCAAATTCACCAACAACCAGTGATTTGATAGGAAGGCTGCTAACAGTAGCAGGTTCTGCTTGCTTGTGGTCTTTTCCAGCAGCAGGAGCAGTTGGCTTTTTCTTGTCGCTCTGGCCAATTCCCATCCAGTTCGCCTGACCGTCACTTTTTCTCTCCAGATAGAACTCTGGCCCATCTAGAATAAATTTTTTAACTTGAACTTCTTTGGAAAGCAGTGGCATGGCCTTAATTCTGGCTTCAAAGGATTTAATCTTGATGAAAGAATTATCACTATACCCTCCGGGGTTGCCAACTGAGAGATCAGAAAAAGAAAGTGCCACCCAGGGAAAAAGAGAAAGGTTAAGTTTTCCTTCTAGGGTAACTGGGCGTCCGGTTACTTCACTGATTTTTTGTTCGATTTGCGGTTTGTACGACTGGACATCCACAAAAATTGGGATAATTAGGGTCCCAGCAACAATTACTGTGACCAGAATCATGATGAGAATAAACAACCATTTAAGGATTTTTTTCATATAGCAACTCCAATTGACACATGTAACCTTTTGTTATGCAATGTAAATATCTTCTTGAACAGCAAGATATGTCTTCAGCATCCTTAGCTATTACGAATCCTATCTCAAATGGTATAGAGGATACAAATACTAAGTGAAATAATTTTGGTAATTGACGAAATCTATGTCTAATTTTTACTATTTATTGATACTAAAAAAACATTGACAATTTCTTTTACTATCAATTTTCATAACAATTCAATTCGCAAATAATCCAGCAATATCGATTGGATTGCCATATCAAAGCACCACTAAAGGTTCATTAGCCTTGGGGTTTACATATTTACTGTTCACACCTAACTACACCTCAATTACCCACAATTGAACTCAGCAAATTTTACCATTCCGATCAGATCAGATCAGGCGCTCAACAATTAATTGGACGAACAAGATTTCCGAAAGATATTTTCAGGTTGCCAGAAAAGCAATACAGGGCGTTTACAAGACTACAAACTGTAACACGGCTGGGATACGAAAAAAGCCACCTACCCGAAAGGTAAATGGCTCATTTCTACATAAAACCATGGTCAAGGCGGTAGGATTCGGACCTACGGCCTCCTGCTCCCAAGGCGTCTGACGCACATTTTCAGCACCTCCGCAACCACTTTTTTTTAAATAAAATTAACAATTTGCTAAAAAAAGCAATTCCGTTTTACCCCCACTTATTTCGGTTTATACGCATCTATTTTGATTCAAACGTCTAAAAATCGTCTAATGATCTTCTCCAAATCAAAGCGCAATAGCCATTGACTTTGTTATCATTTATGATAACACTTAAACATAAAATAGAACATAACTTTTTACAGTGATAAGGTCGAGCAAGCGATTCTATCATTTCCACCTGGGATTTTGACAAACTTCCTTCACATCGCAGAGATGATAGAAGAGTTCGGCCCAGCACTTGGCTTACCTTACACCAAAGCAATAGGTGAAGGACTGTTTGAGATCAGGGCTAAAGGAAAAGAAGTGATTGGTAGATCTTTTTTCTGCACTGTTAAAGGTAAGGAGATAATTATCATTCACTCATTCATCAAAAAATCTCAAAAAACACCCAAAAAGGAATTAGCAACTGCCAGGAAACGACTGAAAGAGGTAAAACCATGAGAACATCATTAAAAGATTTCAAAAAGAAAGCATTACAAGACCCAGAAATCAAAAGTGAATACGACCGATTGTCTCCGGCTTACGAACTCAGAAAACAGCTTATTAAAATTCGTAAAGATGCCGGGTTCACTCAAGAGGAACTGGCTGAACTTCTTCACACAAAAAAGAGTAACATTTCCCGGCTTGAAAATGTGAATTCCAAGATCTCTCCAAAGCTATCAACGATTGAGGAATATGCACGAGCTGTCGGATATAAAATGGAAATTAATTTTGTTCCACAATCATAGAGATCTAAGCATCTGCTCCGTTGTATTTTCCGGATGGTTGAATGACAGATGAATTAAAAAACCTAAAACAGCAACTTCAAGATGCCTTAGCTGAAATAGAAAAGCTGCGTACCGAAAATGCACGGCTTAAACAAACTGTCACGTCCCCTAGTTCCACACCAGTCATCAAGCCAAAAGTAAAAGTTCACCAACCGGTTTCAACCTCTTCTAAAATACATTCTCAATCGTCTGCTGAGGAGAAGATTGCACTGTTCAGGCAACTATTTCGTGGAAGGGAAGATGTTTATCCCAAACGCTGGGAATCAAAGAACAACAATTCTGGATATTCCCCGGTTTGCAGCAATGAATGGAATCCGGCTTATTGTGACAAACCTCGCACAAAATGTAATAAGTGCCAAAACCGTCAGTATGTAGCTGTTACGGACAATGTGATCTATGACCATCTTGCAGGAAAGCGAACTATCGGTGTCTACCCATTATTACCAGGAGATTTGTGCTGATTTCTTGCTGTTGATTTTGATGGTACAGAATGGGTTGATGATGTTTCAGCATTTTTAGATACTTGTCATTCTCTAATAGTTCCAGCAGCATTGGAACGCTCCCGGTCTGGTAGAGGAGGACACATTTGGATTTTCTTCAATGAACCAGTACAAGCATCACTTGCAAGACAACTCGGTAGTGCTATCCTAACAAAAACGATGGAGAGAAGGCACCAGATAGGACTCAAATCCTATGACCGTCTATTTCCTAATCAAGACACAATGCCCAAAGGAGGTTTTGGCAATTTGATTGCTTTACCTCTGCAAAAAGCTCCAAGAGAAAAAGGAAATAGCGTATTCCTTGATGGAGACTTCCAACCATTCCCAGATCAATGGGCGTACCTTTTTTCAATAGAGAAATTCACTCCAGAAAAAATCGAAAAGCTTGTTTCACAAGCAGCAAATGAAAAATCAGTTCTTTGTATAAAAGGCAGCACACTTGAAGAAGATAATGCCGAAGACCCATGGACACAGCCACCCTCTGGTGCCCAGAAACTATCTACAGCAAACTATCCAGTACCGAAACAGATCTCAATCGTTCTTGGAGATTTAATTTACTTTGAGAAAGAGGGTTTATCAGCTGGCTTACAGAACCAACTGATCCAACTGGCTGCATTTCAAAATCCTGAGTTTTATAAAGCACAGGCAATGAGAAGATCCACTTACAATCTAAGCAGAATTCTATTTTGCTCAGAAGAGTTTCCAAAACATATCGGGCTACCACGAGGCTGTTTTCCAGATGTAGAGAACTTATTCAACAGCCTCGGAGTCGAGATCAAGATAATCGACGAACGTTTCAAAGGGAAACCTTTACGAGTAGGCTTCAAAGGCAAGCTCAGGACACAGCAAAAGCATGCTGTAAAAGAATTACGAAAACATGACATAGGGATACTCAGTGCGGCAACTGCATTTGGCAAGACTGTTGTTGCCGCAAAACTGATTGCTGTGAGAAAGAGAAACACCCTTGTCCTCGTACACCGAAAACAGCTAATGGACCAGTGGAGAGAAAGACTTTCAGTATTTCTAGGAATTGAACCAAAAGAGATTGGCCAACTAAGTGGAAGTAAAAAACATATTACAGGCAAGCTAGACGTTGCTGTCACCCAAAGCTTATGCCGGAAAGGTGTTGTGGACGATATTGTCGCAGAATATGGACACGTAATCGTCGACGAATGTCACCACGTTGCAGCTCTAAGTTTTGAGCAACTGATGAAAAAGGTGAAAGCAAATTACGTCCTAGGGCTAACAGCTACGCCAGTCAGGAAAGATAGCCATCACCCAATCATTATCATGCAATGTGGACCGATCAGATACAGATATAGTAGCAAGGAGGCAACTGCAGACAGTACGTTCAATCATTTTGTAAACATTAAACAAACTGGATTCCATGTCCCATTTGAAAATGAACAACCAGCTCTCTATGAAATTTATCAAAAACTCATTGCCGATAAAACCAGGAATGACTTGATCTGCGAAGATATTCTTGAATCGCTTAAAAGTAACCGCTCTCCCCTGTTACTCACAGAAAGAACTGAGCACCTTCAAATCATAGCGGATCTTTTAGAAGGTAAAGTGAAAAACATCGTCATCCTTAAAGGTGGAATGAGCAAGAAGCAACGAGATTCTGCCTACGAACAACTGAAAAATATCGATAAAGATGATGAGCGTATTATCCTCGCAACTGGCCGTTATATTGGTGAAGGTTTTGATGATGCAAGGCTCGACACCTTGTTTTTAGCTCTCCCTATTTCATGGAAAGGAACGATTCAACAATACGCAGGGCGACTCCACCGTCAGTATGATGGGAAGAAGGAAGTGCGTATTTATGATTACCTGGACGAGTCAATACCAATGCTTGCAAGGATGTATAAAAGAAGACTCAGTGGCTACAAATCTATCGGGTATGAGATTACTGAACCGGGAAACACTACTTGAAAATTAGCTCCCCTGCTACTTGGGGTCGCGGGGTAGGAGGTCTCAAACTAATAGGCCCACAAGCAGTATCACCACTTACACGTTGATATTACAGGAAATAATCATCAACACAAAAAACTGGAACAAGCGACACCCTGCCTCGAATTTCCACAAAAAAGAAAAAGCCGAACAGCATGTAACTGTTCGGCTTTTTTACTTATAAATGGTCGGGGCGGTAGGATTCGAACCTACGGCCTCCTGCTCCCAAGGCAGGCGCGCTAACCAGGCTGCGCTACGCCCCGACTCGAAGTGCTGTTCACTGAGAGCCCCGCTTATCTACTCTGTTGAGAAAAAGATTGCAAGCATTTTAAGCTAACTTATTTCATTTTTTTGACTGGACTGAATGCAACCTGTAGAAAACATCCTCGCTCTTTTTAAAACTGGCCGGCTTGCCCTATTGCCCCACATACGATTTCAGGGTCTCTTTAGCCAGCTCATACACATTTTGCTCAAAATGATTCAACAAATCGAGTCAGCTTTTCACAAATGCTATCTGCAGGGATACAATAAGTGGTTACCGGTGATAATTAAACTGCAGCTCCCCCCGAGGGAAGCCTTGACTTCCCCACCCAGCACTAAATACTCAGCAGATGACAAAGAGAAAAAGCCCTCCTGCGCTCACCCATTGCCTGTTATGGAAGCGCCCTTAGCGAAAATATCTGGTAAAGCCCTGATAATATGAGATTCCCTAAACTTTACAGACATAAATATCCTTTCATTTTCAGGCTAAAGCCAACCTGCACAGAACTAAAAATTGATTTTTATGAATAGCTAAGCATTTTTTCTCTTGACGTTCTCTCTCTGTCGGGATATATACCCCACTCACAATTTGACAGTTTGCAGCATCAAACATTTGTTCCTTGGTAGCTCAGCTGGTAGAGCAGGTGGCTGTTAACCACCTTGTCGGGGGTTCGAGTCCCTCCCAAGGAGCCAATTTTAGCCCGGTCATTTATTGACCGGGCTTTTTTTTGCTTTTGATTCCGTCCGCAAAATTTCCCCGCCACCGGCAGTCTCATTCCATCCTTCGCTTGCGCATCCACCGTAAGAGTGGTATCAACCGTTCTTTTATGGTAATTGCTCACAGGTCACCCATCTTCGGGTGATCACGATTGTCCGCATAGAGGGGCTATAGCTGCCAATCGCCCTTACCCAAATCTTGGCAACCTGAGAGCAGTTACAGATTTGAAACTAGTGAAACCAGGGATTTACATACCCGTGAGTTGTCACCTTTTATGTTGAGTAGTAACAAATCTTTTTTCAAAGCTTATCAACAACCCCATTTCATACCATGAGTACATACTGTATTGGCATCGACACCGGAGGGACCTTTACCGATGCGGTCCTCCTGGACACGGCAACGGGAAAGGTTGCCCAACAGGCTAAAGAACGCACCACCCATCATGATTTAAGTATTGGCGTTGCCAAAGCGCTTACCAAGCTTTTTGCCGCAGACATTGCGCCGGAATCTGTTACCCAGCTTGCGGTCTCCACTACATTGGCAACCAATGCAGTTGTGGAAGGGCATGGGGCACGGGTGGCACTGTTTGTCCTGGGCCATGTACGCCATTTTAAACTTCCCATAGTTGCCAACATCTTTCTCAAGGGTGGCCATACAATTACCGGAGAGGAAGACCAGCCCCTTGACATGGAAGAGTTGGTAGACATGCTGCAGGGTTTGCGCAACGAAGTTGACAGCTATGCGGTGTGCGGTGCCATGTCGATTCAAAACCCTACCCATGAGCTTGTAACGGAAAAAGCCATATCACTTGTGGACCCTGGAAAGCCTGTTTTTTGTTCACACCAGGTTTCCACCCACCCTGGAATGCTTGAACGATCTGCAACAGCCTGCCTCCATGCCAAACTTCAGCCGCTGATGGTCAGCTTTCTGTCATCCATCCAGCGAGCAATGCTCGCCCTTGGCCTGGAGTGTCCGGTTACCATTATATGCGGCGACGGGACAGGTGCTTCTCTGGAAAAAACTGTTGCGCGCGCTGCAGTCACTATGGCCAGCGGTCCTGCCGCCACTGCACGATTCGGTGCAGCAAGTGAACATAAAACAGCATTGATCGTTGACATCGGAGGGACAACAACCGACATCTGCCTGGTCAAAGACGGCGCACCAACCATGAGCAAGGAAGGGTGCCGCATAGGGCAATGGCGCACCCATGTTGATGCCGTAGACATGTACACCGCAGCCGGAGGCGGTGATAGTCATATCAAGTGCGACCGCAAAGGAGAGATTTCGCTCCACCCTTACCGGGTACAACCACTGGCAATGACCCCAGACCTGCCTGATCCTAAGCAGTGGCTCAAGACCGGTAAAGATGCCTACCTGGTTCTTCCAGTGGAAACAAACAAGGACCAGCAGCTCGCAGACCCTGTTGTCCAATACTTGGCGGCTAATGGACCTGCCAGCCCCAGTAAGATTGAGATGGCAACAGGCATCCAGGGTATTGCTCTGGAAAAAAAACTTGAACGACTTGCCTATGACCAGCATGTTATTCTCGCTGGGTTTACGCCAACAGATGCTTTGCATGCCATGGGCCTTCTTTCCATCGGTAATGCAGCTGCAAGCCAGGCAGGAGCCAGAGTACTGGCCGCTGAAATGAGTCTGTCACCGGAAGTTTTCTGCAAGCAGTCAGTTACCACAGCCGGCAATGCGATTGAAAAAATAATTCTGACCTATCTGGCGCGCACCACATGGTCCATGGAGCAGGCCGCAGTGCTGCTCAACAAAAAAAGTAGCGATTTCTTTTCCATTCACTTTTCGTTGGATCTCCCCATAATAGGCATTGGCGCCGCAGCAAAATATTTTCTTCCTGAAATCGCCAAACGTCTGCACACCACAGTTACTTTTCCTGAACATTTTGAAGTGGGCAACGCCATTGGCGCGGCACTTATAGGAAAAGAACAGGGCCACCCGAATTACTCATGAGCATTTTGCCATTTTTGAAAACACCTAATTTCAAAGTCATGCGTTAAAATGAATAAAGTTCAAAATTAACAAAATGCTCACCAGAGGATTGATACATCCCCCCTGCTTCTGCTCATCTTCCGCAGAGAAAGCAGACAGGGTGGAATTTGACGAAAAATTGACAAGTTCCTCTCTTTTTAAACTACCTGCGAATTTTCTTTTTTTAACCATCTAAAATTACAACAGAAAAACAACGACTTCATCTTGGCTCACAATGTGCATGCCCCTGTAGTTCCAACTCTTCACCCTCTTATGTATAAAGACTACAAGGAATGTATATGAAAGCAAGATACGCCCTGCTCACAAGTTGTTTGACGTGTTTGATTTTCTCTCAGGCCAGTGCCGGAGAACAAGGCAACATTGGAGTCGGTGTCAAAGCCGGTACATTAGGGATTGGAGCAGAGGTCGACCTCGGGCTAAACGAAATACTGCACCTTCGGGGCGGTGCCAACTACCTTCAATTTTCTTTTGATTCGACTGTCTCCAACATTGATTATGAAATGGAACCAGAGTTTAAAAATGCTTCTCTGCTTCTGGATGTGTATCCATTTTCTGGCAGTTTTCGTATTACCGGTGGCGTTTTCATCAACAACAACGAGATTGCCCTGACCGGTTCTCCTCGAGAAGAATTCTGGGGAGACAGCACAATTCCCTCAAATTACAGCAGCGTTGTTGATCCCTTAAAAGACTCCATCAAGCTCAATGGCACAGTAGAGTTCAACACCTTTGCCCCTTATGTAGGTATCGGCTGGAACAGCAATGTAGAGCAGGAAAGAGGTTGGGGGGTTTCCTTTGAGATGGGAGTGCTTTTTCAAGGCGCACCAACGGTCTCCAGCTTAACGCTAGCAGCAGCACCACCACTTGACGCATACACTGACAATCCAATCATCTTACAGGCCCTTGAGCATGAAAAAAAGGCCATTGAAGAAGATTTAGACAATTTTCAATACTATCCCGTAGCCTCTCTTATGTTTCATTACACTTTCTAAACGGCTTGAATACATCAAGCCCCCGGTCAACCCTGCCATATAAACAGGGGCAACAGGATATCCTCAGCTTGCCCCTGTTACATCAAAACTAACATTACCAGACAGTTGGATAGCCGAACTCCAATAACTTCCATCTAAAACTCCTTTACTCAGCCCATTAGCCGCACCTCTATTGCCGTCCTGCCCTTTACATTCACTTGCAACAGATTATTATGGAATGATTATCATTAATGCTAAGGAAATCAAAACACAACCCTGTCTCAAAAGACCATTCCCATACAGTGAATACCCTTACCTACGAATAGAGCCATGGAACATTTTTTAAGTCAACTTGAAACAACGCTCCAGACATCACTGCTACTCTCCATTGGCATAGCCTACCTGGGCGGGTTACTGGCAAGCCTCACCCCCTGTATCTATCCAATGATCCCCATTACTGCCGGAGTGGTCGGCCATTCAAATATCGGTGGATCGAGAGTCAGAGGTTTTTTACTGTCAGTTACCTATGTTTTCGGCATGGCAATCACCTATGCCGGATTGGGAATTTTTGCTGCTGCAACCGGCCGTTTTTTCGGGACAGTAAACAGCCACCCGCTGACCTTTCTCCTGGTGGGCAATATTATCCTCCTTTTCGGCCTCGGCATGCTCGATGTCTTTACCATGCCCTACTTCAGCCATAACATTACCGCCAAGACCAAGGGTTTTTTCGGCGTGTTTTTTGCGGGTATTTTATCGGCATTTGTTGCAGGTCCATGCACAGCTCCAGTTCTGGGGGTACTACTTGCTTACGTGGCAACCACTCAAAACATTTTAACTGGTGGCCTGCTGCTCTTTATTTTTTCTTTTGGCATGGGGACAATACTCATTGGAGTCGGTACCTTTTCCAGCATACTGGCAGCCATTCCAAAATCAGGCTCATGGATGGCCACAATTAAAAAAGCCATGGGCTTTATCATGATTGCCCTGGCTGAATATTTTTTCATAAAAGCTGGAATGCTTTTTATTTGATGCCTATCATTTTGTTTCATCTACCACCAACTACTAGGAAACGAGGATAACTCCATGCGCAGAAGTCGTGTTCTTATTTTTCTTTTCGCTTTTCTTGTCATTTCCCCTGCCTTTGCTTCAGCAATACAACTGGGAGAAAAGCTTCAACCGTTCAAGCAAAAAGACTTGAACGGCAATGTTATCGACATGAGTACAATCATTGGCAAAAAGCCGGTGATGCTTGTTTTCTGGGCTTCCTGGTGCCCTAACTGCAAAGTAGAGGCGCCAAAAATTAACCAGCTGGTAGAAAAATATAAAAAACAGGGAATGGAGTTTATCGGCATCAACATCGCCGTCAACGATTCGATCAAGAGGGCGCGCTCGTTTGTGAAAAAAACAGACATGGCATACCCGACAGTTTTTGACGCAAACAATGCAATTACCCAGCAATATATGGTTCGCGGAGTGCCAACTATTCTGGTTGCGGACAGCAACGGCAGGGTGCAGTTCAGAAATTACGGTGCGCCCGATATAACAGAGGCAAACTTCAAACGATTGATGGGGAAAGAGTAGACTAAACGATCTGCGCCAGGTTTACCCCCCGGCGCAGAGCACGAACACTCATGAAAAAAGGAGCTTATGGCTCATCTTCTTCACTGACCATCTTATAGACTTGCTGCACTTCAGGAGGAATGGAACGGGGACGGCCGCTTGCTATATCGCAGAAAATAAAAAGCGTCTCAGCCCTGGCAATCACTGTATCATCGGCAGGCCGGTAAAACTTAAATTTACGAAGCGACCTGAATTTTTTAATTTGGTTAACCCAGGTGTAGACGATTAATGTATCTCCGGCATAACTCGAGTGCAGATATTCTATGGAATGAGAACGTATAATCCAAGTCGCACCGTATTCCACATATCGCTCATAAGGCCATCCCAAGGATGCAGAATGGGCCATTGCCGCATCCTGCATCCATTGTATATAGTGAACATTGTTGACATGCCCATTGGCGTCAATGGCCGATTGGTCAACAACCAGTTCTGAGGACCCGATGGCAGCCATTACTCTTGTCCGTTTTCCATAACTAACCCTGTAAGATTACGACCAGTTGCCGAATCCAAACGCTGCAAGGCTCGGTGGTAGCCGACCAAAGCCTGTGCCAGTCGTCCGTAGGTGGTGCTCAGATCCCGTTGCGCCTCATTAAGCCGTACCAAGGAGGCTTCCCCTGCCTCATATTCATTTTTTGCCAGATCACGGTTTTCTTCGACTAAACCAACTGTTTCCCGCTGTAGCCGGACCTGCTCCTGGGCCGCTTCGAGCAGGGCAATGTCCTGGCGGATTTCAGAAGCGACCTGGTTCCGTAAATTAAGCAGAGCGTAACGGGCTTCTCTTTTTGCCTGTTTCGCTTCAGCCAGGCGAGCCTTGTCTGCTCCTCCGGCAAAAAGGTTCCAGGCGATATTGACTGAAACGCTATTGCCAAAATCATCACCGGTAACGCTTACATCACCCTGCCTGGCGCCATTCACCGCACCAGCAAGCTGAACGGTCGGATAAAAAGGCGCTTCAGCAAGACCAGTGCCTGCTTCGGCCTGTTTAACATTCAATTCTTGGCGACGTACGTCTGGACGAGCAACAAGCGCTTCTTGGAGAAGCAGTTCAACATTTTCCTCAAAATTTTCAGTGACAAATTCACGGTCCAAGGCTTCTAACCGAACATGGTCTGGAAAGGCTGCGTCAGGTATACCCATCAAAGCCGCCAAACCATACCCTGCCGCTTCAAACTCTCGTTGATTCAGCATCAGATTCGTTTCAGCAGAGTTCAACTGCACTTTAATATTCAGCACATCACCCCAGGGACCGGCACCGACATCGTATCGGTTCTGCGCATCTTCCAATTGTCGTGTGTAAAAGGCTTTATCTGCCTTGGCAATATCAACATTTGTCTGAGCAAGCTGGGCATTCAAAAAAGCCTCTGCAACTGATACCACCAACAGCCTTTGCGAATTGAGCAATCCGGAGATGTTTGCTTCTTCATCGTAGCGAGCCTTTTTTTCGTTAAAATTACGAAAAAAACCATCAAACAGGAGCCAGGTTGCCTGGAGACCAGTACTAAAATTGTCATTTGTTCTATCAGCGGTGGCTCCATACAATGAGGCTAACGCCTGACTAGTCTCGTATGCGCTGTCTGAAAGCCTTTCTTTCTGACCAACAGCGGTCAGGTCGACACTTGGCCACCATGCGGCAACAGCCTGATTCACCCTGGCTCTAGCCTGCTCAATCCTTGCCTGGGCAGAGACCATATCCGGGTTGCCTGCAAGCGCTATTTCCTGGGCAGTACGCAAATTCAACACTTCAATCCCGGATAAATCCGGGACTTCCACCTGCTCTTCTGTTGCCTGGGCCTTCATGCCGACAAGCGACAGGCAACAGGCAACTACCAGTATATATTTTTTCATTTATTCCTCCTGTTTACCAACTCTCCTGGTTGAGGATGCCACCCCACGCAGGGATTAAGAATCATCTGTCCATACCATGAGCACCCTTCAAGTCCAAGACTTTTCAAAAGCAACACATGACATAAAAACTAATAACAACATCAATTCATTACCATTCTATCTTCCCTTCTCAATGCAGCAGGCTCTACCTCTTCACGCTTCGGCCAGCTACCGGTTTTCACCCTTCTCACCCCTCTGCGCATATCATTGACAATGACCAACAAGCTCGGAATCAGCACCAGGGTAAGAATGGTAGCAAACATAACCCCTGCTGCCAGGGACAGCGCCATGGGAATAAGAAATCTTGCCTGCATATCAGTTTCCATGATCAGGGGAGCCAAGCCACCCACCGTGGAAACCGTGGTCAGAAAAATCGCCCGAAATCTTCTTCGCCCAGCCTGTTTAACAGCCTCTAGAAAAGGCATACCTTCGGCGACATTTTCATTCACCCGCTCGATAAGCACAATCGCATCATTGACCACCACCCCGGTCAGAGCAACCATTCCGAAAATAGACATTATAGAAAGATCGTAGCCCAGAGCAAGATGTCCAAGCACTGCCCCGATAATCCCGAAAGGTATGGTAAAAAGAATCACCATCGGCTGAATATACGAACGAAAGATGGTGGCAATGATGACAAAAATACCTATGATTGCCAATGGAAAGGTGACCCTGAGACTGTCAAACGACTCACGTTGATTTTTTTTCGCCCCCTGTAAAGATATCTTTACGCCTGGGTGCTCTTCCATAAGCCGGGGAAAATATCCTTTATCCAGTTCGGCAAAAATTTCATTGGCATTAGCCCTTTTCGCATCCACTTCCGCAGTGACGGCCACTCTTCGCAGCCCATCCGTGCGCGTAATGGTTGAATACCCTGCGGCCTTTTCCAGGTCAGCCACCGACAATAGCGGCACTTCTTTCCCGCCGGGCGTTCTGATCCGCATCGCTTCAAAACCGGCAAGGGTACTGCGCTCATCCTTTGTGTACCGCACCTTCACTCGAATATCGTCCTGACCGCGTTGCAGCCTGAAGGCCTCTTTACCAAAAAAGGATGCATTGACCTGCTCGGCCAAGTCATTGACGGTCAGGCCTAGCGTCCGGGCCTGGGGTTTGAGCTGGAGGCGCAGCTCGTTCTTTCCTGGGCTGAAATCGGAACGTACCTGAAAAACGCCGTCAAAAGTGCTGAGCTCCTGCTGCAGATTGTCTGCAGCATCATTGATTTCTGCCATATCATGCCCCTGAAGCCATACTTCAATCTCCGCTCCAGCCGGTCCTGCAGACAACCCTTCAAAGGTCAGTGACTTTACTCCCGGAATCGCACCTATTGCCTGCTCCCACTTCACCATCAGATCGTTGGAATGAACCCCACGGTATTCGGACCCAAGGAGCAGGACCTGGACTGAACCAAGATTAGGTCCAACTCTGCCCATGGTATTGCTCAACGTCTGCCCGACCAGGGAAAGACGTTTTTTTATCATCGGCTCGCCAGTCAGTGTCGGTGTCGTATCAGCCACCTCTACAAACGCAGTCTCGATCCGTTTCAGTGCATTTAGTGTTACTCCTGGAGGCGTCCCATCAGGGAATTCAACAGTGGAAGTAATGACAAATCCATCAATTTTAGGAAACACCTGAAATTTCACCAACCCTGCCTGAACCAGCCCCAAGGTAAGCAGCAAAATGGACAAGGCTGTTGCCAACGAGACATAGCGCCAGCGCAGTATATGATCGAGCAATCGCATGTATTTGCCGTCGACAAACCGCTCCATCCCCCTTTGCATGAACTGTTGAAAGCCTACAAGCCCTCTTGATACAGGATTTTTATATCTTTTGGGCCGGCTCATATCCGGCAAATGACTCAGGTGCGCCGGTAGTAGAAAAAGACACTCCAGCAGAGATATCAACAGGCAGGAGATAACCACTGCCGGCAAAATAGCTATAAACTTCCCCATAACACCGCCAACCTGGGAAAGTGGAAAAAAGGCAATCACACTGGTGAGAATGGCAGCAATAACCGGCATGCCGACTTCGTCCACTCCATCTACCGCAGCACGGAGGGGTGGTTTGCCTTGCAGGCGATGCACATAGATCGCCTCTCCTACTACTATCGCGTCATCGACCACAATCCCCAGCACCATAATGAAACCGAACAGGGAAATCATGTTGATGGATTCACCCATCATCCACAGCACAAAAAAACCACCGGCAAGGGAGATGGGAATACCAAGCCCTCCCCAAAAAGAAAGCCGCAGATCCAGGTAGAGCCAAAGCAGAAAAAAGACCAACGCCATCCCGATAATGCCGTTTCTGGCCAGCAGGTTCACCCTGGCTCTGAGAATTTCGGTATTATCATAAAATTCCACCATTGATATCCCGGGCGGCAGCATCTGTTGCTTGGTGGCAACATAGTCGGCTACCGTATTGGAGATCTTCAGGGAATCCTCTTCCGTTGTTTTAAAAACCATCACAAAAACCGACGGAATCCCGTCGATAAGCGCTTGAACAGGATCCTCGGTAAACCCGTCATTAATTTCCGCCAGCCGGCCCAATCGAACAAGTTCGCCATTTTCCCCGGTTAAAATAACGATCTCAGCAAGCTCTTCGCCGGTATATTTACGCCCTACGGTTCTTACCCGTATTTCTTCGCCCTGGGTCCGTATTGTTCCCCCATGGAGATTAAGGCTGGAACGGCGTATAGCATCAGCTACTTGCGCAAAATTCAATCCATATTGCTGGAGCCGATGTTCGGCAAGCTCAATGGAAATTTCAAAATCCCTGGAACCAAACACCTCTACCTGGGAAATACCGGGCAGTGCCTTGACCTCGTCCTTGACCTCGTCGGCCCACTGTTTGAGCTGTTTTTCAGTCACGTTGCCGGAAAGCGCCAGCATGGTCACCGACTCGCGCATTAGGACTTCAGTAATAACCGGCTGTTCTGCATCCAAGGGAAAGGTAGAAATTGCATCCACTTTTGACTTTACGTCATTAAGCACCTTAAGCACGTCATATCCGCCCTGAACCTCGAGAGATGCAGCGGCCATATTTTCCGAGGATTTAGTGGTAAACTGCTTAATCCCTTCAACCGACTCCAATGCCTCCTCAATTTTTATGCTGATCCCCTCTTCAACCTCTTCAGGGTCGGCCCCGGGATAGGCAACATCAATCGAAATCAGATCCAGGGAAAACTGAGGAAAGGACTCGCGAAGCATATTGGCCCCTGCCAAACCGCCGGCTATAAAAATCATGATCAACGCAATGTTGGCGAAAACCGTATTTCCCGCAAAAGCGGCAAGCACCTTTCTCATGGGGTCTTTCCAGAAACAGAGATGTTGACAAGTGAATGCTCCAGGGGATTTTCCAAGCGGGTAATAATTACGGTATCCCCTGGGTTAAGCCCGCCACTGATGTATGCGTTGTGGCCTTCCATCCGTAAAACCGTAACCGGAGAGGTCCGGAGACGTTCTTCTACCACCGTATACACAGTATGCTCATTGGTCACCGCCTGCCGCGGCAGGATATATACCCCCTCAAGAATCTTTCCCGGCACCTCCACCTTACAGAACATGCCTTCTGTTAAAGGAAAGGGGGCACTGCTGTTTGGCTGTAGCCTGACAGCCACCACTAGGGTTCGTGTTTGCTTATCAAAACGCACAATTCGATCAAGCCAACCTTTGCCGCTAAGGCTTTCATTTTCGGTCCAGGTAATCCCGCAAGGTACGCTTTCCGGTCGGCCGAACCAATTGACCGGCCCGCCACTGGTCTTTGCCTGCAGCTCTAGCCAGTTGGCAGCCTCCCTGCTGTCTAAAGCGACCTGTACCTCCAGAGTACTGTCATCAACAATGGTTACAAGTTGCTTGCCGGCGGTGACATATTCATCTTTTTCCACACTGACCTCTACAATCCGACAGTCAAACGGAGCGCGAATGACACACCGCTTACGACGTAATTCTGCAAAATCACGGTCCTTCTCTATCTGACGCATCTGGTTGACAATAGAGTTTACCGCCGCTTCTGCCTGCTCCAGACTTGGCAGGGTACCTACTTTATTTTTGCGATAAAGCTGGGTTAATCTTTTCAGTTCATTTTCAGCAAGGGTAAGGTCCCCCCTCAGTGTCTTTAGCCTGGAGAGTGCTGTTTCGTAATCAAGTTGAAAATCCTGCTCATCGAGATTGATCAGTACAGTGCCCTTGGCAATGGTCCTCCCTGCTTCCAGTTGCTCATGAGTGGAAACCACCCTGCCCGCCACCTCAGATGAAAGCACCACCTTGGTTGTTGCTGTTATCTCCCCGAATCCCCCCAGCATTACACGCCTGTCTGTTGGCTGGGCCTTCATCACCTCTACAGCCAGGACACGTTCTTTGACGGGTTTCATCTGCGGCGGCTGTTTCAGCTTTTTTAAAACGAAAAACCCGCCGCTCCCTGCACCGAGAACAAGCAAGACAACCAACAGACGAATAAAGATAGATGGTGAACGCTCCTCTTTATTGCTCACGAAATTCTCCTTTGGTTTTCTCTGAGTACTCCCCGTTTTGCACGGGTTCCAGAACTTGCTCGACTTTGGTCAGCACTTCTTCCCATTTTTGGGCAATTTCAGGACCAACATCCTCCAACAACTGAGTAAACACATGCAGCACTTTTTCTTCCATGGCATCCAAACATGCCTTTTCATCAGGGCTCACCCGAATAACGACTTTGCGCCGATCCTGTTTTGACCGATCTCTGGTCAGAAGACTACGATCAACCAGCTTATCGACCATAACAGAGACCGAAGGAGGGGAAACATTTAACTTTTCTGCAAGCTCTTTTACCGTGATCTCACCTTGATGACGAACGGTCATCAGCAATTTAAACTGGGAAACAGATAACTCTAACGGCCCTCCGCCGCCCTCGGTTTCAGTTTCCAAACGGGCAAAGGTGGAAAAGATGTGATGCTGCACCATCTTCCCAACCTTGAATATGTACCTTGCCTGCTCCTGGGATTCTCTTTGCACTGTTTGCGACCTCTGCTTGCTTAATAAATATAATAATTAGAATGTCTAATTATTAATCAGGCAAATAATTGTCAACTGTTTTTTAATAGTGTCCAGCAGTAATAAAACATCTTCGCTCCTTCCTTTCAGTGGTACTGCCAAGGTATTAGGCTTGACTTTTGCGTTCCCATTTGTTCAGAACATTCGTTTTCCTTCATTCATCCAAGGCGAACTCTACCCCGGAGTCCTCATCAACACTTTGCCATCTTTGAATTAAGTTTTATTTTCAGGATGATACAGTGAAAGCAAACGAGATATAAAGGGAACAGAATGTTCACCAAGGGCTAAAAACAATCATGAAAATTAAAAATCTCCACCTCCTTGAAGGCCTTTGCCAATTACGCCTGACAGGCCCTATCATTCTTGCCCAACTTTCGCAAACAGCAATGGGATTTGTCGACACCATCATGGCGGGCAGGGTGAGCCCTGTTGATCTGGCAGCAGTGGCGGTCGGAGCTTCCATTTTTACACCACTGTTTCTTTTTATGGTTGGTCTGCTTTCTGCTGTTATGCCGCTTGTTGCCCAAGCGCATGGCAGAAGCGATGCAAAGGGGATGCGCACCGCAATGCAGCAAGGGCTGCTTACCGGTGTAATTACAGGGATAGTATTAATGTTCCTGCTCATGTCTATTTCACCTTTTCTGATATGGATGGATGTGGATGCTGCTGTCATCCCCCTCACCGAAAAATACCTCTTTGCCGTTTCCCTGGGATTTCCCATAACCGGCCTTTTCCTGGCATTGAGAAATGGGAGCGACGGCTTTTCCAAGCCACGACTTTCCATGTTTGCTGGGTTTGTAGGGTTGACGGTAAACGTGATTGCCAACTACATATTCATCTATGGGAAATTCGGCATACCTGCCATGGGCGGGGTCGGGTGCGGCTGGGCAACCTCCCTTTCCATGCTCGCCATGTTTATTGCCATGGCCTTCATGTTGAGCAAAAACCGCAGCACAGCTTCCCTGGGCCTCTTTAACCACCTTGCCCCGCGCTTGATACGAACCATCCACATACTTCTTTTTCTCGGCCTCCCCATAGGGCTCTCTCTGTTTGTGGAATGCTCAATTTTTGCTGTCATTGCCTTACTTATCTCAAGGCTTGGAGCAGAGATCGTTGCTGCCCATCAGGTGGCACTTAATTTTACCTCTCTGCTTTTTATGGTGCCATACAGCCTTTCCATGGCACTCACTGTACGAGTCGGCTTTACAATTGGCAGACAACAAAACAGACGGCTGGCCAGGGTAGTGAAAAGCGGCCTGACAATTGCCCTTTGTTGTGCGATCATCACCTGTCTGTTTATTATCACCTCGGCAAAATATATTGCCGCAATGTATACACCGGATCCAGACGTCCAGGCATTGGCAGCATCCCTGATGATTTTTGCCGCCTTTTTTCAACTACCCGACGCCATTCAGATTAACTGCGCAGGAGCCTTGCGAGGCTTCAAGGATACCAAAATTCCTATGGTACTAATGGTGGTGGCGTACTGGGGTATAGGGTTGCCGGTAGGATATATGTTGGGTTTAGGGGAGCTGGGTGGCAGGGAACAGGGCCCTGAGGGATTCTGGATCGGCCTGATCTGCGGCCTTACGGCATCTGCCTTTTTCCTGAGCAGACGCCTCCATAAGCTGTTAGTAGAAAAAACTGCCCTGATGCAGCAAAATGGCTCTGCGCAGAAAGTACAGTAGGGACGGAAATCAAAAGGGAAAAATATACAGGGTTGATTAATATAAACCGTCCATAACCTCCAGACACATGTCGGCCTTATTGAGTGTGTAAAGATGAACACCGGGTGCGCCACCTTCCAGGAGTTCTTTTACCTGCTGCCTGGCATAGGCGACTCCTATTTTATAAACAGCTGCATTGCCGCCTTCATCGTTTGCCTTCATCAAGGCATTCACAAGCTGTCCAGGAACTCGGGCATTACAGAGCTGAAGAATAAACCTGAGAGACCCCATATTGCGTATGGGCAGTACTCCTGGAACAACAGGCACGTTGATTCCTCGATGCCGAAGGCGCTCCACATAATCAAAATAGACCCTGTTATCAAAATAGAGCTGGGTAATAATAAAATCCGCACCACTGCTCACTTTCTTCTCCATTACATCAAGATCCCCGGCAATGGAGGGCGATTCCACATGCGCCTCTGGAAAACCTGCTACTCCAATCCCCAGTTGCGGGCAACGCTTACGGACATATGCTACTAAATCAGAGGCATGGGGAAAGGTTGAAAAAAGCTCTTTATCTGTACCTGAAAAATCTCCGGGCCGATCTCCCCGCAGTGCCAGCACATTATCGATACCCATTGGTGCCAGAGCTTGTAGAAAACCATCGATCTTCTTCTCATCTGCTGCAACACCGGTAAGGTGCGGCATCACTTCAACCCCGCATTCCTCAATCAGTTTTTTACAGATTTCCAGGGTATTATCCTGTGTCGAGCCACCGGCACCATAGGTGACAGAGACAAACGACGGATTCAAGGCCTTTAATTTAGTTGCAATGTCCAGAAATACAGGCCACTCACTTTGTGATTTTGGGGGAAAAAACTCTAAAGAAACACGAGGTTCAGAGTTCTTAATTATCTCGGGAATACGCATAATGACTCCAAATAATATTATCCTGCCGACACACCTGTGTCGCATACAACATAGCTCAACAAAAAAACAACATATGAACAACCCCCATCGATTTTGTCAAGCAAGGTAGAAAAGGACTGCCTATCCAAAAAGCAACAGCTTGTATTTTTTTTCAAAAAAAAACGGAAAAAGAATTTACAAATGTATCAAAAGTTCTTATGAAACGTGTCTAATATATTTAACGTAACAGAGGAAAGGTTAGGAAAAGAGATTGTGACACAGCAACAAGCAATCAAAATACTTATGCTCAGCCCCTGCTATTGGCTGCTGAGCCCTGCTGCTCGCAAAGAGCTGGTGCTTGAGTATTGTGCTGAGTATGATGCTGTTGCAGCTAACCTTTCCAAAGCAAAAAAAGAGAGCGAGAATAACACCATAAAATTGTAGTCGATTGTAACCCAGCGATTATTCTCCTGGTCGATACCACACCTCGTACCCTCCATTCTTGTAACTCTTCAGCGAAGATCTAAAATCTCTCAATCTACCCCGAGCTGTAACTGTTCAGCAGTGCTCCAAATGTTCACAAGCTGACCGATTAACAGATAAGCCCCGACTTCGATACATTGATATGCTGGGCGGGCAAATCGTGGTGAGTTGGGGTGCTGCTGAATAGTTACCCATTTTGTCCAGACTCTTTTTGCTCACTGCCTTTTCCGGCTCACTCTCGAGCTCCCTTTTCCCCTTGCTACCATATTTCACACGCAATGGAACGATGACAGTCAGCTTCGGCATTATTTACGCCTGCGGCCCCCGGTCCCCCACAGCGGGTCTTCTCCAAAACGCTCCTGCCACCATTCCTCAGGATCATATTGGTCGACCTCGGCCCTGCCGGGAGAAGTCAAAGGAAATCGGTACTCCGCACAATATTGCATGAGTTGCTCATAGGCTGCGGTGAGCTGATACATTTTGTCTGCATCACCTTGCCCCGTGCCATCGACACTGTCGGGATGATATTTTTTCGATAATCGATGATAGGCACGTTTAATTTCCGCCAACGTGGCCTCATCGCCAAGGCCGAGAATATCTCTGGCCCGTTCAATCGTCGCCCACTTGCTTCGGCTCATATGCTTATTCGCTCTTTTTCTTCCAACTCTTCTCTGTACCGGAAAGCAAACGACCTATATTCTGATAATGCTTTCCCCAAATAAGGACAACGATAAAACCAGCTAACAAGATCTTCCAGGTGGATGCTCCCAAAAGCAGCAACAGGCCAACAATCGCAGCGGAACCGAGCAAAGAGCCCAAAGATACAAAACCGGAAAAATAAACTGCTACAACAAAAATCAGCAGACAGCCAAGAATTGCAATCGGAGATAGAAAAAGAAAAACGCCCAGTGCTGTGGCGACCCCTTTCCCTCCTTTAAAGCCCAAATAGATGGGAAACATATGGCCGACTACAGTTGCAGCACCGCAGAGGGCAACAACCAAATGAGCATTGGCCTTCCCTTCCATGAGCAGAGTTGCGATAAAAATTGGCAGGAACCCCTTTAAAACGTCACCGCAAAGGGCTATTACACCCATTTTTTTGCCAAGCAAACGTGTTACATTGGTAGCACCGATATTTTTACTTCCCTGCTCACGAATATTAATACCGCTGCCGCGAGATACCAATAAACCGAAAGGTATGGCACCAATGCAATAGGACAAGACAATATATAGTATTTCAACAAAACTCATGATAGTTTTTTTCTATAAAATTTGGATCAAAAAACTTGATGACCTGTAAGCAATTACAGGTGTTAGGTATACTAAATCAAAGAGGTATCACCCCCTTGAGTAGTTACGCTTCAGCCTTTATTACGCTTGATCACCAAATTGAGTTCACAGGCCGCAGCATAGGCCGCAATTTCTTCCTGCAACACCTCTACATACGGACAATCTATAACTGCCAGCAACGTCCTGCGCAACCGTTGAGCAATGATCTCCCCATCTTCACCGGTAACAGGTTCCAAAATATAGGAAAATATTTGTGGCCTTCGACAGACCTTCGGTCGATCGATATACACAGTGCATCGACCGGTTTGCGATTCAAGATTGGGGCAACTACTCATTTTCGGCAGGATAAGGCTCCACCCCTTTTGCCAATGGACAAGCGCTGAAGTTGTACGTGCAAAGAAATCTGTCCCCTCAACCTGGAGAGGAGGTTCATCCATGGCATTACATTGCTTTGCAGCAACTGTTTCAATCTTCTCCACTGCAAACAAATCAACTTCGCTCTCGCGCAGCGGGATCTCAAAAAAAGCCTGTTCCATATCCCGGTCAGGACCAACGCAGCACAGCGTGCACCCACATGGCCCGCAGAGTGCGCTGTTAATCGCCTCGAGCTCCATGGTCAGGATCTTCTGATCGACCAAGGCTGTCCTAGCGGTTGTCAGGTCTACCTCTTCCCCGTTCTCTGTAATTACCGGCCACGATGGCTCAGCCCCCTGTTGTAGTGCCAACAGCGTCTCCAACTGCTCAAGATAGGGTTTGAGCAGTTCTGCCGGTTGGTCATAACGGGCATACGCAGTTTCAATAGGGTCAGGCAGTTGTTCTACTATCTCGGCAACGGTTGCAAAATCTCCGGTCAGCAGAAAAAACTCTACCATTGAGACCAGTGGCAGCACTGGTTGTTTCAGTAATTCCAGCCCTTGTTTCAAATTTTCTTTTTGTACCATACATTCTCTCATCTGCTTTCAAAAGGGCTCAAACCCTACACAATTATAACCAGGAAGACAAGCGGCTGCCCCTGCCATCCTTTCCATTGCCTCTCTTGGCTTTACAGCGCCGGGGAAAATGGTTACATATAAGACACGATGGCAATATATACACCTGTTTTTCTCCAAAAAACTAAAGCAGTAACGTAGAAATTCTTCCCCCACAATCCAATGGCACTCCTAGAAATTATTACTTATCCCCACCCTGTACTCCGCGAAGAAGCAAAAGAAATCACCGTGTTTGACGATGAGTTGAAAAAACTTGTCCAGGATATGAGCGAAACCATGTACGATGCGCCAGGCGTCGGGTTGGCGGCTAATCAGGTTGGCGTAGCGCAGCAGGTTGCACTTGTTGATCGCTCGGAAATCCCTGACGAAAAAAAATTCTTAGTCCTTGTCAACCCTGTTATCTCCGATGGTGAAGGCAGTATTGTCGATGAAGAGGGTTGCCTGAGCGTGCTTGAATGCCAGGCAAAAGTAAAACGATTCCAAAAAATTCATGTCACAGCCAAAGACATCGACGGTAATCCCTTAGAATTTGATGCTGAAGACCGATTCGCACGCATCATCCAACATGAAGTGGATCATTTACGTGGCACCCTTTTTATAGATAGGCTCTCTTCCCTCAAGCGCACCCTGTACAAGAAAAAGCTGAGAAAAATCCTTCATCAGCAGGCATAAGGCAAGCGTCTCTACTGGCTGCATATGCTGTAAACAAGCTTCTCTCCATCTTTACCTATCCACTATTTTATGACCTCCCCTTTACGCATACTTTTTATGGGCACCCCTGATTTTGCGGTCCCTTCCCTGCAGGCTTTGCTCGACGGTCCGGATCAGGTCGTTGCCGTTGTCTGTCAACCGGACAAAAAAAAAGGGAGAGGCCGAAAATTGCAGCCGCCTCCTGTCAAGGTTACAGCAACAGAGGCAGGCCTGTCTGTACTGCAGCCGGACAACATCAAGACTGATGTATTTTTCAAACAGGTTGAAGAAATCGCGCCAGACCTGATTGTTGTTGTCGCCTATGGCAAAATCCTTCCCGCATCACTGTTGCGCTTGCCCCCCATGGGAGCTATCAACGTCCATGGGTCACTGCTGCCGAAGTACCGGGGCGCTGCCCCCATTCAGTGGGCTGTACTCAACGGCGAAAAAGAAAGCGGTGTGACCATCATGCAGCTGGATGAGGGAATGGATACAGGTGATATTCTTTACCCGGTCGCCATTCCTATTGAAAAAGACGACACCGCAGGCACCCTGTTTGATAAGCTTGCCCATCTTGGTGGCCGGACACTTGCCAAGGCGGTCGAGCTGATGAAGCTGGGGCAACTGTCACCAATTCCTCAAGATAACACTAAAGCCTCCCATGCCCCTATGCTGAGCAAAGCACAAGGACATATTGATTGGCAGCAAACAGCGGAAAGTATTCACTGCATCATCCGTGGACTCGACCCCTGGCCGTCTGCCTACGGCTTTTTAAACGACAAACGATTCCGTTTCTTCGCACCGGAGCTGGTGGCAAAAAGTTCCACCGAGGCTCCTGGAACGGTCTGCCAGGCTGATGCCCAGGGACTGCTCATTGCCACAGGCAGCGATTATCTCCGTATCCGTGAAATCCAACCGGAAGGAAAAAAACGGATGAGCGTCCAGGCCTGTCTTTGCGGGACCACTATTGTACCTGGCGACCTGTTCACATGATGAAGCGCATTTACCTCGACTGTTTCTCCGGTGTCAGCGGCAACATGTTACTTGGTGCCCTGCTTGACGCAGGTGTCCCGCAAAAGCTACTCCAAGACACCCTGCAACAGCTCAACATAAAGGGATTTGAGCTCAATATTGAGCACCTCCAAATCCAAGGTTTTGCTGCATGTCGTGTGAAAGTCACCACCGATGAACACCATCCTCACCGGCACCTTGCTGATATTAACTCGATTCTGGAAGCCTCCAGCCTGGAACCAGCGATATCAAAAAAGGCAAAGGCAGTGTTTCATCGTCTGGCAGAAGCAGAGGCGGCAGTCCATGGAACCACAGTTGAAACCATTCATTTTCATGAAGTTGGAGCAGTGGACGCTTTGGTGGACATCGTTGGCGCGGTAGCCGGTTTTTATTTTCTGGGTCCGGCGGAGATTACCTGCTCTCCATTACCCATGCCCGGAGGTTGGGTACAGTGCGCGCATGGCGAAATACCTCTGCCCGCACCGGCAGTATGCAAACTGCTCAAAGACGTACCCGTATACGGTGAATCTCTGCAACAGGAATTGGTCACTCCCACCGGCGCAGCTCTGGTAACGGAACTGGCAGCAGGCTTTGGCCAAATGCCGGCTATGATCCTCCAAAAAACCGCCTATGGTGCCGGAACCATGCAGCGGGCAGATTCCCGCCCCAACCTGTTGCGAATCCAGGTTGGTGAAGCCTTGGACGTTATGGAGTCGCAGCAGGTTGATATCCTTGATACCCATATTGACGACTGGAACCCTGAACTGTGGCCCCATACCAGTCAGCTGCTGATGGATGCAGGTGCCCTTGATGTCTGCCTGATCCCCATACAGATGAAAAAAGGCCGACCCGGCTTCCTTGTGCGGGTGGTCTGCTCCCCTGCCGACACGCTTCAGCTGAAAAACTGTCTGTTCACGGAAACCAGCACCATCGGCATTCGTTGTCGCCGAGAAAGCCGGTCAACCCTGATGCGGGAGCCGGTAACCGTGGATACGCCCTGGGGCCCATTAAAGGCTAAAAAGATTCATCGACCCTCTGGGGTAGAAATCTCTCCTGAGTACGAAGCATGTCTGCTGGTGGCCCGACAACATGGCATCGCTTTGCAAACGGTGTATGCTGCTGTACGGGACTGCCGGCTCAACTCTTTTTTGACGGACAAGTAAATGGATAAAGTGTTCATGTTTATCGCCACAGGGGCCTACAGCGGATACTTGCCCAAAGCACCTGGAACATGGGGGTCTGCGGTTGGTGTATTTGTATGGCTGCTGCTCTATCGGCTGCCGCTGCCCACCTATTTACTTGGCGTTGCCATTTTATTTGTTCTAGGTGTTATCTCTGCCGGAGCAGCCGAAAAGATTGTCGACCATGGCGACCCCGGCCTGGTTGTGATTGATGAAATTGTAGGCCAGCTGATTGCCCTGGCTACCATCCCGTTCCAACCAATACCGATCCTCCTTGCCTTTATTCTATTCCGTATTTTTGATATACTTAAACCCTTTCCGGTAGGTTGGTTTGACAGTCATATCCATGGTGGGTTAGGCATCATGCTCGATGATGTCTTTGCCGGACTGTATGCACTCGTTATTCTCAAATTCGGTCTTTATTTTTTCGGGAATTGATCAAAATGGGTAAAATGCAGCCATGACAAAAATCATCGATTTTCATACCCACGCATTTCCTGATGCCATTGCTGCCGGCGCCATCGCCTCTCTGGAAAAAAGCGGCAATATCAAGGCATTTCTTAACGGTACCATTGCCAATCTGCTCCAAGCCATGGATCAGGCAGAGATCGAGACGTCGGTTATCTGCTCCATAGCCACTCGTCCCCAGCAGTTCCAGCCTATTTTGGATTGGTCTCTGGCCATACGATCCCCACGGATTATCCCCTTTCCTTCAATCCATCCTGCTGATCCGGAAATCCAATCGCGACTACAGCAGATCCATGAACTTGGCTTTAAAGGAATCAAGCTGCACCCCTATTATCAGGATTTTTTTCTCGATGACCAGGCATTGGCTCCACTTTACCAACAGGCAGCGGAACTAAGGCTGCTGGTAGTGGTGCATACCGGTTACGATATAGCCTACCCCAGAATCAGAAGAGCCGATCCACAACGCATCCTCAATGTCATTCGCCAATTCCCTACTTTACAACTTGTCACCACCCATTTAGGTGGTTGGGAAGAATGGGACGACGTCAATGCCAAGCTGATCGGCAAACCAATATATATGGAGATTTCCTTTGCCCTTGATTTTCTGGAGCAGGATTACATCAAAAAGATGCTCCTTTCCCATCCACAGGAATACATCCTTTTCGGCTCGGATTCACCATGGGCTGACCAGCAAACCAGCTTAAACATGCTCAGAAAGCTCAATCTCCCACCGGAGGTTTTCTCTGCAATCACCAGAGAAAATGGGGCCAGACTTCTGGACCTGTAAAAAAATAGAAAAAAGGAATTTCCTGGCGACAACAAGAAGAAACACAGGACGAACAAAGAAAAACAGCCAAGAGGGGGACGGTGACAGCCACCACATGGCTGCCACCGAAAAAAATCAGCTTAAGGCACTACTGATACGATCCATAGCTGTGATAACATTTTCACGGGAGTTAAAGGCTGAGATACGGATATAGCCCTGGCCACATTTTCCAAAGCCTGCTCCAGGGGTACAAACAACCCCGGCTTTATCGAGCAACAAGTCAAAGAAGTCCCAGGAATCACGATCACCCCAAATCCAAATATACGGCGAATTATCTCCGCCAACATATTCAAATCCCAGCTGGCCGATGGCTTTGCCAATGATCTTGGCATTTTCCAGGTACCCATCTATCAGCGCTTTGGTCTGCACCTTGCCTTCAGCAGAGAAAGCAGCTGCGGCTGCACGCTGTACAGGGTAGCTTACCCCATTAAACTTGGTGCAGTGACGCCGATTCCAAAGAGCGTGCAATGCGTGCCGGCCTCCTTTCTGGTCATATGCCATGCACTCTTTCGGCACCACAGTATAGGCGCAGCGGGTCCCGGTGAATCCTGCTGTTTTTGAAAGGCTGCGAAATTCGATAGCGACCTCGCGCGCACCTTCTATTTCATAAATGGAATGGGGAAGACTTTCATCACGGATAAAGGCTTCATAGGCGGCGTCAAACAAAATAAGCGCTTTGTTATCCCTTGCATAATCAACCCATACCTTCAGCTGCTCCTTGGAAATAGTTGAACCGGTCGGGTTATTTGGAAAACAGAGATAAATCATGTCCACCTGCTCCTGGGGCAGATCAGGGACATAGTTATTTTCCCTGGTCGACTCCAGGTAGACAATCCCGTCATAGCGGTCATCATTATAGCCACCGGTTCGTCCTGCCATCACGTTGGTATCAAGGTAAACAGGATACACCGGGTCCGGGATAGCCACCCGCGTATCAAGAGAAAAAATCTCCTGAATATTACCAGAGTCGCATTTGGCACCATCGGAAACAAAAATCTCATCACTATTGACTTCAGCACCGCGGGCCTGAAAATCATTGGCAACGATTGTTTCACGCAAAAAATCATACCCCTGCTCCGGGCCATACCCACGGAAGCCCGCTTCGGTTGCCATTTCATCAACAGCATCATGAAAAGCCTTCACACAGGCAGCAGGCAACGGGTTGGTAACATCACCAATACCGAGTTTGATCACGTCCTTATCAGGATTATTTTCCTGAAAGGCGGCCACTCGCTTGGCAATGTTGGAAAAAAGATACGATGCCTGCAGTTTTAAGTAATGTTCGTTGATTTTTATCATGCAAAAGGTCCTGTTTTGTTTCGTTGTTATTTATTGCCGAGTTCCTCAAAAAAATACTCACTGCTGTGCATTTTTTCAGCATTCAACTCCTCTTTGTGGAGTTACAGCATGCCGGGAACATCGTTTTTCCTGTCTCTCTTTGCCTGCTTAATCGTTGCTAACACACTTGCCGAAATCCTATCCATGCCGCGATTGCATTACAGCTCAACTTTCACCCGATCGCTGAAATCGTATCCATCGGTGGAGAGATCATAGTCCATCCGCCCTCCCTCAAGCCTGAAGCCGGGACCTTGTAAGTCCACATTACCAGGGCTGACGGCCATTTTCGTAGCATCGTAATAATGGAGGAGATCTGTATACAGCACCTCCTTGGTCTCTGGTTTGCTGATCACCACATCATCAATGAGGATAAGATGCCGGTCATCGATGAAGTATTGCCCTTGACGGCTAACAATATGGGTTGGTGCTTTGTCCTTCCCAATGTAGCGGGCATTCACGACTTCCATCTCGATGATACGATCAGTTTTCCCCGTTTTTGCACGTTCTGCGTTGATCAACCACTCTTCCTTACCGTTACTGGTCAAGGTGATCGTAATCGTATCCATTTGAAACTGTTGAGAATTCGTAGCCTGACCGCCAACTTGCTGCTGACCAAACTCACCACGTGGTTTCAGAAAATCAGCCACTACAGGTTGCCAAACGGGACTGGTGACAAACAAGACAAGTGGCACCACCCAGAGCAGGTCGCGCGGTTTTTTCATCATCTGTCAAACCTGGCAAACATCTGTTGATAGGTACCCTGTGACTCCATGATAAGGTCACAAACTTCACGGACGGCTCCCTGACCACCGTTACGTTTGGTAAGATAATGGACCCGCTGCTGGATCTCCACCCTCGCATTGGCAGGAGCGGCAGCAAATCCGACCCTATTCAAAAGCGGTAGGTCAACCCAGTCATCGCCCATGTAAGCAGTATGCATTGGACGAAGGCCTGTCTTTTTCAACACTTCTTCATATACCGAAAGCTTATCAAATTTCCCCTGATACACATGGGTTATTTTGAGTTCTTCCGCTCTCCGGGCAACAATCGATGAATTACGGGCAGTAATAATACCAACTTCAATCCCACTCTCCTGCAGTAGCTTGATGCCAAGTCCATCCTGGGTATGAAAACACTTGGCCTCTTCTCCACTTCCCGTATACACAAGGGAACCATTGGTCAAGACACCGTCAACATCAAGCAGCAGCAATTTGACTTTTTGCGCCTGTCCCAGCGCAGCCTGCCACTCTTTAGTTCTCTCAACGGGGGCGTTCCGTTTCATTGCTCTGGTCCGCAGTGCTTCTGTGAGCTGACAATCCGAAGGATAGTCACCTGGATTAGCCGGCGAACAACCATCAGATATCATCAGCAACTCCTTCGACTGCGTTACGAATTTTCAGCAGTTCAGTCAACAATGGCTCAACATGTTCAAGCGGCAGCGAGTTAGGTCCGTCACACAAGGCCTTGTCAGGGTCAGGGTGGACTTCCATAAACAAACCGTCTATACCTGCGGCCATGGCAGCCCTTGTCAATGGAGCGATGAAATTTCGCTGTCCGCTGGAAGACTTGCCGGCTCCTCCCGGCAGCTGCACCGAGTGGGTAGCATCAAAAACAACAGGACAGCCAAGGGAACGCATCACCGGTAGAGATCGCATATCAACCACCAGGTTGTTATAGCCAAAGCTGGCACCCCGTTCGGTGAGCAGAATTTTCTCACAGCCACAGCCTCGCAGTTTATTGACTACATGCTCCATGTCCCATGGGCTTACGAACTGTCCTTTTTTGACATTGACCACCTTGCCGGTTTTTGCCGCTGCTGCCAGCAAGTCTGTTTGCCGGCATAAAAAAGCAGGTATCTGCAGGATATCGAGACTATCAGCAGCAAGCTCTGCATGGGCGGGTTCATGAATATCAGAAACCACAGGGATGCCCATCTCTGCCCTGAGTTGCCCCAGCTGGCGCAACCCTTTTTCCGGACCTGGGCCACGAAAGGAATCCAGAGAGGTTCTGTTTGCTTTATCAAATGAAGCCTTAAAAACATAGGAAATACCAAGCCGGGTGGTAATACTCTTCATTTCCTGGGCAATTTCCAAGGCCAACTCCGGTGATTCCAACACACATGGCCCAGCCATAAGCAGCAACGGTTGACATGGACCAATACTAATGGTTTTCCCTGCAAAAGGATTAAAAACGACGTTTTTCATAATTGACTGTCTTTATCCAACAAAGTAACTATTTTTTATTGTCCAAAGCCGCTTTGATAAAGGCCTTGAACAATGGATGCGGTCGCATAGGCTTGGACTGAAATTCAGGATGAAACTGACAGCCGAGAAACCAAGGATGATCAGCAATTTCAACAATTTCAACTAAGGTATTGTCCGGTGAAGTCCCGCTGATGACCAGCCCGGCTTCTTCCAGTGGTTCACGAAAGTCGTTGTTAAATTCATATCGATGACGATGCCGCTCACTAACCTCTTCCTGCTGGTAAGCATCCGCAGCATGGGTGTTTTCATGCAGAACACATGGGTACGCGCCAAGACGGAGTGTACCGCCCATATCCGAATGCTCATCTCTGGTTTCTGTTTTCCCAGTTCTAAAGTCGTACCATTCCGTCATCAAATAAATAACCGGGTTGGTAGTAGCACTGTTAAATTCAACCGAATGGGCATCAGCAATCTTTGCAATGTTGCGAGCAAACTCAACCACAGCTAGCTGCATGCCAAGACAGATACCCAAAAAAGGCACCTTATTTTCCCTGGCATAGGTGATAGCCCGAATTTTCCCTTCCATACCTCGGCTACCGAATCCACCTGGAACCAGAATGCCGTCGCACCTTTTCAAACTCGAATCATCAGGATTCTTTTCGAGATCTTCAGCGCTGATATACTCCAGTTCAACCTTGGTATCATTGCCGATACCTCCATGCACCAGAGCTTCATGGAGACTCTTGTAGGATTCGGTGAGATCAACATACTTACCAGTAATACCTATGGTAACAGTGTGCTTGGGATTTTTGATTTTATGAACCAGGTCTTCCCAAGGTTTCACATTGGGCGCACCGGTCCAGATGCCAAGTTTTTCCAGAATCCTGTCATCAACCCCTTCGGCGTGGAGCTTTAAAGGCACTTCGTAAATATTATCAACATCCACCACGGAAATAACGTACTTTGCTTCTACATTACAAAACAAAGCGATCTTTCTTTTCAGGTCGTCGGTGAGCGGTGCTTCGGTACGGCACATGAGAATATCCGGCTGAATACCGGACGCGAGTAGTTCTTTTACCGAGTGCTGGGTGGGCTTGGTCTTGACCTCACCCGCTGTCTTTATATAGGGCACCAGAGTTAAATGAATAAACAAAGAATATTCCTTGCCAAGATCTGAACGAAGCTGGCGAATTGCCTCTATAAAAGGTAATCCTTCGATATCGCCCACAGTACCACCAATCTCAATAATGGCGACATCCACCAAGCCATCGAGCTGAAGGACAGCTTCTTTGATTTCATCAGTGACATGGGGAATAACCTGCACCGTACCGCCAAGATACTCTCCACGACGCTCCTTCATGATCACGGAATAATAAATCCGACCTGAAGTATAATTATTCTTCTGGGCCATCACTGCATTGGTGTAGCGCTCGTAATGCCCCATATCCAGATCGGTTTCAGCACCATCGTCGGTAACGTAGACCTCCCCGTGCTGAAAAGGATTCATGGTTCCAGGATCTACATTTATATAGGGGTCCAGCTTCTGGAAGGTAACTGTCATCCCTCTGGACTCGAGCAACGATCCAATGGCAGCTGCAGACAGGCCCTTTCCTAAAGAGGAGAGGACACCGCCGGTAATAAAAATAAATTTCGTCTTTTTGCTTAACGGTTGCTTCATGCGTTCACCTGATCAATTCTGTAGGGGGGAAAATAAGTCAGCCGGCGGCTGTCATTTTTTGGCTGGAAGAAAACTATACACGATCTGTTGCCGGTTGACAATACAAGGAGGGCGGGGTAAAGGCATAATTCCGTGACCATAGAAAGGTGTGCCTCATCATATCCACCATTTGTACGGAACCTGCCAGTCGCCGTTTTTCGAACTTCTTCTAATTTCACACACAAAAACATACTGTTATGCAGAACTACACCACCAACATTGCCCGTGAAATGACCATAAAACAGGGCCAGGTAAGCGCAGTGTGCGAACTGCTTGACAGCGGAGCAACCCTGCCCTTTATAGCCCGTTACCGAAAAGAGTCGACAGGTGGTCTCGATGAGATTCAGATTGCTGCCATCCGTGATCGCCTTGAACAGGTCAAAGAGCTCAATAAACGACGCGAAAATATCCTCAATTCGCTCAAGGAAAGAGAATTGCTCAACCCTGCCCTTTGTGCATCTGTTGAGGCGGCACAAACTCTAAGCGAACTGGAAGACGTCTATCTTCCCCATCGGCCAAAACGTAAAACCAAAGCTGCCATTGCCAGACAAAAAGGGCTGGAGCCTATGGCTAGGGCCTTGTTCAACCAACAGTCTGATATTCCTCGACCGGAAACTTTTTTAAACCAGGAGCATGGTCTGCTCATCGCAGAAGATGTCATGGCCGGCAGCCGGGATATTATTGCTGAATGGATGAGCGAAGACAGCGGCACCAGGAACAAACTCAGGCAGTTGTTTGCCACCAAAGCGATCATCACTTCACGCGTCATAGAAAAAAACAGAGAGAACGGTAAAAAGTTTCAAGATTATTTCGATCGCCAGGAACCCGCCGTAAAGATACCAGGCCATCGCCTGCTGGCAATGTTCAGGGGAGAACAGGAAAAGATTCTCCGCCTCACCATCCGCCCGCCGGAGCAAATCGCCATGGAGTTATTGCATACCAGATATGCAAGGCGAAATAGCGTTGCTGACCAACAGCTCCAACTTGCGGCTGCTGACAGTTACAAGAGGCTGCTTGCGCCCTCGCTGGAAAATGAACTCCGTGCCCAGTTAAAGGATCAGGCAGACCAGGAGGCTATTGCTGTTTTTTCCGACAACCTCACAGAACTTTTGCTGGCTCCCCCTCTTGGACAAAAGTCAGTCATGGCACTGGACCCCGGCTTTCGAACCGGGGCCAAATTGGTCTGCCTGGATCGCCATGGTGCCCTGCTCCACCATACAACTGTTTTTCCGACTTTATCGCACAAGCAGCAACAGGAAGCTGCAGCAACAGTGCAGACACTCTGCAAGCAATACGCTATCGAGGCAATTGCCATTGGTAACGGAACTGCCGGCAGAGAAACAGAAGCCTTTATCCGCAGCCTTGGCCTTCCGCCAGAGATCATCGTGACCATGGTTGACGAGAGTGGGGCTTCGATCTACTCCGCATCGGAAATTGCTCGTGAGGAATTCCCGGATCATGATATCACGGTTCGCGGTGCGATTTCCATTGGCAGGCGGCTACAGGATCCCTTGGCAGAGCTGGTCAAGCTGGACCCACAATCCATCGGGGTAGGTCAATACCAGCACGATGTGCAACAGAAGGCGCTGCAACAAGGACTTGATGATGTGGTGATGCGTTGCGTTAACATGGTTGGAGTCGATGTCAACACAGCCAGCCGATCTCTGCTCACCTATGTGTCGGGCTTAGGACCAGGTCTTGCGAAAAACATCATTGATTTAAGAAACAAACAGGGAGCCTTTACCTCCAGAAAGGCCCTTATGCAGGTACCTCGCCTGGGGGCGAAAGCCTTTGAGCAATGCGCTGGTTTTCTGCGCATCAGCAATGCTGCCAACCCACTGGACAACTCTGCCGTCCACCCGGAAAGATATGGCCTGGTGGAACAGATGGCTAAAGACGCCGGCTGCAGTGTCCGCGACCTGATTGCGTCTAAGGAGCTGCGTCAGCAGATAGACATAAACAGATATATTACCGCAGAGGTAGGTAAACCTACCTTGCAGGATATTCTCGCCGAGCTGGACAAACCCGGCCGAGACCCACGAACCTCCTTTGCCGCTTTTACCTTTACCGAAGGCATCAATACCATGGAAGACCTGGAGCCGGGAATGGAGCTACCTGGAATAGTGACCAATGTCACCAAATTCGGTGCCTTTGTCGACATCGGCGTCCATCAGGACGGCCTTGTCCACATCAGTCAACTTGCCGACAAATTCGTTAGTGATCCCAGTCAAATAGTAAAAGTTCGTCAACATGTCCAGGTCCGTATCCTTGAGGTTGACATTGCCAGAAAACGGATCAGCCTGTCCATGCGGAAAGACAGGTAAAAGCGCTCTTATTTTCAGGGGATTAACCGATTTCCTCTGCTGCAGGAGCCTGTTGGATAACAGGATTTTTTCTCAAATCAGGTAAGCCCCGCCTCCGAGGCATTTTCAGGAAATAACACCGATATGAGAGAAAAAGACATTCTTCGTTAGACTCCTACCCGGTAGAGAGCACATCAGCCAGCTGTTGCCGACGATAGTCGAAAATCCTGTTCAGGGTTTTCTCTATATGCACCCAATGGAGTACGGTTCCAAGTGGACCGAATGGCGGCTGATAATGGACCCGGTCTAAAAGGAGAACGTGGTCTCCCTGTTGCTGGATCTCGTGATAATGATACCAAAAACGATAGGGCCCCAGTCTCTGCTCATCAACAAATGAATGGTGCTCACGAATGTGCTTAATCTCTGTAACCCACCCATGGGTGCCCATGAAAGGAATGCTCACTCGGTATTCTACGATGAGCCCGTTGTACATGATGTCCGGGGTATCTGAAACAATTTGAAAACGAAGATCCGGGGGCGTAATCCGGTTCAAATTAGCGGGATTCTGTAAAAAATGCCATGCCTTGTCAAGGGATGTGCTCACCTGTTGCTCTCGTTCCAGTATATACATGCGCAACTCCATTAAAATGTTTTTTTTTCACATCACAATCATCTTCTCAACGCTCTACCTTTTTGCGACTAGGAACCTCAGCCCCATAAAGAGAGCGTCGGATGTTCGGCCACTGCTCGGATGATATCTGTCCGAGTAACGATGCCCACGATCCGGTCAAAATTATCGACAATGGGTAAACTGTTGAAGTGGTAGTCATTGAGCACCTGGGCTACCCGGCGAATATCTGAAACCGGGTCAGCTGTTATTACCTTGGGCGACATTATTTCCGACAACGGTTTATCAGCAGGTCTGATAATAGTCTCACCGTCGACAATCATCTCCTTGAGTAAATCCTCTTTGGCTAACATTCCAGCCAGCAGCCCCTTATCACTGAGTACCGGCACCTGGCTGATTTTATTTTTCCATAATATTTCCCAGCAGTCCTCAGGTAAAAAATTATCGCGTACCGTGATAACCGGAGATTGCATGACCTGGTTGGCATGATAAATGGTCCGTTCCTTTGGGAGCTGCAGGGTTTTCTTGTAAGCACGGATAGCGGATTGTGAGACAGACGAGGCAAATTGTTGCTGCTGCTCCTCTTCTGCTTTACGTCGATGGGAAGAAAGAGTGGATCTAACGCTATTAACTCGATATAGTTGCTCAAGTGAATCCCTGAAGCTTCGACCTGTTACATCATAAATGGCAAACATGTATTTTTCCCTCAGGTTAAAAACAGACAAACAAAAATTATCTGCCTTATAACAAGATAATCAGCAGGAAGTACTTATCAATCCCAACCCCCACCATAGCATATGAATACATCGATCTATAGAAATCTAGGTATGGAACTTGTTCGGGTTACCGAGGCAGCAGCCCTTTCCGCTGCAGCTTTTATGGGCACAGGCGACAAGGAAGGGGGTGACAAGGCTGCAGTAGATGCCATGCGGGCCGTCCTGAAAAGTGTGGATATGCACGGCGTGGTCATCATCGGTGAAGGTGAGAAAGACGAAGCGCCGATGCTGTTTAATGGAGAAAAGGTTGGCAACGGCAACGCACCTCGTCTTGACATTGCTGTTGATCCGGTTGAGGGTACCAGACTCCTTGCCTATGGCAGGCCGAATTCCATCGCAGTCATCGCTGCCTCTCCGGAAGGCAGCATGTGGGATCCAGGCCCCTCTCTGTATATGGATAAAATCGTTGTCGAAAAAGCGGCCGGAGAGGCGATAGATATCACCGCGCCGGCTGCCGATAATCTGCATAACATCGCGCAGGCCCTTCATCGCCACGTAACCGACCTTACGGTTTTTGTGCTCGATAAGCCACGCCACACAAAGCTCATAGAGGAGATCCGAAGTACCGGCGCTCGTATTTCTCTGCACACTGACGGGGATGTAATGGGAGCCCTCATGGCTGCGGTACCGGGCACAGGAGTGGATGTGCTCATGGGGATTGGTGGCACTCCGGAAGGGGTTATATCTGCCGCTGCAGTAAAAGCACTGGGCGGCGGCATGCAGGCCATGGCTGCCCCCCAACTTGCGGCCGAGAAAGAGGCCCTTGCTGCGGACAGCACTTTTCTCCCAAACCAGGTTCTCCAGTTAAACGACCTCATCCATTCCGACGATGCCTTCTTTGCTGCCACCGGCATCACTTCCGGTTCTTTTCTTGAAGGCGTCCATTTTGACAGGGCTGGAGGCGTCACAACCCACAGTATAGTCATCCGGGCCATAACCGGTTCAATCAGACATATCAAAGGCATCCATCAGCTCAACCCGGAACACGTCTTTGGGGAGCAGACCAAGTAACCCGGCAACAGTATTTATGAGTCGTGGCAAACTCCATCAACCTGAGCGACTGGCCGCTCAGGTTGATGGGCTGTTCCTGGAAAATGTGGCTCAGGCAGTCAGTTCCTTCACCACTGCCCGCATAAAATCCGGTAAATCATCAGGGGTGCGACTGGTGATTATCTTTCCATCAACAACCACGGCCTCATCCACCCAGTCGGCTCCGGCATGAATCAAATCATCCTTAATGGCGAAAAAAGAAGTCACCCGCCGGCCTTTGAGGACCTTGGCTGACGCCAGCATCCAGCCTGCATGGCAGATCGCAGCCACCACTTTGCCTTGCTCTACTCCTTCGGCAACGAGCTGTACCATGGCAGGATAACGACGCATCATATCCGGGGCAAAACCACCGGGGATGATGATACCGTCGAAATCTGCAGCCTTAACATCATCAGCAGAGACATCCTGCTGCACATCGGTTCCGGGCTTACCGTTATATGTGTCAGTTCTTCCCGAACCGACAACCACGACCTCGGCCCCTGCCTCTAAAAGACGATAATAGGGGTACCAGAATTCATAGACGTTGAACAGTTCTTCCACCAAAATCGCTATCTTCTTACCTGCACACTCCATACACTCCTCCTTGGGTTAAGATATCCTGCAAAACGTGGTTACACTCCTCGCTACAGTACTTAAAAATTTTTCGCAGCCTCCCTGAGGCCAACCTGGACCTGATCATTGAACCAACAATCAAGAAAAGCTGCATTTTGGGCTGCCGCTTCCTGTAGATAGCGCTGCCTGACAGGCTCCGTATAATTGGCTTTGATGGCAGCAAATGCCGCTGGTTGTAATTTTGCCATGGCAGCAACTTTTTCCACAGCTGCTTGCTGAAGAGTCTCGACAGGATGCAATTCATCAACCAAGCCAATTGCTTCAGCCTCAGGCAGGGACATAAACGCACCACTGTACATCATGCGGATCGCTCGTCGCTCTCCCACAACCTGTTTGAGCAGCATGTCGGGTAAAAAAGGAACCGGAATGCCCAAGGTAATCTCGTTCAATCCGATTTTCCGACTTTCACTGGCTGCAAAGCGGTAGTCACTGGTGAGCGCCAGAATATTCCCTCCAGCCACGGCATGACCGGCAACAGCACTGACAGCGGGCAATGGAAATATATAGAGATCGAGAATAAGCTGATTAAACTCTTCCCAAAATGCGGCCATCGCTGCTTGGTCTAATTCAATTAAAGCGGGTAGGTCAAGACCGATAGAAAAAAATTTCTCACCACCGCATAAAACCAGCCCTTCGGAATCAAACTGTATCGTTTTCAGCGCTGCAGAAAGCTCTTTAACCATTTGCGGGGATATTGCGTTGGTAACGCCATTATTCAAGCTTAGCACAGTAATATTGCCTTGCTTTGCCACCTCTATCGTCTTTACCATAGCTACCCCTCAAATCTGAATTTATTATATAATTTGGTGTGCTTGCAGGATAAAATATCCCTTGCCAAGGCCACTGTAAAAAAAATAACAGGAAAAAATCATTAAAAAAGCTGCGCAAACAAAAATAAGCCTCCGATAAAAAGTATCGCTAAAATATCGTTTCCCTTTGGCAACTCCGAAAGAAATAAGGCTGTACCAGGCAAGATCGGCCAAAATATGGCCTGTAAAAAAGGCACCAATCCCCAAAAAACCAAATTTGGCGGCATACATGATATAGCCGATGCCGATCGTGGCCCACCAGATGAACCAATACGGGTTGGAAAGACTGAGCAGGATACCGGCCAGAACAAGGCTCCTGGTTTGCTCTTGGTTGTCGACATCATGAAGCTGCAAAGTAGGCAGCTCTTTTATCATCGAGCAGGCCATCCACAATAAAATAATGCCACCCAGCAGGGAGACGACCACAAAGACATCATCCCTGGTAAAAAAAGGCGCAAGGCCGGCCAGCAGGGCAACAACCAGCGTAAGCTCCAGCAACCCGTGGCCAAAGATCATCAAAGGACCTGCCACCACGCCTCTGCGCGTGCTTTCACTCACGGTAACGGTAAGCACCGGCCCAGGCATGAGAGCGCCGGACAAGGCCAGGATAAAAGAAGTGGAAAAGATGGTAATCAGAGAAAAGAGCATATTTACTCTCACATTTTTTTGGCAATAAAGCTAAACTTTACCCATCATATATAAAAAAACACCTATATTCTAACGTCAGCAACCTATTTTATCCAGGTGTTACCATGATCCCATCTCTCCAATACCTAGACAGATATCGTAACGAAGGAACCAGAACCTATAGCAAGCATTCAGCGTACACTGAGGCGAAGGAACTGTATCGCCCCAATGCATCGCAGAAAAATTTCATTGTCAATGCTTTTGCAATACCGCGCCAGGACCTCCTGATTTATACCGCCAATCCTCCCCAGGAGCTCAGCGTCTCTTATCTTGGCAAGGAGAAGGCCCTCTTCTGCATTCACCCCCAAGTGCTTGAAGAATATACCACCGACCCTTACGTGCAAGCTGTTATAAAAACCAGTAAAAGCAGACGGAAAATAGAAGTTATTCCAAGCTCTTCTACGAGAACACTCTACGTCAAGTCAGCCTTCCCCCACGCTATAAAGCTTCACTTTCCTTTTCGCGTTTCCCGCTACAATAGAAAAATGCGCGATGAGGTGATTGAACAGGCGGTCAATGTCTCCCGCGATATGGAATACGGAATAGATAACTTTGACCCTACGTTTGCCTACCTTCGGGAAGTAATCGGCATCTCGTACGCTAACCTTAATACGTCATCATCCCGTGGGGAAAACTGGGGATATCTGATACGCGACATGCGCCCTTTCCCCGTCTGCCGGGAAAAGAGAGCATTGATTCCAGGCTTTGCACTATACGGCAAAGATTTTTTTACCGCTGAACAAGCCCCCCTTCTTTATAGCCTTATTGATGCAGCAGATCCTGTGGAATTTATTCTTGGCCGGATAATGCTGCCCATCATACACCATTGGGTGCAGTGCTTCAGCACCTTTGGCTACATGCTTGAACCCCATGGGCAAAATGTGCTCCTGGAACTGGATGATGAGCAAAATATCACTCGCATAGTGCATCGAGATTTAAGCGTAGGCATAGATATGCGCCGCCGTCAGGACCTACAGATTTCGTCTACCCATCTCAATCAGTATAATCGGATGGATTATGGCCAATTTCTCAGTATTGCCTATGATATGTTCATGGGGAGCCACTTTTTTGATCGGATCGTTGCCTGCTGCCGCGAAAAATTTCCAGGACTCACAGATGAAGATTTTCGCAAGCCCTGCCGCCAGACATTTGAAAAAATATTCCCGGAACATAGAAAATACTTTCCGGCAACCATTCATTATTTCAGCGAACAAAGAGATCGATACAACAAACCACTATACAAGGATACAGGCAAAAAACCTCAGTGGCGCCCTTGAATGGAAAATAGCTACAATCCGTCACTGTTCAGCAGTGCTCAAGGTGATTTAGTGGTATATTATTTTTTTACGCTTAACAGCACCTTCAAAAAAGGACAATTATGACAGTAGAACAAGCAAACTTAATCGCTACAGTGATAGGCCTGCTCGCAGTCTTCGGTATTATTGTAATGTTTTCCTCTCTAGGTAATTCCAAAAAAGATGAGGCTATCCCCCTTCCAACAGGGCCTCTTCCAACAGGAGCGGCAACACTTATTGTAGGCTCGCCGGTGTGTGAAAATGCAAGCTGGGTGTGGAGATATGCATCAAGCATGGCTGACAACAACGTGAAAAAAGCAGAGGCGGCGCTTAAACATTGCACTATTATTACAACAGCCAGCCCTATTAACATCGAAGCCTGGAGTGACAAACAGCGAATAGCTAAAATAACCTATAACGGTTCCGTTGGCTTCACCCACGCTGGGGCTGTTGAGTAAAAACCATTCAAGGCACCCGACGTAGTTAGACCATGGCAATCTATTTCACAGATCTAAGCAAACGGAGGTCGGGCGAGAGTCATCTTTCAAAAAATAAGATGTGAAAAAGTATTGATAGCCTGTTGCCATAAACCCTTTCCTTCTTTCCTTCATATTGCTTTCATTTTTTCCTTTTACCTTGTTTCCATCGCCGAATTATTTCGGGAACATCAAGAATCAGGAGAAGAAAATGAAAGGTTCAACACGAGGATATATAGCTCTTTGCTTTTCCATCTGGTTTGTCTCGCTGATCATTGCCAGTGCCGCGTGGCTCAATACACTAGCGGAACTGGAGACACCTATAGCCATGCCTGTTCAGGCTGGAGAGCAGTATGCAAATATAGGCGGCACCACCATACATGTACCTGCCAACAATCACAAAAATTTCAAGCGGATTTAAGGGTACTTTGAAAAAACAAGTTTCCGATCAAGGTCAGCCGGGCATCTGTTCAGAGGAACACAATGATGCTATCTTGAAGGATTTCCACCGGGTTCGATCTCCTGTCGTTTTGCGCTTACATTGTTATGCTCAACATTTTTTTATATATTTTTTCATATCTTCAACCAGCCTTACATGTGTGATTAGCATCACTCATAGTAAAGCTTGACAACCCTACACATTAGAATTAACTAATTTAGTATATTCTAATTTAATTTATACGCCATTATGGAACAGATTGACCCTAATAAATTACAAAAAAATGCGAAAAAGGCTGCCGGCCTGCTTAAAAGCATGAGTCACCCAAGCCGACTGATGGTGCTTTGCCATCTGATGAATGGGGAATGCCCAGTGAGTGTACTGAACAAGGCTGTCCCTTTAAGTCAGTCGGCTCTATCGCAGCACCTGGCAAGTCTACGTGATGCCGGTCTTGTGGAAACGCGGCGTGAAAGCCAGATCATCCATTACCGGCTGAACAGCGAGGCCGTTGCAGATATACTGCAAGTCCTTTACCGCATTTACTGCAAACCGAAAAATGAGGAGGAATTGACATGAGCGGACAATTAAACTGGTTTAAAGGAGGCCTTTTACTGGGAGCGGCCTTTCTCTTCGCTGTCGCATTGGTGAAGCCCATCGGGGTTTCCACTCAATTTGTCATAGCTGACGGCATTATATGGAATCTTTTTTCCGATACCATCGTCCAGGAAAATCCAGAAAGGAAGACAGGCTATTCCAGCCCAAACGCCTACCTGGACAAAAGCGACGGTAAATACGCGAAAAATATAGCAAATCCAATTAACTACAGCTTTATTTTTGTTCTTTCCATGATAGCAGGAGCATTCTTATCATCCAAGTTGGGCGGCCCCACCCCCAGCGCACAAGACCGCCAAGCCCCCCAAGTCTGGCGACAGCGCTTCGGGGAAAACCCTCTCGCCCGTTATATAACAGTATTCTTTGCCGGAATTCTTGTGCTTTTCGGTGCCCGTCTGGCCGGAGGCTGCACCAGCGGCCATATGATGAGCGGCATGATGCAGACATCCCTCAGTGGATATCTGTTTGCCCTCGGCGCTTTTGCTGCAGCCATTCCGGCAGCCATATTAATCTACAAGAGAAAATAAGAGATTTATCATGGATACTCTACTAGCGATCATCCTTGGAATTTTTTTCGGTTTTGCCCTGCAGCGGGTGGGGGCAAACAACCCTCAAAATATAATCAACATGCTGCGCCTCAAAGATCTGCATCTCATGAAAGCCATCTTTTTTGCTATTGGCATCAGCAGCACTCTGCTTTTTCTGCTTATGGCCGTCGGCATCATCGATAGCGGACACCTCTCAGTGAAAAGCAGCTACTTTGGCGTTATTCTCGGCGGTGCACTGCTCGGGCTGGGATTTGCCATAGCGGGCTACTGCCCCGGCACAAGTCTAACTGCTCTTGCAGACGGCAGGAAGGATGCCCTCTTTTTTGTCGGCGGCGGACTGGTTGGCGCCCTGGTATATACTCTGGTTTACGGCACGATCGAAGAGACCTGGCTGTTCGACAAGATTGCAGGAGGCAAGGTGATGCTTGCAACCGGGTCTGAAAAATTTGAACCACTGCTGCCTATGATTCCCGGCACCTTGCTGGCCGTAGCCATTGGTATTGTTTTTATGCTTATCGCCTGGAAATTACCGGAAAAAATCTGATACCGTTTTTACCCCAAAGCCCATTCTTTGGACGGGCTTTGGGATATTTTCCGATGATAATTACCTTTTTAAAATGCTCAACACCAACGATGAGGCCAAAAAATGTATAGACGTATGATTATGTTATTTCTTGCAGCTTTACTCGCTATTCCGACCATTGGAATTGGTTCCGAGATCTCTAAAAATATGTTTATTGTCGTAACAACAGACGATCCAATTACCCAGTTGATGTCAATGGTGCTGGCCACACAGACATCGAAAAAAGGAGCAACGGTGGATGTCCTTCTTTGTGGAGAAGCAGGTTCACTGGCTGTCAAAAATTCACCGGAGGTACTTTTAAAGCCAAAAAACATATCCCCGCAGATGCTACTGAAAAATCTACTTCAAAATGGCGTTAGTGTAGAGATTTGCCCACCATATTTGCCGAACAAAGAAAAAACAACAGCGGACCTAATAGATGGGGTGGCTGTTGCAAAACCATCTCAGGTAGCGGATAAACTTCTTCGGAAAGACACACAAATTTTAAGTTATTGATGGATGGTGGTTCAGCCACGTCCATCGCCTTTGAATAATGCAAATAAGGCTATAACGCGCTGAACCATCTCACTTTTTTAAAGTCTACCAAGACTATATTAGGCAACTATCCAAAAAAATCTGGTCACTTACCACTCCAAATCACAGGCTGTTTGCCCCAAAGGGTGTAGGCACTTTTCCCTGCTTTTTTGGAATCATACAGGGCCATATCTGCTTTTTTGAACAATTCACCGAAGTCTCCAACACCGGCATCAATGGCACCCCCGATACTGACAGAAATATTGGTATGCGGAAACTTCCGGGCAACTTTTGCTGCAAACCCTGCCAACAGGTGCTCTGCCGAATCTTTCGGCCGGTCCTCACCATCAATTTCGGTAAGCATAATGGCAAATTCATCGCCGCCAAGACGAAAGAGATTGTCAGCAGAAAACAGCTGCAGCAGCAAGTTGGAAAAGGCTATCAGCACTCGGTCTCCTTCATCGTGACCATGTCGATCATTGACTTCCTTAAAGTTATCGAGATCGGCGAGCAACAGTGCCGTCCCTGGTTGACACGGGGTTTTCCTCATAAAATCCTGAAGACTGCGTCGGTTATTCAATTTGGTTAAATGATCGGTGTTGGCATCGATGAGCAGCTTGTTTTTGTATTGATGCTCAAGAGTTACATCGATAAAAAGATAGACATGGCCTGCCAGCACGTCAAATACATCCAGCAGTTTTTCGTCATGAATTTTTAAAACTTTATTTTTTGAAATAAGCAACGTGCCGTCAGCTTCCCTCTCAATAAGCCATCTCTTACTGCGAGTATATGATTTGGATTCATCGATCAAAAAATCAACTTTTTTACCGATAAACTCGGTACGATCAAGAACAAAGATATCGATAAATTTTTGATTAACACTCGTAATATTCCTGTCTTTGTCGGTTACCATGACAGCAAAAGGCAGGCCTTCAATCAAAATATTGAGCTCGATCAGCAAGTTCTGCAAGTCAGTTACATCGTGAGCAAATCCAACCGTGCCGATAACCTCACCATCGATGTCAAAAATCGGTGATTTATAGGTTTTAAATTTACGAAGTTCATCACCGCATTTCACCGTTTCATCAAACAAACAGGTTTCCTTTTTATTGAGAACAATCTCTTCAGAATCTAGGCAAATAAATTCCCCCTGGGTGTATTCATCTGGTTCAATATCCCAAATGTAGTAATGCCCGCGGCCTTCTACCTGAGCCTTGGTCTTATTGACGGTGCGGCAGAAACTATCGTTGACTTTAAGGTGGGCTCCTCGGGCATCTTTGTACCAAATAAGCTCGGGCAGACTGTCTATCAGGGTATCCAGATATTTTTGACCCAGGATCACTTCTTCCCGTTCTTTAAAACGCCTTAAGATCCCGGCAAAGGAGGACTGGAGTTTATCATCAGCAAAAGGTTTGATCCAGACTTGGTCAAAGAGATGGTAATGCTCTGCTAAAACAGGAAAGCTATTGCGGGTAAAACAACCTATCACGGCAACTTTGTCATTCTTGATTGTCTTAATACGATCCAAGGACTTGGGGGCAGCGGTGTCGAAATCCAGGATAATGACCGAGTAGTCGCTAAAGTCGATTTCATCGACATTATGTGAACAAAGAAACTGATGGGAAAACCTTTCCTCGGGTTCCACTCCCTGAAGAATCATTTCGAGTTGAGGATCATGAGTTGCAATATAGATTTTTAGTAACCGATGATACATCGCTTAACCCCTCGGCAAAAAAAGCAAAAAAGTATTAAATATCAGACGCATCCAAGGATGATGTAAATTTAAAAAAATATACTCGCAAGAAATCCGGAGAACAGGCCGCAGCATCCATGAAAATTAAATCTACAAAATTCTATCCGAAAATAAGGCTTTATTCAAATTCAAGGTATGTAAATAAAATTTAGGGTCCGCTATCTATGATAGCTTCGCCACTTTAGAAAGCGGGGGAAAAAACTTTATTAATATAGAAAGATGCCTCTTGGGTAGGAGCACTTCCTGTTTATCACTATTTTTTAGAAAAATATGGTCATATTTTGTCTGTGCAGAATAGATTTAGCCGCCCTGTTTGTCTATCCTGTCTAAGGCCCCTGACCACTTCTCAGTTGCCAGGCTAGAAAGAGATATTTGCAAACTGTTGTTAATGAAGAAGGTGAAACAGAAACCTATGGCATAGTCGGCAATGACAGCAGCGTCAGCAAAATTTTGCTATTGTTTTATAGATGAAAAATTGAGGCATTAAAAAGTAAAATAAGTTTTTCGGAGTTACCTAGTGAGTATTAGACAAAAATATACATATCACTTGGGCGATGACTACAACAAGATTCATAGGAATGCCCATTGCATCCTTCCTCGGTACATGGGAGAACACTGACGACCACATTGAAATCTTCAAATATGTTAATTATTGTGGTTCCCGACATGAACACTTTCATTTGAATCATTAATAAGAGGTAACCTTATGCCATACAGTGATGCTGCACACGACCTTCTTGCTGAATATAAATTACTTGAGGAACAAGAAGCTGCAGCAACAAAAAATATGAATGAATACTTACAAAAGGGTGGAGATGACATTTTCAACTTAACGAAACTCTCTGAAAAAATGGAACAAGTACACTTGACCAAGATACAAGTGTACGAGCAATTGCAACAATACAGGATCGATGAGGAATGAAACCATCATCTCAACGACTTCCCTTTTAAAAGGGGCCATGGGTAAAGATTTTGGTTTGCAGGTCAGTGGCACAGGGGTTGGTCAGCACAGACTCCCAACAAAAAACACTCAGTTCAAAAAGACACTAGAAGTCTTGATATAACGGGAACTTTCGGAGGAAATCGTTCCCCCCTGCATCAATAGAGAATTAAGCCGTGGGCTGTCCCCAGATGATGTACTTCAATACTATCAATGGTGCCATGAAGCAAATACCGGCAACATGGAAGGTATTTGCAGCTTTGGAGGTTCAATGTATGATGGCAAGTTGGGATGAAAAAAAAGCGTTCAGGACGCTGGGATTGAAATGCGATGAACGAAACAATACCATCATTTTTAGTAGTCTTATTCCTTGTACCAGCACTTTTGGTAGAGGTGGATAATAATGACTAAAGACCTCACCACCTCTTTAGTTGCCCGGGAAAATGTCCTTAATTACAGGCCAGGAAATACCTTCTGACCTAATCATGCTCAGCCTGTATAACCTTGAACACTTTATATTCAGCTAGATAAGCAGAGGTCAATACCCCTGTATACGGGGGGTATCTTGAAGGTTTAGCTTCCGTACCCCAGGGTATACAGAAAGGGCCACCCTGTATCTACAGAATCGATACTACAGAGTGATACTCAATACCTGGCCCGTGTTGACTCTGGAGTCAGTTGATTAGTTCTACAGGGGATCAAGAAGGTCGGATGATGTAGAGTTCTGTCTGGTGCAACAGTAGAGGGACAAGTGAAAGTCAACGAACAGGAGGATAGACAAAACAAAGATACAACTTGCTTCACTATAGCTTAACCAAGCTAATAGGAGGCTACTAAAGAGTGTATAGTGTGGGTTGGAGAGAATAGCAGGGCTGAAATAAAAAAAGGAGTCAAATCGAAACGATAAGACTCCTTAGTACAACTGGCACGCCCGGAGGGATTCGAACCCCCGACTCTCGGATTCGAAGTCCGATGCTCTATCCAGCTGAGCTACGGGCGCACGCGAGTTTACGGTCTATTCGGATGCGTCCACATGGACGCGAGAATTTAACTTTACTGCCTGTTCCTTTAGGTAACCAGCTGCAAGGTGCTGGTAGATCCCTGTGGTAACAGGTGAAGAATGTCCCATCATACCCTGTAGGGCTTTTAAGTCAACCCCCGCGACGGTAGCATTCGTTCCAAAAGAATGTCTTAATAAATGATGATGCACGTGTCTGTCAAGTCCTGCTTTCACTGCAGCACGATCTAGCGCCTTTTTTATTGAAAAAAACGGCTTTTTCGTCTTACTATTGACGGAAAGGTATCCGTCAATGTCTTTTTTTGCAAGCAGTTCAGCTGCTAGCCTATCAGTGGTAATAGGTACAATTCTCTCCTTGCTCCCCTTCCCCACCACAAATATTAGTCCGGTTTCAAAATCAATATCCTTCCGTTGCAGAAAACGAGCCTCAGACAACCGCAACCCTGTATCTGCCATTAACATAACCAACAGCCTATATTCTGGCTCAATCGCTTCTATAATGCCTGTAACCTGCTCCTGTGTTAGTGGACGTGGTTTCCTTGGTGTGGTCTGTTTTTTGGGAAAACTAGAGATCCTGAAAGGTAAAGCTTCACAATGGCCGTACTCAACCGCCCACCGGATCATACTTGAAAAATAAGATAGCTCTTTGTTGATAGTTCGCTTCTTAGCACCTTCCCCCAAACGAAGAGACTTATATTGTTCTATTAGGTCAGGAGAAAAGTTTTTTGGCCGTAGTGGCCCAAAGATAGGTAACCAATGACTCATGGCCCCCTTTGCATCAATAACAGTAGTTACAGCTGCATAATTCTGATAGTAGGCCAGCCAGGGAGTAGTTAACTCTTTCACGGTCATGGTTGACTTTACTTTATAAGTGGACCCAGTCATCAAGGCCGATTCAAAGGCGCATGCTTCTTCATACGCCCCCTTGAAGGGTAACCTTTTACGCGGTCCCTTCACACCATCTGGGCGGCAATCAATAACCCACCAACCTTCACCTTTTCTTGGATGCTGTCGTACACTCATATTCTATGATCTACTTTGATTTTTGATAAGACTGTTTTGCATGCCATCGTTGCCCATGTATCTTGCTGCAAAATCTCTGGTCATATCTGTTTCCAAAGAATGGTTGGTGACACCAATCACAAATCTTTAAAGGTATCTGCTTTAATGAAAGATCGCGTTTCTTTATATATTCTTCGAGAGCATCAAAAAATGCAGGAACGAAAAAAGCATCATCATCAACTGGTGCAGGTTCTTGTACGTTAGAAATAAAATGAGATTCCTTTTCCTTGTCAGGACGTAGCTGAAATTCAACCTGCCCTAACATTTCCTTTGGTTTACTGTAAGTATGTATAATCCTTTTGCCGCCATGTATTATTATATCAAACTCTACCCCCCCGTTAAGTAGAGAGGAAACAGCACGTACCAAATTAACTAGTTCCCCACAATGATTCGCACAAAATTCGGCAAGTTCTTCAATACCGAGTTGACCAGTTCCAGCAGCTTCCCCCGATTGAACACAAACTTTGGCACTAAAAGTTCCTTCTTTGAGTGCCAATAAAAAAATCAACTCACGATCTTCTTTTTTTTCAGCAGCAGCGACCTTCGCGCACATAACCAAAAAAGAACGTATATTCGACTTTTTAAGCTTTACAGCCATCACACCCCCTATATTTTTATTGTCCTTTAAAGCCAAAAATAACATTTATTGCCTCAAAAAACAATATTTTTTATTTGACAAACTTTAAGCCAACATATATTGTTGGCTTAAATGATCAAAATATAAAAAAATGGATAATTGAGGCAAATAATGAAAAACCTACGGCTAAAGGCAAGAATTATAGAGCAACATGGAGCTCAGTTTCGTTTTTCAGGCAAGTTGGGAGTTAATGAGTCAACAGTCTCTCAAGTGATCAACGGCAAGCACCACCTGCCACCTGATGAAAAAAAGAGATGGGCCAAAAAACTTCAATGCCAGGTTAGCGATATTTTCCCGCAATAATGAACACTCACCTTGGCAGTATAGAAAGGCGCCTGGATACTATAGAGGCATTACTCCGGCAATTGCTAAACCCTGCTCAGTCACTCTCAGCAGAAGCAAAAGCCGAGGCAGTAAGAAAAGCACTGGCAACGGGTGACAAAAAGATCCTTCGGGAAACGATGAAACAAATTAACGGTGAATAAATGACCACCAAAGAACAGGAACTCAGGCAAGCAGCAGTGGCAAAGGGTTTGGTGCCCTTCAGGTTCAAAATGCCACAAGGTGCAAACTCATCTTGCTATCTGTTTTTCATTAAAACCGACTCAGGCAAGTTGTTGAATAATGGCGAATCATTGGACCTGGAAGAAGCGATTGAATTCGTAGAGCGCAACCCAGGACCAAGGAAGAAACCTACAAAAGCGTGACGATTACCCCGGAGCCATAGGGGAACCGGGACATGATTTAACAGAGCGGCAAACATGACGAAACAAGCAGCAACAGCATTACTGGAGCAGAATTTTTCTGTAATCCCTGTACACCCTGCTAATCACCCAACCAAGCCAAAAGCCCCTTTTGGAAAATGGAAACAGTACCAAAAGGAAGCAATGCTTTTAGGGCAGGTTGAACACCTATTTAACGATAATGAAGATATTGCTGTTGTCTGTGGAGCTGTCTCTATTGGTTTAAAGTGCATCGATTTTGACAAGCCAGAGTTGTTCCCCATTTACATGGAGGCTCTGCAAAAAATAGATTCTGAGCTTGCTGAATCTCTTGTTGTTCACAAAACCCCTTCCGGTGGATACCACCTTTTTTATCGGTGCCTTTCTGCGGTAGAAGGGAACCAAAAATTGGCAACCTCTGCAGATAGTAAAAAGGTCTATATTGAAACGCGGGGTGAAGGCGGGTACGCCCTTATACCTCCGTCACACGGCTACAAAGCGGTAAAGCACTCCCTCCTGTCTATTCCTGTCATTAAACCAGAGCAAGACCAGACTATTACAAACCTTGCAAAGTCATATTCTGAAAAACAGGAACAACCCGAATATTCAAAGAATCAAACTGGTAACGGACTAAAGCCCGGTGATGATTTCAACCAGCAGAAAACCAATGAAATCCCATCCATGCTTGAAAGTAATGGTTGGGCCTGTGTTGGTAGCGGTTCAGGAGGCAACGACTATTGGAGGCGACCTGGAAAAGACAGAGGAGTAAGTGCCACATACAACAATGGTTGTTTTTGGGTATGGACTACCAGTACCAATATACCGACAGGCCCGCATGATGCTTTTGGACTGTATGCGTACTTTAAGCACAATGGTGATTTCTCTGCAGCTGCAAAAGACCTTGTAGCACAGGGTTATGGAGATAAACCAGAAGCAAAAACAGAGATTCATCAAGCTATAGATAAACTCTGTGACCTAGATTCAATAGAACGAGAGTTAGAAAGAAAACGAATCTCCAAAGAGTTTGGTATTCGCACAAAGGCTATTGATGAGTACTTGGCAACCAAGACAGAAGACACTGAACAAGGCGCGAGTAATGAAGAGATTGTTACAGATGTTGAGCCTTGGGAAAAACCTGTTAATGGTGCTGAACTTTTGGATACCTTGGTTGCTAACCTCAAGAAGTATGTTGTTCTTGTTCCAGGAGCAGCTGAAGCGACTGCTTTATGGGTAGTATTTACCTATTGCTATGATGCTTTTCGCATAATGCCACGATTGGGTTTTGTTTCTCCTGAAAAGCGATGCGGCAAAACCACTCTTCTTGAAACTGTTTCAGCATTTGTAAACAAAGCCCTTCTTGCGTCTAATATCAGCCCGGCTGCAATTTACAGGGTTATTGAAAAGTGTAGACCTACCCTGCTCATTGATGAAGCCGATACTTTTCTCAAGGCCAATGATGAATCGCGCGGTGTTCTGAACTCTGGTCACACAAGAATTAGTGCTTTCGTGGTCCGTGTTGACCCTGAGACACTTGAACCTGCCAAGTTCTCTACCTGGGCACCAATTATCATCGCAATGATTGGCCGCTTACCTGACACCCTTCATGATAGGTCTATCATCATAATGATGAGGCGAAAACTCAAGGGTGAACACAGAGCTAAACTGGATATTGACTTCCAGGAAAATTCGTTAGACACCAGGCGTAAGTGCAAAAAATGGGCTGTAGATAATTTTGACACCCTCAGGGCAATCAGGGCAGAGGTTCCACCAACTGGTAATGATCGTGCTGACGATAACTGGCAGCCACTCTTTACCATCGCAACTGTTGCAGGGGGTGAATGGTTAGAAAAAGTCAAAATAGCTCATGCACAGCTTATGAACATTGTGCCGGAAGATGATTCCATCGGCATGAAACTGTTAGGTGATATTCAAGCGATCTTTCAGTGGAAAAAGTCAGATCGTATTTTTTCAGAAGAGCTTATCAACCTTCTTATCAGTAACAAGGAAGCCCCCTGGGGTGAATGGAAGCATGGTAAACCCATCACGCAAAAAGTTCTTTCCGAACTGCTAAAAGACTTCGGCGTTAAGTCAAAAAAACTCAGAATTGGGGCAAGCACAAAGCGGGGTTACCACCTTGACACCTTGCAGGATGCCTTTGATAGATACCTTACACCCCCTCCTACCCCCTCTCAAAGTGGAACACCAGAACAAGTCAACAATATCAACAGGTTAGATCAAAAACAAAGTGGAACACAGGGCAAGCATGTTCCACTTCAAAAAGGGCTTAACCTGCTGAAACCATTAGATTGTTCCAATGTTCCACTTCAGAACCCCTATTTAGGGGGGAGCTGTAATAAAAAAACAAAAAATGAAATTTATCAGGAGGGGACGATATGACCGCAATTGATCTTATCAAAGCATTACCGGAAATGAATATCTGCCTTTGGACTGATGGCGAAAACATCCGGTACAGATCACCGGGCGCATTGAGCGAGGAACTGACTGAAAAGCTACGTGACCACAAAGGGGAGATTATCAACCTTCTCAGCAGTCAAGCAGAGGCTTTCCTTGTCAAAGGTTACCAGTGTGATTGTGGGAACAATCTGTACATACCAAAAGCATATATCTGGAGAGGGTTACAGGATGAGCCAAGAAGCGGTTACCAGTGTGTTTCATGTGGGACACGCTACCGCTTTATATAAAAATACCCTCTGTGACTGATGTCGACCACAGCGGGTATTTAACTCACCAAGGTATGTCGCAGCCACAGGGGGCAAATAGATAAAGGGCTTGAAACCTTCAATACATCAAAATTAAGCATTCATGGCCAAATGGTCAACGGGCCGGATAACCCGGCTATTTAATAACTCGCAACAGGAGGATTTACCATGTCAGAGCAAATCACAATTACCACAAAACAAGCGGACTATATTGAAGCACTCCAAGAACTTGCACTCCCTGGAGTGGCAATCATTGACCTTATCGGAACGACCATTGCCGATCATGGAAAAATAGGGCTGGAAGAGTTTGAGGCACTGGCACAGGTTAGGCGGAATCTACGGGCCATTAACGATATAGCCTTTAGGTTGGGTACGGAATGCTACAATGTGACCGCATCGAATGCCGGATATCCCCGCGCAGGAAACAAACCACAACAAGAGGATTATGAGCATGGAAAAAGATGAACTCAAAATCAACATTGGTTTTCGCGAGCACTGTGCGGCTATCCAGCAGAATCTAAATGGCATCGTTCAGATTGCTTGGGATTGGAGCAACCATACAGCCAAGAAGGAAGCATCGTAAAAAATACTACCACCCGGCTGCATAAGTGGCCGGGTAAACATAACCACAAGAGGTGAAACGGCATAGACAAGAATACAAGTAGAGCGGCAATAACAATCAGTAGACAATCAAAACAGCGAGTTATTAAAAATGGGAAAAATAAGTTTGATGAATGCCAAGTGTGACGAGTTGACGTTCAACTCAAAGGTGCAGTTTTTAAAGGATGCGCATACCCCCACCGGCTTTGAGATGGAAGCATATACCGGAGCTCCAGTTGTTCGACACTTGGGAAGGCTGTCTATCAGTATTGAAGGCATCACGGCTAAAGCGCAAATGCCAATCTTCCGGGACCACGATCCCAAGCAAATCGTAGGGTATTCCACAGGGAATAGCAAGTCAGGTTCTTTTAAGGTTAAAGGCGTTTTTTCAAAGTCAACAGACGCAGCCAAGGAAGTCATCAGTCTAGCACAGGAGGGATTCCCCTGGCAAGCTTCCATAGGTGTTAAACCAACGTCAATTGTCGAGGTAGAAGACGGTAAGTTTATGAAGGTAAACGGGCATCAGGTTGCCGGGCCTGCAGAGGTGTGGGTTGAATCAGTAGTATTTGAAACATCTTTCGTACCATTGGGTGCTGATTCAAGTACCAGTGCAGATGTTTTTTCAGAAATAAAGCGAACAGCAGGAGACAAAATGCCACAACTACAGACCTTTGAACAATTACCAGTTGAAGAACGTTGCAAGCTTGATTGGGCCAATAAGCCTGGAATCCGGGCAGAGTTCACGGAGTTTGACACCTACCTTGCGTACATGCAGGGCGTTGATAATGGGAGCATCAAGGAAACCATCAAATCATGCCAATCAGAGCGCATTACTATTTAACACGGAGAAAATATCATGTTCGATTTTAGCGCAGTAAAGAGTACAGCAAGCAAAATAACCAAGCAAGACCAAGAATATTCCAACAAAATCATTGAGCTGCAGCAGAAGCACCAGGAATTGCAAACGCTACCACTCCCCAAAAAAGACTTGGTAGATTTCCTTTTTGAGCATGTTGATGAAAAAGGAAAAGGATATGGCAACAGGTTTAAGCACATGATTGATGGTGTTCTTCAGGGTAACCAATCAAGCCTGAGAGCGAGTGGTAATCTTCCTGTCTGGGCTCCCCATGCTGGGGCTACCAATTATCCTTTGCCAGAAGCTATCTGTTACTTATTCAGTGATCAACTGAGGGAGGGGCTGAAGAAAGCAGTCGATGAGCTTGATTATCCCAAAGTTGTCGGCCCCACCAGAGCAGAGAGAGCTAAGCAGATAGCGAAGGTTGAAAAGGATATTGAGAAGTACACCAAGCTGCAGGAGAAATTACGGGCTGATGCTAAACAGGTAGGCTTGAGTCTCACACAGTCTCTGACTGCTGCACCAGCAAAAAAGGCTAAGCAACCTACACTTGTAAACTGAGGTAAAGACAATGACAGTCACCCAAAACAAAGCATTTGATAAAGCGTTCAACAAGAAAGCGTTCCGCTCATGGAAGTTACTCCGTGACCAAGAAGACAAGCCACTCACCATTGATGAGCGTAAAGAGCTTGAGGACTTTTTGAAAGAGATAGGTGCGCTCGATAGTGCATCAGTGTTTAAGCATACAATCAAGCTCGTTGAATCTGGCATCAGGCTTGTTTAGCAGTCACGTAACGTAATGGCAGCAGTGAACAACATAACCCCTTGTGGCTGCCATAGACAGTCAAATAGCTATCGCTTGATTGTCATCGTAGCAAGGGGAGCGGGGTTAATGGAGAACGCATGGTAAACCATCTCCAAGGCAGTAAGAGATTCTGCAAGCCGCTCGACCGGGTTTATCGAATACTAAGTGGGGGCTTCGGCTCCTGCTTGGTGTTTTCTAGTCAACAAGCTGTTCGGGTTTAACCCCCATGACGAAAGCGACGTGTTTTAAATCATCACTCATCTGGTTATCACCATTCTCTAGTTTAGAAAGGGCTGAAAAACTGAGGTGTGACCTGGCTGCTAAATCCTGCCACCCTAACCCGAGGTATCGGCACCAAGCCGTTAGCAGGTTCCAATCATTTTCAATCTTTAAACCCATAACCGGATAGGGGATATGCACACTGTTGTTTTTAGTCATCCACCACTCCATTAAAACAAGAGTTAATTTAGGTAGGAATCATTGGACGAAATATACAGAAAAAAAGAACAAAACAAAAGGAATATAAAAAGAGCGTGAGTCTTACCAGCGCGTTGAACTGAGGGTGATTCGGGATTTCGATCCTTCTCTAATTACAAAAAATTTCTAAGGCTACTACTACTTATGATCGTAAACAGAAAAGAACTTGCTGATATTTTTGGCGTAGCAAACACCACTATCGACGCATGGGTAAGCAAAGGTTGTCCAGTGATTGAAAAGGGTACACGTGGCAAGGCGTCAAAATACGACACTGTAGACGTGTTTAACTGGCTTAAGCATGACGGCAACGAAGATATAGACCTACAGAAAGAGCGGGCATTATTGGCTGCAGAACAGCGCAGGAAAATTCAGCGTGAAAACGACATAGCAGAGGGATTAGTCGCCCCGGTATCACTCTTATATGATGCCCTGGAAAAAACAGCGGCTCAGATAATCCCTATTTTTGAATCACTCCCGTTGATGATGAAACGCAACTGGCCTGAAATAACCGGGGACCAAATAACCCTTGTCAAAAAAGCAATCGCTGAGTGTCGAAATGCCGTAGCCGACGCAGAGGTAAACCTTGACGGTTGAAAATTGTCACAGCGCAGCAGAGTGCCTTGAATGGGTTAGGTGCTGTCGTTGTTATTGTCGTAGATAAATGCTAGCCAGAAGTAGTCAGTAAACAGAAACAATCCTATGAAAAAACACCTTATAAGAGAATTAAAGCTGACGGCATACATCATGTTGTGCCACAAAGTTTTACACTGCCATACTGTATCGAATAAAAAGATATTACCTTGATATAACCTTCACTTTTACCTATAGTGCTGATAGTAGTAATGACACTTTTTGTGTTAAGGAGAGAAAGAATGGCAAAAATATACGACGTTGCAGCATACATCCTTGATAAACAAGGAAAAATGACGACGATGAAACTTCAAAAATTAGTCTATTATTGTCAGGCGTGGTCTTTAGTTTGGGAAGAAAAGCCGATTTTCAATTCCCCTTTCGAAGCGTGGGCTAATGGACCTGTTGCCCCTCAACTCTACCATGAGCACAAGGGGGCATATCATATATCCTCTATTTATAGAGGAAATTCTTCGAATCTTACCGATACAGACAAAAATACAATTGATGCTGTATTGGAATTTTATGGTAACAAGTCATCACAATGGCTAAGCGACCTAACTCACCAAGAACAACCTTGGATATCTGCTCGCAAAGGATACTCCCCAGGTGAGAGAAGTTCCCAGGTAATTTCCCTCGCATCAATGCATGAGTATTACGATAGTCTTTAATCCCCGTGGCAAAACAGAAGCGACCAAAAGCCAATTACAACCCTACTCCGAAGAAACAACCCAAAAGCCTCAATCTTCCTAATTACAATAGCGCTAATCCTTCTTGGCGCTTTTCCAAATTAGAGTTAGCCGATCCCTTTGGCTGGCATACAATCGACACCGACTTGCTGCACAGAATACGCGAACAACTTCAAGCGTTTGAATCAATGACGTGGAACGAGATATTAGTTGTCGGCAAAAAACACCATCACTCTATTCCTGTCTATAAGCTTTGCGCAGAAGCACAAAAACGATTACACGCACTAAAACTAGACGATATCGAAACATTAATATCTTTGAAGATGACTGGTGTGGAAAGGATTTGGGGAATACGTCAGCAAAGTAGTTTACTGCTTCTATGGTGGGACCCAAGTCATCAGATATGCCCGTCAAAGAAAAAGCACACCTAGCTACCATACTTGACGATGGCAAATCCAATACTTGTAGAACCTGTGGTGCAGAATGTAGAAATTGTAGCCCATTTCTATACAGCTATTATTGCGGCATTAACTGGCGGACTAATAGCTTTTATTAGTGCTTATTTTGCTCAAAAAAGAGCTGATGAAAGCAATACTGCCCTTGCCCAGAAAAGACTCCAAAATGAAAAATTAATCGCTGAAATAGATTTTAAAAAAGAAAGGCTTGAGTCATTAGCTATTGTTGCCTCAGATATTGTTCAATGGTTAGACGACCATAGAGTACAAAGCGTCTATTACAGGAAAGATACGGGTGGATCTAAAGTTAATCTCCTTGATATTTTAACCGTGTTATACTTTCCTCAATTACAAGACGAGGTATTAAAACTAATTAATTCATACGATAAATATCGACTCTGTGTAGAGTTAGTAAGTAATACTTACCACGACAAGGACCAAGATTCTTTTGAACGTTATCCTACCAAAAAAATAGCGGATAACTATCTGGAAGAAAGAGAAAATGAAGTAAAAAAACAGTTGAAATCGCTAATTGAAAAGGTCAAAGAAGAAGCAATAACGCTCACTAAAGAAAAATCGAAAATTTCCCTAAAATAAAGCCATCGTAACACATGGACGCAAGTGGTCCCAGCTTTTACCAGATAAATATAAAATTCGCATAGTTAAAATAGAGAACAAATGATTCGAAGTCCGATGCTCTATCCAGCTGAGCTACGGGCGCACGCGAGGTTGGATACTTAATATTTGGAAACCAACTATATTACTTATTCGGTGGCGGAAGTCAACTCTGTTTCACTCAAAAACATGAAAAATATGCTGGCGGTTATATCCTGTTTATCCCTGGAGGAGTATCGGCGGCTGTTTGTTTACTTGGCGCAAGGCTGTCAGCAAAATTTCCGGATCAATATACGCTGCCAGGCGCTTCCTGTTTTTTTCGAGCACAGGGAAGGCTTTAGCCGATATTTTTGCCGCTGCTGCATCATACCCGTGCTCCAACTTAATATAAACCCCTGCCGCCCGGATCATTGCCTGGAGCAACATTTTTTCGTCGCCTGCAGACGCTAACCAGGCATGTTCTAAAATTTCGTGCACTTCAAAAAAAAGGCCCAGATCCCACAGGACAAACCCCTGCCAGAGAGGATCGGTATTCTCACTGGCAGCGATCACCCCGAGGGCCTGCTCATACTTCTGCAGTCGCACATCGATGTAATCGAGATAATACCTTTCCAGCTCGCGGCTCCTGAATTGCTCTGCCACCTGTTGCGCAGGCACAAGACTTTTTTTCTTGAGTACATCCACCAAGGATTCGGATAACGCGTTGCGGATATCCCGACTCAGCCGATCCATAAACGGTTCAAATATTTTTTCTTTCATTGCGGTAAGAAAAATTGAAAATGGATAAATGAGCGCATTGCTTTACTGTTTTTTAACCGATCGCTACGTTACGTTGAAAAAATAATCCTCGGAGGTAAGCGCAGACTCCGATATCAATTATATGTCTTTGGTTATTTTTTCAGCATGCCTTGATCACGAATAAAAAACCTAGTAAATCAACAGACTCATAGATATAGAGAAGGTTTTACAGTAAACATCACACCAATTTGTACTGCTCTTTGAATAAAAAACAATAAAAAAATAGCCGTAACTATTCAGCAGCACCCCACGGAGTCTGCGCTTACCTCTCTCCACGATCTGCCCGCTCAGCATACCGATGTATAGCTAATCGGTCAGCTTGTGAACATTTGGAGCACTGCTGAACAGTTACAAATAGCCTTACCTGGTTATGGATAAAGATATGACACCCTTTACATAGATGCGTAGCATTTCATAAGACCATACCTTGTTTACAACACAATAGAGCCCACCATTGTTCCTCCTCCAGCATATACTAGGCGGAACGAGACTTTTCCCATCAACTGCTAACAGCTCCAGGTACCATGCCTTATCTCCTTCTTATTCTTACCACCCTTTTCTGGTCAGGTAATTTTGTTCTCAGCCGGGGGATGCATGCCTCTATACCACCATTGGGGCTTTCCTTCTGGCGGTGGTCAGTTGCCCTTCTTATCCTCTGTTTTTTTGGAGTTCATCACCTGTGGAGGGAACGTACAATCGCCCAAGATCATTCCCGGTTTATCGTTATCCAGGGACTGCTTGGCGTGACAGGATTCAACAGTCTGATCTACCTTGCAATGCAATCAACCACCGCAATCAATGCGGTTCTGGTTAACTCGTGCGTTCCCATTCTTATTGCCCTTGCTTCGTGGCTCATGTACCGTGACTTGCTCACTCCACGCCAGATACTGGGGGTATGTGTATCGCTCTGCGGTGTTCTTCTTATTATTGCCAAGGGACAACTTGCGACCTTACTCCAGGTCGATTTTAACCGTGGTGATATCTATGTGCTTATTGCAGCGGTCATGTGGGCTTTTTACTCTGCCAATCTGAAGCGCTATCCACCTGACCTGCACCCCTTTGCCTATCTTTCCGCCATCGTCATCGTGGGGCTAATCGGTATTTTTCCTTTTTACCTGCTGGAACTCTTTCAGGGCCGATACATCCCACTTACCACGTCCTCCATCGTGACCATTATCTATGTCGCTCTTTTTGCATCTGTTCTTGCTTTTATCTTCTGGAACCGCGCTGTCCGCACCATTGGCGCAAACAAAGCCGGGCCATTCGTTCACTTGATGCCTGTTTTCAGTACCATTCTTGCTGTCCTGTTTCTGGGAGAAAAACTCACCGCTTTTCATCTCCAGGGGATGCTGCTTATCTTCAGCGGCATTATCCTGACTACTTTTCGAATCAGGCAGAAAGCATAACCATGCGATTTATTCACACCTCTGACTGGCATATCGGCCACCGTCTTTATGGCCAAAAACGCTACCAGGAATTTAAACAGTTTCTGGACTGGCTGATCACGTATTGTACCGAGCATCCAGTTGATGCGTTGCTTGTAAGCGGTGATATCTTTGACTCAACCACGCCCGGTAACAGGGCACTGGCACTGTACTATCGGTTTCTCCACCGCATAGCGCATACGAGCTGTCGCAACGTCATCATCATTGCCGGCAACCACGATTCTCCCACCCTGCTGGATGCTCCCAGGGAACTCCTCAGCCAGATCAATGTGCATGTTATCGCCTCTCCGCGCTATCAGCCCGAAGAGCAAGTCTTTTTTTTACAAGGAGCAGACGAAACCGATGCAATGATCGTCTGTGCGGTCCCGTTTCTCCGAGATAGAGATATACGAAGTGCCGTTGCTGCAGAAGATATGGACACCAAATCTAAAAAACTGCAGGAAGAAATTCGCAGCCATTATCAAAAAATCTGTGCTGCTGCAGAAAACATTCGCAACCAACATGGATTCCCCTTGCCCATTGTGGCCATGGGGCATCTGTTCACTGCCGGCGGCCAAACCGTTGATGGAGATGGGGTCAGGGAACTCTATATTGGCGGCCTTGCCCATCTGCATAGCAGCGGTTTCCCTGAATGCATAGACTATCTGGCACTGGGTCACCTCCATATCGCGCAACGGGTGGGCGGAAAAGAGCAGTACCGATATTGTGGTTCTCCTCTTGCCATGGGATTTAATGAAGCTGAACAGAAAAAATACATCCTTGACGTCTCTCTTTCGCCAACCGAACTGCAGGTCACGCCTGTACAGGTTCCCTGTTTTCAAGACCTGGTAAGGCTCCAAGGCGATCTCGCCTCCCTGACAGATTCCATTAAACAGCTGGCGGAGCAAGAAAGTGCTGCCTGGCTGGAGCTTTGCTATAGCGGTTCAAGTGATCCCGGCAGGCTCAGGCAACAGCTGCAGGACGCTGTAGAGAATACATCGTTGCACATTTTGAGAATACGCACCAACCACAGTGCTGCCGTTCACCTGCAACAGAAAAAACCAACAGAATCGCTCGATGATCTAAGTGTTGAAGATGTCTTTGAACGTTGCCTGGCAAGCACGAATTATACGCCGGAGCAATGCACAGACCTCCGCCTGACCTTTCAAAAAGTGGTTGCATCGCTTGACCAGGAAGACATTGACCATGGGTAACGAACAGCCATGAGAATACTTAAAATACACCTGCGCAACCTGAATTCCCTGACCGGCACCTGGTCCATTAATTTCACCGTTCCGGAGTACACGGCTGATGGCATCTTTGCCATTACCGGTCCCACGGGTGCCGGTAAAACCACGTTGCTGGATGCGATCACCCTGGCCTTGTTTGGTTGTACACCCCGGCTAGGCCGGATAACCAAGGCCAACAATGAGATCATGTCACGCGCCACTGGCGAATGTTACGCAGAAGTTGAATTTTCCACGACTGCCGGCACATTCAGATGCCACTGGAGTCAGCATCGGTCCCGTCGCAGCAGCACCGGCGAACTGCAACAGCATAAACATGAAATTGTCGATGCTGAAACAGGCAAGGTGCTGGAAACAAAGGTCAGGGACGTTGGACTGCTGGTCGAAAAGCTGACCGGACTTGATTATGAGCAATTTACCCGCTCAATCCTGCTTGCCCAAGGCCAGTTTGCTGCCTTTCTCAACGCTGATGCCAGCCAACGGGCTCCCATTCTCGAACAAATTACCGGAACGGAAATCTACAGCCGTATTTCTATCAAAGTCCATGAACGAACAGCAGAGGAACGAAAAAAGACGGACTTGATCCGTGCAGAGACCGGCATGATCACAGTCTTATCAACCGAAGAGGAAAACGAGCTCAATCAGGCACTTAATGCCACGGTATCCTCGGCAGAAAAACTCCAGACAGACCTAAGACGTGTCACCTCATCGATCCAGCTGCTACAGGCAACCGAGCTCGCCGAGGAAGCACTACTGGTAGCACGTAATAAAATGATGGAATGGCATAAGCGCATGCAAATGGCGACTCCTGAGCTGCAACGACTTGAACGGGGACAGCAGGCTCAGCAGGTAGAAAGTGATGTAAAAACACTGCAAAAACTGCAACAAAAAATCCTTGCAGAGCAAGCTGCTCTGAAAAAATGCGGCCAGGCGTTGCGCGATAAAATACAGCAACGAGATAACATTGCCAAAACACTCTCCACCAACGAACAGGCCGTTACCAAAATCCTGAGTCAACAGGAAGAGGCTGCAGAAACTATAAAAAATGTTCGGCTTCTGGATGAAAAGATTTCGGAAAAAGATCTCCTGCTCCAGACACAAGCAGTAGAAATGAAAACGCTGCGCCAAGAACGACAACAGCTGCACACTGCTGAACAAAAACTGACCGCAGAACTTGCCGAGATGACCGGCCGCCAAAAATCAGCTGATCACTACCTGGAACAACAGGCTGTGGACGGTACCTTGGTTGAGCATTTTGAAAACATCAGGCAACAGTGCACAGAACTGATCCAACTGGATAAAAAGCACAAGCAGGAACAAAAGAAAAGCATCCACCTGGCGGCCCTCCTGAAAAAAGCCAAAGAGGACCTCACCACTGTCCACACACGCTGTGCCAAGGCAAAGCAAACACTGGACAACAACCAGTTGGGCCTGGAAGGATATACGAAGAAAAAATTGCATCTGCTCGCCGGCGAGTCACTAACCACACTCAACGACAAAATGGAGGAGATCGTCTTCCAAGAACAGATGCTCAAAGAACTGCAACGACTGTTGCCGCAAAAAGCCATGCTTCAGGAAGGGATGGTCAAGCAAAAGGAGCAGCTGACAGCCTTTGAACAACAGACCATCCAACTGCAGCAAGCACTTGCAGCGAAGACCGCAAAAGAATCGGAGCTTAGCCGGCAGCTCCAACAGCTGGAAAAAAAACAGGAGCAGCACCTTCTCGTTGCCGATCTCGAGGCAGAACGTCAAAAATTGCACCATGGGCAGCCATGTCCACTATGCGGTTCGGTTGAGCATCCCTGGTCAGTCAATACGCCGCCGGTGGAAGATCAAAAAAATAAACTGCAGGAGGCCAGACAGTTACTCCAAAGTACGCAGGAGGCCATGTCAGCAGACCGAGCAAGCTTAAGTGCGATAAGCAAAGATATCCACTATACCCAGCAGGCGCTTACTCTGGCCAACAAAGAATACGACCAAGCCAATAGCCAGATAGAGGTCTTGCAGGAAAAGCTCCAGCTGACAGCCAAGCAAATAACCACCTTGAAGCAGGTGAATGATCACCATCAACAGACAACCGATCAGTTCCTGCACCTCAAGAAAAGGTTGCAGCAAATCCAGAAAATTGATGAGAGCCTTCTTCGGCTGCAGGCGAAAACAGACAAAACAAGCCGGATGTATAATGATGCTCGGCATGCCCTGCAAGATGGTGAGCACAAAGTGACCAGTGCTGAAAAAGACCTCCACCAACATGCGCTTATGGTGAACGAGGCAGCACAGTACCAAACCGATAAACTGAGCCAACTCCATCAACAACTGCACCCCTTCAACGTAGAGCCATGCCCGACCAACGGCCTGCCTGCACTCCTTGCAACACTTGAGCACAGGCGCAATCGGTGGAAAAATACTGTCCATGAGCACCAGCAACTGGACCTTGCCATCACCAAACACAGAGCTGAGATGGACAAAGTCCAGGCCAGCCTGGCAACCCTTGATGCCGGAATGAGAAAGGCAGGTGTAGCCTTTGATGAATTAAAGGGAAAAAGGGAAAAAGAGTATGCTCAGCGGGTCCGGCTTTTCGGTAAAAAAGACCCTGACGCTGAAGAACAGGAATGGAAGAAAAAGAAGGCCAAGGTTGAGTCGGAAAGGGAGAAATCAAGACAGCTGTTCCTGGAAGTAGAGAAAACAGTCTCTGGACTGACCGAAAAGCAGCTCGCCGTTAAACACAGCCTGACAACGTTTTGTGCAGAGTGTGGACAGCAGGAACAATACGTCACCCAGTTGCTTACTGCCAAAGGATTTTCCAGCCTCAATGAGTACCAGGAGGCGCTGCTGCCCAAAGAAGAACTGGCCGCTCTCTCTGCTCGTAAGATGGCACTAGACAAAGAACAGTCAGAGACCGCTCATCGTTTGCGGGAAAAATCACTGGAACTACTGCAACTTAAGAAGCAGGACCCAGGTGACAAGCCCCTTGAAACGCTGCTGGAAGAACAAATAGCGCTCACTGAAGCCTTTGAACAGTTACAACAACAGATAGGAGCTGTCAGGGAAAAACTGCACAAAAACACTGCTGCCAAAAAGGCACTTCAGGATCGGCATGATGCGCTCAATGCGCAGCAACAGGAAGAGAGCCGTTGGGAATTGCTCCATCAGCTCGTAGGGTCTGCCGATGGGAAAAAATTTCGGGTTTTTGCCCAGGGAATAACCTTTGACCTGCTTATTCGCCATGCAAACGCCCACCTGGAAACCATGAACGATCGTTATATTCTGCTCCGCGACCCTGCCCAACCGCTGGAACTGCAGGTGCTGGATAATTACCAGGCTGGCGAAATTCGTTCCACCAGGAACCTTTCCGGCGGTGAAAGCTTCATCGTCAGCCTTGCCCTTTCTTTGGGACTCTCGTCAATGGCCAGCCATAATGTCCAGATCGATTCCCTTTTTCTTGATGAAGGGTTCGGCACCCTTGATGAAGAAGCTCTGGATACGGCGCTCCACACCCTTGCCGGTCTACAAAGAGAAGGGAAGCTCATTGGGGTTATCTCCCATGTTCACCTGCTGCAGGAAAGAATCAGCTTGCAGATAAAGGTCATACCACAGGCTGATGGTACAAGCCTGCTTGTTGGACCAGGCTGCAAACAGGTAGCTTGAATCCGACTTTATAGTGCCCTGAAACTTCCTCTGCTCTTCCTTGGACAAGGCACTTTTTTTATAACTGACAGCATGGCGGTTCGTAGCTACCCGGCTACAAACGGTCATACTCTGCGCTAGCTATTATGGAAGTCGGCTCTTTGCCAACGGCAACCGTGCTGAGGGTCAATATGGCTGGGTGAAAAATGATCTGGATCAATTAACTTACAATAATTCATACGGACATTTTCGAGAGGGCGACCTGAAAATCCAATCCCTCATGGCAAATGCCTATTATGATATTGACACCGGCTCGCAGTGGGTACCTTTTATCGGTGCGGGCATAGGATGGGCCAAAGTCGATCTTAACACGCCGGCACTGCCTTTAGGGGACAATGACAATGTCTTTGCCCATCAGTTCATGGCGGGTGTTTCTTATGCGATTGACGACCGATGGGCTGTAGACGCACAATATCGTTTTTTCGGTACTCAGGATGCTACAATTCAAGACGCAGATTTTAGCGTGAACAGCAATAACCTGCTGGTTGGTTTGCGATACTCCTTTTAAAGCAGACCGCAAAAAGAGGTGGTCAAAAGCGCTGATTTCTATCAGCGCTTTTTTAGTCACACAATGGTCAAGCGCAGCTCTTTTCAGCCAGTTTCTTGTTTTCCCTCACCTTTCTCATCACTTTTGCCCTCTCTAACCGGCATAGTTTCCTCATCGAGCGGTTGAAAAGCGACCCCGACCTCAGGCAGGTAGGCGTGAAAAACATTTCCGTAAATTTCCCATAAGGTAATGAACAAGGCTGCCACAATAGGGCCGATAATAATCCCCAGGATGCCGAACATGCTTATACCGCCTAAAGTCCCGAAAAGAACAAACAAATCATGCATTTGGGTATCTTTGCCGACAAGACGTGGTCGAACAACATTGTCCAGATTGCCGGCAACAGCACCGCAAAGAACCAGTAAAACCACCACCCCAACATAATTGCCGGAAAGAGCGAGGATAATTAAAGCCGGCAACCAAACAATAGCGGTTCCAAAGGCAGGAATGATAGACATCACGGCCATAACGGTGCCCCAAAAAACCGGGCCGTGTATACCGGCAACGGCAAAGGCGATCCCGCATATGGATCCTTGCAGGATGCCAATGATCAATGTCCCCTTGATGGTGGCACTTGCCACCGAGGTAAAGCGCATGAGCAACACCCGCTCATCACGGTCCTGCAGGGGAAGAAAATAGAGGATCCGTTCCAGCAGAATTTCCCCTGAAGTAAAGAAATAAAACATGGCATAGAGCATAATAATACTGCTGAACACCGCATTGACCGTCAGCTTGGTTACCGAGGAAAGACTGTCGATCAAAAAAGAGGAAATATTACCGACAAGCTCCCCGGCTTTTTCTATAATAACATCCCTATACACCACTATATGTTCATAATAGGGAATGTTTTCCATATATCCAGCCAGCTGACCGGGCTCATTGATAAAACTTTGGACCCAGGGCGTTATCGATTGGCTAACACTGACAGCCTGGGCAACCACCACTCCGATAAGGAGACTGAGCGGCACCAACACCAAGGCAACAATGCCGCAAATCATCATTACAGAGGCCATGTGCTGCCGGTTGTTGAGCTTACGGCTCAGCCACCTGTGCATCGGACTACTCATGGCGCAAAAAAGACCTGCCATAAAAAGCGGCATCAAGAACTGTTTGATCATGCTCAAAAAAAGGAGCGATATCCCTGCCACAAGGACCAACAGAACAAGCTTATTGATTCGTTCTTTTTTCATTGCAGTTGTCGTTTACGTAAACAGGAGGCTCAGGGGCATCGGCACCCAGCCGGCCAACGAGCACCACCTCTTTGAGTTTAAGTGGCTGTGGTTTGTTCTGCAGCCTTTATCAAGGCACTGGTCAGCCTGGTCAGATCTTCTGCAGCTATTATGTAGGGCGGCATAACGTAGAGCAGGCGACCAAAAGGCCGTATCCAGACCCCCTGTTCGACAAAAAACTGCTGCAATCTGGCCATGTCTGTTGGTTCTCTTGTTTCAACTACACCGATGCCGCCCAGCACCCGGACATCTGCTACCGTATCCAGTTCTCTGGCCGGTTCCAGCTCTGTTTTCAGCTGCTGCTCTATAGCCAAAACCTTTTCCTGCCATGGGTTGTCCAACAGCAGGGAAATGGAGGCACAAGCCACGTTGCACGCCAAAGGGTTGCCCATAAAGGTCGGCCCATGCATGAACACACCTGATGGCCCCTGGCTAACGGTAATCCCAATCTCTTCGGTAGCCAGGGTCGCGGCAAGCGTCATGTAACCACCTGTTATTGCTTTGCCCACGCACATGATATCCGGGGAAACCTGGGCATGATCAGCGGCAAACATTTTACCGGTACGTCCAAATCCGGTCGCGATCTCATCAAAAATAAGCAACACATTATAGGTGTCGCAGAGAGTCCGCAATCCTTTGAGATATTCGGGATGGTAAAACCACATACCACCAGCACCCTGGACAAGCGGTTCTATGATAACAGCTGCCACTTCATGATGATGCCGTTCAAGCATCTGTTCCATTTCAGCCAAATCCGCCTGGTTCCACGGTTCATCAAAGCGGCATGTTGGCTTGGGGGCAAAAAGCTGTTGTGGGAGTGATTTCTCAAAAAGAGTGTGCATTCCCGTCACAGGGTCACAGACCGACATGGCATGGAAGGTGTCCCCATGGTACCCGCCACGGACGGTCAATAGCCGATGCTTGTCCGACTGCCCTTTACTATGCCAATACTGAAGAGCCATTTTCAACGCGACTTCCACACTGACAGACCCCGAGTCACAGAGAAAAACCCTGTCCAGCGTGTGTGGGGTGATCTCCACCAACTTTCTGCCAAGTTCCACTGCCGGGCCGTGGGTCAGGCCACCAAACATGACATGAGACATCTTGTCCAGCTGCTCCCGTGCAGCCTGATCAAGCACTGGATGGCAATAGCCATGGATAACCGACCACCAGGAAGACATACCATCGATCAATGTCCGCCCATCTTCCAGGGTAATACGAACACCGCTGGCTGAAGCCACCGGAAAAACCGGCAAAGGGTCAATCATGGACGTATAAGGATGCCAGAGATGCTGACGATCAAAGGCAAGCATACTTTGTTCAGACATGGGCATCGTCTCGTTCAAAGGTATAGCCCAGGGCTGAGAGCTGCTCCAGGTCTCCTGTAATTCCGGAACCGGTTGTGGTCAAATAGTTGCCGACAATCGCTCCATTGGCACCAGCAGTAAAGGCGCGGTACTGATCCTGTCCCAGCTGCTGCCGTCCTCCGGCCATCCGAATAATAGCATCGGGATTGATGAGCCGGAAAAGGGCGACCACGGTCAACACATCATCGGTTGTCAACGGCTCTAAATCGCCCAGAGGGGTGCCTGGAATCGGTGTAAGAATATTCACTGGAATGGATTTTATGCCAAGTTCCCGCAGTTCAAACGCCAGGGCAATTCTATCGGCCATGGTTTCTCCCATGCCGATAATACCGCCCGAGCAAAGCGACATCCCTGCTTCGCGGGCAATGTTAAGGGTTGCCACTTTTTCGTCCCACGTGTGGGTGGTACAGACCTGGGGAAAAAAGTCCTTATTGGCTTCAAGGTTGCAGTGGTAGCGGCTCACACCGTTTTTTACCAGCTCTGCTGCAATTTCTTTGTCCAGCAACCCGGAAGAGGTACAAAACAAAAGCGAGGTGGCTGCAGCAATGTCCTGGTACAGGCCGGCAAGTTCTGCCGCTGTTTTCCTGTCCAGACTGCGCCCACTTGTGACCAGAGAGAGTCGATGTACAGCGTGGTCATCGTTATCCTTGGCTATGGTCAACGCTTCTTCGCTATCAATAAGGGTGTAGGTATCGATTCCGGTATGGTGCCGTGCGGACTGGGCGCAGAATCGGCAGTTTTCTGTGCAGTTGCCACTTTTGGCGTTAATAATGGAACAGAGGTGAAAGTGGTTGCCCATTAAACGGCTACGCACCCCATCTGCAGCCTGGTAGAGGGCTTCCTTGTCAGCAGACACGGCCAATTCCATGGCTGTTGCCTTATCGATCCCGGCGCCGTTTACTATTTCATTTTTCAGTTGCTCAAGTGGTGTACTCATTATTGCTGCTTCTCCTGCGTGACTATTCAGCTAAAATCACAAAATTGCCTTTGCTGAAGCCTATAACTGTTAAGCAGTGTCCAAGGTGGGATGCTCTGCTGAACATTTACGCTCCTGCTATTTCAGGCATGATTCTATGTCCTGGGGAGGACCGTTAACGATCATTTCGGCAATGGTCAGTTTAATTTTAGGGTAGAGATGGCGTACGTTTCCCAGTAATTCAGACTCCAACTGTGCCATCTGCCTGTAGAGCGAGGTTCGCTCCATGGCCGGAGCGTCTGTTTCTTCTTTATAGTTTTCCTTCACTATTTCCTGGCACCTGAAACAACCGGGAAATCGCATCTGCTGCCCATCGGGGCGAGTAAGCAGTGCAGGAACACCATGGTTTCTGCAAATCATCAGCCGATGCTTATACAGACCGCACAGTTTGTCGTCCAGCAGTGGACATTTTAACTGGGGACGTTCTCCTTTTGCCAGCAAGCGCTTGCTTTCCTTCACATACGCCTTGGCTCTGGTCACGACTCGTTCCATGGTTTCCTTATCAAGGGCTCGAAGCCCTTCCCACAGATAGGCCCACTCTACGTAGGTATAATGCTGAAAATACGAATCACAGCAGTTATCAGGACATCCTTCGCAGGTAAGCGGGATCTGCTGTGCCACGATATCGTATTCCGCAGCCATAGCCTGGTAAATTTCCGCAATTTTGCGAGAAAGTTCCGGCTTCAGGGTTAATTCACTCATTTGATTATCCGTTTATCGGGGCTCCTCAAAATATTGTACCTGATAGGTTTGTACTTCCAACCCATCCGTTTTCCAGGCAGTTGGTGCAAGCCCGGCCTTACTACAGAGATGACTGAGAAAAGCTTTCGGATCAGGCAGTTGTTTCCACACCTGGGGCAGAAAGGTGGCTCCGACTCCCCCTGGAGCACGGAGAATAAGGCCATCTATTTCCGGTCTCAGCTTATTTGCCAAGTCGTCTCCATCACTATACGCCATGTCCTGCGGTTCACTCAGCACTGAAACCTCTATATGGAGATCTCGCAGCTCATCAGGGGACACTGGTTGAAAACGGCTATCATGGAAGGCAGCGTTCAAGGCGTGGCGTTTGATACCTGCAAGGATAGATTCCACCCCAACCAGGCTACCAATACACCCTCGCAAAGCTTCTCTTTTATGAAGGGTGACAAACACGCCACGCTTTTCCTGAAATATAGGGTCTGCCAACTCTTCTTCGCTTACCGGATCACTCTGGGGGAGGTTCAGGTGCTCTTCAATCTGCTGCCTGACCAGCCGCACCAGCAACCGGCCTTGCGTTTCGGTCAACATATCCTCTCCTCACTGTTGTGGGGCACACATTTAATGGGCTCCGTACTCTATTGCACTCTCCCGCCCTGTCAACCGAAATATAGGAAACCGGCACAGGGTGACGAAGGTGGTCGCTATCAGCAAAAATTATTGACCGGCATTGAGTCCCTGCAGAGAGAGTTCGCCTATACTTTCAAATGGTATTTTCCGGGTAAAGCTTCCCGTACCGAGACGGATATTACCAACCAGCTTGTAACTTAATGACTGCGGAGCAGCCGATGCACTGTTAGTGCTCTGAATAAGACCAACCACGGAAGAAATCATATTCATCATGGAAGCATAGACACTCACCGGCACCAGTGCAGTACCATAGGCGGGGATTTTCTGGGGAGAACTGGCAATACCCTGGGCAAAGTGACGGCCATCAATTTCCAAGTCACAATCCACCCCACGTATATCAAGTGGCACATCATTTGGGTTCATCACCCGCAGTTGCACAAGAAAAGCAGTTTCCATGCTCTTCATTTCCTGCACCTGGATATCGGCAATGGAAATTTTTGGTTTTTCCTGAATCTGCCCCAGCCCGGCACAGCCGCCGATCATCAGAAAGAGAAGGACAAACATCCATTGGGCCGGACACTTTAAAAAATTCAATGGCAGCATAGGGTTCCCCTTTAGTTGTTGAGTTTAAGTGATGTTCTACCACGGATGCATCAATTGTCAACAAGCTAAGAATAGTTGACCTTACCCTCTATAACCATTACTGATTCCAGACAAACAAAACAAACACTTGACGAAAAAAGCATGGAACGAAAAATACAATTTCAGGAAAGCATCTACACCTACCAGATAGACTTTAATCGGCATGTGAGCAATATTGCTTATATTCAATGGATGGAAATCGGTCGTTTAAAACTGCTTGAGGCTGTGGGTATGCCTGTCCATAAAATAGACCAAAAAGGGTTTGCTCCCGTACTCATAGAAACCCAAATTCGCTATAAACGACCTCTCTTTCTTGGTGATACGGTTGATATCAAGGTGTGGTTATCGGAAATAACCCGGCTGCATGCCTGGATGGAGTTCAGCTTTCATACCCCTGCCGGCAAGCTGGCGGCACGGGGACGGCAAAGAGGGTTGTTCATTGACCTGCAAAACCATCGGCCAATGCGCCTGAATGAAGAACAACTTTCTGCTTTCCTGCCCTTTGTTAAACAGGTCACCTAAACGCTTTTGGTGCAGGTGGAGGAGGGAGGTTGAATACCACAGGAAGCATGGCCAACCCGTAAAGTTGGTGCACATGCCTCCTGGTGCGGTCACCGTATATTTTACCGTTATTTAGCTGCTGGATAATAGGCCATTAACGCCTCAATACTTTTCTTCAAAGCCTGTCCATATTGAACATCAGCATGCTGCTTTGCCTCCATCGCCGCAACAATAACCGCATGATGCTTTTTCAAACGCTCAACATAGTCATCCTGACTCATCTTAACCCGCTGGGTAAGAAAATAATCGCTGATAGTGGCAATCACCTTTTGCGCGTGCTGCTCCTTGTTCATCACCCATCGAACAAGTTGCTGCTGTGACTGCGCATCGCTCTTTCCTGCCAACTCAGTGATCAAAGTAGCCGCCTTGGTCACCGTCACAGCGTCTTCCAGCATCAAATGCACCCGTGCATGATCATCATAAATACCGCACGGCACCTGGCAATGAGCAAATACGTTTTGTGACCATAACACCCCAAAGGACAAAACAAAAAATAAGGTCAGCGTAACGGTCGTTTTCCTCATAATTCCTCTCATAATTTCCTCCTGGATGGTATTGAACATTGAGTTGTCATTCTCCATACCTGTAATAACGAATAAAACATTCGGCAACATGAAGCGAGCACATCATTTTTTATAGAGCCAACCAGCAAAACGTCTTTTCTTTTTCGGCCCATCCGGTCTTCTCAACAACATCCTATTGTTAAATTGCGCTCCCACACAGAACGTGCTACCTCTTCAGAATATAAACATCTTTTCTTTGTGGATACATATCAGTTCAAAAAGGTGCAGCAGATGAACACTTCTTTTTCTCCTCATACTTTTGACTTTACCACAGCAGGCCGGATTATCTTCGGTACCGGCACCATAACCAAGCTACCTGTACTGGCAGGTCCTTTTGGTAAAAAAGCGCTCATCGTTTGTGGGGCCGACCCTCAGCGCATTGCACCCTATGTAGAAAACCTCCACCAGGAAAACCTGACAACCATCCCTTTCTCTATCTCCGGAGAACCAAGCATCAGCGTAATTGAGGCTGCGGTTGAACTGGCGCGGAGCAACCAGTGTGAAATGGTCATTGGAATTGGTGGAGGCAGTGTACTTGATGCGGGAAAAGCGATTGCCATACTGTTGACCAATCCAGGCGCCCCGCTTGATTATCTGGAAATTATAGGCAGCGGAAAACCACTGACTCACAACCCAGTGCCATATATTGCAGTGCCGACCACTGCCGGGACAGGTGCCGAAGTAACAGCCAACGCTGTAATCGAATCACCGTCCCATAGGATCAAAGTCAGTTTACGCAGTCCATCCATGCTCCCCAGGATTGCCTTGGTAGACCCTGCATTAACAATCAACATGCCTCCTCGACTGACTGCCTATACCGGTTTGGATGCGTTGACCCAGGTAATGGAACCCTATGTTTCACACCTGGCTACCCCTATTACAGACATCTTTTGCCGGGAAGGTATAAAACTGGCATCACAGGCACTGGTGGTCGCTTTTGACAACGGCAATAATCTGGAAGCGCGAGAATCCATGTCCCTGGCAAGTCTCTACGGCGGCTTAGCACTGGCTAATGCCAAACTTGGCGCGGTACACGGTTTTGCGGGGCCTTTTGGCGGCATGTACAAGGCCCCCCATGGTGCGGTTTGCGCGGCTTTACTACCACATGTGATGGAGGCGAATATCCATGCACTTCAACTCCGTACACCAACTCATCCAAGCTTATCCCGTTACCAAGATGTCGCCCGCCTGCTGACTGGCAACAGACAGGCAGATATCATGGACGGCCCGGCTGCAATCAAAAAACTGACGACCGCTTTCTCCATCCCCGGTCTCCAGAGCTATGGTTTGCAGCCTGAGGAAATGGAGTTGCTGATCGAAAAAGCTGAGCAGGCGAGCAGTATGCAAGGCAACCCGATCAAACTCTCCCGGCAAGAGCTGGAAGCAATCCTCAACGCGGCACTGTAAATACAGTGCATACTCTCTCCCATCTTTCATAGAGTATGATGGACGTTGGACGAATAAAATAAGCACGTTTTAGACAAGCTCAACACAATGGAGCAAAACATGGCTGACAGTCTCTATATTGGAAGTCTTGAAAAAGGCAGCGGCAAACTGGTGGTAACCCTGGGGATCATGGAAATGTTGTCCAGGCGAGTCGAGCGCCTTGGCTTTTTCCGACCTGTTGTCCCCGGCAATGGCAACTTTGACAATGATATCAGCTTGATTAAACATCGATACCATATTCATCTCACCCCGCAACAGATGATTGGTATTACCCATGAACAGGCCCGAAACCTGCTCGCTGAAGGCGATGAGCGACGCCTCTACCGGACCATTGTCAGTAAATACCGCGAAGCCCTCGATCAAACAGATTTCCTTCTTTGTGAAGGTCCAAACATAAGTGGCCTTTCAGAGGCATTTGACTACGATATCAGCATTCGCATTGCTCGGGAACTCGGTACGCCCACCCTTTATGTTTCAAGTGGTCATGAGTGCGATATGGAAGACATCATACGTAACATACAGATGGCGGACAACACCATAGCCCAACACCATTGCGATTTGCTGGCGATCATCGTCAACCGTGTTGCACCAAACATTCTGGTGCAGGTGACAGAGTCACTCACTGCCCACTTTGACCAAAAATATTTAATCTCGGTGCTGCCTGAAGTTGATAGTCTCCGCCAGCCCACCATGGAAGACATCACATCGGCATTGGGAGCAAAATATTTTTCAGGAGCAAAAAATCGACTGCTCAGGGATGTCGGTAATATAACGGTTGCTGCGATGAGCATTAATAACTACCTGCGTCTCCTTAAAGAAGACGACCTGATCATCACCCCTGGTGATCGACCGGATATCATCCTGGCCACCCTGGCAGCCATTATTTCAAAAACCTGTGCCTCAGCAGCTGGCCTCATTCTGACCGGTGGCATACTGCCGAGTGCATCGATGCAAAACCTGCTGAAAGGAATGAAAGAGTCAACCATTCCCATCTACAGCGTTGCAACAGACACCTACCGAACGGCCATGCAGGCCAGTGAAGTACCAGGTGTGCTCCGTGCAACCAATGAAAAGAAAATTGCCAAGGCCCTGGGTATGTTCGAATCCCACGTTGACACAGAGGCGCTGGAGCAAAAAATCGTGCATACGGTTCCAATCGTCATTTCGCCACTCATGTTTGAATACTCTCTTTTCAAGCGTGCCAAAACCATTAAGCAACACATTGTGCTCCCGGAAGGTGACGATGACAGGATTCTCCAGGCAGCAGAAATCCTTCGGCTTCGTGACGTGGTAGACCTCACCATTCTCGGCAATGAAGAGCAGATCAGAAACCGTTCCGCACAACTCGGTCTCAAGCTCCAAGATGTTGCCATTATTGATCCGCACACTTCAAACCTGCGAGAAAATTATGCGCAGACCCTGTATACATTACGCTGCCATAAGGGGATGACCCAGGATTTTGCCTACGATCGCATTACCAATGTCAGTTATTTCGGGACTATGATGGTGCATGAAAACATGGCGGATGGTATGGTTTCCGGAGCAGCGCATACCACCCAGCACACGATTCAACCTGCTTTCCAGCTCATCAGGACGGATCCAAATGTCCTGATGGTTTCCAGCGTCTTTTTCATGTGCTTTGACACCAAGGTACTGGTGTATGGAGACTGTGCTGTCAATCCCAACCCAGACAGCGAAGAACTTGCCGAAATAGCGATCAGCTCTGCCAATACGGCAGCCATGTTCAACATACATCCTGTTATTGCCATGCTTTCCTACTCGAGTGGAGCGTCTGGGCAGGGAAGTGATGTCGACCATGTACGGAAAGCAGTCGCCATTGCCAGAAAAAGACGACCAGACCTTAACATTGACGGCCCGCTCCAATATGATGCCGCCATTGATCCGACAGTTGCCCGCAAAAAGATGCCGGACAGCAAAGTGGCCGGCAGGGCTACGGTTCTGATCTTTCCGGATCTCAATACCGGCAACAATACCTACAAGGCGGTACAACGTTCTTCAGGTGCTGTAGCCATTGGTCCTATACTGCAAGGCTTGAACAAGCCGGTCAATGATTTGAGCAGAGGATGTTCAGTAGCAGACATTATCAACACCGTTGCCATAACCGCCATCCAGGCGCAAGCAACACAGCAGAAAAACTAAATGTAGCCATTCCCCCTTATGACTTTGACAGCAAGACGCCGGTTTCCAGAACTGCTTATCCTTTGCGGAGCGTTCCTTATCTCTTTTTCAGCAGTCTGGGTAAAGCTGGCCAATGTCCCGCCCATGGCCTCAGCTTTTTACCGGGTCTTTTTCGGCTTCCTTTTTCTCGTAATAGCCACCGCATGGCGCGGCGACTTAAAAAAGCCGAGCCCCTATGTCATCAAGTGGGTAGCACTCTGCGGCCTGCTGTTTGCCATGGATCTCTTTTTCTGGCATGCCAGCATCGGCTACATAGGTCCAGGCCTGGCAACCATTATGGGCAATTTCCAGGTTTTTTTTCTGACTGCCATCGGTTTCTGGGTATATGGGGAACAGCTTCGATTACGATTTCTACTTGCCCTCCCCCTTGCTGTAGGTGGACTCTTCCTGGTGATTGAAATCCCCCACCTCCTTACCTGGACAAACACCACAACCGGCGTGATGTTCGGTCTGCTGACCGCCATCTGTTACAGTGGTTTTATATTGAGTTTAAAAAAAATCCAATCCGAGGATCAGCAGCAATCATTTTTCTACAGTCTCATGGCGGTTTCCCTGGCAACTTCCTTTTTTTTGGGAATAAGCATGACCACTACCTCCACCTCCTTTGCTATCCCTTCAACAGTTAGCCTGCTTGCGCTACTTGGTCTTGGTCTCTTCAGCCAAACAGTTGGCTGGACGCTTATTACCTACTCCATGCCTAAGATACGGACTTCGCTCACCGGATTCATCCTGCTCCTCCAGCCGGCTCTTGCCTTTATCTGGGACGTAGTACTTTTTGATAGATCCACTGCTTTTGCCAACTGGATAGGGGTCAGCCTGATTCTCAGTGCTATGTATATGGGGATGACAGGGAAGGGAAAAAAGATTAAACAGCCAGCAGCAGACACTCACTAACTTGTAACTATTATTACCGGATAAGCACATGACAGATCACACACTGGGCATGAACGAGCTCATGAATGAAATAACCGCCGTCCTGAAAGCGGCAGACGATAAAGATTACGATACAATATACGACTATCGGGCCTCCATCATTTCCATGTATGCACAGGCAATGGTCGAGTTTCATTTCCAGGAAAACCAGTTGGAATGGCTCAACGATATCCTCCGTGCCACTGAAAACAACGAAATAGCAGAATGCCGCCAGCTCCTGGAACAGGCCACTGACATTGATGATATTTTTCTTGGTTCTCAGTTTGCAGCTATGATGGCCGGGTGTTTTCATCACGACGAACTCATGACCGTTGTCCAGGCCGTCGGACTGCAGGCACTCCTTGAAACGATCAAGCAGCAAAACAGCCAGGAAACAATCAATTAGCGATGATATCAAACCATTAAACCGAGTTGTTTATATCCCATGAACAGACTTAGCTGGCAGGCTGTCTTTTTTGATTTTGACGGCGTTATTGCAGATTCTGTACAGGTAAAGACCCAGGCCTTTGCCACCATGTTTGCCCCCTATGGACAACAGGTAGCGCAACAAGCCGTCGCTTACCACCTTGCCAATGGCGGCATGCCCCGTTTCAAGAAATTCATCTATTACTACAAAGAACTCCTTGGGATGGATATTGACCAGACAACCCTTGAGCAAAAAGGAAAAGAATTTTCAGCAATGGTAATGGGAGGAGTTATTGCGGCAGAACTGATACCTGGTGCCCTTGCCTGCTTGCAGCAGCTGCAGCAGCAACACATCCCTGCCTTTGTGGTATCAGGGACGCCGCACGAGGAAATGGAGACCATTGTCCATGAAAAAGGACTTAGCCATTACTTTCTTGAAGTACACGGGTCTCCACGCACGAAAACCGTTATAGTGGAAGAAATCATCAACAGACATGGATTCCTGCCGGAGAAGTGCCTTTTTATCGGCGATGCCCTGGCTGATCATACTGCTGCCGTCAATACCGGCACGGCATTCCTGGCAATCAAACGGCCCGGCTCAACAGTGGATTTTCCCGATGACACGATTTTATCTGCAGAGGTAAGGCTCGACCTTCCCTCCTGAAACACCTTCGGATATACCTCTTTCACTATCGACGTTCTTTACTGAAATAGGCTTTAAAGGCGGCCACAGTACTGGCAATCGCAGCTCCGTCAAGATCAAGGTGGGTTACCAGCCTGACTCTGTTTCCCGAGCTGATCAAGATGTTTTGTTGCCGCATAAATTTCTGCAAAGGTCCAGCATCAGCAGGATCAAGGTCAACAAAAACCATGTTGGTCTGTGTCGGAGCAAAGTCTACCCTAATTTCTTCTACGGCTTCCAATCCCTGTGCAAGCATTTTGGCATGGGCATGGTCCTCCTCGACCCGCTCCAGGTGGTGTTGAAGCGCATACACGCCTGCTGCGGCAAGAATCCCAGCTTGACGCATTCCTCCACCGAGCATCTTTCGCCAACGACGGGCCTCCTGAGTAACCTCCCTACTACTGCATAGAACAGACCCCACTGGTGCTCCCAATCCTTTGGAAAGACAAACAGAGATAGAGTCAAAGGAAGCAGCGATCTGGTCCATCGGCACCTTATGATATGCAGCAGCATTACACAGGCGTGCACCGTCTAAATGGAGGCAAAGATTATTTGCATCGGCACACTCGCGTGCCTGTTGCTGATACTCAAGCGGAAGCGCCATTCCATTATGGGTATTTTCCAGACAAAGCAGGCGCGTGCGCGCAAAATGGACATCAACCGGTTTCACCACCCGAGCAACCTCGTCCAGATCAAAGGTGCCGTCAACTTGAAAATCAAGCGGCTGCGGCTGGATAGAGCCCAGCACGGCAGCGCCCCCGCCTTCATACTTGTATGTATGTGCCTGCTGGCCGACAATATACTCATCACCACGCCCGCAATGGACAAGCAGCGCGAGGAGATTGGTCTGGGTTCCGCTGGCGGCAAAAACAGCCGATTCAGTGCCAAGCATCTCAGCGGCCAATGCTTCTAGACGGTTAACCGTCGGGTCTTCTCCATACACATCATCACCGACCTGGGCTTCGGCCATGGCCAGCCGCATCTCCCTGGTCGGTTTGGTCACAGTGTCACTGCGTAAATCAATAATATCCATATTCACTTTTACCTAAATCCTGCACGTCGAATGTTAAAAAAATAATTTCTACTTTAAAAAACAGCTATTGAGCAGATAATTGATTTGAATTTCTATTCACTATATGGGTGAACCCTACTTTTTCTGACCTTCAACGCCCTTCGGGATCGGCAATTACAGGATTTACTTTAAGGAGCCACCAAAGGTTTCGATAATCGTATGCGCACCGTCCAGACGACAGGCCCGCATGTCAAAATCATGGTAAAAGGTAAACCAACATTTTTTCTCACTATACTCTTTAAAATAGTCCAGCTTGCGCTCAATTACATCCAGGGGAAAATTGTCATAAGCCATTACCCAAAGCGGGTTAGTATGGTGGTGAGTGGGAAAAAGGTCACCCATATGGACCGCGCACCCCTCGCTCCCATCCATGGCAATAATCTGGTGTCCGCGTGTATGGCCGCCGCTTAACCTGACCGTTACCCCAGGTGTGATTTCCCGGTCACCGTCAACCAATTCAATTTTTCCACGCTGTTCAAGCTCGGCAAAGTTCACTGGAAAATACGTATGAGCAGCCCTGATATTGGGCGCACTAATATCTTCCCATTCCTTTTGCTGGAGAATATACTGTGCATTGGGGTAGGTAGGCTCGTAGGAGCCGTCATCCATGACCATGACCGCCCCTCCGGCGTGGTCGAAGTCGCCATGGGTGAAGATCACCGCATCAATATCTTCCCGCTGCATTCCCAATGCACGCAGCTCTTCAATCACTGCCCATTCCCGGGTAACCCGAAATATTTTTTTCTGTTTTTCGGTCAGCTTATTACCGAGTCCGGTATCAATAATTATGTTGGCATCCGGGGTTCGCACCAGCAAGGGGTTATTGATCAAATCAAAGTAATTCTCAGCATCAGGGGGACATTGCTTGCTCCATAGGATTTTGGGGACCGCACCGAACATGGCGCCCCCATCGAGCTGATTAAATCCGCCACAAAGCCAAGTAATACTTATTGACCCAAGGTCTAAAACCGGTGGTTGTGCCATGGTCCAGTCTCCATAAATCAAGGTTATAAAAACAAAATATTATGCGTACATTCTTCGAAAAAAACACATTGCTACACTCTCCTTCGCTTTCCCGGCTCAAGAAATACTTTTTCCCAACATCTGCTTGGTAGAGTAAATATAGGTGAGTGTGGCTATTCGAGGTTCAAGCAATCAGAAAACGGTCAAATTCAAGGATATGAGAGTGAAGAATATCCTGCAACATAACTGGAACGGACTCCCGTGAAATAGTATTATTCTGCAGGCTTTGCTTGATGATCAGCAGTTCTTTGGTTAACTGCTGGTGCTTGGCGAGATGCTGAGCTGTCATGTTGTAACCACGTTCTTTGGCAATCGTTTCTTCGTTGCTAAAATGCTGGAGAGTTACATCGATAATATTTTCCAGAAGCGTACTTTCCAGCTCACCCGGCTCACTGTCAAGTACGGAAAGCATGAAATCGATATTTGCATGCTCCTGATCGATGTCGATGTCGCCCACAGTATAAATCGAATACCACATAACGATTCCAGCCTTTGGCATGATAGTTATGAGTGTCCGTCCCTATACCATTACTATAGAGATAACGAACAAAATTTCAACCAACAGTCCAATAAATGGGGTATTATCTCTCCCAGCCGGAAAAAAACGCTGCATCAAAACGATGCCTCCTTCAGCATCTTGACAGCTATAGCTGTAAGGTGTATCTGTGGACAAAAAATAAGAACCTCAATCAGTTTCAGTTATGCAATCATGATCCTGCAAGAAGAAATACACCGTCTCAACCATTCAATCCAACAACAAATTATAGGCCAAGAAAAGCTGGTGGAACGACTCCTAATCGCTCTGCTTGCTGATGGGCACCTCTTGGTTGAAGGTGCACCGGGACTCGCCAAAACCAGAGCTGTTCGCGTACTCAGCCAGCGGTTGGAAGGCGATTTCCATCGAATTCAATTTACGCCGGATTTACTGCCCGCAGACTTGACAGGAACAGATATTTTCCGCCCCCAGGATGGATCGTTCTCCTTCCAAGAAGGCCCTCTCTTCCACAATCTTGTCCTGGCAGATGAAATTAATCGTGCCCCGGCAAAAGTACAGTCAGCACTGCTTGAAGCCATGGCTGAACGACAGATTACTGTAGGCTCCACCACCTACCGCCTGCCGCCGCTTTTCCTGGTCATGGCAACCCAAAACCCCATCGAGCAGGAAGGAACCTACCCACTGCCGGAAGCCCAGTTAGATCGTTTTCTGCTCCATATCACGGTTGACTACCCAGACATTGAATCCGGCCGTGCCATTCTCCAACTTGCCCGTGATGAGGCCAGATCAAACCGTCCTGCAAGGGAAACCCCTCCCATTGTTAGTCAACATTCAATTTTTGCAGCCCGGGATCAGGTCCTGAACACGCACATGACCGATTCTCTGGAAGAGTATATCCTCCAACTCATTCAGGCTACGCACAGCTCCACGACAGGTAGCCTCGAAACTGACCGTTGGATTCAATACGGAGCAAGCCCGAGGGGGGCCATTGCTCTGGATCGATGCAGTAGGGCCCTGGCCTGGCTGCGTGGCCGTGACTATGTAATCCCAGAGGACATTCAGGATATTGCCTGGGATGTGCTCCGCCACCGCATCCTGCTCACCTTTGAAGCAGAAGCAGAAGGCATAACACCGGATAAGGTTATAGCCCATATTCTCCAGCAGACACCCTTGCCATAGTACTCACCGGTCGAGCAATAACGGATATACGTCGAACATTCCATGTTGACACCTAGACTTAGAAAAACCGCACAACAACAGGAAACCGATTACGCCAATCCGGCATCACTGGTCATTGATGACCTTGTGGCTTACAAGCGCTTTGAAAAAATACTTCCCCTGCAGTCAGATACTATTCGTTCTTTGCAATCGGGAAGTTTTTTATCGCCCTTTCGTGGACGCGGTATGGAGTTTACTGAAGCACGTCCCTATCAGGCAGGCGACGACATCCGTCATCTTGATTGGCGCCTGACAGCACGAATCGGCAAGCCCCATTCCAAAGTGTTCCAGGAAGAAAGGGAAAGAAAAATTTTTCTCTGGGTAGACCTACATCCTGCTATGTTTTTTGCTACCAAGGGGGCTTTTAAGTCGGTGATTGCAGCCCATGCAGCAGCACTTGTTGCATGGAATGCGGCTCAACAGGGCAATCGCGTCGGCGGCATCATCACCTCACCCGACCATCACACTGAGGTCCGTCCCTTGCAAGGGAAAAGGGGCGTTCTCCATTTTTTTCAGCAGTTGGTCCAGCATCCGGCATGGCAGCACCCGAAAAAAGGCTCATTCAGCGCACCGGGCGACACGTTTCTACGCCTCAGACGGGTAGTCAAATCCGGGAGCCTTGTTTTTCTTTTCAGCGATATGCGCAACATCACCAGTGACGATGAAATGCAGCTTAGCCAAATAGCCAGACACAATGATATCGTCCTCTGCCATATTCACGATATCCTGGAAACCATGCTCCCCCCGGCAGGAAGATATAAGGTTACCGACGGTGACCGGACAACCATCATCGATACTGGCAACGCACCCTTTCGTCGCCAATATGCAGCTTCCTTTGCCCTGCGTAGTGAGTATCTGCGCGCTCTGTGCGTAAAGCAGGGATTACACCTGATTTCCCTCGCAACCAATGCCGATCTGGTGCAAACCATCCGTAATGGGCTAGGGAGGCATTAACCCGATGAGCACTCCTGCTTCACTCCAGTCTCTTGGGACTTCGCCACCACTTCCTTTGAAAGATTACCACCTTCCGCCTCCGGTCTCCTGGTGGCCACCGGCCGTAGGATGGTGGATGCTACTCCTGCTCGGGGCAGTCATCGTGGCTCTGCTGTACTTGCTTTATCGACACTACCGGAGACAGACATGGAGAAGGAACGCCTTCAAAGCACTTGAAAAAATCCAAAACAACTATCAGCAACAACCGGACAATCACGTTCTGGCCGCACAGGTTTCCATTTTTTTACGCAGAATATGCCTGACTCGCTTTCCCGGTAACAACGGCAGCTCTTTAACCGGCTCAGAATGGCTTCTGTTTCTTGATAGCTGTCCCGGTGAAAAAAAGAGTCATCTCAAATTGTTTCATACTCCTATGGGCGAACAACTCCTGGAAGCAGCCTACAACCCAAAGGCTGAGCTGGACGGAACAGCACTGCTCGATGTCTGCCGCCAGTGGCTCGTTGCGCTTCCTGCAAGACCATGGAGGAAGAATGCTGCAATTTGAATGGATTTGGATGTTGGCGGCACTGCCTTTTCCTTTTCTCATCCGCCGCTTCATGCCGTCTGCTGACTCTACCGAGGAGGCGGCTTTACAGGTGCCGTTTGCAGAAGACTTTTCCGTTTACGCCGACCGTAGTGGCAAGATTTTCAGCAACACATCTTTTTTCCTGCTGGCCGCATTTTTCTGGGTGCTGTTGCTCATCGCTGCCGCTCGGCCGGTATGGCTTGGGCCTCCCATTGAGATACAGGTCTCTGGTAGGAACCTTTTACTGGCTATTGACCTTTCCGGGTCTATGCAGACCGAAGATTTACAGCTCAGCAACCAGTATGTCACACGTCTTGAGGCAACCAAAAAAGTTGCCGGTGAATTTATTGAAAGACGGACAGGTGATCGTATCGGCCTGCTGCTCTTTGGCACCCAGCCTTACCTCCAAGCTCCACTGACCTTTGACAGGAAAACAGTACAAACCTTACTCAATGAAGCAGCAATAGGGCTTGCCGGAGAAAAAACAGCCATCGGAGACGCCATTGGTCTGGGGGTAAAACGGTTGCAGGAGTTGCCCGCAAAAAATAAAGTTATTATTCTCCTTACCGATGGAGCCAACACTGCAGGAACTGTCGATCCTGAAAAAGCTGCTGCATTTGCCAAGCAGGCCGGGATCACCATCTACACCATCGGTGTGGGAGCCGATGAAATGCTCGTTAACTCATTGTTTGGCAAACGACGGGTCAACCCATCGGCAGAGCTTGATGAAAAAACACTTTCCAGTATAGCAACCATCACGGATGGTCACTATTTTCGGGCAAAAGATACCAGTGAACTGGAAAAAATTTATGCATTGATTGATGATATGGAACCTGCACTGACCGGCAATCAGTTCTTCCGTCCCAAATCTGAATTATATGTGTGGCCACTGGGAGCTGCACTGTTGCTGGGCCCCTTACTGGTTCTTGCAAGAGGCCGCAGATGAACGAATTCCACTTCCTCCGTCCATGGTTTTTCAGCCTGCTTGTGCTCCTTATCCCTCTGATCAGGCATATTATAGTGCAGCAGGCGGCAAGCCGTGCATGGCAGCAATGGGTCGATCCCGCTCTGGCCCCCCATGTACTCAAAGGTTCCACCAGATCCAGCAAAAAAAGAACAACCATTGCGTTGGGACTTTTTTCCCTGATTGCCGTCACCGCCATGGCTGGGCCTGCATGGCGCCAAAAAGAACAACCTGTCTACAGAAGCATGGCCTCGCTTGTTTTGGTGCTGGACCTTTCCCAGTCCATGGATGCAGCTGATATAAAACCAACCAGACTCGAACGGGCAAAGCTGAAAATCCTTGATGTACTCAGACAACGACAGGATGGGCAGACAGGTCTCGTTGTCTACGCAGGCACCCCGTTTACAGTATGTCCTCTCACACCCGACATGGCAACCATTGCCATGCAGGTCAAGGCCATGGATTCCAGCCTCATACCGGCACAGGGGTCCCGTCCCGATCTGGCAGTGGCCAAAGCCGCGAACCTGATCAAACAGACTGGGGACAAAAAAGGAGACATTCTGCTCATAACCGACGGTCTGGGATCTGTTTCCCCGGAAAGTATTGCCGAAAAAGCTGGAAATTACCGTGTGTCCATCCTGGGTATGGGTACCATCAAAGGAGCACCGATCCCGCAAGCGCAAAAGGGGTTCCTTTATGACCGGGAAGGCAACATGGTACTGACCAGGCTCGAGCCCTCCCCTTTACAGCAGCTGGCAAAAATTACAGGTGGTCGTTATCACCGCCTCAGCAATGATGACAGCGATCTCATCGACCTGGTCGACCCACTGCAGGCTGACCATCGCATTGCAGCTGCCGATACAACCAGGCAACGTACTGTCCTTTATCAGGATGAAGGCTACTGGCTTATTCCCTTGTTGCTCCCCCTTGCCCTGCTGCTTTTCCGCAAAGGCATCCTCATTCTTCCATTTATTCTCGTTATTGGACACCCCCAGCAAGGAAGCGCTATTGAGTGGCATGATTTGTGGCGCAATAAAAACCAGCTGGCTACTGAACGACTCAACGAGAAATCACCGGCAGAGGCGGCCAAAATGTTTACTGATCCGAAATGGCAGGCTGCTGCTCATTACCAGGCTGAAGAATATGAAAAAGCTTTGCAGAAACTGCCGGAACCGAAGACCAGCGATGCCCACTATAATCAAGGTAATATTCTTGCCAAAATGGGGCGCTATGAAGAAGCCTTGGCAGCCTACCAAAAAGCGCTGGAAATGAATCCGAACAATGCTGACGCTAAGTACAACAAAGAGTTGTTAGAAAAAGCCCAGCAACAGCAGCAACAGCAGCAACAGCAGCAACAGCAGCAACAGCAGCAACAGCAGCAACAGCAGCAACAAAGCGAAAGCCAAGGGGCCGAAAAAGACAAGCCCCAAAATAGAGCAGAGCAGGAAAATAAAGAAGAAACCGGCAGCGCCTCAAATCAACAGAAAAACAACCACCAGCAACAGGACAAACCAGCTGAACAAAAGCAGGAACAACCACCTACCGCACCAAAAGAAAAAAATCCTGCAAAAGAAGAAGCTGAACAAGACCAACTCCACGCGCAGACTGATACAGATCACAACAAAGACGAGCAGCAAAGGCAACAGGAACAGTGGCTTCGCACTATACCTGATGATCCTGGAGGACTCTGGCGTCGAAAATTTCGCTACCAGTATCAACAACAACATCCGAAACAGCAAGAACAACAGTTATGGTGAACAGGTTATCTCTTTCCCTCTTCCTCCTTTTTCTGTCACTGTGCGTTTTTGACAACGCATTTGGCGGGCTAATCACTGCCCGTGTGGACAGAAATCCGATCGTCATTGATGAGTCAGTAACGTACCAGCTCATCATCAATGATCCATCTGGAAAAGAACCGGATTTTTCTCCCCTGAACAAGGATTTTGAAATCCTTGCCCAGGGCAGCAGCACCAACATGCAGATCATCAACGGCACAAGCAGTCGTTCCAAGCAGTACCAACTCAGCCTGATGGCCAAGAGAATAGGCAAGCTGACCATCCCCCCCATCGCAGTGGGCAAGGAACAAAGCAATGCAGTGGAACTGATTGTCACCACGGCTCAACCCTCCGGTACTACGGCAGGTAATCAGGATTTCTTTCTAGAAGTTCGCGCTACACCGGAAAAACCCTTTGTCCGGTCCCAGGTCCTGCTCACAGTTCGCCTCTATGTAGGGGCCTCCCTGGCAAGCGGCAGTCTTTCGGAACCAGAACCTGAAAATACCACCGTGCACAAACTTGGTGATGCTCGCGAGTACACCACCACCCGTAATGGACGCAATTACCGGGTCAATGAACGTCGCTATGCATTATTTCCCCAACAACCTGGGCAGCTGGTTATTCCACCACTCCTTTTCCATGGCCAGGTAGGGACACGTTCCACCTCTTTTTTCGATCCCTTTCCCAAGGCCGGAGCGACCAAAAGAATACGATCCAAGGAATTACGGCTGGAGGTTAAGCAAAAGCCTGCTCAAGCAACTCTGCCCTGGCTACCGAGCCAACAACTCACAGGAAAAATGGAACTTAACCAGACCACCGGTGAAATTCGGGCAGGAGAGCCAATCACCATCAACTTTGCCATCAACGCGGCAGGATTACCGGCAGCCAGATTGCCCGAGCCCAAATTGCCGCTAGACAAGACGGTTCGCCTTTATCCTGACCAGGCAAATTTTGAAAATACTCTCACTGACAGAGGTCTGACAGGGGTCCTGACTCAGAAAATCACATTGATTCCGTCTCAGGCAGGCGAAGTAACTCTCGCTCCTCAGCCAATTTCCTGGTGGAACACGACAACAAATACGCTGCAACAGCTCAGCTTTGAGCCTCTTACTCTCCAGGTCCTGCCGCCGATTGCACCGGTAAGGGCACCGATTGATTCGCCGGCACAGATAGCGACACCGATTTCTCCGGAAAAAGTCCCTGCAGCCGCTCCGCAACCATTCTGGACGAAAGGAGGAGGCTGGTTCTGGACCAGTATAGTACTTGCTTGTTGCTGGCTGCTTACCCTTATTGCCTGGTGGAAAAAAGGCACAGCCGAGCACAGCAGGGACTTCGATCAAGCCACTGACACAAACAACACAGCTGCCATACGTACCCTTGAAAAACAGCTCCACAAGGCATGTGCGGCAGGCGAAGCCGAAGCGGCCCGTAAGCTTCTCAACCAATTGACTACCAGCCAGGAAACCAGAGGGGCTTTACAGGATGCCGTTGCGCAACTCAATGCCTACCTTTATGGAGGCGCAGGGAATGGAAACCAGTGGGATGGAACTCTGCTCTGGCAGGCGTGGAAAAACCAACACAGGCAAAATGACAATACCACTACTTCCGTCCCATCGGATGGTTTGCGGCCCCTGTATCAAAATGGCTTGAAACAAGAAAATCGTTAAAACCAAACACCTAATAACGGGCTGCAGCCTGCTCATAAGCCTTTTTAATCTCTTCATTAAAACAGACAAAATAGACTGCAGAGATCGTGGTTTCCTGTTGAAGATGCCCATGGACCACATCATAGGCAATGGCACAGGCCTTTTCTACGGGAAAACCATACACCCCGCAACTGACAGCGGGAAAAGCTATTGAGCGCAGCTGGTACTGCTCGGCAAGAAGCAATGCATTACGATAACATGAAGCAAGCAGTGCTGGTTCATTGCTGCTTCCTCCTCGCCAGATCGGTCCGACAGTGTGGATAACATAACGCGCCGGCAGATTGAATCCAGGAGTTATCTTGGCCTCTCCCGTAGCGCAACCTCCAAGCGGAATGCACGCATCAAGTAACTCCGATCCAGCTGCGCGATGAATGGCACCGTCCACCCCCCCTCCACCGAGCAGGGAATTATTTGCAGCATTGACAATTGCATCCACTTCCATGGCGGTGATATCGCCGGTAACAATATTTATGGTCTCCATACACCCTCCATTCACGTAACGTTTCTTCTTTTTTCAAGCATTCACAAATTATAATAGCAATTTTAGGCCACCAAGCGTACACTTAGGTGCATTCGTTTTAGAACTCTGGCCTCTACATATGGATTTATCTGAAACAATTGCATCGAAGACACAATACTATTGCAGGTCTGTTGTATAGAACACCTCTTCACGAAGTAATCCTACCAACGAGTTCCCGTAGTATCTTTTGATCGCACAAACAATATGTTAGCAACTGCATCTCTGGTTGCCCGATGATATATAAATTCGATAACTGAACGAGTACAATGAACACAAACACCTATCGCGAGATTCCTTATAATTTCACCTCAGCAGATGACAGGCTGATTATCAAACACCTCTTTGGCCAAAACGTCTGGTCAGACCTGGAGGAGCTTCGCAGCCAACGGGTAACAGGCCGCTCAGCGCGTCTGGTCATGCGATTCATGGGAGATCTGTTCATTTTACGTCGTAACCCCTTTCTCTACCAGGAACTGATCGATTCCCGCAGCCGACGACTTCATTTTTTCAAAACCGCTGAAAAAGACCTTTCCATCATCAAAAACACTGCACAGCGAGTCGGAGTTGACTATAGCCGAAGCAACAAGGTCGTCAATCTGGTTAATCAATGTCTTGAAAGGCTGAAAAAGCTCAACAAAGAGATCAGCGGTGCAAAAGCCAGCCGTGAAAAAATCCAAAAAAAACTAGGTGCGATCATTGGCCGGGACAATGTCTGTTTTGACCCCTTTTCCCTGATGAGCCATGCCACAGATGCGACGGATTGGCGTCTGTATCTGCCGCTTGCGGTTCTTCGCCCTGATGCCGAAGAGCAGGTAGCACCCCTTTTAAAAACCATCGAAGACATGGGACTGCACGTTATCCCCAGAGGTGGCGGTACAGGGCTGACCGGCGGCAGTGTACCGGTGGGCGACAACTGCGTGATCATCAATACGGAAAAACTCAACCATATATCTCCCATAACCTACCGCAGCATTGCAGACGACAGTCAAGAAAAGGTACCTGTTATGCATCTTGAGGCAGGTGTGATCACCCAGGATGCCATGGCCTTTGCAGACAAAGAAGGGCTCGTTTTTGCTACTGATCCTACCAGTGCATGGGCTTCAACCATTGGCGGCAATATCTCTGAAAATGCAGGGGGAAAGACAGCGGTTCTATGGGGAACCGCCATTGATAACATCCTCTCCTATAATATCGCCATGCCGGGGGGAGAGTTGTTTACAGTACGGCGGATCAATCATCCTCTGCGTAAAATCCTGCCTGATGACACAGTCGTGTTCGACATCCACAACAGCAGGGGCCAGCAGGTTAAACGCATTGAGCTCGGTGGTGACGATATTCGTAAAAAAGGATTATGGAAGGATATTACCAACAAGGCGCTCAAAGGCTTACCAGGAGTACAAAAAGAGGGTACCGACGGGGTGATTACGTCAGCAGAATTTATCCTCTACAAGGCCTACGAAAAGAAAATGACCTTTTGCCTGGAATTCTTTGGCAAGGATATGGACGAGGCAAGCCGGGTTATTGTTGAAATTTCTGAGGAACTGACCAACCAGGGACAGGAAGCGCTCATGGCTCTGGAGCATTTTGACGACGAGTATATCAAGGCTATTAATTACAAGTTCAAAGCTGCTCGAAGTGAAAGCCCGAAAGCTGTACTGCTCATTGATATGGTTGCCCACACCGATGAACAGCTTGAAAACGGTCGATCACGTCTGGTTAAACTGCTAGAGCCTTTCGTCAACACAGAAATCTTTATTGCCAAAAATGCCGATGAGGCCGCCCGATTCTGGCGAGATCGCAAACAGCTCGGCGCAATCGCCGCCCGTACCAACGCCTTTAAGCTCAATGAAGATATAGTCCTTCCACTGCCGGCCCTGGCTGAATTTGCCCGCTATGTTGATGCGTACAACATAGAGGAAGACATTTACAACAAACAGCACTTTATTCATGAAACCCTTGCCTACCTTGAAACAGCAGACCCTATAGAGGATCCTGACTGGCTTGTGGCCAAGATGCCTAAGGCCGAGGAGCTGTGTCATCAGACCCTGGCAAAACTTGAGCAGCGTACTGAAGAATCAATCCGCAACCACGCTTACATCAACCAGCTCAAGGCAGACTTGCTTGAACTGTTCCGCGGATACAGCAGGGTTAGCTCCAACATTGAAAAAATTTATAAAAATGTTCGGACAAAACGAATAGTCATCGCCACCCATATGCATGCTGGTGACGGCAACGTACACGTCAATATACCGGTTTTTTCCAATGACCGCTTCATGATGAAACGCGCAGAAAAAACCGCTGAAGATATCATGGCCAAAGCCATGGAGCTCGACGGAGTCGTAAGCGGTGAACATGGTATCGGTATTACGAAAATGAAATTTCTCGATGATCAACGAGTAGAAGCCCTGAACCAATACAGGCAGGAAGTTGATCCCAAAGGAGTGATGAATCCTGGTAAGCTCAATGATCGGCAAATCATTGAAAAGGTCTTTACTCCATCGTTTAACCTGCTCGAACTTGAGGCGCGAATTCTGCAGCATGGGTCTCTGGAAACACTGGCATCCAAAATTTCCCGCTGTATCCGCTGCGGTAAATGTAAGGCAGATTGCTGTGTCTTTTTTCCCGGTACCAACCTTTATTTCCACCCGCGCAATAAAAACCTGGTCATTGGTGCCCTGATTGAAGCCCTGCTCTATGACATGCAGCGCTCGCGTTTTCCTCGCTTTAATCAACTCAAATACCTGGAAGAGATTGCAGACCACTGCACCATGTGCAGGAAATGTCTTGCACCCTGCCCAGTTGACATCGACACGGCTGAGGTTTCTATTTTAGAAAGGGAAATTTTGGGAAGCCTTGGCTATAAACACTCTCCACCGCAAACCAGGATGTCACTGTATTACCTGAAAAATAGAAATAAACTGTTTAATGCTGCCTTCCGCAAAACGGTTGTTCAATGGGGTGCTGCGGTTCAGCGCCAGGCTGTAACACTTATGAAAAAAGCCCCTGAATCCATTACAACCAAAAACTGGAAACCGCTGCAGCTGTTGCAGTCGCAGATGGCACCCGCTTCAAAAAAGACCCTGCACGATATCCTGCCGACCTGCACTAACAGTGAGACGCTCCTTATCCATCCGCCTGCGGCGAAAAGCGATAAAACTGTGTTTTATTTCCCAGGCTGTGGTTCTGAACGCCTCTATGCGGAAATTTCCATGGCCTCGGTCTATATTCTGCTCAAAAATAATATCAGGATCGTACTTCCTCCGCCTTTCCTCTGCTGCGGATTCCCGGCAAAAGTAAACGCAAAGAAAAAGATGCATGGTGAAATCAGCCTGCGTGACACTATTATTCTCAGCCAGATTAGAGACATGCTGGGCTACATCGTTTTTGATGCGTTTGTGGTCAGTTGCGGAACCTGTAGGGAAGCCTTAAACGAGATGGGGGTTGAGGATATTTTTGACTGTAAAATTAACGACATTTCCCGATTTGTGCTCGAAAAGGGAAATGCAGAAATCCCAACCAATGGTGCAGGCAGTTTCTTTTACCATACTCCGTGTCATGACTCCATGGAAGGAAGAGGAGTGGTAGCTATCCAGACTGCACTTGGCAGCCAGGTAACAGCAGTACCAAATTGTTGTTCCGAAGCCGGTACCATGGCTCTTTCCAGGCCTGACATTTCCAATGCGATGCTGCTCCGTAAACGGCAGGCTATCGAACATGCCCTGGAGAAGGAACAACCCACTGAAATCCTGACCAACTGCCCCTCGTGTATCTCCGGGTTAAGCAGAAATACCGCATCACTCAATCTGCAGCCCATACATTTCGCAGAAAAGCTGGCAAAGACAATTGGCGGCAGCTCCTGGCAAAAAGAGCTGCAGACCCTATTGGGTAATACGGAAATCGTTACCTTTTAGTAACGATGAAGCCGATCTCCGGAGAAACCATACTCCGGAGATTGTGCCCATATTACTCGGCGCCGGCTATGATGGGGCGGGAGGTACAAAACGCCCATGGGGCCATGTCGGTGTCGCAACGGCAACGCCAAGATTATACTTAATCAGCCTGTTACGCAACTCAAGCAATTGATTCACCAACGCTGCTTCAACTTGCGCATAGGCGGCCTCGTCAGCTATGCGCTTCACCACAATACCAAGTAATTCAGTGATTGCATTGCCCACCGAATTTTGACTGATGGTGACAATCAACCGTCCTTTATCATCCCGATAGATAAGCTGCTTATACGCAGGCTGCCAACGAATCTCATTGGCAAAGGCCGGATCTTCCAAAACCTGTAAACGCAGCATCCTGGCAGCCTGATGAAACTGATCACTGAAAAGCAAAATGTTGTCGATTTGTTTCGGAAAAGTGGCAGTGGCAGGTATTCTTGTATCTTCTGCAGCGACCAGCGCAAAAAAAACTCGATAAAAATCAAGGAATCCCTTGAGCACCATATCGTATTCGTGCCAAAATTTGCCCCTGCCAAGTGATGCAGCGCCGCCGACAACCTCCCAGCTTGGTAATCCCTGTGGGTAGCCGGTTATGCGCAACTTCCCCTCTTCCGGGGGGATGGGCCGCAATACTTCCAAGTCCAGCTCTGCAAAAAAGCGAAGATACACCTCACTGAGATATTGCAAAAACAATCCATTTTGGCCGCTGTCGGTCAAATTCGGGTTATCAGGTGCGGCATGGGGTGCGTTGGCCAGCATGGCATTTTCAAACACCATAAAATGGTTATGAATCATCCGCACACTAGGCACTCCTGGTTTATTCAACGGCCAGGTTGCATCCAAACTGGCCTCACCGCAAAACACGAGGTGCTCTGTTGGGTCAGGATACTTTTCCAACATATATTGGAAAACCACCTTGGTCATTCGGCTGAAAACAATATTTTCCTCCCGTGTAAGCTGATCGCGTCGGACCGGTCTACCCATGGGGTCGAGAACTTTTTGGGAAGTATCGAAAATAATGGAAGTATCAAAAAGATTGGAATGCCCGATGGCCTTACGATAGAGGAGAAAACCCTCTGGATTGCGCAGCAGTCCATTTTCCCTTGCTAAGTGACGCAGATTACAAGGACTGTTAAAAAATTCCGTTGGCGCAACATCTTTTGGGATATCCAACGGGATTCTACGATGGGGGACAATAAGTTCGCGGGGTGCACCTGTCGTCATATTCTCCTCACACGCTGTGTTTATGAAAAAGAGGCTGCAATGAGCACTGCTGGAAAATCGAAAGAAAGGAGATCTTAAAAAAGAGTACAAAACAGCCTGATGGGCGTCAATAGCTTTGCCGGCCTTCCTCGGATAATACAGGTTTCCCTGCTTTTTCTCATTATTTTCTTCAATCCTGCCCAGGATCGATTACAATTGGCAGTTCAACTCGTTACAGGAACTGCCAAGAAGAATACTTCAGGCAACAATATTTAGAGTAAAGGACAGGGATTCTTCAAAGCATATTATCTGCTCTGCCCGACCACATATTGGCACCATCCTGCCCCGATCAATACACTTGCCCTTTTTTTGGCTGCAAGCCTTCTTTTTTCATACCCCTCTCCGGCCTCCATGCGGCGCAGTGTACCGGCACCACCCATGGAACGCCTTTTCGGGGTAAACAAATGACAACATTTATCCCGGAGGAAGATATCTTTTATGCTTTCTCCTGCCATAACATGCAAAAAAAGGAATACGGCCTGGTCATTGACTGGATTGATCCTACAGGTACCCTCCGCGGACAAACAACTGACCACATCATCGTTTCTGAAAATACTACACAAATTGACAAAATCTATGCAGTAAAGTTACCGAAAAAAGGGCGCGTTTCCAGGATGCTCACCGGCTCACGCTATGGCGACGAGCTCTTCGGTACCTACCTGGACCTATCGTGTCCACCTCAACGGTACCTTGCTCAATAAAGGGCATTTTTCCATTCACTAAAAAAAAGGGAGAAGAATGAAAAATCTTGCACTCACAGTTTCAGCCATAGCCTTGTTATTACTCAATGGATGCAGTGACAGTAATGTTACCACCGAAGACATCATTCAAAATTGCGATATTATTTCAGGTACCTACAGCGGACATATAGCGATACCTCCTGTACAAGGAACCATGCGAGCGGAACAATTAACAACTTCATCATCAGTGATGGCTGCAGCTCGGAAATACAGGGTTTTATCCTCAGCGCCAATGGGCGTGTCACCCTGCTCAATGATAACAGTGGTGATTCCTTTAGCGTACGTGCTGACACTCCTCCCGGATCGACCTGTGGTGGCCTGACAGGCACCTGCAACAAAACCGGGACTAACGCCTATCACTGCACCTATACCTGGGACCAGGGAGGCGGCGGATCAATAGATGTCAGGCGCTAGCCCGAATTTATCATGAGTTTTTTTATTTTCGACTTAACCTTTTGATATTTATAGAAAATACGGTAGCGCTAAAAAAACAGCCTGTTTTTTCGTCGATAATCAAAAAACTCACCCTCCGGGTCAGCGGATTTTTCCGCAGACTCTTTGTTGCAGGCCATTTGCGGTAGCTTACTACAGCTGCGTGTCCTGCGCCTCGATCTGCGAAAAACTTCACTGATGAGAAATTCGGGCTGAGTAACAGCTAAATGATTTACAATGGTCGTTTGTGCTCAAAATCTGCACAAACGACCGTCTACCACACCTTATTTGGAGGAGTACAGTTTATAAAGAGCCTGGGTACCGTAGTCCTCACCACCAGCCTCGGCCAGTTTGACGTAGAGGCTTTTGGCAAGCTTCAAACCGGGAACATCGAGGCCCATGCTGTCGGCAGCCTCTATGGCGATAGCCATGTCCTTTATAAAATGCTTCACGTAAAAACCGGGGGCAAAATCCCCGGCTATGATCCGCGGTACAAGATTGGATAGGGACCAGCTCCCAGCAGCACCGCTTTCTATACTCTTGAGGACATTTTTTGGGTCAAGACCGGCTTTCTCTGCGTAAGCAAAGGCTTCACACACACCCATCATACCAGCGGCAATGGCTATCTGGTTGCACATTTTCGTGTGTTGTCCACTTCCAGCGCTTCCTTGGAGTACAATATTGGTTCCCATCAGCTGAAAGAGCGGCAAAACGGTATCAAACGTTTCCTGGTCACCGCCCACCATGATCGAAAGGCGCGCATCACGTGCCCCAATGTCTCCCCCTGAAACAGGAGCATCAAGCGCATGCACCTTCCTGGAAGTTGCTGCTTCAAATATTTTCATGGCCAGATCAGGGCGTGAGGTGGACATATCGACCACATATGTCCCAGGCTTCATATTCATCAGTAGCCCCTGTTCCCCGAAATACACGGCTTCTACATCCGGTGGAAAACCAAGCATGGTAAAAACAACATCGCATTTTTCAGCCAATGCCTTTACAGACTCTGCCCAAACAGCTCCAGCTGCGACCAAATCATCTGCACTTTTTTTAGTGCGGGTATAGATGTGGAGCGGATACCCGGTACCAAGTAGGTGCCCGGCCATACTCTTACCCATCACTCCGATGCCAACAAAACCTATTGTCGTCTTTTCCTTGCTCAATTTCATATGTTGCTCCAGATAATTGGACTATAAACGCTTTCCTAAACTCACCACATCATCACATTGATAACCAAGTATTCTATAAAAATCCAGCACCTTGATATTGCTGCTTCTCACCTGTACATTCACCTCAGAGTTATCTTGGCGTTGATATGAGCGAATAACGATGACTCACCCTTATGCCCTGCTGGTCCTTCCCGGTCCAGCCGGAAGAGTTGCCAGAAAAAGCCTGGATAATGGGACAAGAAAAACAACAAACATAAACGCTAACAAAGCAAAAGTAGGACGCAACCCGTAATTGTCTGCAGCCAGACCGACCAGTGGCCCCGTGAGCACAAACAAAAAACGGAAAACCAGACTATGCAGAGAAAGGATACTGGCACGGTTTCGGCGACTGCCGGCATGTTGCAGATGATTACGCATTATTGGGCCCTGCAATCCGCGCATGGCTGTCAGCACGTAGTAAAAAAGAAAACTCCACACCCCTGTCAGCATACTGAGTCCGCCATACCCGACTAAAACCAGCAACACAAAAAGAGCGATCAGCCACCTGTCCCCCAGCACAAAGCGCAAGCGATGACTGATAAGGGAACAGCAGGCCACTGTCATGTTGGCACCAGCCCATGCAGGTCCGAACCAAGCTACAGGTACCCCGCTCTCCTGCATATAGGGTTGGATAAGCCAAACTGTATAAAAAGAAGCAAGCCCCAGCACAGCACCGAAAATGATGGTTGCCCGCACATGGCGGTTTTCCCGCAGCGCGTATCGACAGGTTTTGAGCGCCTCTGCAAGATGGGAATGGATGTGCGTTTCTCCTTCCACAGCAGGCTCTTTCATGCTCAAGCACAGCAGGAGTGCAACAAACCACACAGCTATTTGGCCGACAAAAGGGAAAAGCGGCCAGGCTGCATACATCACTCCGGCAAAGAGCGCTCCCGCAGCCTCACCGGTCTGAGCAAAGCCGGTCATACGTCCATCAAACCGGGCATAGCCGTCTTCCTGTTGCTGACTACGCAGGGTCTCAAACAGTAAGGCACTGTCTGATCCGCTGATGAATGCCCAGGCACATCCCAAAATAATTTCGGCCAACAGGACGTGCACAAAGGTATCGGCAAAAAGATAGTACGTCCACCCAATGATGGCCAGCATCGAAGCCATTATCAATGCGACCCGGTACCCTAAACGATCACTGATATACCCGGAAGGATACTCAAACAGGACACTGGTCCCGGAAAATATTGCCTGCAACAATAAAATGTCAGCCAGAGAAAGACCAATCTGATCCTTCCAGAATAGGGTAATAATCGCCATGGGAAAAAGGGTCATCTTGAGAAAGGAAAAACAATACAACTTGCTGACATTTCCTTTCACCGACCTATTCTGTACGTTCATTTGCCTCGAATCTTTTTTGGAGGGTGAATCAAAGCAAAGAGAGGAGCCACTTAATGACAAGCCCAACAGAACGAAGCAGCAGGATAACCACACGCTTTGCATAGCCAAACACGGTACGCGTCACAGAATCATGTTCTTTGTCTTCTTTCCCATATTTGAGCAAGGCGTCAATCCTAGCTTCCGGTGCGGGATGACTGGAAAAAAAGGTATGCCGGCCGGGTAATGCTGCCAACTTTTGAAGGGCCGAAACAGCTGCGCCCGTATCATACCCCTTATCAGTAAGCAGCTTCACGCCGTACCGGTCGGCCTCACGTTCCTCGTGCTGGGAATATTGGGCTGAGGTGAGCTGTTCAACCAAACCACCTACCATTGACCCGGCAAGCTGACCGATCTCATTCTGTTGGGACGCGAGTCCCTTTCTCAGGGCACTTGCCGCATAGGCAAGCACCATTTTTTCCCTGGAGTGCTTTTTGATTACATGCCCCATCTCATGGCCGATCACAAACAAAAGTTCCTGATCATTCATCAGCTCCATTAAGCCGCTGTATATTCTTATACTTCCGTCTGCCATGGCAAAGGCATTGATATCCTTGGCCAGATAGACTTTAACATTGAAGTCTGTTTGATCAGTCGCAGAGATTCCCTTGAGTAACCGCCTTATGCGTTGATCATAGTCACTCTGTTGCGGGGCAATCTGGTGTTTACTGTCTGCCGTATATGCGGCCTGACGAGCAAGGCTGTTTACCTGCTTATCGGATAAAGTGATTGCAGTCACTGCATCTGTCACTGCTCCGGTCACCATAAACAGGTTGGTATCCTCGCATGCACAGAGCGACAGGCTTAAAAGTATGGGTAACAAATATCGAATCATTTTTGTTTTTGGCTGGTTTATTGATCACTTGTGGAAACAGGCTGCGGCCACTTTACTACAGCTCTTGTATCTTGCAACCAGCAGCAATTGCTTTCTACATGGAAGGGGAAACTAACGCTCTTAAGGATGCCTGAAAAGAGCCCGAAGTAAATTGACACCAACAAATGGTTTGGCTAGGGTATGCGCAGAGTACACTACCCTTCTAAACGACATCACAATCAGCCTCTTTATCCCATGCAGCAACATGCAGACTTACCGCCCATTATTGCAGGCCCTATTCTTCGTCGAGTAACCCGTGATCAACTTGTCCTGTGGGTTGCAACCAGCAGCGAGTTGTCCATGTCGTTATGTCTCTATCGCCATACAGATCAGCACTGCTTTTTCAAGGGCGATATTGGAGATTTTTCACCACCTCCAGTTCGGATTGGTGAACATGCCTATATTTATCTGATTGATTTCAAGCCCCAAGACCCTTTCCCAGCTGAAGAGCTTCTGCAGTATGACCTGCTTTTCCACAATGGACAGGAAGAGTCCAGCTTGGTGGACTGCATGTCACATATTGTCTACGAGGGACAATCAAGGCCACTCTTTGTGGTGAAGCCGGTGCTGGACCATATACTCCATGGATCATGCCGCAAGCCGCACGACCCTTCAAAGGACGCTTTGCTCCGTATTGACAACGAACTGGCAACAACCGTTACCAAGCCGGAAAAGCGCCCGGCACTCCTGATGATGACCGGGGACCAGATCTATGCCGATGACGTCGGTGGTCCAATGTTGGTTGCCATTCACCAGGCTGCCGCCAAATTGGGTTTGTTCAAGGAACACTTGACCGGTGCAGTTGTCGCAGACAGTGACCAATTATTAGCCAGCAAGTTCTGCTACTACAAGCGGGAGGAACTCCTGCCCCACAACAAAGAAACCAAAAATTTACGGGATCGTTTTTTCGGAGGAGTTCGAAAACCGATCTTTACCACCGCATCGGCACACAACCACCTGGTCACCTTGGCTGAGCTAGCAGCAATGTACCTGCTTATATGGTCGCCTGCTCTCTGGAAATATGTAGACTTGGATTCCGGAGACATACCTGAGGGAAACCGGGAACAATATAAGACAGAAAGCAAGGATGTTGGTGCCTTTGCAGAGGGTCTTGGCAATGTTCAACGACTCCTGGCGCACATGCCCACGTATATGATCTTTGATGATCATGATGTCACCGACGACTGGAATTTGAGCCGCGGGTGGGAAGAGGTTGCCTATGAGCACCCTTTTTCAAGGCGTATTATAGGTAACGCCCTTATTGCCTATTTTCTCTTCCAGGGGTGGGGAAACAATCCTCAACAATTTGAAGGAGTTTTCCTTGAGCATGTTCATGATTGTTTTCATGAGCCAGGCGGTGAAAAACAGGATGCACTGATTAATTACCTGCTCAAATTTGAAGCTTGGAATTACAGTCTGCCGACCAAGCCGAAAATGGTTGTTCTCGACACCCGTACCAATCGGTGGTGGTCCGAATCCAGTCTGACAAAACCTTCTGGTTTGATGGAATGGGAAGACCTGTCTGAACTACAGCAGGAATTAATGCACCAACCTTCCGTGCTGCTGATTTCACCAGCCCCTATTTTCGGAGTCAAATTGATTGAGGTGGTACAGCGAATCATTACCTATTGTGGACATCCCCTGGTGGTTGATGCAGAAAACTGGATGGCCCACCCTGGATCAGCCAACGTTATCCTCAATATTTTCAGGCACCGCCACACCCCCAAAAACTTCGTCATCTTATCTGGTGATGTTCATTACTCCTTTGCCTACGACGTCAAACTGAGATATCGCCGTAACAGCCCCAACATTTGGCAAATTACCTGTAGCGGCTTTAAAAATGAATTCCCCCATCGCCTGCTACGATGGTTTGATAGAGCCAATCGCTGGCTGTATGCCAGCCGATCGCCCCTTAACTGGTTTACCAGGCGGCGTAAGATGCGCATTAAAGCGCGAAGGCCAGACAACCATGACGCCCGCCAACTGGTGAACGAAAGCAGTGTCGGCAGAGTTCGGTTAAATGAGCAAGGGGAACCAACAGAAATCAGTGTCCTGCCTGGACGTGGTGGGGAAGTAAAATTTTATGCGCAGCAATAATGGCATCTACTCACTGTAAAGGGCTGCCGGCAAATACATTGGAAAATATCGAGTTCATATTCAGGTTAGACCTGGATCTTCTCATTGAACACAGCCGCAGACGTAACTGTGCTACGTTGAGGAATTTATGATTGAAGATCAGCTAAAGATAACCTGAGGATACGAAGCGGGCTCTTCAAGGTATTTCAGGACAAATTCTAAGGTTGCATCTTACTCTTTAACTTTCAAAACCTTGGCCGCAAAAGAGATGGACCAGCCTTGGATGACGAGTGATGCTATCACCACGACAAACACCTCGTTGAAAAACTCCACCGTAACCGGGCCGGGGCTGATAACCGGAATAATGGCTAGAAAAAGGGGCACAGCCCCGCGCAGACCAACCCAGCCAATAAAAAGTTGTTCCCTCAAGGAAAATTTCAACGGAGCCAAACTGACCATTGCAGCCAGCGGGCGAGCAACAAACATTAACACAGCAGCTATCATTAAAGCCTGCGGTGCATCCTTAACTAATGCCTGACCGAAAAGCCCTTTTCATCCTACGATCAGAGCATTTTAAGTTCATTTGTTATTCATCTGGCTGGTCTTGATTACTCTTAACCTCTAAAGAGTACACCACCGTGCGCTAACCACATGATTTTGTCGATTTTAGACGGATTTCACCACGCTTGCATTGCTGCGAGGGGTAGCGTAAAATGTTACGCTGCTTTTTTTAATACTTTTTCCTTCCGCTCCAACAATGCGAGTTCTTTCTGGCGGAGCTTTACTCCAAGCTGCTGGATGTTACGTGCCAGTACAGCAAGAGCGACATAGCGTTTGAAACCGTAAATGCCGTGATCAGGACACCGATCAAGACCATGGACTTCCAAAGCGTTGATAGCTGACTCAACAGCCTAATGCCGATATCTAGCCCTAATAAAGCTTGGTGAATGTTCCCTTTCTTTATCCATTAATGAAAGCTTGCTTTTCTTGGGCAGGATCACATGGTCGAGGTGTTTTTGTAAATCTTGTTGATTTGCAGACGAATGGAACCCTTTGTCAAAACTGCAGGCGGTGAGACTTGAAAATTTCTTTCGACTCTCTTCAACCATGGGGATGGCAACCTGATCATCAGTCTCATGTTCCATCACACGATAATGGAGGATAAAGCCGTACTGATCCTGAAGTACACACACTTTCAGGCCAAGCTCAACAGGGACACCAGCTTTCCCTTTACTGATCCACTCGGTATGTTCTTCAAAAATCGAGAACACTTTCTCTGCATGTGCGATAAAGTTTTCAATCGCAAAAACAAGGGCAATAGCAACCGGTTTACCACTGTTTTCCTGTTTGATTGACAAACGTGCTCTATCAAGCAAAATATTCGCCGCATCAATATATTTCTGGTGCGCCGCTTTGATGAGTTCTTCCCGTTTTTCTTTCTTAGCCTGGTCTTTGGACGTAGAACGTTTAAGCTGTTGCGCGGTACGAAACAGTCGTTTAATGGCTTTTATGTTATGGTTATTTTGCCGCCATCCGCAGAGTCTCTACAGAGTGCAGAGTGTCGCTACCAAAGTAATCACTTTCCGCATGGCATCAACGAGTACACTGCCTAAAAATATAAAATTATTCAATATTTATTCGCTTTCGCATGGGAACTTCAGTTTGGATGTTACCTACAGCTATTTTTGGCCTCCTCCCGGCTACAGGTGGTCGACCTATCGCTGCAAGACGAAAGAAAGCTATGACCCGATTGTGGATTTCGCTACATCACACCTGTCTTTGAGAAATAATAAACGGAATCCTCAGACAAACTATGGACAGTATGTTTGTGACATAATCCCTACAGCAGAGATCAAGTTGACCTGAGATGTTATCCAAAGGGTATTTGACCAGCAGCGAATTATATCATCAGGAAGTATCTCAGAGACGGAGAATCCGTATATCAAATAAGGAGCTTGGGCGACACCGAAAAGCTAACAAAGAGTTCTGACTCCTTTTCGCAACCTTAGGTCTATCCTAGCTGTCCGGCTTATCTTTGGAAAATAACTCTACCGAGGACTGTACAGCGGACAGGAGAGCTTTTTCAACATTCTGTAGTCTTGATCTTGCCACTTCCGTGGAGCTGGGGTTTTGCCTGAATTATAGAAAATAGTGATCCGGTTTCCACCCCAGGTGAAGAGCTCTTCTCTGCCATCATTAAATAGGTCAACAACCAACACAGCAGCTTCGTATGGGTTGAAATTCGCTTGGTTGCTTTGTCCAACCCATGCTTGAGGATCTTCCATCATTCCACCACCAAATATTGGAGTGAGCGGCCTGTCATTAAGGGGAGAAACCACCCTAAGCCGTGGCCTCACTGCCTGAGAGCTAACAACGCTCATATGTCGTTCAACATAGAGTATTTCAGTGCCTGTGGTATCGTCCCACTCAATTGCTTGAACATATTCACCATCTCCGTCCCAGCCCGGATGGACTCTCCAGCCCTGCCTCAAAAGCTTTCCTTGGGAATTGATGATCCAGTGATTATAGCCATCACTATTTCTCACTACGGTTTCAAGCCCCCTTGCCTGGGGAAAAAAGTCACCTACCGCATGCTGGTGAGGATGGCGGTTGGCATGAGGGGAATGGGCGGCCCAGATTTCATTTTGAGCAGAATCGTACCCATAGGCGATAATCGAAGGGTGGCCACTGGGCGGACCATAGAGACTGTACACTGCCTCAAGTCCTGTGGTTGTCGGGTCGATATCCCGGACCGTAAAGGCGTGAATACCTCGATTCCCCGTCCTACTGTTGGCATCGGCCAACCAGATAAAGCCACCCCCCTGGTCTAAGGCAAGAGTACCATGGAAAATTTCATCGCCTCCCACACCGTCGAGATTTGCTGTCTGCGGAGGTGGATACATAAACATACCTTGGCCGTGCACCGCTTTTCTCTGGTACCATTCTACTGTGGGACTGTCGGCTCGCATATCAATGGAGATGACCGAAACCGTCGGGTCACAGGAGGCGCTGGCAGCAACGATGCGGGTCGCTGCCCCATTCCGGTCATCAGCCCTGCGTGCTAATATTACGTACATCCACTGCTCATCCCCAGGTAAATCAACCCTATATTTAAGCCCCCCTGTCCTCCCGTCGCGGATAAAGAGTGTTCTCCAGTCAGAGCCGATATGCAAAAACTCAGCCTTACCGTCACCGTCGGCATCCCCAATATAACCATAGGTGGTATAGTTCCAAAAAGAGTGTTTGGGATAATCCCAGTTGGTATCTGCCTTGATATCCCAGAAGGTATTTCCGCAGACATCGTAGGCTGCAATCCTATTTCTCGAAGAGATCACATAATCTGGCCAGCCATCATTATCAAGATCACCTATTGCCGGTCTTCCGTTGAAATTAATTTTGAAGGCATGGGCCTGCACCTCTCCAGTGGGGCCCTCAAATGCACCGACTAAACATTCCGGCATATTCGACTGAGTCTGGGCAACCGCTCCATTGCAGGCCGCAAAGAGAGCGATGCTGCAGACAAAAAGAATAATTTGGTTCAAAGATTTCGTCATGGCAATGGAAAAAACAGGTGGCTGGTATTGTCCTCTTTGAGCAGCTGGAGAGAGAACGGAATAAAAGGGTCAGAATTATTTATCGAACATTTGCGGCACGCATGGAAGCATATATAATAGACATCGACTATTACGAATACTTCTCCCAAACAAACCTCATCATATCGTCCAACGCGGTCACAATCAACAGAGCGTTTTTGTTTGAAACGACGACAACTATTATCGGGACAATCTCATCCATTTCAGCAAAGAATTTTGTGCAGGATTTACTCCGACTGCCTGATGACCAATCACATGCACCTTGTTATTGATCCTAAGTCGCTTTTAAGGTCCATGAACGGATCGACGGGAGGCAGACGCGGTACGCGAATAAACTTGAATGGTGATCCAGCAGCCTCTGGGAAGGCCGTTTTAAATCCAGCATCATCTTAACAGCAGAATACCTGCCGGCGTGTTGCCGTTATATTGAATTGAATCCTCTACGTGTCGGTATGGTCCCAGACCTGCGATACGATAGGTGGTCGAGCTATCGCTGCAAGGCTGAAGGAAGAAATGATCAGATTATGGATTTCAATACATCATACCTGTCTTTGGGAAAAAATAAACAAGATCGTCAGATAACCTATGGGCAGTATATTTGTGACACAATTCCTGAATCAGAGATGGTTTTGCTCAAAAGCTGCTTTTAGCAAGTAAAGATCTCTGGCCATTTCTTTGATCCGCCCCGAATCTTATCTTTATCCTTTTCGGTTAGATCAAAACTGTCCTGGAGGTAATCATAAGAGAGTTCAGCCTGAACATTCTCAGTCCAGGCTTATGCTTCCGTAATGCCCGGAGAAAAACTCTAATAGTCTCTTTAAACAAGCCGTAGCGGGACAAGATGGAAAGCCAGCCAAGCATAAAAAAAGAATCCACACGCTGACTTTTCTTAGAAACATTACATTCTTCGATGAAGCTTTTGGTCAAGCCGGCAAATATTTGATATGCGAAATCATTTTTTAATTTCCGATAGAATTTAAATAGGGTGGTATGATCTACAAATGCTTTGCCAAACTCAGTAAATGTGGCATTGATCCAATCGAGTCGGCGCATGAACATAAACTCTACCTGACGCCAATTGAGTTGCTCCAGAGCCATAAATACCAGCAGAGATATTTTAAGTTTAATTGAAACATTTGGAGCCCCTCCTTCTTCTGTATAAAGATGTTTAAATTGTTCCTCGTCAATGAGAGGCCATATTTTATCTTTGCAGACAAATGACCAATCAGCTTCCGGCAAGATATTGGCTATCAGGAAAGTGGGTTCTGTGAGAGGTTATTGGCTACTTGTGGCTCTATACATGCTATTTTTATTCGATCGGCATTTAATCTCAATATATCAAGTACATGCTTAACATGAACCCTAGTGCCAAGCCAAGACGTCTTGCTGTAAAATTAACACTATTACAGTTAGTTGCGACATGCTAACAGAAGGGGTTGGTAAATCAACAGATTCATATATGACATAAATTACTCTCTTTGTGTGGTATGGAATTAGCCTTATTTCCGCTTCTTAATATATTAAGGCATCGAGCTGTATGCCACATTCGATGAAAGAAATGATTATCTTTAAGAATCGTGTCATTTATGATACGATTAGCTTATGGAAATACATCAATGGATATGGCAACATCGGGACTGGCCCGACTTTTCGTTCAATGCAGCCCCGCTTCTTACATATATTGCAACAGCTTCCCAACTGATTGGTGAACTTGCAGCAATCAGTCGATCAATAAGTGATCAAGAGAGGAGGGGTGCTCTGGAGCGAGTTTTGTCTGATGATGCCATTGAAACAGCAGCCATAGAAGGGGAAATCCTGCGTCGAAGCTCTGTGCGAAGTTCAATTCGCAAACGAATTGGGTTACCCGTTGAACAGAAAGACTGGGATGATCTGGCAGATGGGCTGGTTGCCATGTTGTTTGATGCAAGGGATCAAGATCCTAAACCACTTACAACCGAGAGATTGTTTGGTTGGCATGCAGCGCTTTTTCCCACAGGTTATTCAGGCCTTAAAAAAATCCGTGTAGCCAAATACAGAGGCGCTGAAGAAATGCAAATCGTTTCTGGACCAATTGGCAGAGAAACGATTCATTATATCGCCCCACCGCAAAGTCAAATTCAAGCTGAAATGGATGTGTTCCTCAACTGGGTGAATACCAACGATGATCACAATCCATTACTCAAAGCAGGAATTGCTCACTTGTGGTTCATCATGATCCATCCCTTTGATGATGGGAACGGTCGAGTGGGAAGAGCCATTACAGACTACATAATGTCTAAGAACTATCCAACGCTTATGCAAGTTATCTCATTTTCAAAACACTTCAGCTTGGATAGAAAAGGATATTACGCGGTCTTGGAAAAAGCCGGCAAACAAGATTGCAACATTACGGCCTGGCTCAAGTGGTTTTTACAAACCACAATTGCGGCCTTGCGCGAAGCTCAATGGATAGTTGATGGGGTTATTACAAAAACAAAATTTTGGCAGTTGCATCAAGACACGCCTTTGAACAGGAGGCAGACAAAGGTTATTAACCGGCTACTCGATGCTGGAGATACATTGGAAGGAGCCATGACAACCAGGAAATATGCAGGAATGACCAATTGCAGCAAGGTTACTGCAAGTCGCGACCTCTCTGATCTTCTGGATAAAAAGATTTTACAAAAAACTGCTGCTGGCGGCAGAAGTACAAGTTACGAAATATGTCTTCCAGGCCTTTGATCTCTGGCAGGAGAGGTTTTGGTGTGCAGATTGGAGACTCTCTACAGGTTGAGCAGGAGCAAGGCGAAAAACGCATATTACCGCAGATCCCAAAAGAAAAAGCCTTGTAATCAATTAAGATCACAAGGCTTTTATATAAATGGTGCCGAAGGCGAGAATCGAACTCGCACGACCGTGGGCCACTACCCCCTCAAGATAGCGTGTCTACCAGTTCCACCACTTCGGCACACAAATTTTTATTCTATTTTTTCCTGCTGCATCCGTTATTCTGCCGGAGCTGCTGTCTCACCGGTTTCAGCCTTAGGCATTGGGATAGTCACCTGCTCTGTTGAAAGCGGCTCAGCTTTTTCCTGTACCGGCGCTGCAATATTTTTCATGACTGAGCTGGTACTTTTGTCCACAGATATATACGCTAAAGAAACCGAAGTTGCCATAAAAATAATAGCAGCAAGCGTGGTAATTTTATTCAACATCGGCACAGGTCCCTCCGTTCCAAAAAGAGACTGGCTTGAACCACCGAAAGTTGCCCCAATATCTGCACCCTTACCGTGTTGCAACAACACGATTGCGATCAGAAAGAAACAAACTACAACATGTACTATAATTAATATCGTTGTCATATAAAATTAATAATTCGAGCAAAAGACTCGAATTTAAGCGCTGCCCCCCCAACCAACGCCCCATCAATATCGGGCTGCGCCATCAGGGAATCAACATTATCGGGCTTGACTGAGCCACCATACAGTATTCTTATTTTCTGGGCAATATCTTTTCTGTATTTTTCTTCTAAAAATTGGCGCAGGTAGGCATGTACCTCCTGGGCCTGCTCTTTGCTCGCAGTTTTTCCGGTGCCAATCGCCCAAACGGGTTCGTAGGCAACCACAATATCGCCAACCATTTCCGCGGTACAACCCTCCAGGCCTTCTGCAAGCTGTGACTCAAGCACCTTGAAGGTCATATCTGCTTCGCGTTGTCCCAGGGTTTCACCAATGCAGAGGATCGGAACAATACCATTTGCAAGGGCACCTTTGACTCGAAGATTCACCATTTTATCCGACTCTTGGAAAATCTGCCTTCTTTCCGAATGGCCAATGATCGCCATCGGTACCCCAAGATCGACAAGCATTGTTGGCGATATTTCCCCTGTGAACGCCCCTTCTTTTTCCCAAGCCACATTCTGAGAGGCAATAAACGTAGATGTTTTCCCCACTGCCTTACTCACAGCATCAAGAGCTGTAAATGGCGGAGCAATCACGACATCCCGATCATTGCACCCAGCAGCAACTTCTGCAACTTTCTCTGCGAGCTCAACAGCCTGAGCGACAGACAGATGCATTTTCCAATTTCCAGCAATTAAAGGTCTTCTCGGCATAATAGTCTCCTTTTACGACAGGAAAGTTAAGCAATCAGTCTCAAGGGTTAATCAGACAGCGCAACAACACCGGGAAGCTGCTTGCCTTCCATTAACATGAGAAAAGCACCTCCACCGGTTGACATATACGATATGTTGGCCGCTTCTCCGGACTTTTTAATGGCAGCATTCGAATCTCCTCCTCCTGTTACACTCAATGCATGGGAAGTAGCCACGCAATGGGCAATTGCCATGGTTCCACGGGAGAAGGCATCCATTTCAAATGCGCCCATCGGTCCATTCCACACTATGGTTTTGGCATCTGCAAGCGCCTCTTCAAAACAAAGAACTGATGCCGGCCCTATGTCCAAGGCCATCCATGCCTCTGGAATATCCTGTATGGTTACATGCTTGCTCACCGCATCCGGAGCAAAGGTTTCTGCCGCCACCACATCCACAGGCAAATAGACCTTTACCCCTTTAGCCTTTGCCTTTGCTAATAGGGTGTTGGCTGTTTCCAGCAAGTCGTCTTCCACCTTTGAAGCACCAACATCGTACCCCTGGCCTTTGAGAAATGTATTGGCCATGGCCCCCCCGAGTATCAACCGATCTACCCGATCCAGCATATTTTCCAGGGCTTCTAATTTACCAGATACTTTTGCACCACCGACAATGGCAACGAACGGACGTTGTGGTTCTGCACAGGAACGGCGGAAATAATCAAGCTCCTTTTGCAAAAGCAACCCTGGTGCCTTAATGGCGACACACCCTGCAACACCGACCACTGAAGCGTGGGCACGATGCGATACGGCAAAGGCATCGTTGACGTACACATCTGCCAATCGGGATAATTGCTCGGAGAACTGTGGATCATTTTCCACTTCCTGCTGATGGAACCGAACATTTTCAAGCATTATAATATCGCCTGGTTCCATTGCCGATACAAGCGCTTCCACTTCCGGCCCGATACAATCCGGAGCCAGCTTTACCTGCTCAGCAAGTAAGCCTGCCAGATACTCCGCTACCGGAGCGAGGGAGTACGTTGCAACTTTTTGTCCCTTGGGCCGCCCCAGATGCGTACAGAGAATGATTTTAGCCTTTTTCTCCAACAGATAGGTGATGGTCGGGAGCGCCATTTGAATACGAAGATCATCGGTTACTTCACCGGCATCGCTCATTGGTACATTAAAATCTACCCGTACCAACACCCTTTTCCCTGTAACATCAATTTCGCGAAGTGTTTTCACAGTCCCCCTCCCGGCTCCTTGATTACTTTTGTTATCATCAGCACAGCAGCTTCCGCAGGATTTCTATAATACTTTGGCCGCACCCCCCGGCGAAGGAATCCCTTGCCCTGATAGAATTGCTGCGCAGACTCATTGGAAGCACGAACTTCCAGCCAGCATTGTTCAACGTTCTCTTTTGCAAGAAGCATCAGGCCTTTATCAACCAGTGCGCCGCCAATACCGATTTTCCGTTTTCCGGGTGCGACCCCAATGCGCAGCAGTTCAGATTCGGGACCACACCATCGAAAAAAGACATAGCCGCAGACCTTGCCTTCTGCTTCTGCGACCAACTGCACACCCTCAGCATATTCACATTCTGAACGAATCTGCTTTTCACTCCAGAAGGTTTCCATAACCTCCTGTTCAATCAAATGTACAGCTGCAAGGTCTTTCGGCTGCATCTTGCGGACGATCACACCATTTTTTCTGCAACCGATACTGTCAAATCGCCCAGCATATTGGTATAACTTCCCAGCTCATTATCATACCATCCATAAATGACTGACTGAGTGACCGGCACCTGCAGTACAGGAGGCACGTCCTCTTGATCAAAGCTAACTCCTTTCACATGCTTCAAGTTAACATTGATAGAGGCTGTTCGGGTGTGGATCTCGGTTGACTCAATCACAGCAGCTGCCTTTGGAATGCCGACGATATCCGAAGATACATTTTGTTCGGTGGAGTGAACAAGATATGGGGTATTAGCTGCGTATTCGCTGTAAATGGAATTAATCAAACCGCGCTTAATCGGATTTTCCAGCTCGTCTTGAAAATTGAGTACCAGCACGATCAGTGACCCTGTGGAGGTTGGGATCCTGACGGATTCGGCAATAAAGCCAATGTTTTTCATTTCAGGAATAACCAGCCCCAGTGCTTTTGCTGCCCCGGTGGTGGTCAAAATAATATTATTGAATATTGACCTGTCCTTACGCAGGTCGGTCGCTCCAGCGGCCGGCATACGATCCAGCACCTGTTGGCTTCCTGTAGCAGCATGCACTGTTACCATAGAAGCAGACAACATTCTGTCTGCTCCGAAATGGTCCAGCAAAGGTTTCATCATATAGGAAAGGCAGGTTGTGGTACATGAAGCGGCAGACACCACGTTATGTTTTGCAGGATCATAGTCGTCATCATTAATTCCCATGACCGTTGTGATGGCATCCTCAGGCATATCCAACCCTTTTGCCTGAATTTTGAAAGGTGCGGAAAGCATGACTTTTTCAGCACCAGCCTGCAGGTGGCCGCGTATTGCGCCCCTACCCTCATTCGCGTCGGCTGTGGGATCTTTAAAGACACCGGTTGTATCAACTACTAGCCGAACCTGATTACCCTTCCAGTCAATATCTTTCGGATTGCGCGCCTCACGAAGGATCGTGACCGGTACACCGTTTACGGTCATTGTTCCTGTTGCATCGTCAAGGTTCTCAATAACTCGTCCGCCTTTATGACCGTGGAGATACATGCTCAAGCGACCGTAACTTGAATCTTTTTCAATGGCTGAGGCAATATCTTCCAGCCCTGAACCAACGTTTCGGCCGAGATTGACAACAATTTCAGAAAAATGCCGGCGTGAGACATGGTGCCATAATGATAGTTTTCCGATTCTGCCAAGGCCATTGAGTCCGAGCTTCATAGGTATGCTCTCCTATACGGTTGCGATTAAGTCGTTTATAAAACGGTACCCAGGACAGGGTGATACCGCTTTTGTTAGTAACAATACATTTATTCTGGAAGAGTATAGTCGAAAAACAGTGCCACCGAAAGTAGTAATATGACAAAAAAATTCAGCCTTTCAATACCATATCAAGGATGGTTATCTTAATAAGACCAGAGGAAAATTGGGTTGCACCGTACAGGATTGCGCTGTAAGCACTGCACGACTGTTCTTTTCGTCAACAATCAACTTAACCACAGGTGACCATGCAATTGCCCCCGGTTCGCACCAACGCTATCCTAGTTAAACGATACAAGCGTTTCCTGGCAGACGTCCAGCTTCCGAATCAAGAGCCGATGACCGTCCATTGTCCAAATAGTGGCTCCATGCTCGGCTGTTCAACCCCCGGCAGCCCTGTGATTATCTCCCGATCAGATAACCCAGGAAGAAAATACCCGTGGACGCTTGAAATGGTACAATCGAAAGGCGTTTGGATAGGTGTTAACACCTCCATGACCAACAAGTTGGTCCATGAAGCCCTTCTTAATGGGACCATCGACAACTTTGGAAGCATTACAAAAATCTCCCCTGAAAAAAAAGTTTCAGAAAAGAGCAGGCTTGATTTTTTGTTGGAATCAGCACAAGGATTGACATACCTGGAGGTAAAAAACTGCTCGCTGGCCCACAACCAACTTGCCATTTTTCCAGACGCAGTAACAGCGCGGGGGACCAAGCATCTTGTCGAACTGATGCACCTGGCAAACCAGGGGTCTGCAGCAGCTGTACTATTCTGTATACAAAGGGGCGATGTTGACAGCTTTGCTCCTGCTACGGAGATCGATCCAGTGTATGCTCAAACATTACAGCAGGTGGCAAAAGAGGGTGTTCAGGTGTTAGCGTATCTTGCAGAAGTAACACCCGAGGCGGTCACAGTAACCCGGCAAGTACCTGTCCACCTCGACCATGTGCAGGCTTAACCCGAATTTCTCATAAACATTTTGTAGGTGTTTGAAAAATAAGTACATTCAAACTAATGCAGTTAAAGTGAGCGAGATGGAGAATTAACAATATTTTCACCAAAAGTCAGTCCATGCGGCGCCATCTTCTTCAGTGTTTTGGCAGTAAATATAGCCTACTATGATTTACTACCAAAAACTTTGAACCTGACACCGCCTGAACTGATGAGAAATCCAGGTTTAAAGCTGCTTATCGGACCCGGCGGGAACTCCGGTAACACTTGCGGCTATCTAAATAAAACGTGAGAACTGTACAGCACCATCGACCATGGTCAACATCGATCGTCCGGTCAATGTCCAGTCAAGAAACGGAGAATTGCGGCTTTTGGAAACAACCTGATCCACGGAATAGGAGAACTCTAATTTCGGGTCGATAATAGTTATATCAGCGGCTGCACCAGGAGCAAGGCTACCACCTTCAACGCCGAGAATACGAGCAGGGTTCACGGCCAGTAATTCCACCATCCGAGAAGCATCAATCACTCCTTGATGGAGCAAGGTCAAGGTAAGTGGAACCGCAGTTTCAAGGCCGATGATGCCAAAGGCGGCGACATCGAACTCCATCTCTTTTTCCAATATGGAGTGGGGTGCATGATCCGTTGCGATTGCGTCAAGGGTACCGTCCTGCAATCCACGAATGACAGCCGCCCGGTCTTCACCGGTGCGGAGCGGAGGATTCATTTTAGCGTTAGTTATATACCCTGACACAGCCTCATCGGTTAAGGTGAAATAGTGCGGAGCTGTCTCTGCCGTAACCCGTACCCCCCTGGTTTTGGCTTGACGGATCAAATCCACGGACATTGCAGTACTGACATGGGCGATATGAACCTTTTTACCGGTGAACTCAGCTAGAGCTATCTCACGATAGACCATTACCGATTCGGCAGCATTGGGTATACCTTTCAAGCCAAGCTGAGTGGACATCTCTCCTTCATTCATGACCCCGGTACTCAAGGCTGGATCTTCGCAGTGGGCTATAACGGCCAAGTCAAAATCACTGGCATACTCAAGGGCCCGACGCATAAGCTGGCTGTCGGTTACCGGCAGCCCGTCGTCGGAAACAGCCACTGCTCCGGCTGCACGCAATTCTCCATATTCCGCAAGTTGCTTCCCTTCACTCCCCTTACTGATTGCTCCTACGGGGTACACTCGAGCGGCAGCGCTACGTGCTTTCTCAAGAATCATCGCACAAACAGCGCTATTGTCATTCACCGGGCAAGTGTTGGGCATACAGGCAACAGCTGTAAAACCACCGCTTGCGGCAGCAAGAGTACCGGAAGTAATATCTTCCTTATACTCCTGGCCCGGCTCACGCAGGTGAGTATGCATATCTATAAGTCCGGGAACGACCAGGCAACCGGCAGCATCTATAACAGGTAAATCATCGGCTCCAATTTCATCACCTGTGCTAATGACCCCGTCCTGTACAATAATATCGCACTGCTGATCGACTTTGTTCGCCGGGTCAACAACTCGCCCGTTTTTTATAACCCACGATCTTTCCATTACACCTTCACACTGTCGCATTGGATATTTGATTTGAGCATGTCTGCATCAGGAGTTGCCCATGACCAGATAAAGCAGTGCCATCCGCACAGCCACCCCATTGGTCACCTGGTTTAAAATTACCGACTGGGTAGAGTCAGCCACCTCCGGCATAAGTTCTACACCACGATTAACAGGCCCAGGATGCATAACCAGTGCATCCGGTTTAGCCAGGGACATCATTTTTTGGGAAACACCAAACCGGCGCGAATACTCTCTTAACGACGGCAAGAGTGGATCATTTTGCCGCTCCAGTTGTATTCGCAGGGTCATCACCACATCGGCATCGCGCACCACCTCTTCCATGGAGGTGCATACTTTTGCCCCCAACTGTTCGAGCCCTTTAGGGAGAAGAGTAGCAGGCCCGAAAACGTGAACCTCGGATCCCATTGTTGTAAAGCCCTCAATCGCAGAATGCGCAACCCGGCTATGGGAGATGTCGCCTATAATCGCTATTTTCAGATCGTTCAGACGGCCTTTATGCTCCTTGACGGTCATCATGTCCAATAATCCTTGCGACGGATGCTCGTGTGCTCCGTCTCCAGCATTGATCACTGCCGCATTGACATAACGGGACAGCATGTGCGGTGCACCTGAAAAAGAATGACGGACAATAATAATATCCGGATGCATTGCAGAGATATTACGCGCAGTATCAATCAGGGTTTCTCCTTTAGTAGCACTACTTGTAGAAGGAGAAATATTAAAGGTGTCCGCACTCATCCTTTTTGCCGCTATCTCAAAAGAAAGACGGGTACGAGTCGATGGCTCATAAAAAAGATTTATAACGGTGTGTCCACGTAGGGTGGGAACCTTTTTAATAGGCCTGGCTGATATCTCTTTGAAAGAATCTGCAGTATCCAGAATATGGAGGATATCATCCTTGGAGAGTTCGTCGATGCCAAGTATATGGCGGTGTGAAAAAAAATATCCGGTAGCCATGCCACCCTCCGGCGTTTAATGTAGAACATCCCCCAGCCTGCTCCAACGGATGGAACTGAGCCGGTCAAGAGATAATAAAGGTTTCTGCACATCCCACGACCAGTAGATGAAAAAAGCCTTGCCTCGCACAGCCTTCAAGTCAACAAATCCCCAAAAACGTCCATCATAGGAGTTATCACGATTATCCCCCATAACCAGCAGTTTGCCCGGCGGCACGGTTACTGGTCCGAAATTATCCCGGGGCCCTATCGCCGCTGACAAAACATTGACATCGCGATACACTCCATACTTATCCTCAAATGGCTGACCATTGATAAATACCTTTTTATTGCGAATTACGACCGTGTCTCCTGCCACTCCTATGACCCGTTTAATATAATCGAGCTTTGGGTCTTTAGGGTATTTAAACACTATAATATCATTTGGTTGCGGATCCTTAACAGGGATCAGTACAGATCCGCTAAAAGGGACCTTAACTCCATAAATAAACTTATTTACAAGAATATGGTCGCCAATTTGCAAAGTAGGCAACATTGAACCGGATGGAATTTTAAAAGCCTGAACAATAAAAGTTCTAATAAAAAACGCCAAAACAATGGCTATTATTACAGCTTCAATATTTTCACGTAATCCGGATTTATTTTTTTTCTTTTTTAAATTTGCCACAAATGGTGCCTTTCGGTAAAGGAAGCGTAGGTAAAAGCCTGGGCAAAATTAACCCAACAGGGTCTAAAATACAAGCAGGATTTCCAGCGGCTGGAAATGGATCATGTTATGCACAGCATTTCAGAGAGTTACAAAAAATACCAACTGAAGATATATTCATTCACCATTAGCTATCTCCTCTGTTTTTATTAGATAAAATACAAAAAAAACAGAGCTTGCCTTGACAAAGCGATTTGTTTGTGTGCTAATAATTAGGGGATAAAAGACGAAACTTCTTTTTGACGTTAATTCAAGCTCATGCCTCAACCTTTTTAAAGAGAAAACCATGGCTAAGAAAGACCAGCTAATTACGGGTGTCGATATTGGCTCCCACGCCATCAAAGTCTGCCAGCTACAGCAGACAGGCAAGGGCTACAAGCTCCTTGCCATAGGCAGCACTACTCTGCCTCCAGGTGTAGTAGAGGATGGTGTTTTGCAGGAGCCGGATGTTGTTGGCAATGCCATTGCCGCCTTATTTAAAAACCTGAAAATAAAAAACTCAAAAGTAGGCATATCCATCTCCGGCTACTCCGTCATCGTAAAGAAAATTAACCTTGAATACATGACTGACGAGGAATTATCCGAGTATATTGTAGCTGAAGCAGAACAATACATTCCTTTTGATATCAATGACGTATATATCGATTTCCAAAAGCTCCCTACCAGCAGTCAAGAAAATGACAGAAGTGATATAATGCTGGTAGCTGCGAAAAAAGATGTCATTGACGATTACCTGTTGATGCTCCATGAACAAAAGCTCAAGCCTGTTCTGGTAGATGTTGACGGTTTTGCCCTGGAAAACATATGGGAGAAAATGTCAGGCAACGCTGAAAACATCGCATTGGTTGATATTGGCGCATCGAAAATGAATATAAATGTCATTGCTGATGGAGTAAGTGTACTGGCAAGAGACGTAGTGGTAGGTAGCAGTCAACTTACAGACCAGTTGGCCAATACATTAAACGTGGAAGAAGAAGAAGCGGAAAACATCAAATTAGGTATGGTTTCTGCAGAGGAAAACCAGAGCACAGTAGAAGAAATTTTCTTACAAACCTGTACTCAATGGATACTGGAAATAAAAAAAGCCATCGATCTTTATATGGCAAATAATCCTGACAATCCCCTCAAGTTGCTGGTGCTCAGTGGGGGGGGAGCGAAAGTGAAAGGTCTTCTGGAGTATATCAAACAAGAAACCGGACTGGACGTTGTCTTATTCAATCCGTTTGAAACGATGATAATTGATGAGAAAAAAATTGATCGTCAATATCTTGACTCAATCGCGCCGGAAATGGCCATTGCTGCTGGGCTGGCCATCCGGGAAGCAGCCTTCTAAGAAACTATGATATATATAAACCTTTTACCTGTTAAGGAAATCAGGCGCAGAAACAAAGCGAAAAAACAAATATTCAGCTTGGCCGGCGCATTCGTATTGGTCGTTGCCCTGCTCTCCATCTTCGCTATGCTTCAAGCCAATACGATCACCGCGAGAAACAAAACCCTTGCAGACCTGAAAAAAGAAAGGCAGCGTTATACCGCAATCCTCAACAGGATTAAGCAGCTTGAACAAGACAAGCAGGTCTTACAAAACCGAATCGCTGTTATCAAAAAGCTCAAAAAATCGTCATCACTTACGGTACATGCACTTGATGAGGTGGCCAATATTACACCTTCTAAAAGAATGTGGTTGACCACACTAACGCAGAGTGGCGGAAACATGAAAGTATCTGGAATGGCGCTGGACAACAGAACTATAGCCAAATACATGGATGACTTGAAATCCTCTCCCTACATCCAAAGCGTTCACCTTGCAAGCTCATCGCTTAAAGGATTTGCCGGGAGGAACCTGAAAGCATTTTCTATTTCCTGTTCCATTGCCGTCCCTGAAGATAAAAAAGAACCACAAACGAATTGATCACAGGCACACGATATGGCTGCTGGCACTATCACCAACAAGTTCGATACCTTTATTGACGAAAAATACATCCCCCTTGATGTAAAGGTAAAAATTGCGATTGCGGTTTTAACACTGCTCATACCTGTTGCGCTCTGCTACTTTCTCTTGTTTGAGCCTAACCAGGAAACAATCGCCAACCTTGACAACCAAATAGTCCGAGCACAAAAAGATTTGAACAAAGCGCGAAAAGCAGCGCAGAACCTGCCCAAACATGAACAGGAACTGGCAGAAATTAAAAAGGAGTTTGAAGCAACAGCGGTTATCCTGCCCAAAAGCCAGGAAATACCAAACTTGCTCAGAAGTATATCAGACCACGGTAAGAGTGCCGGCCTTGATTTTCTCTCCTTTAAGCCTGGCGCAGAGATACCTAGGGATTTTTATGCTGAAATTCCAGTCGATATCTCGACCAAAGGCCCATACCATAACATGGGTTTTTTTCTGGATCAGGTAAGCAAACTGGAACGACTGGTAACAGTTAACAATATCAAAATGGGGTCGCCCAAAAAAGAGGGGTCGGAAATGCTTTTAAATTCGACCTGCAGGCTTGTAACCTACCGTTTCACCAACACCAAACTCCCTTCAGAAAACGAGGGAAAAGGTAAAAAAAGAAAACGATAACATAAGGCCCTGGCAGGACTTATATCATGCTACGTAAAAAAAACAGCAATCCTTATTATTTCGAGCTATGCGCATTGACGTTGGCTACTTTGAGCCTCATCATGCTGCAAGCCCCCCCATCATATGCGACTGAAGAGGTGGTACAACCTGCACTCCCTCTCACTCTGGAACAAGGAGACTCCAGCAATAGTAAGACCTTTTTCTATGAGTTAGAGGGGCGGTCTGACCCTTTCGTTCCATTTCTCACTCCAAAGGCGACTTCTGCCACGCCTCTGGATCCGGACGAAATTATTGACGAAGAAACTATTTTAACCGGCATGCAGCTCTTTGAACCAGGACAGTTGAAACTGGTTGCAGTCATGGTTGCAAAGGGTGAACCAATGGCACTGGTCGAAGATGTAACTGGTAAGGGCTACATGTTGCGTGAAGGTATTCCCATTGGCCGCCGTGGAGTGGTCGATGAAATTTTTGCATCGGAAGTGAAGATCATTGAGACCGCCAAGACCCGTGCGGGCAAAGAGATTTTAACTACGATTACAATGAAATTAAAAAAAGAGGGAGACGAATAAACATGTTTCACTTTTCTTCCCCAACCAGCTGGACAACGCGTAGGCTTTCAACCGCGCAGCTGGCATTTCTATGCGTCGTGAGCATGGGTCTACTTGCTCTGATGACTGGTGCTGCTTTTGCGGCAGAAAATGACAACGGAGCGAACAAGGTTGGCTCCTTAACTGCAACCGACCAGGGCACCTCCCTTGAAATAAGAGTCAGTAGTTCCACAACTCCAACATACACAATATACGAGCTATTCAACCCGTCAAGGATAGTGCTCGATATTGCCGAAACAGTGCCGGCTCCGGATTTTGCCCCACAGCTTCCGCCGGATACAGGTATTAAGCTTTCAACCAAACAACTCACTGATGTTTCTCCATCGTTGTTTCGTCTTGAATTTACTTTGTCACAGTCAATGCCCTTTGAGGCTTCACTGGATGGGAATGATATTATTTTGACTGTTGACAAAGTTAAATCTGCCGGTACGGCCCAGACGCCCGCCGGCATGCTTGAAGTAACAGATATTCAGGTAAAAACATCACCGGATCAAACCCGTGTCAAGCTACTGGCAAACGGTGAACTTACCGATTACACATACGATGTTCTTGACAGCAAAGCAAATACACCTGCAAGGATGTACATTGATCTCAACAACATCACTGGAGATACCCTTTTGCAGGAACAGATGGTTGGCACCTCTCTGGCACGGATTCGTGTAGCAAAGCGCGGTTCAGGGCTACGGATCGTGTTTGACTCCTCTACCAAAGATCTGTTTCCGTTTTCAGTTCAGTCAGTCCCCAATGGGATTGAAGTCGTTATTGATGAACCGCAGCAGGTTGATCAAATTTCTACACTTATTAAAGAAAAGACCACCATTGAAAGCCAGCTTCCCGAAGTAGATCCTCTTGAAAGCAGGCTTTCTCCCCAGGCAACGGAAAAACAGCTTCAGGATGCCTTTAACTTTTCCGGCTATAATAAAGAACGTATAACCGTCGATTTTTATAAAATCGACTTACACAATGTCTTTCGTCTCTTTCGTGAAGTAAGTGGTATCAACATAGTTGTTGACGAGTCAGTATCAGGATCTTTAACGCTCGCTCTTGACGATGTTCCATGGGATTTTGCGCTTGATATTATCCTCAATCTAAAAAATCTCGCCAAAGAGGAACGTTTCAACACCTTGGTCATCCTGCCAAAAGACAAATCTTTTAACTGGGCCAAGCAGGCTGAAAATAATATTAGCTTTGAAGCAGATATTGAAGTCGCCGAGCAAGAAGCACTCATTATTAAGCAGCAGCAGAACCTGCCGAAAGAAGTAATCGAAGCAAAGCAGCTTATAGCTCAGGCAAAAAAAGCAGAAAATAAAGAAAATTTTGAATTGGCAATCAGCCTATATGAACAGGCATTTGTCAAGTGGACTGATAATGACAAACTGGCAAATAGAATAGCCTCTATTTATCTGGTCCGGCTGCGTCAAAATGCCAAGGCAGTCTTTTATGCAAAAAAAGCACTTGCTGTAGATCCAGAAAATACTGCTGCTGCTCTTAATGCAGCCATTGGTTTAGCTAACATGCAAGAGCTTCAACAGGCAGTAGATTTTTTTGACCAAAGTATCAGCGTTGAAAAACCAAGTGCAGAGGCATTGTTGAGTTATGCCGTGTTTAGCGAGGGCAAGAAAGAATACGAAAGCGCCCTGAAACTGCTCTCACGATACGATAAAATCTATGGTCAAAGCTTGAACTCCATGGTTGCGGTGGCCCGCGTCAATGACAAGCTCGGCAACCACGCTGTTGCTACAGAAAAATATCAGGCAATCCTTTTGGCCGGATTTCGCATACCACCAGATCTTGCCAAGTATATAAAGGGCCGAATCGCTCTTAAACAGACAATGTAAATGCGCTCTATACTGAATTTGAGGAAAAGCCATATGAAGTTAGTTAACTGTTCATTGCCACTGGTTCTCTCGCTCATGATCCTTGCATTATCGGCTTGTGCCAACAAGGACACCGCCGATGAAGCACCGCCTGCACAGGAGTCGCCTTCCGTTGCCCAGGAGGCGACGACTCCTGCACCGCCTCCTGAGCCAGCTCAATTACCTGTCCGATTCCAGCAGCCCGGTTTCGTTACCGCGGATCTTGAGGCGGAAGAAGAGTTGGAGGAGCAATCAGGTGAATATCAACTGAAAGTCGGTGCTACCATACGCTCAACCGCCGGTCCACAACCCTTATGGGATATCCTGAACAGATTAGGCGCCCTCAAAGGAATGAGTGTGAGCTGGGCAAGTGATGTGGATCAAAGTGTCTTGGTGGATGTTAATATTGCTGCTGAGGATGACTTTTTTACCGCCATTGACAACTTACTGCGCCAGGTTGATTACTACAATGAAGTAGAAGGCAACACTATCATTGTCAAATACAGGGAGACAAAAAAGTTTTTCATTGCCATCCCTAACATGAAAGGTACCTACACCTCTACCACAGGTGGTAATTACCTTACAGACAGAGATGCGGCAAGCGGCACAGAAGGTACCATCAAGATAACCAGTGATGAAAATGGATTTGACGTCTGGGCAAACATTCGCGCCAACCTTGACTTGATAATGCAACAGTGGGCAACAGTGACAACAGAACCTGCTGATGAAGCCGCAGAGGATGCAGAAGGTGCAGGTCCCGCCAATACGACATCTGACATCAGAGCGACCAGGCGCATGGCAACAGGTGGTTCCTATTATACAGTTGATCAATCTGTTGGCCTTATCACTGTTACTGCCCCAAGGCCGTTGCTGGATAAAGTGGAGCTCTATCTGACGAGCTTGAAGGATGAACTGTACCGCCAAGTCGTAATTGAGGCAAAAATCATCGAAGTATACCTTGAAGATAATTCCAAGATCGGTCTAGACTGGAGTCTCGTTCTGAAAGACTTCGACATCACCGGAACCACCTTTTTCGGCACAGCTGGCACTGGAGGAGATGGTCAGGTTTATCCTTGGATTCCTGCTGAAGGTGACGCAGATTCGATAACCACCTTTATCAGCAAAATCACACTGAACCCTGCAAACTTCTCGGTCATGCTCAACGCCCTTAATGAACAGGGTGATGCAAATGTCCTTTCCAATCCGAAACTGACGGTTTTAAACGGCCAGCCTGCCCTTATCTCCGTTGGCAAAGATATTGCCTATATCAAAACCGTTTCTCAAAATATTGACTCCGGGAGCAATAGCTCCCTGACTACTGTAACCTATACGGCTGAAGTGGATAATGTGGTAGAGGGAGTCGCACTCGGAGTGGTGGCATCCATTGTCAATGATAAAAAGGTAGTACTCCATCTCACTCCGGTAACAACTAATCTCATCGATGATCCTATCGAGTACAGAACGTTTGGCGACGGCCTTGAAGTCGGGCTCCCCAGGGTCGGTGTTCGTGAAATGTCCACCATGGTGGAAGTTGCTAACGGTGAAATGCTTGTCATTGGCGGCCTCATAGATGAAGTAGACGGCAAAACAAGTAAATTTGCACCTGTGGTCGGCGAAATACCCATCGTTAAATACCTTTTTGGTTACGAAGAAAAAATCAAAACCAAACGAGAACTGGTTATCCTACTGACCCCAAAAATCATATGAACCAGGATTTTTTTCAAAACATATCCAGAAAAACAGGAGAAATGGAATGAAGTACAGTCGCTATCTGCTGATTGGTTTACTTGCGCTGCTTCTCGGAGGATGCGGCACAACCGTTAAGGAGTCGCTGAAGGTTCAACCGGCTGCCAAAAGTGATAAAGGCGCCGACAAAACCATAGTCATCCTTCCATTTGCGGACTATTCCTATGCAGACAACCTAGACACCGCATACCACCGAAATTTGTATATTACTGAAAACTTGACAGACAACCTCGTCTCCAACAGCTTCCACCTGCCGGTTCAGGAAGATGTTTTTCTTTACTTGGTAAATCACAATATTATTAATGTGGTTGCCTATGAAAAGAAAAAAACCGGCATGCTTGAGGACGAGTTAAACGACGAATGGTCTGATGCAATGAAGGGGCAGATCCAACGCTACATTGACCTGACCAAAAGCAGGAACAATAATGTGCCGGTACTTGAAAGCCCCGGTACCCATGGCCTGACCCAGCAGGAAGTGGTCAAAATCGGCCGCCATTTTTCCGCTGACTATATTGTTCGCGGACGAATCATTCAATACAAGGAACGAGAGGATCCTTCCTGGGCTCCTTGGAAAAAAGGTGTGATCGGTTTTATTACCGGTGTAACCAACAAAATCGCATTTGGTCAGGCCCGTTCAGATCAGTATGATAACTGGGGCAACATGGCTGCCGGTGCCACTTATGGCGCTCTCATTGGTGATAACGTTCACTGGCCTTACACCGGCGATGCAGATCAAACCATCTTCGGTGTCTCCGGTGGCCAAATGGGTAATACCCTCATTTGGGGAGCTGTAGGTGCAGGCCTTGGCCATATGGCGCACAATACAGGAAAAATTCCACAGGCTGTTGTTCAGCTTCGCGTCTGGGTGCAGGATGCGTATAATGGCGATGTTGTCTGGACCAATAGAGTTGACGTGAAAGTGTCACCAGAGTCGGTCCTTGCCGATTACCAATATGACGCTCTGTTTGAAGGGGCCACTGAAAAAGCAGTTTCAACCCTAATTGATAACTTCACAGCTACACTCTGATTGTGAAGTAAAAACCATTCCTCCTCAAAAAAAGGGGCTTACCGATTATTATCGGCAAGCCCCTTTTTTCATGTGCAAAGTCTTTTTTGCACCAGCGAGCGCTTAAAGTTCACACTTTAAGAATCTTTCTTCTGCTGCTGGGCATTGTCATACAGAGCCACGAAATTGATTGGTTCCATCAAAAACGGCATAAAACCACCATCAACAGAAACCTGGCTGACCACCTGCCGGGTAAACGGAAACAACATCAGCGGACAATCAACGGCCATAACCCTGGCCAGGTGTTCTTCAGGAATATTCTTCAGTAAAAAGACGCCTGCATGTTCAATCTCTACAATGAACATCACTTTATCTTCGGCTTTTTTGTCGAGTACCTTGGCGGTAATGGCCAGGGAGACTTCATAATGGTCGTTGTCAATTTTTGTATTCTTGATCTGCAGATTAAAATCGACCTTGGGCTCTTGGTTTTTTTCTAAGAAAATTGTAGGCGCATTGGGGCTCTCAAAAGAAAGGTCTTTGATGTACATCTTCTGCATCCGGAAAACCGGTGCTTCCTGTTGATTGTTCGCTTCTTCTGTCATGTTCTATCCTTTTTCTATTTTATGGTTAAATCTTTACTCGCTTCTTAATCTCTTTTCCAGCCACTGGCACACCACCATCGCAAGAGAAATACATTTGCTCTTATGCCTGCGGGTACACAACATCGATACACCTTAACAAGGAAAGGCAATCTGGCAAATTGAAAAAATAGTAACTCTTCAGCAGCATCCAACCTGCGCACGATCAGATCACTTTGCATACCGATATAGAGCCTAATCGATCCGCTTATGCTCAGATGGAGCACCGCTCAACAGCTCTAGTTGTCAAAAATGAGACAATGTTGTTATTTTGTCTAAATAGTGACAAATAATTAATCGTTATTAAGTGTCTGCTTAAGAAATTTGCCGGTATACGACAGGGGCTCGCAGGCGACCTCTTCCGGCGTGCCGCAAGCTACAATGGTCCCTCCTCCATCTCCACCTTCAGGGCCAATATCTAGTATATAGTCTGCGGTCTTAATCACATCGAGATTATGCTCTATAACCACCACACTGTTACCACCGTCTACCAAACGCCCCAGCACACGAAGCAGATGCTGGATATCAGCAGGATGGAGGCCGGTTGTCGGCTCATCCAGGATATATAATGTCTTGCCTGTAGAACGTCTGCTGAGTTCCTTGGCGAGTTTTACCCGCTGTGCCTCACCGCCGGAAAGTGTTACCGATGATTGCCCCAGTTTAATATAACCAAGCCCCACATCCAAAACAGTCTGCAGTCGATTTTGTATTGGTGGAATATTTTTAAAAAACTCAAGACTCTCTTCCACTGTCATATCAAGGATATCGGCAATATTCTTTCCTCGATAACGAATATCCAATGTCTCCTGGTTATACCTTTTTCCGTGACAACGCTCACAGGTCACATATATATCCGGTAAAAAATGCATGGCAATCCGGATAACCCCATCACCTTCACATGTCTCACAACGCCCACCCTTGAGATTAAAACTGAAGCGTCCCGGCTTATATCCTCTAGCACGTGATTCAGGTAATCGCGCAAGCAGTTCTCTTATTGGGGTAAAGATACCGGTATAGGTTGCCGGATTTGAGCGAGGGGTTCTTCCAATGGGACTTTGGTCAATATCAATCACCTTATCGATATTCTCCAGACCGCTTAATACCGGCTTTTTGGCGGCAACAGTCTGCTTATCATGAAAAGCGCCTTGGGCCTCATTGTATAACGTCTCGATAATCAGTGAACTTTTGCCGGATCCGGACACACCGGTAACACACGTCATCACGCCAAGGGGAATGGCGGTGGACAGATTCTTAAGATTATTGACAGTGGCACCATTGATCCGCAACTGGAATTTTTTCCCTTTACGGATTTTTCTTCTTTTTTCCGGTACCGGAATTTCCAATCGACCTGAAAGAAATCCTCCGGTTTGTGATGCCTCACAATCAAGTAATCCTTTCACTTCCCCGGAATAAAGTATCTCTCCGCCATGGACGCCGGCACCTGGCCCGATATCAAGCACGTGATCTGCAGAGGCAATAGTATCAGTATCATGCTCGACCACAATTACACTGTTTCCCAGATCACGCAAATTAAGCAGGGTTTTAATCAGCTTGTTGTTATCACGCTGGTGCAAACCAATACTTGGTTCATCAAGAATATAGAGCACGCCCGCTAAACCTGACCCGATTTGCGAAGCAAGTCGGATACGTTGCGCCTCTCCACCGGAAAGTGTCCCCGCTTTTCTATCAAGGGAAAGATACCCCAAGCCAACCCCCTGCAAAAAAGAAAGCCGTTCATTGACCTCCTTGAGTATGGGCTTTGCAATAAAAGCCTGTCGTTCGGAAAACGCCAGGGTTTGCAGCTGGTCAATCAAATGATCTATGGAAAACCCAGTCAGATCCATAATGGACCATTCCCCTACCCGCACTGCAAGAGCTGCAGGTTTCAGCCGCCGACCATTGCAAGCTGGGCAAGCCTGCTCATTCATGAACTTTGCAATCTCCTCTCGAACCCTGGGTGAGGAGGTATCTCTAAACAATCGATTTAACCTGGGAATAATGCCCTCAAAACTCACCTGAGAAACAAGCACCTTGTTGCCGCGCTGGTGATGAAATTCCAGTTTCTCCCTGCCGGTACCATGTAAAATTGCCTTTTTGACTTGAGCAGGTAAATCAGCAAAAGGGGTGTCAGGCTTTATTTGAAAATGACGAATAAAGGCTTCGACCCATTGAGTTGCATAGCTGGAAAGTTTGCGTCGACGCCAAGGTCCGATGGCCCCATCAAGCAGGGTGAGTTGTGGATCAGGAATAATGAGGTTTTCATCAAGGAACTGGTTGACTCCCAGCCCGCTACATTCAGGGCACGCCCCTTGGGGATTGTTAAAGGAAAACAACTGGGTTGACAGTTCCGGCACGGATATACTGCACCGGTGGCAGGCTGCAGATTCACTGAACAGGACTTCTTCCCCACTGTCAGGAAAAGCGGCTATCATTGTCCCTTCACCAAGCTGGACGGCTGTGCTTACAGATTCATCCAACCTTCTGCGAATAGACGGTTTCAGGACCAGCCGGTCAATAACCGCTTCTACAAAATGACGCTTATTTTTCTCCAGAATAATATCTTCAGTTAACTGGCGAATCTCTCCGTTTACGCGAACCCTGACATAGCCTTCCTTGCGCAGGCGTAAAAAAATCTGCTCGTGCATCCCTTTTTTCTGCTTAACAAGCGGTGCCAGTAAAACAACCTTCTCACCTTCATCCCGGTGGAGCAAGTTTTCTACCATGTCTTCAATCGATTGCGACCGTATGGGATCACCGCACTCCGGACAATGGGCTTGTCCGGCCCTGGCATAGAGCAGACGAAGGTGATCATAAATCTCGGTCACGGTACCTACGGTAGAACGGGGATTTTTACTCGTCGTTTTCTGTTCAATAGACACTGCCGGGGAAAGCCCTTCCAGCAAATCCACATCAGGCTTTTCCATTTGCCCCAGAAACTGCCTGGCATAGGTGGAAAGGGATTCAACATACCGTCGCTGGCCCTCCGCATACAGGGTATCAAAGGCCAGGGTAGATTTCCCCGACCCCGAAAGACCGGTAAAGACGACCAGTTTATTTCGAGGAAGATCGACTGAAATATTTTTCAGATTGTGCATTCGCGCACCACGAATACGCAAAAACTGTGGTTCCATAAGTAACTCATCAACAAAAAAAGGGAAAAGCAATGACTGACGATGAACAAATAACCAACCCAGAGCAGGCTCTGCCCCAAAATGAAAATTTTGGTTTGAGAGCAGGTAAGCGCCGGACTCCCAAGCACGCGAAAAAATTTACCACAGGCATATAATTAATATCGGACCCTAGCGTTTACCTCCGAGGATCATTTTTTTCGTATAACGCCACTATCGGTCCTAAATATCATTTGTGGACTGACAAGAGGTAAGCTATATACAATTTCATTTGCCACATGCCGTTACTGTGGTAGACTAATATGCTTACACATGAAGTCCACAACCGGCGTTTCGATCATTGCAAGATCCGCCGGTAACAAAGCAATGTAGGATACGTGCCAAGCACAGAGCATCACGCCCCCATGGTCGGTTACCTAACAGTAGCCATCATTTTACAACAATCAATACAGGAACCATTTCTTTGCCATGTATTTTCAAGATATCATTGGGACTCTGAACAGTTACTGGGCATCTATGGGCTGTGTCGTTCTCCAGCCTTACGACATGGAGGTGGGAGCAGGAACGTTCCACCCAGCCACTCTTCTTCGTTCCCTGGGCCCTGAACCTTGGAAAGCAGCTTATGTTCAGCCGTCTCGACGCCCGACAGATGGCCGCTACGGTGAAAATCCAAACCGTCTGCAACACTACTACCAATATCAGGTAGTGATCAAACCCTCGCCGCCGGACTCTCAGGAAATGTATCTTGAAAGTTTACGCCAATTCGGACTCGATCTGCTGGAGCATGATATCCGTTTTGTTGAAGACGACTGGGAATCTCCGACCCTTGGTGCGTGGGGACTGGGTTGGGAAGTATGGTTGGATGGCATGGAAATCACCCAGTTCACCTACTTTCAGCAAGCCGGCTCCATCGATCTCAAACCGATCACGGTTGAAATCACCTATGGGCTGGAGCGTATTGCCATGTATCTGCAGAAAGTTGATTCGGTCTACGATATCAAGTGGAATGAACACGTAACCTATGGCCAGATTTTTCATCAGGCTGAAAAAGAATTTTCTGCTTTCAATTTTGAAGAGGCCAATGTAGGCGACATGATTACCGCCTTTGACAACTATGAAAGGGAAGCCTTAAAACTTGCTGAGAAAAATCTCATCCTGCCGGCATACGATTTCTGTCTTAAATGTTCACATACATTTAATCTCCTTGATGCCCGCAAGGCAATCAGCGTAGCGGAAAGAACTCGTTATATAGGGAGAATACGTAACATAGCCCGTCAGGTTGCCCAGAAATATGTTCTGCAGCGAGAAGAAATGGGGCACCCGCTTCTCAATAAAAAGTAATCAGTTTGTTTCGCCTTAATTCGATGAAATATAATTAGCCGGTGGAATCCTTGCGGCTCCACCGGCTAATTGTTATTCTTGTCTCTTTGCCTACCAAAAAATCTACAATTCCAATTCCTCTCCAGGGTTAAGGACAGTCACTGTCACGCCTGTTTCCGCCTTCACCCTGGCAGCCCATCCATCCGCATCCTGCTCAATCATATCAAAGGTATTGTAATGAATCGGCACCACCTGTTGCGGTGCAAGCAGTTTGACCGCGCGCAGGGCATCATCCGGTCCCATGGTGAAATTGTCGCCAATGGGGAGGATAGCGAGGTCAACACCTTCTTCACCGATAAGTTTCATATCATAAAACAGGCCCGTATCACATGCATGGTAAATGTTTTTCCCTTCCACACTCAGCAGAAAGCCACATGGTGAACCACCATAGGAGCCATCCGGTAATTGTGAACCATGATGAGCAATGGTCAGCTTAACCCGTCCCCACGGATAGTCAAAGCCACCTCCTATATGTTGGGGATGTACCTTATCAATGCCTTGGCTGTTTAACCAGTTACATATCTCAAAATTGGCTACAACAGTAGCTCCGGTTCGCTTGGCAATGGCAATGGTATCACCAATATGGTCGCCATGACCGTGAGACACCAGGATATAATCAGCCATCACTTCTTCTTCCTTTACAGGGCAGAGAGGATTTCCCGATATAAATGGATCTATGAGTATTTTTGTTTCTCCGGTTTCCATCAAAAACGCTGAATGGCTGAGCCACGTTACTTTTATTCCCATATCCTCCTCCTTTCATATGATACGCTATACAATTTTCTGCGAAGTAAACTCGCGGTTATTGTTACCATTATTATCAAACGCCCTACATAAATCACATTACAGGGTCTATGTCCCCATACTATAATCCCAACCAAGAGTGCATGTCCACGATTCAATAATATCATCTCCCCCCTTCCCATCCTGGTTAGCGTTGCAGCATGCTTTACCCAGAGCCTGCATTATTGTTCCTTCAAACTTGACAACATGTGCTTGCGCTATAGTTTAACCGCATACTCCTTATCAAAAAGCCCATACCTTGGAAACTCACTTTCGAGCGAACCAATCAAAACAACGTTACGGAGAATAGAAATGACAAAAATGCTGGTTATTTATGCAAGTGACTATGGCAACACCGAAAAAATGGCCAATGCAGCAGCGAAAGGGATCACTTCTTTACCTGAAGCCGAGGCTGTTTTGAAAAAGGCAGAAGATGTAACAGCTGATGACTTTACTTCCAGTGATGGTGTCCTCCTTGGTAGCCCGGTGCATATGGGCAACATGGACTGGCGAATAAAAAAAATGATAGATACTGTCTGCTCAGGCCTCTGGATGCAGGATAAAATGAATGGGAAAACAATAGGCCTTTTTGCCTCTGGCGGCGGATTCGGTGGCGCTGGAGGCGGGGTCGAGCTAGCCTTTATTTCTATGCTGAACAACTTCAGTGAACTGGGGATGGTCTTTGTTCCTCTCCCCAAAATCACAGAAAATTACAAAAAGGGAGGCCTGCAATGGGGCCCCTACGGGCGTTCAGCAGATGAAGAGATGAACCACCAGGGTGTCAGCGAAGAAGTTCTCGCCCTTACCCAAAAACATGCCATGCATGTTACCCGCGTGGCCAAAGAATTGAAAAACAAAAATATCTTTGCCTAATATCTCCCCGACTACCTCTCCATACTGTTTGTCAAAAATTGCCACCGTATGGGGAGGGCAGCAATGATGCTCTTCTCCTTCATTTTTTATATTTCTCAAACTCCAGCGCCACTGAACAGGGTCGATACAAGTCACCGGTTATTTATTTATCCTGGCCTGGTTTCACGTTAACGTTTCGAAAACACTTGCTGTTATGTCTCAGACCTGCTTAATCTCCAGATTAAGGCAGACCCGTTCGTAAACATTCAGCAAATATCCAAAAACTGACAATCTACCGCGAGCTGTAACTGTTCAGCAGTGCTCCCAATGCTCATTAGCTGACCAATTAGCAGATAAGCCCCGACTTCGATACATCGGCATGCTGTACGAACAGATCATTGAGAGCTGGGGGCTGCTGAAGTGACATTACTTTTTCAATAGAGGCCGGGACACCGGTTGTACTGCTGAAGTTACCACCGTTCCCTCAATCAAAACTTCAATGGTCATCGAACAAGGACCCTGAAAGTCATGATCCAGCAATCCACTCAAACTGTACTCGATTCAGCCCAGGAAAATCAAACCACACCCGGCAGTGGTGCCGATATTATAAACAGGGCTGTCAGCGTCGGCCTCGCTCCACGGATACTGTACCAGGCGGTCATTGACCTCTCTTCTCAGGGATTAATAACTGCCAATTGCATTAATATGGCTGCAGGTATCCTGCTCCATGACCTTGGGTTACCAAATTATTTCTTTGAACATATTCAGCCACCCGCACTGGCGCATCTCCTGCAATCTATTGCCACCACTGTTAAGCGTATCGACAACAAAGTGGTTCTTTACGGTCGAGTAGCACATGTTGACTTTGATGTGGAAATAGGGAGCAATATTCAACAGGTACGGATTGCCACCGAAGAGACAAGAAACAGCATGGAGGATATGCTGGAAGGATTCATCTCAGGGCATCGTCGTGAATACTATTACAGCCCGCAAAGCAACTACTATACCTATATCATTCGTCCTGAAATCGTTAACGAACTCCCCAAAGAAGCATTCACTGAGTCCCGCTTTCTGTTCAACATTTCCCAAGACTACTCAAGCACGCCCGAACCAACACGCAGGCGCTATGAAAAATTCCTTATGCAGACCGAAAACTCGGTAATGCCCCTGATTGAATTTTTCAACCTTCCCCAGACCGGTGAGACTCGCTTGATGTTCAAAACCGATTTTGCCACCCCACAGCTTCCTGTGTTCAGGAAACTGCTTGAAGAGCACGGCCTCACTCTGGTCCGAGCCTATTGGGAGCCTTATTATTCGGGTACCGACGTTCCCACCTCTATCTGCACCCTCTACATTCTAGGCGAACTGTCACGGACACAGGAACAAGCCGTTGCCGCTGATCTGGTTGCATTTCTTGCATTTGCGGTCAATGGAGCGAAACAGCTTTACCTGGACGAAAAGCTGTCTTTTCCGGCTATGCTCTTTGCCGGGAATGCAATTGATTTCGCACACATGTTCATCTTCCAAGAAAGTGAAAATGCCACAGACCGAGAAATACTCAACAGCCTTTCCGGACAAGATTACCAGGATGCTTTTGCCAAGAGAATCCAGGGTGCCAATAAATCCACCTACGGTGATGCCCTGATTGAAGACATCGTCTGCAGACATCCTGATCTTATCCAGTCTCTGTTCGAGCTCTTTGACCAGCGCTTCAACCCTGATATAAAAAGCCATATCTCTGCTGAGGAACTCAGCAGTAGCTATGAAGAGTTTGAACGGACTATAGCCTCCAGATTCATTGATTTCCATCTCGGCTATGACATTTTCAAATTCATGTTTAAGCTGGTTGCCTCCACTCTAAAGACCAACTTTTACAGCCCTCTAAAGCGTTCATTTGCCTTCCGTTTTGATAACTCGATCCTGGACCCTCTTGTATTCAGCCAATTCGTCTATGGAGTATTTTATATAAACGGTCACTATGCCTGCGGAACGCACCTGCGTGCGGCCGATATCGCCCGCGGCGGTCTCCGCCTCATCAGAGTCTCCCCGACCAACTACGAGTCTGAACTGGACAACGCAGTGCTACTCAACTACGCCCTTGGCCCCAAGGCTCAGCGCCTTAAGCACAAAGACATTTGTGAAAGCGGCTCTAAGGGTGTTGTCGTTCCCCGCCCTCTCTATGCGGCCTACCCCCTTGAATCTCTGCAGGATTATACGGAAGGAATCATGGACCTGATGCTTCTCGACAATTCCGTGGTGGATTACTATGGAAAACCTGAAATGATTTTTTTCGGCCCTGACGAAGGAACAGCGCTGCTCATGGACAAAGTCGCCTACCGTGGCAGAGAGAGAGGATATCCTTACTGGAGAACCTTGACCACAGGGAAAAGTTTCGGAATCCCCCACGATACCTACGGCCTGCTGGAAACCGGCGACCTTTTTGCGCTCTACGGCAAGGGAAACCAGGGAGTAGATCTTCATATTAACGGCCAGTCCGTCATCCTCACCGATGATATGGAGCAGATATACAACCACATCGGCGGGAAAATCGCGACCAGCGGCATGACCACCACCAGTGTGATGTCGACCTTCAGGACCCTTGTCTCCGAATTCGGCACCAAAGAAGAAGATCTGAACCTGATGTTGACCGGCGGCCCCGACGGTGACCTCGGGGCAAATCAGATCCAATCGTACCGGGGGAAAATCTGTCTGGTCATTGATGGCGGTTCAGTACTCTTTGACCCGAATGGACTGGATAAGGAGGAGTTGACAAAAATTGCCTTTATGCGCCACACTTCGCCTCGGCACAACACGCTTGCCTTTCCTGTAGAAAAACTCAGTGAAAACGGATTTATGGTCCCGATAAGGGGCAAAAACATCCGCCTGCCTGATGGCACAGTAATCGAAGATGGAGCCTATTTTCATCGTCATTTTCTCTCCAACCCCGATAACCGCCGATTTATCGCCCAGGCCAACATCAGGGCGTTCACCCCCTGCGGCGGGTTGAAAGATACGATTAATCAAAACAATATCAAACAGTTCCTTTCTCTTTTTACCGAACTTGAATATATTGTTGAAGGAGCAAATGTCTTTTTTGACGACGCCTCAAGGCGTTATATCGCCACCACAAGCGCCATTAAACACATCAAGGATTCCACAGCTAATAAAGGGGGCGTTTACAGCAGCTCCATCGCCGAAATTCTCACTGCATTTCTTTTCCAAGACGAATATGAACACCAGCTCCTGGAGAAAAATGAGATTAGACTGGCGTTAATCAAGGACGTTCTCCTTCAGGTGGAAGAATACGCCCGCATCGAGACAACCATGTTGCTGCGTATCCATCAGCAGGATCCACAACTAAACCTTTTTGAACTCTCAGAAAGTACCAGTGAGTCGATATTTGCTTTTCAGAATGTTTTAGAGCAACACTTACCAACCATTTTAGAAGACGATGCACTGGTTTGGTCTGTTATCGAAGCATACACACCGGTTATTCTCACGCAGACACTAGGAAGAAAAAAAATAATGGCCACTCTTTCTGTTCCTGACCTGCAGCCATATCGCAACGCAATCCTCACCAAAAAGTTGGCATCCACTGCATTTTACAGGTTCTATACCGACTGGAGCCCTTACTTGGAAGCGACAAAAACGGATTTAAAAGGAGCCTTACAAAAGGCCATGCGTGAAAGTGTAGCATAAAAACAAGCCTTTGGCGGCACACCACTGTCGTTGGTGGTGTGCCGAACAGATGGGGCTACTGCACTTCATCCTGTACAGCAGAGAGCTGCTCGTTAAAAAAATTACCTGCGATTTCTTCTATCATGGAAGTAATATCTTCCATCACTGATTCAAGAGCACTGTATATTGGATTGTTCCCCTCATTTTCCTTGCCAAGCGCATGGAGATGATGTTTGAAAAGCTTGTTAATGGGCCCTTGAGCATTACTCAATAATTTATTGCCATGGATTAGCAGTTGATTTTCCAGCTTTTTGAAAATCGTATTAAAATCGAAAAACTGTCCGTTCTTTTTTCCCGGAACACCTTCTTGAACCGGAGCAGTTGAAGTTACTGTGCTAGCAACTTCGGTTCTTATTTCATAAGATCTTTGGTAGGTTATATCTGCTGCAAACGCGGAGACGGAGCGAAAGCTTTCCATTTCCATTACCTTATCCAATGCTCCAGCAGTATCGCCCTGACTCATTTCGGACATGACGCCATCAAGTCCTTTTACAATCGCTTCGATGTCCTCAAGCTCAGCCTCATTCAACTCACCTTCTACGGTAAAGGAAAAACTCTCACCCGATGCCAAGGTAATTTCTCGTTGCGATTGGCTAGCAACAGTTATTTCCGACTCAGTCTGTAAAATTGCTCTACTATCATACGTAAAGGCGTCCAGCTGCGAGAAGCTGTTTGAACGTAAGGTGACCTGATCGCCCTCCTTTGTCTGCAGCACCAAGTCTGTTGCAAAGCTCTCACGGGATCGAAAAGACTGCTCTCTGACATATGTTGAAGAGCGGAAGTCAGCCAAAGGGTTATTATACTGGGAAAATAATTCTGCGAGGGGGGACTGGATTGCCATATTGTTCATGCTCATTCCTCCGTGAATCTGCATAAGAAACAATTGTGTACTCTCTTATCGGCAACAAAAACTGAAAAAATAATGATTTTCCGTTATGTTTTTCATTTATCTTTATAAACCATGTAATAATGGCATATTAGACGGTACTATTGCCAATGCAGAGGTATCAAGAGCCTCAAATATTTTTCCCTCTCCTTGAGTGCATTTGACTTCGGTTTTGTGCAATCTACCTATGCTGTGAAAAAAGATGAGGGTCAGCAAGAATAAGTACGGTCATGCTGACCTGACCCCAGTCTTTTTTATTGTGCTGTGGAACAGAACATACTCTTTGTTTGAAGGTTCACATATATCACATAATAGCGGCACCAGACCTTTAAGAAGAAAAGGGCCTCGCCTCACATCGAAATGTTTCACCACGTTCGCTTTGCTCACTGGACTTGCGGACGCCCGCCGGCGAACTTAGCGTTATGCTTATGGAATAAAACAATATAGCCAAAAATAGAATCCATAAATTGCTGTAATGTTAACTTATTCGTTATATATTTTTTTTTAGGAGCCTGTCTGCGATGAGTGATGTGCTATTTATAACCATAGGAACCTTAATCGATGGTAGTGGTGCGCCTGCCCGTAGAAATGTTTACTTAAAGACACAAAACGGTACCATCACTGCTATTGATTCTCTTGAAAACCTTCCTTCCGGCATCATTGCCTTAGACGATCTCACCCACTGCACAGTTGTCCCACCGCTGATCGATTGTTCCGTTTCCCTGTGCCTTTCTCCTTCTATCGATCAAAGTGTCAGAAGAACTTCCCGGCAAGGGAGTACTGCAAAAAAAGCGGCTTTGCTGGAGCAGCATGTTCACTACTGCCACAGCCATGGGGTACTTGGAGTGGCAGATTGCGATGATACAGAAGGTCTGGTGAAGCTGAATCAAAGCACATTGTCAGCAGAAAACATATTGGAAGTTCAATCAGCGGGCAAGGCCATAGGTAGTCTGGATGAGTATGCAGCCGGTAATTGGCATGAGAGTGATTTTCTCAAAATTCGGTATACAAAGAACATTGAAGATCAATATCCTTCGGCCCAGAGTATGCAGTATGAAGACCTGTATACAATCCTGCAACACAAAGGCGAGAAAAAGGCGGTTGTAATCGCGAATGGAGAACAACAGGTAGGAGAAGCAGTAGCAGCCGGGTGTGAGGCCATAGAACAGGGATACGGGATGGGGGAAGCCAACCTCACGCTGATGGCGGAAAAAAACGTGTTGTGGATTCCCAGCATCCTGCGGGCGAAAAATGGGTTGGACAGTTCCGGAGCCAATGGAGAAATAGGGTGTCGTTTTTCCACCCGCTATGTAGCACCAGGAAAGGCAATTCCCGGTGCAGAAGCATTTTGGAAAAAAACCTTTGCGGACCAAAGTCTTTTGCTTGGCCTGGCCAAAAAACTGGGAGTGAAAACAGCTATAGGAAGCGGGGCAGGAAACATCGGTATCCTTCATGGTGAATCAGTGGTGGAAGAAATGAAACTGTTTATCAAGGCAGGATATTCTTTGGAAGAAAGCATCCAGTGTGGTTCTATAAATGGAGCTGTTTTTTTTGCCCTGAAAAGGCTGGGAAGTATCTCGGTTGGCCAGAAAGCTACCTTTCTCGTGACTAGGGGGACAGCCGGTCAACTACCGAGAAAGCTTGGTTACCTGGAGGACATCTATGTTAATGGCAGGCCAAGCAGTGCGTACCGAAAAAATCCTGTCAAGGCAGTACAATAACGCAGTAGAGTGATCCCAAGTGACACTTACTGGATTTTTTCCGTTATTTAGCAAAGAATAGCGTCAGATCTCATTTTAACTTTTGGTGGATAGCGAAAAGGTCAAAGTGAGCCCACTTTACTACTAAGATGCTGCGATTTGCATCCTATATTGCGCTTGCTCGAACAGGTCCAGGTTGCCCGCTGTCTAATCAACCCGCCGTGCAGAATGCATAATCTTCCACTGTCCGTCGAATTGTTCGAAATTATTGGTATATTCACCCATCACGGTTACAACCTTTTCAGGAGTGGTCATGGCAGAATTAGGGTCGCTAAAAATCACGTGGTCGGCATCTAAATACTCAAGCCTAAAGGTTAAAAGAACTCCTTCTTAACGGTAGCCCACGATCTGAACATCAGAAGCATTGCCACCTTCGAATCTAAAACAGACTCTCCATTGTTGATTGATTCTAATTGAATATGAACCTTCCCAGTTGCCTGATGGATGTTCCAGGTGACTATTGGCTGGTGTCTTTAGAGTTTCAGGCCTTGAAGAAGAGTAGGCATAATGAGTTTTCGTCCGGCTCTCGGCTGAATGCCTTGAGATAGCTTTCTAGAATCAACTCCCCTTATATTGGATAAGGTTAAGGGTTTGCCCCCTCGTTCAGAATCCCAATGTGTATCACACCCTGAAGATTTCCCCTGTGTGTTTTACCCATTCAGCTGAGGCATAAGGTTCAAATCTTCGTCCTCCCACAAAAAAAAGTTCTTTTTTCTTTCCGCATTGCATTATTGTTCCATCTGTAAATAAGGCAGATTAGGCGCAATAGCAGTGACAATTCGGGACAATCGCTGGATACTGTTCTACAGGGAGAATGTGTTGAAATAACACGATAAATGGCGGAAGTGCATGGGAATCGAACCCACCTAGCAAGCTGTTCACCCGCTACACCGGATTTGAAGTCCGGGAGAGCCACCAGTGCCCTTTCCACTTCCATTTTAAAATTTCAGAGTAATATCTATTGACCTTAAAAACAACTTTTTATTATAATCACGCCCAATCGTAAAGTAATTTCTCTATTAAATTTTAGATACCACTGGGTTGGAGTTTTCCCGAGCTATTTATGGAATGTGAACGACTGATTCGCCTGATCAAAGACTGGTACCTTCGCGTCAAGCAAGAAACCATGGCCCCGGCACGCATGATGCAGTTTGTTGATCAACATATCAAGGAATGTGAAACCTGCCGAGCAGACGCTGGACTGCAGGAAGAAATTGAAAAAATCAGGGAATTCGTCCTTCCTGAATCAAAAATTCCTAAAGCTATCCGTGTCCAGGAAGATAAACCCACACCGGAAATTTCGCCGGATGAAGAAGAAGAAGTCGAAGACAAATACATCGATGATGATGACGATGATGAAAGTGAAATTAGTGAAGACCTGAACGAAGAGGCTCCACCGGAAATATAGGACCGATCTAGTTACTCAGCAAAATTATTTTTTGTTCCGGCCTGCAAACAATCTCTCATTTCCCCTTATAGTTATGCTGTGAAGACGTCGTAATAACTTTGTTTTACGACGTCTTTTCATTTTCCAAGGCACTTGACGCGCCCTCTTTCCCCTTCAATACCGTTTCTCTGAACCTTGACTCGTCGCTCATCTTATGCCTTATTCACGATTTTTCATAACCATTGTGTTGCCTTTTTTAAATTACACGCAATCTCCTTTTGGTCGCCAACTGTCATTCCATTCTGTTTTGCACAGTAGACGATGAAATCAAATTTTCTCTTGCCTGAAATTTAATCAAGCCGTTTTGAAAAACGAACGGCACTGACCAACAGAAAAAACATTGCGAATCCAATCAGATATAATATATCAATCGCGACTCCGTTTAACGTTTCTCCTCTGAGAACGATTCCCCTGATAATACGAAGAAAATGGGTTAATGGCAATATTTCTGCCAACAGCTGAGCAATTTTCGGCATAGCCACAAAGGGAAACATAAACCCTGAAAGCAGCATGGAGGGAAGAAATATAAAGATAAACATCTGCATTGCAGCCAATTGATTGCGAGCCAGGGTCGAGATAGTCAAGCCCAAAGTAAGGTTGGCAACAATAAAGATTAGGCAGACAGTGTAGATAGCAAGCAGTTTGCCGGCCACGGGAATATTGAACAGCAAAACGCCAAGGAACAGAATGACAGACACCTGTATAAGCCCAATGCCGATGTAGGGTATGATTTTCCCCAGCATCAGTTCAAGATTTCGTACCGGTGTGGTAATAAGCAACTCCATATTACCCCGCTCCCGCTCTCTAACAATGGCGATTGAGGTAAACATCACCATGGTCATGGTAAGAATAACACCAAGCAATCCAGGCACCGTAAATAAGGCTGCCCTTCTTTCCGGATTATAGAGCAGGCGTACTGCTATCTGCTGCGACTGCGATTGATTGGCAACCGTGCTCCCCGGCTGAAAGGAAAAATTACTCAGCTGACGAACAGCCGCAGCCAAGGTGGTATCAGACCCATCTACAAGTAATTGCACCAATGGCCGTCCTTCTCCTTCATAATAGCGCTGCTCTCCATCGTGAGGAATATACAAACCAGCACTCACTACTCCATCTTGAATGAGGCTTTCTAACTGCTGAGGACTTGTCGCCATTTGGTTAAAATCCAAAATCTGGGTTGCCTCCAAATCCAGAATCAGTTGCCGGGAAAAGCCGCTATTCAAGTTATCTGCAACAGCAGCGGGAATATGTCGCACATCGGTATTGATTGTATAACCAAACAGGACCAGTTGAAACAGTGGGATCATAACCACCATGCCAAACGTTAAACGATCATGGACAAGATGAAGAAATTCCTTACGAGAAATTGCTATAATTCTGACAAAAGCAGCAGGCATGGACATCACCGTCAAGCTCCTTTGTCCGTTTCCTGGGTAACCATGACAAAAACATCCTCCATCGAAGGTTCAACGGTCTTGATAGAGAGATCGCAGCCAGACACCTGCTCAGCCAGCCACGCTTCGTCTTCTCTTTGTCCAGGCCTGAGCATGACGCGTAAGGACACTCCTATTCTAGTGGTTGTCAGCACCTCCGGCAGCCCTACGAGTAAGTGCCTTGCCGACGTGATGTCCTGTCCGTCCATTTGAAATATTCTACTCCCCAAATTCTGTTTCAGGGCTTTCGGTGTCCCATCAGCTACCTTTTGCCCCTCATGCAGAATAGCGAGCTGGTGGCACCGCTCTGCCTCGTCCATGAGGTGGGTGGTGACCAGGACCGTTGTTCCTCCCTCACACATAATAAAAAGTTCATCCCAGAATTCTCTACGCGTATTTGGATCCACTTCTGATGTCGGTTCATCCAGAAGCAGCAGTTTGGGGTGGTGGATAACAGCCGCTGCTAGTGCCAACCTTCGCTTCTGGCCTCCGGAAAGGGCACCTGCAGGTCTGTTGCTGAAACTGCTGAGATGAAACCGATCAAGCAGCTGGTGAACACGTCCGCTTCTTTGACTCTTTTCAACCCCCATAATCTGCGCCATAAACTGCATGTTTTGTAATATGGTCAGATCGCTATAAAGAGAAAACTTCTGTGTCATGTAGCCGACTTCTCTTCTGATCTGTCTGGTCTGTTCAGGGATCTTCATTCCCAGTACTTCAATTTCCCCGGCAGACGGTTCAAGCAAGCCGCACATCATCCGTATAGCGGTTGTTTTTCCACTTCCGTTAGGGCCGAGAAAGCCATAGACCCTCTCTCGTGGAATCACCATATCAACCCTGTCAACTGCCGTAAACCGCCCAAACCTTTTGGTTAACCCTTTCACCTGAATAGCGTTCTTCACAATTATTCCAGCAAGAGCTGTACGGGAGTACCCGCAGTAAGTTTGCCGGCTTCCGGATCCATAATCTCCAGTTCAGCTATATAAGACAGCCGGGAACGATCTCGTTCAGACAAGGCAAAGTAAGGTGTAAAAGAAGCCACTGAGGAAATAAAACGAAGACGTGTGGAAAAAACCTGCTGCCGGCCATCAATTTTTAAACGAAAAGTGGATCCAGGCAGCATTTGGGATCGATAGGGTTCCGGAATATAGACCCTTGCCCAAGGGCGCTCACCGGCCAGAAGGGTACAGACAACCGCATTCAGCGGCGGCCTGTCGCCTAATTTAAAGGGTAAACTGTCAACCACGCCGTCACGAGTAGCCCTGATTGAATACTCATCGCGAATCAATTGCATCTGTTCCAACTGAGCCTGCAAAGAAGCTACTCTGCATTTTGCCTGCTCAACCTGCTCCTTTCGTGAGCCGGCAAGGAGTTTATCCAGGCTTGCAGACAAGACATTGACCTCGCCCACGGCATTCAAATACGTATTCCTGGCATTATCCAGCTTTTGCTTGCTTGTCGAGTTTGTTGTAAAAAGAGCCTGCTGCCGCTGATAACTTTCATCACTGTTTTTCATGGTCGCCAAAGCTGCATTCAGCCGGGCTCGGGCTTCAGCTATTATTTCCTCGCGTGGCCCGGCCTTAAGTTCTTTGAGCTGCCAGATCGCCTGCTCCTGTCGCGCCTGAAGATCATTGTAACTACTTGCAATTTTTCGGTCATCTATCTGCACCAGCAAGGTGCCTGCATTCACTCGCTGCCCCTCCTGAACTGCAATTTCCAGAATGGCTTCGCTGGCTGGAATGCGGCTGTTTACTCGATCCCACTCAAGAGTCCCTAGAGCCTGCTCAGGTTCATTTCGGCACCCCAGCAGACAAAGCATGGTGAGTGACAGTATCAAACTATATTTCATGCCTCTTACTATCATGATCAAGAATTCCATGTGGATACGCTGCGCTTGCCTTGTCTACCCTGCGTAAAGGCCTGGTCAGAGACGACAACAAGGGGTGCTGGTAAACGATTGTATGACCTGCACCCCATCATAACTGAGCCCGTTGATTTACTGTCTTTTCGCCCAATCTCTCGGAGTCTAGCGCTTACCTCGTTATGCTGAAAAAATAATCCTCGGAGGTAAGCGAAGACTCCGATATCAAATATATACCTGTGGTTATTTTTTAAGCATGCCTCGGAGTCTTCGCTTACTTGACCTTGAACGAAAACCCTAGTAAATCAACAGACTCATAACTCAAAAATAAAAAATCAGGAAAACAACCAAGGCGTTATCTTTCGACGCTCTGCTTCATAGGCAAAAATAGCATCTTTTTTCTCTAAAGTGAGACCGATATCATCCAGACCATTTAAAAGACAATGTTTTCGAAAAGGATCTACTTGAAAAGATAAAATCTCTCCACTTGGTTTTTTTATCTGTTCGCTCTCAAGATCAATTTCCAGAGTATAGCCGGGAGCTGCATACATCTCAGCAAAAAGAGCGGCAACGACCTCCCCCGGTTGCACAATCGGCAGCATACCGTTTTTAAAACAGTTATTAAAAAATATGTCTGCAAAACTCGGCGCAATGATCACCCGAATGCCATAATCCAGCAACGCCCACGGCGCATGCTCCCTGCTTGAACCGCAGCCGAAATTTTCCCTGGCAAGCAGAATCGAAGCACCTTGATAACGCTTTTGGTTTAAGGGAAAATCAGCATTGAGCGGACGGTTGCTGTTGTCCATTCCAGGTTGCCCTTCATCCATATAGCGCAAGGTATCAAACAGGTTGGGGCCGAATCCTGTCCTTTTAATGGATTTTAAAAACTGTTTAGGGATAATAAGATCCGTATCCACATTCGCCCGGTCCATAGGGGCAACAATCCCTTTTTGCACGGTAAAAGCTTCCATTACTTTTCCCCCTCCCATGTTCTGATATCCACAAAGTGTCCTGCAATTGCTGCGCAAGCCGCCATTAATGGGCTGACAAGATGCGTACGCCCTCCAAAACCCTGACGCCCCTCAAAGTTACGATTGGAAGTGGAGGCGCAATGTTCCCCCTTACCCAATTTATCATCATTCATGGCAAGGCACATGGAGCAACCAGGTTCACGCCACTCAAAGCCGGCCTCTTTAAAGACTGTATCCAATCCTTCCTGCTCGGCCTGTTTTTTTACCAGACCGGATCCTGGTACGACCATGGCCTGTTTAATGGTTGCTGCAACCTTGTGTCCTTTCACGACCTCTGCTGCGGCTCGGAGGTCTTCAATACGGGAATTGGTACAAGATCCGATAAAGACACGATCCAGTTTGATGTCGGTTATCTTTTCACCTGCCTTCAATCCCATATATTGTAAAGCACTGGTGATGCCTTCAGCCTGGGTTTCTGTCTTGGCCTTCTCCGGATCAGGGACAATACCCGTCACTCCGGTCACCATTTCAGGAGATGTTCCCCAACTCACCTGCGGTTCAATGACAGTTGCATCAATGTTGATCACCTTGTCGAACTCAGCATCGTCGTCAGAAACCAACTGCTGCCAATACGCCTTGGCCTGTTCCCACATTTCCCCCTTGGGAGCGAAAGGCTTATTTTCCACATAGGCTAAGGTTTTTTCATCAACTGCTACCAAACCGGCTCTTGCCCCAGCCTCAATAGCCATATTACAGATCGTCATCCGCCCCTCCATTGAAAGAGACCGAATAGTTGATCCGCCAAACTCAATGGTATAGCCAGTCCCGCCAGCTGTACCTATCTGACCTATAATGTACAGAATCAGATCTTTGGCGGTCACTCCAGGCCCAAGTTCCCCCTCAACCTTGATCAGCATGTTCTTCATTTTTTTCTGAAGAAGACACTGGGTTGCAAGAACATGCTCCACTTCAGAGGTCCCAATCCCCTGGGCTAATGCACCAAGCGCACCGTGGGTAGAAGTGTGCGAATCGCCACAGACAATGGTCATTCCCGGCAGGGTTACCCCCTGTTCCGGTCCCATCACATGAACAATACCCTGACGCTCATCGCCCATACCAAATTCACGGATATCAAATAATCGACAGTTCTCGTTAAGTGTCTGTACCTGAAGCCGTGAGATGGGGTCCTTAATACCCTCGAAACCTGAACTTCTTTCAGCCAACAAAGTAGGTACATTATGATCAGGAGTTGCCAGGTTGGCCTTCGGTTTCCAGGGTTTTCTCCCCTGCAGCCTCAGCCCTTCAAAAGCTTGGGGTGATGTCACCTCATGGAGCAAATGGCGATCAATATAAATAAGCGAGGTACCGTCAGGGCGTTCCTCTACCAGGTGCGCCTCCCATAATTTATCATACAAAGTTTTCCCAGCCATTACGCATATGCCTCCACGGATATGATGTGATTTTTCTCTCTTCTTCTCATGTTGTGCCCTTGCGCGCCCTTCATCTTGATTGTACTCGCCTTTTTCCGATTCCCAATCAGCAGCAGCCTTTTACAATCTCCCGCCCTAACAGTCTGTTGACCCACTTGGCGATAATATAGGCAGCACACCCGACTCCAGGATCCACGGTTATCGCCTCTGTTGGACAATTAGCCTGACAAGCACCACACTCCATACAGAGATCAACGTTGGTTATATACGCTTTTCGTTGCTCAAGATACAAAATCCGGTGCGGACAAACCACGACACAACTTCCGCACCCTATACATGCCTCCTGATCCAACTGCAGGGTCACTGGGCCTTCTATATATCTGAAAGTATCCACACGTCCTCCTGCTTATCTCTAAATTACAAAAGGGCTTAATAACCATAAAACCAATGCCCCTGCTGCACATAGGCACTGAACAAGAAGTCCTCGTTTCATTTCGTACTCCACTCCACTTGGGGAGGTAAAAGGGGTAGACCCGGTGAAATTCATTGCCAGGTAGGAACTGATAGCAACGGACCATAGGGCCATGGCTGCTTTTTCAAAATCACTAAGAACCGTATCACATCCCCACAGACACCACAATCCGACCAATAAGCCAGGAAAGAGCCCTTTGATCCAAAACTGGCGCCCAGGAAGCCATGGCAAAAAAAGAGGCACCACCAAGGCACCACTAAACACTGCAGCTATTGTTATTATTACAAAAATGCCCCCCCGGTCAAACATGGCTGCAGCAGAAAAAGCATCCGGTCCTATCCCCGAAAGAGCAACTCCTACTAACAAAATAACCAGCAGCTGTCTGGACAGCAGATAAAACTCGACTGGTACCAGGACCATTCTTTCTGCCATGGAAAATGTCACCGTACGCATTGCCTCGTCAGCCTGGTTTCCATTGGCGACAAACTCCTGCAGCGCACTTGCCCGCACCGGGCCAAAGATTACTGTAAATCCGCTCCGCTTTTTCACCTCGTGAGCACTGACCGCAACGGCTGCCAGCTGGGGAACGATAATCTGTTGATGGTCAACCAGCTGCTCTACCCGGTAGCGCTCAAGGCTCATCACTATTTCCTGGGTGGAAAATGTTTGCTTACCTGCTGCACACCATACATTGATCCCCCTTGTATCAAGCACCAAAATCCACGCTGAAAAACCGGCCAAGTGAAAACGAAGGGTATCAAATGATAACTTATAGTTTGCAGATACAAGTACCGGAGAAGTGGATGTCGGCGATCCTACAGCGTAGATTCCGGGAGCAATCGCATAGGTATTGCGTATGGTTCCCACCCTTGCCAGCACTGTTTCATATCGATCACGGACCGACGGAATCGTGAAGACCTTCGGTACAGAGCCTATAGAGGTTGCCATAAACTGCTCCACAAAAGGCTCAATACAATAACCTGCTCGTTGGTCAACCCCGGCCCGGGGCTCCTGTTTAGGTCCTCAGCACGGCGCCTCCCGCTCTGCTGCAATCGGAATTACCGGTTTCGGTTGCAACTTTTGCAATTCTATCATTTTTCCATCATGCATGTAGTTTTTCCAATCCTGTTAAGGATGATGGCGTCGTAAAAAGTCTGATCTACGGTATTGCAAGTTTTGCCCGAAGCCCTGACTACCATATGTATAGTCAAAGCCTCGGGCAAAAAACTGCGCCTTGTATATCGAACTTTTGTACTTAGCCATCTTTAGTGTGTGATGGACTTTTTACGAGTCCATCAAGGATGACATACTGTCGATAGCCCGTACCAAAACAGGTTTATTAACGCAATAACAGGTCATTTTACCTGTAATCTCTCCCTTTACCAATCCTGCATCCTTTAATATCTTAAGATGCTGACTTACCGTTGACTGTGCCAGGGGCTGTAGTTGCACAATTCTCCCACACACGCAACCTTTCTCCCGCAGTAGCTGTTTGATTATCTTTATTCTGGCAGGGTGTGCCAAGGCTTTACAGACAGCCGCAAGTTGCCTGTCGTTTAATCCATCCACAACTTATGTACCCTCATTAAAATATATACCATAACCAACAAATCGTTATTCGACGATAAACGATATGAAAAGATCCGGCAACTTCTCTTGCAACCTAACAAAGAAAAGCTTCTTTTCCAGCTCGCAGAAATGCCTGCAAAAGCCTTGTTTATACCAGCCTTTTCTGAAAAGGCCGCTATATAGACAAGCGAACGGTCCTGTTATATACTTTGAAATATATAGGATCTTACTTCGACCTGAAGACCTTTCACTCCAGGAGGTACCATGACAAAGAAGATAACTATCGGTGATTACCTTATCGAAAAATTGCATCAGGCTGGAGTTCGCCATATGTTTGGTATTCCAGGCGATTATGTGCTGGGTTTTTACGACATGGTTGAAAAAAGTCCAGCCATTGACATAATCAACACCTGCGATGAACAGGGTGCAGGGTTTGCAGCAGATGCCTATGCCCGTATAAGTGGTCTGGGCGCTGTTTGTGTTACCTATGGAGTAGGAGGGCTCAAGATTGCCAACACCACAGCCCAGGCATATGCTGAAAAATCTCCAGTGGTTGTTATCAGCGGCAGCCCAGGATTAACGGAACGAGGCCACCAAGGCCTTCTGCACCACCAGATAACAGACTTCAGCGCCCAAATTCGCGTATTTGAACAGTTCACCGTCTTCTCAACAGTTATCACCTCGCCCCAAACTGCGCAAAGAGAAATCGATAGAGCCATAAAAACAGCTATAAAGTATAAACGACCGGTATATATCGAACTGCCCAGGGATATGGTTTTTTCTTCTTTTTTTCCGCACCAGGAAGAAGATATCACAGAAGAAACAAGTCTCCAGGACGCTCTGAAAGAGTCGATAGAGGAAGCGACAACACTCATTAACAGGGCAAAAAAACCGGTTATCCTCGCAGGTGTTGAAATTCATAGATTTGGCCTGCAGGAAACAGTGACAGGGCTGGCCAGGGAGAAGGGCATCCCCATTGCCGCCACCATGCTTGCCAAGTCGGTCGTCCCCGACACTGAGGACTATTACCTCGGTGTATTTGAAGGCGGCAGAGAGGAAGTGACCCAATACGTTGAATCAAGTGACTGTCTGATTATGCTGGGTACTTTTCTTACCGACCTCAACCTGGGCCTTTTCACCACCACCATTGATCCCAACAAGGCGATTCACGCCACCAGTGAGAAAATAGCCATCCGCTACCATCGTTACGAGAAGGTCGTCTTTACAGAATTTCTGTCTGCACTGCGCCAGGCACCAATCACTCCAAGGACGATAGAGACTCTGCCCAAAGCACCGGCACCAGAACCTGTCCCCTATCCAGCGCCCAAAAAGCCAATCACTGTGGCCACCCTTTTTCAGCATCTCAACGGCTTCATCCAAGAAGATACCATAGTCATCGCCGATGTCGGTGACGCCCTTTTTGGTGCCAACGATCTCTTTGTCCACAACGCCACCGATTTTCTTTCACCAGCCTACTACGCTTCGCTTGGTTTTTCAGTTCCGGGAGCACTGGGCGCACAACTGGCCAACCCGTATGCCCGACCGCTGGTACTGGTCGGAGACGGCGCCTTTCAAATGACAGGAATGGAATTATCAGCAATCGCCCGTTACAAGCTTAATCCCATTGTGGTGGTCCTCAACAACGACGGCTACAGTACCGAACGGCCCATGCTGGACGGTTCTTTTAATGACGTTCATCCATGGGCATTCAGCAAAATACCGGATATACTAGGCTGCGGAAAAGGTTTTGCAGTGCACACAGAATACGATCTGCAACAGGCATTGAAAAAGGCCCTGGAATATATCGACGGTTTCACCATCATCGATGTAAAAATCGACCGTCATGATCGCTCACCAGCCCTTGTTCGGCTAACCAGGAAGCTTGCCGCCAGGGTAAAGGCTCCAACTACCTCCTAATCAGCAATGACTACTCGATCACAGACCTTGTTTGCATCCGGCCAACTCCAGCAACGTGCTGATCAGGCGCATGCACTCCTTAATCGCTGCACCCTTTGCCCCCGGAAATGTGCAGTCAACCGGCTCAAGGGAGAACATGGCTTATGCAAGACCGGCGAAAAGGCGCTTGTTGCGAGCTATGGACCTCACTTTGGAGAAGAACAGCCTCTTGTCGGCAGCAAAGGATCCGGCACCATCTTTTTTGCCGGCTGCAGTCTCCTCTGCTGCTTTTGTCAGAACTTTGATATAAGCCATACAACCGATGGCAGCCAAGCAGTGGATGATCAGGCACTGGCCGCCATCATGATCGAACTGCAAAATAGAGGGTGCCACAACATCAACCTGGTCACTCCAAGCCATGTCGTCCCACAAATTTTAGCAGCACTTGTCCATGCATCAGCAAACGGGCTGCAGATTCCCATTGTTTACAATTGCAGCGGGTACGATTCAGTTGAGACGTTAGCCCTGCTCGACGGGGTGATCGACATCTATATGCCTGATTTCAAATTTTGGGAGATTGCGACGAGTAATCGTTGGGCTAAAGCACCTGATTACCCCCAACGCGCCCGGGAATCATTACGTTCCATGCACCAACAGGTTGGCGATTTACAGATAAATGACCAAGGGCTTGCAACCAGTGGGCTATTGGTCAGGCACCTGCTGATGCCGGGCAAAGAGCAGGAAACAGAAGAGATACTTGCCTTTATTGCCAATCAAATTTCCCGCAACACCTATGTTAATATAATGGATCAGTATCATCCATGCGGCGACACGACTCACTTTCCCGAGCTGCAGCACACGATCACCACCAAACACTACCACCAAGCGCTGGCTGCCGCTCATGCCCTGGGACTACACCGCCTGGACCAGCGGGACCTTTCCGACTTACTCAGGAATCTGATATTTCAGCAAAAATAAGTATTACTCCATTAACCTTGTATTGACAGGTCGCGCCTCATCTCGTATCTTACTCCCTGCTTATTATAACTTTTCATATTACACTGATTATAAATTTTGCAAATGCTCCCTAAATATTACGCTGGGGCGGCGGCAGCCAGGAACATGGTTCACTGGCATCCGACGGCTCCCTGGTAACACCACACAGCAGTCAAACGCCATTTGGACCATCTCTCCGGTCCATGGCGTCTTTCAAGCCTGGACCGAAACGGTTCAGGCTTTTTTTGTTTTCATGAGCCTGAGCAAAGGATGCCTAATGGCAGGATATCATCTACAATCGCCTGGAAGGAGAATACACTATGAGTGAAGAACGAAAATTCAAATTTGCTGATCGCATGAATCACCTGCCGCCCTATCTCTTTGGCATGATCAACAAAATAAAGATGGAAAAACGATGGAAGGGTGAAGATGTCATCGATCTTGGCATGGGCAATCCGGTAGACCCGGCTCCACAGCAAGTGACGGAAAAACTCTGTAATGTTGCCATGGACCCAAAGACCCATCGCTATCCTGCAGCCGGCGGGATGAAGAATCTCAAACGTGAAATCGCTCTGTATTACAAGCGGAACTATGATGTGGACCTCAATGGGATTGATGATGTCATATGTACCATAGGCTCCAAAGAAGGTATCTCCCATCTCTGTCTTGCCCTGCTGGGACCTGGCGACACGGTACTCGTACCGGCACCTGCCTTTCCCATCCATGTCTATGCCGCTGTCATTGCCGGTGCCAATGTCCTCAGGATATCCTTAAATTCTGAGGAGGAATCCCTGCAACAGATCAGCACTATGTGTAAATCTCTCTATCCCGGCCCCAAACTGGTGATGCTGAACTATCCGCACAACCCGACAGGCATCCTTGCCACCAAGGATTTTTTCAAAGAAATTGTTGTCCTTGCCAAAAAGCACAATTTCATGGTGATCAACGATTTTGCCTACTCACGGATAACTTATGATGGTTATGTCGCACCTAGTTTTCTAGAGGTTCCGGGAGCTCAGGATGTTGGGGTGGAATTCGGGTCCTTTTCAAAATCCTATAACATGGCCGGTTGGCGGTTGGGATATTGCGTGGGCAACAAGGAGATGATTGATGGATTGTCAAAAATAAAAGGGTATTATGACTATGGTATTTTTTCTGCCATCCAGATAGCTGGTATCGTGGCCATGCGAGACTGTGATGATACCATCCAGGAACAGGCCACCCTTTACCAGAGCCGCAGGGACGTGATGTGTGAAGTCCTTCTGCGGATGGGCTGGGATGTGGATATTCCCAAGGCAGGCATGTTTCTCTGGGTAAAAATCCCGGAACCTTACGCGCAAATGGGTTCTATCCGCTTTGCAGTTGAAATGATGAACAGGGCCAATGTTGCCGTCGCCCCAGGAGCAGGATTTGGTGAGGAAGGAGATGGTTACCTTCGCCTTGCACTGGTTGAAAATGAAAATCGCATCAGACAGGCACTCAAACAAATGAAGCGGGCATTGACTGAAATTGACAAAGAAATAGAAGCTGGTACTTTTCAACTAGAGCAGGACTAACCCGAATCTCTCATGAACATTGTGTCAATATGTTCAATTGGCAAGAATTTCATTATACTAAGAATAAATAGATGGAATTGTAAATTTTCACAATGTTCACCAAAGGTCAGTCCATGCGGTACCATCTTCTTCAGTATTTTGGCAGTAAAAGGTAAGCGTAGACTCCGATAGCCGACTATAATTTACTGCCAAAAACTTTGAACCTGGCACCGCCTGAACTGATGAGAAATCCGGGCCAAGTAGTAGGCTCCAGGTTAACGGTTACTTAAGGATTGAACCGGCTATGTGGAAAAACCAAGCTCTTTTCTTTGATGATGCTGCCGGAAAGTGGCTGCGTTTTTCCTCACCCCTGGAGGTACTGGTCGCCCACACCGTTGATGATGTTCTCCCTCTGTTGGCAACGGTTGAGCATCGGGTGGACCAGCAGGGGTATGCTGCGGCAGGATGGATCAGTTACGAGGCTTCGCCGGCCTTTGACGATGCACTGGTCGTCAACAGAGACACCTCAGGATTCCCGCTCCTCTGGTTCGGCATTTATGATGGACCTGTCCATGGCAAGCAGCCAAAAGAGCGAAGCCTGCCAACTCTATCCTGGGTACCGACAGTCAGTGACGATGAGTATAAACATGCCATTGCTCTCATTAAGCAGCTAATAGCCAATGGCGATACCTATCAGGTAAATTATACCTTTCGCCAACACGCCAAACTCGTTGCGAAAAATGTGCAAGGACTGCTTTCTATGCTCAATCAGCAACCGCCCTACTTTGGCGGTTGTATTTCCACGCCGGAGTGGTTGATCACGAGTGGCTCACCTGAATTGTTTTTCAGCCTGGACAGGCAGCATATTGTTTCCCGCCCGATGAAGGGCACAGCTCCGCGCGGTATTAACAGTGAAGCAGATGCGCACTTAGCACAGCAGCTATATACCTCGGTAAAAAACCGTGCGGAAAATGTCATGATCGCGGATATGGTGCGAAATGATATCAGCCGTATTGCTGATCAAGGGTCGCTCAGGGTTCCTGAAATGTTTACCATTGAACAGTATCCCACCCTGTTGCAAATGACCACCACTGTGGAGGCGGAAACCAGGGCACCTTTTACGGGTATCCTGAAGGGATTATTTCCCCCGGCATCCATTACCGGAGCCCCCAAAGCCCGTACCATGGAAATCATCGCCCAACTGGAGACCACTCCCAGGCGTATCTATACAGGCACCATGGGGTTCCTCCTTCCTGGAAGGCGAGCACAGTTCAATGTCGCTATCCGAACCTTGCTCTACGATCGGCAACAGGAACAACTCGAATACGGGGTCGGCAGCGGGATTGTGTGGGACTCTGACCCATTGGAAGAGTTACAGGAATGCAGGACCAAAACCAGGATATGTGACCCTCAACCTGCATCCTTTGCGCTGCTGGAGACCATACACTGGAGCAAAGAACAAAAATACACCCTCCTTGAAGAACATTGCAGCCGTATTAGGGCATCGGCACGCTATTTTGGCTACCCCTTTAACACACAAAAATGTGTCCAAGGATTAGCAGATTTGGCTGCAACCTTCACAGAAAGCCATTACAAGATCCGTGTCACCCTCCAAAAAGACGGTACCTTGCAATACCATCACGAATCTTTCCCTGCGCCTAAACAAAATCGAACGGTAACTGTTTCTTTGGCCAAGGAACCCGTCGATCGAACTGACCGATTCCTCTACCACAAAACCACCAATAGAACGGTGTACGAACAAGCACGGGCAGCATGTCCGAAAGCTGATGATGTTCTGCTGTACAACGACCGGGAAGAACTCACCGAAGCGACCATAGCCAATATCATCATGGAAATCGACGGTACGCTGTATACCCCACCTCTGCGTTGCGGTCTCCTTCCTGGCACGGCCCGAGCCCAGCTCTTGGCAACAGGGCAAATCAAAGAAAAAGTATTGCCGGTTGCATTGCTTGAAAAAGGATATCCGCTCTACTTGGTCAATTCTGTTCGTGGCAGATATCAAGCCATCATGGTACCCTAGCAGGCATGGTCTTGAACCCTTCCTGCATCATGTCAACGCAGGAAGCTGAAATATCACCCTAGGAAAGGAGCAAACCCCATGAACGGCGTATTTCTAGACAGCGAAAGCCTGGCTGACCTTGACCTCTCCTCGTTACAAGCGCTTTTTGATACTTTTGAGATATATGAGCAGACCGCCCCGCAACAAACAGAAGAACGTATCCGCAAGGCAGAAGTGGTGATTATCAACAAAGTGAAGCTTTCCCGTGATATTATAGAGAGCGCCCCTCACCTTAAACTGATCTGTCTGGTTGCAACAGGAACGGACAATGTGGACTGCCAGGCGGCAAGGGAAAACAGCATTACGGTCTGCAACTGCCAGGCATACGGTACCGACTCCGTTGTCCAGCATGTTTTCGCCATGATCCTTGCTCTGCACACCAACCTCATACCCTATACCCAAGCCGTGAACCAAGGCAAATGGCAGCAGGCAAGTCAATTCTGTCTCCTTGATTATCCCATCGTCGAGCTCAAAGGCAGAACTCTGGGGATTATTGGGTATGGTAACCTGGGCAAGGGGGTTGCACGAATTGGAGAAGCATTCGGTATGTACATCCTGCTGGGTCAGCGTCCAGGTACCAGCCAAGATGGAAGAATTCCACTCGTTGAACTGCTCCCTCAGGTGGACGTGTTGACCCTCCATTGTCCCCTTACTGACCAGACCCGCAACCTGATTGATAGAGACGCCCTCCAACTGATGAAGCCGACCAGTTTTCTTATCAATGCAGCTCGAGGAGGCATTGTTGAGGAGACAGCCCTTGCTGATGCCCTGCGTGCTGGTATCATTGCCGGTGCAGCAACGGACGTGCTTACCAAAGAACCACCGGAATCAACCAACCCGCTTTTAGCTGCCGATATTCCCAACCTGATTATCACTCCTCACTGCGCCTGGGGGAGCTATCAGGCCAGAGAAAGGATTGTCTCCCAGACTGTTGACAATATAACCACATTTTTAGCCGGCAATCCTGCACGAGTCGTGAACTGAATCGACCCGAAAGCAACCCAGTAAATTCCGTCTTATCACAGAATATGAACCCAGTACGCCTCACCACAACCTTTACAGACCTCCAGGAATTGTCCCTCTACCTCCGCCGATTTGCAAGGGAGAGGGACTGGGAGCAATACCATTCTCCTAAAAATCTTGCAGCAGCTCTGAGCGTTGAAGCCGCAGAACTGCTGGAGCACTTTCAATGGAAAACAGAGCAACAGAGCGGGAACCTTACCCAAGACGAGCAACAGGAAGTTGCTTACGAAATGGCGGATGTCCTCATGTATCTCACACGAATGGCTGACTGCCTGGGGATTGACCTGCTGGAAGCTGTGGCCAAAAAAGTAGCACTTAATCACCTTAAATATCCTGCTCCGGATGACGTTAAACAAGGTAAGCAGAGGTAATGAGCAGGAAAACTATGATGGCCCCGGAAAAAATACTTGCGTTTTTCCTGCAAAACCAGCCACAAATAAGCCTGCGCCCACTTGGTCTGGGAAAAATCAATGACACCTGGCTGGTAACTCTTAATTCGAAAGAACGGCTTGTCTTGCAGCGTTTACCTGCTGCTGTATTTCCAGATCCCCAATGCGTTATGCACAACATACGCCTTATAACCAATTGCCTCCACGCATGGTCACAACAAGCAGAGGTTCACGTCCCCTTCCTTTCGCTGTATACCAATCCCGATGGCGAGGATCTCTTTATTGATCCCGATAAAAATGGCTGGCGCCTGCTCACCTATATTGAAGGCTCACGTACGGTTGAGGAACTGGAATCGACACAGCAGGCCTACCAGATTGGCCGTATGCTTGGCCGGTTTCACACGATCCTGGCCGATGTGGATCAGGATCGGCTGCAAGAGCCTTTACCAGGATTTCATGATACGCTTTCCTACCTGGAAAAATATGACCGGATCAGCCGACGCTCTGCCGTAAATACCCTTGAAGAAATTACCTGCATTCAATTTATTGGGCAGATGCGAGACATAGCCGCAACCTTTGCAGAAAGAACAGATACCCTCACCCGCCTGGTAATACACGGCGACCCCAAAGCGTCCAACTTTCTCTTTGCCGAAAATGACGACATTGTGATCAGTATTATCGACCTGGACACGGTGCAAGCCGGGCTTCTTCTCCATGATTTGGGCGATTGTCTGCGTTCCTGCTGCAACCGACAGGGAGAGGAACATGATAATCCAAAGGGAACAGTTTTTTCGGCTGATTATTTTGCAGCTATCCTTAAAGGATATGGTTCAGTAGCAGCATCACTGCTGGGTGATGCCGACCTCCAGCTCCTTTCGGATGCAGCCGGTCTGATAAGCTTTGAGCTCGGTATTCGCTTCTTTACCGACCACCTCTGTGGGAATAGATACTTTAAAACATCCAGAAAAAATCAAAACCTGGACCGGGCACTGATCCAATTTCACTTGGCAGACTCGATCATAAGGCAACAACCTTTGCTACAGACAATTGCGGCTGATATTTTCAGAACCAGCCCAATGAGGTAGTGAACGTAGAGGGGAAAATGTGTGTAGATTGATGATGGAGATCATTCTCATATCCTTCCTGCCATAGAGCATGACAGGAAGGAAAAGGATGTTACTTGCACTTCTCTTTACTGGGGTGACAGCAGGTACCTTTTAATCCCCGCACATCACTTTGGTGTTTTGCAATGGAAACAATGGTCTTCAAACGTTTTTCCATCTTGCCCGATACATCTTTCTTGAGCATTTTTTCTGCTTCTTCACATATTGCCTTAAAAGCCTTGTCTATTTTATCGCTAGGTAGCATAGAGTATCCTCTTCGTATAGATAGTAACTGTAGATCCTTAGTCATTTGATCTTCTTATGAAAATAGGAACCTATCAAAAAAAATCAAGGTGCCTCCCACCGTTTAGGAAAACACCTTGAAATAAAGAAAAGCCAACGCCCTCAAACGAGGTCTACTTTCAGCTGCTACTTCAACAAAATCCCTCTTTCTTTTGCAGCATCAGCAATATGATCGACAAAAAGCTGGGCAAACTTGTCGTTAGAACCAAGCCCTTCCATTACAGCCTCAACGTCGTAACCATCAGCATTGAGCATAGATTTCCAGGAATCGTCTTCCTCACCGGCCATATCGTTGGTAGCATGGTCACCGGCAACAATCATGAACGGCTTCAAGATAACTTTCTTGGTATCAGCATACTTTAAGTGGCTTGCAAAATCATCCAGGCTTGGGTGTCCTTCGACTACACCAACAAAAGTTGCAACATCAGGATAAGCTTTGCGCATTTTCTGCTGCACTTCGCTGTATATTCCGGTGGACCAATGCTCATTTCCATGACCCATGTAGACTAACATCGCTCCTTCTTTTTTGGCCATTTCCGCATCAGCAGCAAGGGTTGCAATAGCCGCATCCACATCTACATGATACTCATAACGATCTCCAGGCATACCAAGTGCGGGACGTCCCATCACGATAGTGTTAAACGGACGCCATTTATCTTTCATTGTCCGGATAGAAGCTATGGCATTGACGTACTGCATCAGGTCATGAGACTGCTCCATAAAGAACATATGGGTGGGCTGAACAATGATATTTGTATACCCTTCTTCACGCAGGTCGCCAAAGGTAGCAATGACATTTTCTACATAAAGTACTTCTTTTGGAATCCCCTGATCAAGCCATTTTTGCGCTTCCGCCTGCCGCTCTTTCCATACGGAGCGTATGATATTGGAAGTAAAGGTGACGCGGACCTCAGTCCCTGGGTACGCAGCTTTGACCTTATCCACAATATTGGTAATGGATTTAACCGCACTGGGAACAGTAGTACCAAAGCTGGCTACAATAATTGCGTTCTTACTTTCCTTCGGCTGGCTCATCCCACCAGAGGCGAATGCTGCGGTAACACACATTGACAACGCGAAAACGGCTGTTGTCACTACAATTTGCATGAACTTTTTCATCGAGAATGCTCCTTTTTTTATACGATCCATTTCAAAAAAAAATCCCCGAATCATTGTAAAAATGATTCGGGGATGCCCTTGTAAATCCACGTATCTCTATCAGTCGCCTTGTCCACAGGAAACGATCTTTTTTTCAGGTAGGTCTTCTGACTTTCGAATCTACCTACTCACTGCGCCTTCCCAACATGTATGTCAGTGGCATTGTGCAGCTTTCGTCCTCGATTACAGCGGCGGGCCCGTCTCCGAATTACACGGAATTCCCTTTTCATCCAATAAAGGAGCCTGAAAACAGGGAACAATCTACCGAACAAGAAATCAACATGTCAACAAAAAACGAAATAATATCTTATAATTCCAATTTCATACTTTACAAAAGTATTCCTTGTTACATGGATATAACAAAAAAATTAACCCTTGAGTCCAATGCTGTCTGCAACAAAATTGTGATGATAAGAATCAGCTCAAATAGCTACTCATAGGGCGTCCCACAGATTCTCCCGTTGAGATAAGCTACCTGGATCTTTGCCTACCTGCTGTAAATTACGCTTTTCCAAATATGAGGCACCTATAAGCAATTACAGGTCTTATCCTCAAGTTTCTCGTTTAATTAAAACGTTACCCAGCCGCTCTCTCAGCAAAATCAATTGCAATTAATAGACTGCCTTGGTACATCCCATAGCCAGTAAAGAAATGACTCTCCATTATTTTACATCGCAAATCCTTTTAGTGGGCCTGCTTACCAGGTACCAGAAAGACAACGTAAGCCATCATTTTGAAATAACTGAAGACCAGTTATCCCCTCTGAGGATTCTCTGCAATCAAGATTATTTTCGTACTCCATTTTCGAGAGGTTCTGAACAATCAGGGCATACGGAAGGATTGCATACTTTCCCATTTAACTTATCAGGAGATAAGAATGACACAGGCCAAAAGTGGTGATAACGTCACTATCCATTACACAGGCAAACTAGCAGACGGAACAATTTTCGACTCATCAGAAGGCAGAGAACCGCTCCCTTTCATCATAGGCAAGGGGCAGGTGATCGAAGGATTTGAGGAAGCCGTCATCGGTATGAAGCTGGGTGAAGCCAAAACGGTGACCATACCATCTGAAAAAGCATACGGGCCCCGTAATGAGCAAATGATTATTAATGTGCCCATCGACCAGGTACCACCAGATATAACCCCTGAAGTAGGAATGCAGCTCGAACTCATGAACGAGGCTAACCAGCCGGTAATAGTCCGTATCACTCAAATTACAGAAGAACACGTTTCCCTGGATGCAAATCCACCGCTTGCAGGAAAAGACCTCACTTTTGATATTGAACTGGTCACCATTAGTGGTTGATTGATATTCAACTCCAGGCAAAAATCCCATCCATAGCCAGGCGGGGAAAAGCCAGCGCTATTTCCCTGCCTGCCTGTCTTTCTCATTTTCGCTCACTCTCTGTGCTGTTTTGAGTAAACTCAAAGCATCCTTATTCTCCACCGCAAAAGAGGGCTATATGCATCTTCGGAGCTGCCTGAACGTACCTTGCCATCTGCGATTAAAAGACATATCATGTAGAAATGGTTGTAACCCAAAAACGATAATTTTAGCCTGAGGAGTAGCAAAATGCCTGGAAAAATCTTTTATCGTGAACGAATGAAAGTAAAAGAAGGGACCCAAACACCTCGATTCCGTATAGTTGCGGTCAGTGGAGTTGATCTTAAGGTATACGCTGATCATATTCGCAAAAAAGAATTGCAACAGATTGCAAAAGCTACCAAAGCGGAGTTAGTCGCCCTTGAGCGAGACAAAAACAAAAAATAAGACGACATTAGCGCATAAGGGGGAGAGAAAATTATGGCATTGGTGCGAGAAAAGGATGGCAAAAGACTGCATGTTGAAAGTCCACTTATGGGGGAAAGCCTGGTAAGCAATGAGTTTATCGGTAATCTCGATATTGCTCCTCAGGAAAAGTTATATCCGGATGTTCCTGTTGTGAAAATCGGCGGGCAATCCATTTGTGACCGCGGGGCAAAGGCACTGCCTGCAATACTGAAGGAAATTGTCAGCAATCGCGCTGATCACAAAATCCTGATCACCACCGGCGGGGGGACCAGGAGCCGTCACATCTACACCATCGGTCTTGAAATGGGAATGCCGACCGGCGTTATTGCCAAATTCGGCAGCATGGTTTCAGAACAAAATGCGCTGATGATAGCGACCCTGCTTTCGCCCTGGGGAGGCGTCAAAATTTCTCATTCTGATATTGTGAAACTACCTGCCTACTTTGCAGAAGGTATCATACCGGTAATGCATGGCATGCCTCCTTACGATTATTTCGCAATCAAGCCCAAAGTCGGCAGGATCCCCATTCACCGGACCGATGTCGGCCTGGTGATTCTTGCTGACCTAATCGGCTCGACCACAGTTCTTTTTATTAAAGATGAAAACGGGCTCTACACAGACGATCCGAAAAAAAATCCAGATGCGGAGTTCATAGCGGAAATAGGTGCCAAGGACTTGCTGGAAAAAAATCAGGACGACCTGGTCATCGAACGGCCCTGTCTTGACATTATTCAAAACTCAGAAGTCATTGAAAAAGTACAGATAATTAACGGGATGGTCCCCGGAAACATCACCAAAGCGCTTAACGGCGAACATGTTGGTACGTTTATTTATAAGCAATAACTATTAAGCTGCTGACCCCATACATCTAGAGGTAATTGGGACTAACATTACCCCGATTACCAGGATGTATGGTTACGTTATTCGTTTTTTTTGTTTCCCGTAAATGCAACCCCTCCCAGATAGATACCGCTCTCTGGTTTCGTTGTGACAGCGAGTTATTCCTTCCTGCTTGCGAAAATGTGGTCGTAAGCGTATAACACTCCAATATTTTTCCAAGGTACTTTTAAAGGCAGATAACTCTCTTTCTCATTTTACCGTTACCGTTGTCGATTTTCTTGACCACCGTTGGCTGGAACGAAATGAAGAGCATGCATAGTATAGGGCCTTTGATCGCAACCGAAACAGAGTAGTATCAATCAAGCCCCTCCAGCTAATTCAACTCTTTTACAAATAAACGGCATGACAACATCACCTTACACACTCACATCTACCTCCTCACAGTGTAATGCCCGCTGCGGAGAAGTCACCACCCTGCATGGTACCATTAAAACACCGGTCTTTATGCCCGTCGGTACGCAGGCAACGGTTAAGGCGGTTACTCCAGAAGACCTTTCGCAGTTGGGTGCCCAGATTATTCTCGGTAACACCTATCACCTTTTTATTCGTCCGGGCCATGAACTTGTTCGCCGGTTTGGCGGGCTCCACAACTTCATGAACTGGCAAGGACCGATACTGACGGACTCTGGAGGATTTCAGATCTTCAGCCTCCAGGATCTGGCAAAAATAACAGAGGAGGGGGCGGCGTTCAGATCACATCTGGATGGGAAAAAGCTCTTCCTCAGTCCGGAAGATGCTGTCCATGTGCAGGAGGCGCTGGGCTCCGATATTATGATGGCACTCGACACCTGTATTCCCTACCCTGCCGGCAGAGATCAAGCCGCAGAGGCAACAGCGCTCACTACCCGCTGGGCAAAAAGATGCAAGCAGGCCCAGTCAGCAACAGGACAGCATCTCTTTGGCATCATTCAGGGCGGCATGTATTCCGATATGCGACTGGAAGCCATAGAGCAATTGGTGGACATAGGTTTCCCCGGCTACGCTCTTGGCGGTTTGTCTGTTGGAGAACCCAAGGAATTGATGTACGAAATGCTTTCCGCTACGGTTTCCCATATGCCTGCTGCTCACCCCAAGTATCTGATGGGAGTTGGCACTCCTGAAGATCTTGTTGAAGGTGTCTTCCATGGCATTGACATGTTCGATTGTGTCATGCCGACACGCAATGCCCGTAATGGAATGCTCTTTACTTCGCAGGGGAGACTTGTTATAAAAAATGCTTGTTTTCGAGATGACCAACGGCCCCTGGATGAAACGTGCAGTTGCTATACCTGTAGAAATTATTCCAGGGCATACCTAAGACATCTCTTTCAGTGTCGTGAAATTTTGGCATATCAACTGAATAGTATCCACAACTTACATTACTATTGTTCATTGATGGCAACCATGAGGGAGGCCATAGCCAACGACACTTTTATGACATTTCGTACCGAGTTCTATCAACAGCGGGATGTGCCCGCACCCTACTGACATAATTCTTATTTGGAGGTTTTTTCCCATGACCGGAATTGCACACGCAGCTGGTGCTTCGCCCTTGGGAGGCGGCGCCGGAGGTATAGCTTCTTTTGTACCGCTTATTCTTATCTTTGTTGTTTTTTATTTCTTATTGATTCGCCCACAGCAGAAAAAAGCGAAAGAACATCAGCAGTACCTGGCCAATCTGAAAAAAGGTGCCAAGGTCGTTACTGGTGGAGGTATCCATGGACAAATTACCGGTCTTACCGATACCGTAGTTACTCTTGAAATAGCTGATAACGTACGTATCAAAGTTAACCGTGGCTCTATAATGGGTGCTGCTGCTGATGCGGAAAAATTGGCGGCACCGGCAAAAGGTGGTGGTTGAGGAATTGGCGGCAAGTGCTGATTTTCATCGTGCATGAAAATTTTCTCTTTTCCCACGTTGAATAAAACGGCTTCAGGAGACCATCCTCAAGCCGTTTTTCATTTCTCTTGATCTGACCTGATCTGTATTATTGTGGAACGTGTTATATACAGAGGCAACACTGGTAGTCACCCGATTGAGGTTATGGATGAAGGATCACTCCGCAGTTTGCGCTTCGGAGCCGAAGAACGGCAAAGCTGCATCGATCTTGATGCCCCCCATGAACTGCAACTAGCCTACACCCGATGGATGATGACAGCGCTGTTGTTGCATCCCGATCCAAAAAAATTCCTGTTGTGCGGATTAGGGGGCGGCTCGATCGCCCACTTTCTGCTCCATCACCACCCGGATGCCTTTCTTGATATTATAGAAAAAGAGGAAAAGGTCATTCATGTTGCAAAAAAATTCTTTCATCTCCCCCATGCGAACGGGCTTCATCTCTACAAAAATGATGTAATTGACTTTCTGTGTTCCCCCTCCACGCTCAGGATTAGGTACCAGATCGCCTTCATTGACATCTTCGGTCCCCGTTCCATGTCCCCCCCGCTTTTTATACCTGATTTTTACCGCAGTATACTCGACAGGCTTGAGCCAAACGGTGTTATGGCGGTTAATTTATGGAATGGTGACAAGCATCTCTATGGCATGGCCTGCCAGGCAATACGAGAAAGCTGCAATAACCAAATGTTGGAAATGGCTGTCAAAAAAAGGAGCAATGCTATCCTGCTTGCCTTTCCAGAAGAACTGCCCAAAAAAACGCTCCGCAAAGCCCGCAAACACGTTGCTCACCACCAGCAACATTATGACCTGCCTTTTCATCGTTATTTAAAAAAAATACGCCGGACCAACAAAATCACTCTTTTTGCGTAACCCGAAGGGAGAACTTTTTGATTGAAAATTGAAAACAGACTGTTAATTGGAGAATTACTCTTTAAGCTATAATATCAATTAATTGAGTTTAAAATCAAAAAGTTTATCCGAGATTCGGGTTAAGGGGAGAATAACCAGTTGCAACCTGCTCGTTGTTTACCTTGCACCCCTGGTACACCCCATTTTCCTCCAGCCGGCGCTGCAAAATCCGGCTAAGTTCTCCGACAAGGACATGCCACTTGGGGGCAACCAGTAAAGAGGGATGAGAGGTGGACCAGAGGCGGTGCAGGGTAACGTTCGCTGGTATGAGAGGAATAATCTGGAGTAAAAAATCCATGTATTCTTGCAGGGAAAACAATGCAAACCTGTTTTGCAGATACATGGTGTGCAGGACGGTGTCTTTAATAACCTGCAGATGGTGCAACTTCAGAGCATCAAGATGCAGACCAGCCACACACTCTACCGTCTGCACCATTTCCGCCCTAGATTCACCTGGGATACCGAAAATAAGGTGCGCCCCAACCTGTAGCCGGTCATATCGTTTGACTCGGTCTACAGCTCCAAAAAAATCGTCTAAACTATGATTACGGTTGAGTAACTCCAGGCTCTTGGCATGCACTGACTGCAGTCCCAGTTCAATCAGACAGTCTTTCTTACTTTGCTCGATGAGCAGGGCAAGTGACTCTACCAATTCCTCAGGCAAGTGGTCAGGACGGGTGGACAGGACAAGACCGAGACAGGACGGATCTTCGAGAACGTCTGCAAGCAGGGGCAGCAGCTTTTTTTGTGCCAATGCGGTCACAGTCTCCTGCTGAAAATAGCCGAAATAATATCGAAATCGCCCTTTGAGCAGGTGCTGTTTGCCCCGTTCAATCTGGGTGGGGATATCGTCTTCACTACGGAGACATGAAGGGGTAAAACTTGCCGGACGGCAGTAGATACATCCGCCGCGAAGACGATTGGGACAGGTGATCCCTACATCAAGGGGAATCTTTCCGACCGCCACTCCGTATTTTTGCCTGCAATGATAGCTGAAAGAACGAACACGCGGTGCTTTCATTGGAGACAATGGGAAGTGAAAACCAAATTCTAGTCAAGGATTTCTATAATATCTTCTTTATTGGGGATAAGACAGAGAAAGGTAAAAGGTTCCTCTCCAGTATTTTTATAGTAGTGGGGTACTCCGCTGGGGATCAATACCACATCATTTTTTTCCACTGCAAACAACTCGCCATCCAAGCTTACCTCAGCACTCCCGTTTAAGACAAACTGTTCATGCTCTACCGTATTGGTATGCATCGGCATAAATCCGCCCGGATCGATACTGAAGATCCGCATGGCAAAATTGGGTGCTTCCTCAGGACTAATCAGCATTTGCCGGGATACGCCCTGCCCCACGGGGATGGATTCGGCAGTAATTGTGCTCAACTTTTTGACAAACATATTCAACCTTTATAATTCTTTGTAGTATCGATTACCTGCACAACCACGACAAAGCGTTTTGCCGTCCTGAATCACCTCGCGACAATCCTGCACCCAGTCACCACACTCCTCGCATTCCACCCTGCGTATTGGCCGTCCCGGCATCTCACACTCTTTGAGTGTCACTTCGACATCCTGAAAGGAAAATAATTCATCAAGGGGCATTACCTTGTATGCATCCAACTGGCGCTGGTATTTTTCCACGGTCTGCGGAGCATATTTCTTGGCGAGTTCCCTTGATTCCTCTCTGGCTGTTACCCGGACTGCTTTTCCAGTGTCCAGATTGACAAAAGTGGCGGCCATGACCCCGTGATCAACCCAACGCATCGACCGTTTTCCCAGACTGCATCCGGTTACCGACTGAATAGCATCGGTTGCGCAGCGATCAATTTCCACTAAGACATAGGTTTTTTTCCGATCCTTCCCTTTTGGATCATCAATTCCCACCCGACCCAGTCCCTCCATTGCCATACGAACCCCGATAACCTGACCGGCACAAATATGACCATGAATTCTGGTTGAGACCTCAAGCAACTCTTCAAATGACTCCATATATCCGTCCCCTCCACCAGGCATAATGCACTGCCTGCATTTTTTCTCACCTTTCCTGGATGTACAACAGATACATGTAACCCTGGAGAGGCTCCCTGTCAATTCAACGCTTTCCGCCTATCAGGAATGGACAAAGGCTGCCATTGGGCAATCATTTCAAACAACTCTTGGCAAAAACCGCACTTTTCACAACGCCCATCGCATTGTGAAAGCATATTTGCAAAATCAAATGACAACGAACCATTATCGATATACAACTTATCGGCCAGCCAATTAGTGGCATCAAGCAGATCAAGCAGGTTACCGTCATAATGGCGGTTGCTGTAGGCCTTAAACAACCGACCCAGAAAAGCCGGCCCTAATGAACGTCCGCATAATTTGATGGTATCAATATGGTAATAATACAGTTCAATATCTTCAGGCCGGATAAAAGGGGAAAAAAGAATTCGGTGTGGCTCCTTGTAAAATACATTTACACATCCCAGATTGTCGTTAAAGCCAAAATTGTTTTTTTGACCGTTGATATTAGCCAAGGCAATGTAGGAATCATGGGAAAGCTTAAACGGACAGTAGGGAAGACACCCTTCATTGGCAAGCACTTCCAGCCGTATGTGAGGAAACTGGGTATGGGTTTTAAGAGCTACCTTGGCCAAAGCATCTAGATCCCTATTCAAAGATCGATCAAGAATAATCTTTTGCGGCCTCTTGAACTTGGTCAACTCAATATAGGACAACTGAGCATCAATCTTACTAAACGAATCCAACATGGTGTTCACTCCGGGGACTGCTTCCAGAGAAGAGGCAACCTCCGGTGCTGCGTCGGAAAGATACTGCAACAAATAATGATCGCAATAGATAACGCCGGTAATGAGATCATGTTCCAGATAGTCCTGAAGTGTATTGACAATGCATTGCATATTCTCTTTGTTGCTCAGCAATTCGGGAGAATAAAAGCGGCTGTTCATCAATGCATACTTTTTTACGCCCTGCAACCGACCAAGTTGCTCAAGATACTTATCACTGTCCTGTAGATCATCAAGTAAAATGCGACTATCTAAACGAAAATCAGGAAGAAGACTGAAATGAATACAATCGAGTTCGTCTGCATGCTCAACCAGTAAGTCTACATATGCTGAATCAGGAAGAAACGGAACATCAAATAACGGTTTCATAGTGGTTCTATATATTTTCTTACAATACTATTTATTTGTGCTGAAACGAGTTGTGGTTCAGTGTGTAATTCGATCCTGTTGCCAGGGTTTGCCCGGACTATTTCCTCGCCATCTTTGCTGACCATTTTTAGCACACGAGCCGTGACCGGTTCAATACTGTCAGTCCCAAGGTATTCAACCGTATCACCGCTTTCCAGTACATTTCTGGTTTCAATGATTAAAGGACCAATCGCACGTACAATGCCCACCGGTGCATACCCTTGGGCTAATCGCATTGTATCATAAAGCATGTCATCAGATGAAGGGTGTCCCTCAAAAAAATTTTGAGAGTGGCCACGAGTGCCGATCTTCTTCATTTCCTTATGAAAAACAGCCGGTAACTCGATATTATTGAGGGCTTCGCCTGAAAAAAGTTTTTCCCTGATCAGGTCCAATGCCGCTCGATACAGTCTGACAACACTGCCAACATACCCCATAGATTTCATCCGCCCTTCAATCTTGATAGAGTCGGCACCCGTGGCAACAAGCCTGGGCAGATGAGGCAGCAAGCATAGATCCCGGGCATTAAAAATATAAGTACCTCGCTCATCTTCTTCGACAGGGTAATATTGACCTGGTCGTTTTTCTTCCACTAACTTATAGGAATAGCGACATGGGTGGGCACAATCTCCCTTATTGGCATCTCTGCCGGTCATATAGTTACTGAGCATGCATCGCCCGGAATAGGAAATACACAGTGCTCCGTGGACAAAAATTTCCAGCTCTACATCAGTTGCTCTCCGTATTTCCTGTATTTCACCGTATCCCAGTTCTCTGGCCAGGTTTATCCTCGACACGCCCTGTCTGCTCCAAAATGCAGCGCTGGCTCCATTGGTCACATTTGCCTGAGTGGAAAGGTGTACAGGCAGCGCAGGTACAGTTTGCCGGGCAAGGGAAAAAACCCCTGGATCCGCAACAATAATGCCATCAACGCCATGGGACTGCAATGATTCCAGGTAGTCTGGAAGTCCTTTCATATCCCGGTTGTGAGCAAAAATATTGACGGTTACATACACTTTCGCGCCATGCTGGTGAGCATACTCCACAGCCCGACCGATGCCTGCATCGTCAAAATTAGCAGCCCTTGCACGGAGGCTGAACTGCTTACCACCTAAATAAACAGCATCCGCACCATAATGCACTGCTGTAACCAATTTTTCAAAACTACCTGCCGGAGCAAGTAACTCAGGAATTTTGTATTGTGTGTTATCCATAATTTCCAATCAATGTAATACGTATATTTACTTTACTGCTCTTCCATCGCTTAACTCGTATCAATATTTTTCAACCGGTCGTATATGACTATCAGGCGGCGAAAAAAAGTAAAATGAACTAAATGAAATATCAATTTGACCTGGCCATTAACATACTTTACAGTTCATGATGAACGAATCATTTATATGCACCATGTACCCACAATCTTTCATTTCATTTATCCATATTTTCTAACATGGTTCTCAGGAGGACAATATGTTAAAAAAAAGCTACTCGAAAACCGGTAAGATATGCAGGGTAACCTTTAAGTATGAAAACGAGGAAGGTGCTGAAAGTGCGGTGATCGCTGGTGAGTTCAACACCTGGTTACTGGATGCAACCCCGATGAAAAAACTCAAAAATGGCAGTTTTTCGGCAACGGTTTCGCTGCCGGCTGGAGAGACATTTCTCTTTCGTTATGTACTTGACGGCAATGTATGGGTAAATGACCATCAGGCAGACGGATATGCACCCAATGAATACGGTGAAGAAAACAGTATTGTCAGGGTATAAATCCCAACCCCACCACTCCTTTCTTCCGCCCTACCAGTTCACCCTATGGCTCCTGCTGAGATGCCTATCAGATCCAAAACGTCTCAATAGAACCACAGGGTGGTCCGTAGGTTGTTGCTCTACAATGGTAGAACTATAACCTAAAAACAATGGCCGACTTTCGCCCGGACATATTCATTTTTCAATTCGACATATCGTTTCCAGGATGCACGAAACCCTTCTACCTGTTCATCGGTAATCTCGCGAACCACCTTGGCCGGTGAACCGAGGATCAGAGAGCGCGGAGGAAATATTTTTCCACCAGTCACAACAGCTCCGGCACCGACAATCGACTCGCGTCCGATCACTGCCCCGTCAAGTATAATGGCGCCCATCCCGATCAGGCAAAGGTCCTCCACCGTGCACCCATGCAATATCACATTATGACCTACCGTCACTTCACTGCCGATGACGGCAGGATGACCATCGTCAAGGGAACGCCCTCCCCCCTCAGCTCCTGTTGTATGGATCATACAATTATCCTGGATGTTGGTCCGGTCACCAATCCTGATACTGTGGACATCGCCCCTGGCAATGGTACCAAACCACAGGGATACATCTTCGCCTATTTCAACATCACCAATAAAGGTCGCATTGGGTGCCACCCAGGCACCTTTTCCTGCCTTTGGCTGGTAATCTCTGTAGGATAAAATCATAATTCCCCCTCAGTTTAAGTCTGATAGATCAATTAGTTGCAAGGCCTGCCATCATCTCAGGTATCTTGTCAATTCGCTCCTGGTCATCAGCAGCAAAGGTCTCCACCAGCATACCGCCATACATGACTCCAATCCTATCGGACAAGGTCAACGCTTCAGAGAGATCCCCGGTAACCAGTAATATGCCTGCCTGCTCTCTGGCTTTCATCAATAAATTCCAGACGTCTTCTGCTGCAGCAATATCCAGCCCCTGGGTTGGCTGCTCTGCAACAATCAATCTTGGCCGACGATAAAACTCTCTTGCCAGAACCATCTTCTGCAGGTTACCACCGGAAAGCTGCCAGGCCAAGGCATCCAAATCCGGCGGGCGGATATCAAAATCATTAATGAGCTTATTGACAGTAGCACCGGCCCGTTTTTTCAACAGCCATGGACCACGCACGAACCCACCCCTGGTGGTCAATAAAAAATTATCAAGCAGGCTCAGGCCAGGGCAGGTTGCTAACCCCTGGCGATCTTCCGGGATATAGCTAAGTGTCTGCTCCCAATTTTGCTTGGAAAAAAACTGTTTCCACTCCAACCCCAGGATGCGAACACTTCCTTTTTTGGGAGAGGTTAAGCCGCAAATGGTTTCCACCAAGGGCTTTTGCCCGTTTCCAGCAACCCCGACAATACCAAAAACCTCTCCCTGGCGAACTTCAAAGTCAGCTCCTTTCAATCCTTTTCCAGTCAGAGAAGATACTTTCAGGACAATTTGTCGAGGCTCTACAGGTTCTTTATCAACCTCTAAAAGAACAGCGCGCCCCACCATACGCCTGGCGAGTTCTGCGGTCGAATGTACCGACTTTTTCGGAAGCTGATCAATAACTCTGCCACGCTTCAATATTGCTATATCGTCGGCAAGAGAAAGAACTTCTTCCAGTTTATGACTGATAAAAACAATGGCCGTCCCCATCTCAACCATCTGTCGCATGGTTGCAAACAATGCTTCCGACTCTTTTGGGGTCAGTACGGCCGTAGGTTCGTCAAAAATCAGGATAGAGCTTTTGCGGTGGAGTAATTTAAGAATCTCAACCTGCTGTTTTTCGCCCATGGACAAATCGGCAATCACAGCCTCAGGGTCAATCGACATACCATATTTTTCAGCAAGTTGACGCACCTCGGTATTCATCTCTTTATGCCGCAACCACACACTATCAGATGCGCCAAGAAAAACATTTTCAGCAACAGTCATGGCGTCTACCAGCTTAAAATGCTGATAGACCATACCGATACCGCTCTGGATGGCCTTGTCCGTATTGGTAAAGACGACAGGTTTTCCTGCGTGCGATATCGTGCCGCTATCGGGCTGCAATTGACCGGCAAGAATGGACATCAGGGTGGATTTACCGGCGCCATTTTCCCCCAAAAGAGCAAGAATTCGTCCCTGATGGACATCCAGGGTAATATCCTGGTTGGCCTGCACACTGCCAAATGATTTTGATATACCTTCCAGCCGTATGACCGGTTCAGCAGTTGCCATTACCTGCTACTTCCCCGCTGCCAGCGGCTGGACAAACTGAGATTCGGAATCCCAGGGAAAAAGAATCCACGTATCCTGACTGACCTCGGTGATAAAAGTATCTACCAAGGGCCGACCTGCCGGTTTTGCGTATACGGTCGCGAAATGTGCTTTGGGCACCATTTTTTTCACAATCTGGGCTGTCCGCCCGGTGTCCACCAGGTCATCGATAAGCAACCATCCTTCGCCCTCTCCGGCAAAGGGTTTGAGTATTTCAGCATCTCCTTTTTTATCCTTCCAATCATAACTGGAAATACAGATAGTATCGACAAGATGAATGTTGAGCTCACGAGCAATTATCGCAGCCGGCACCATTCCGCCTCGTGTTATGGCGATGATACCCTTGAAGTACTCCGTACTCAGCAATCGCCAGGCAAGTGCCTTGGAATCACGGTGCAATTGGTCCCAGGATATGGGATATGTTTTTCTATACTGAGATTTTTCTTCCATTGCTTAACTCCTTACACAAACAAGCTTAATACGAATTTTAGACAGGTTAATCGGCCGGTTCAACATTCACGCCCAAAGCAGCCGGCTCATTGGTGCGTCTGCGGCCCAGTGAAGACAGGACAAGGACAAAGACAGTCAGACCGTAGGGCAGCATAAGCAGCAATGATGAAGGCAATTGAGTGCCGGTTGCCTGCAGCCTGAGCTGAAGCGCCATAATACCCCCGAAAAGATAGGCTCCAAACACAGCCCTCCCAGGACGCCAGAAGGCAAATATCACCAAAGCCACCGCTATCCAGCCGCGTCCGGCAGTCAGATTATTGGTCCAGAGGTGAGTATAAGCAAGGGACAGGTAGGCACCACCAAGCCCCATAAAAAAGCCACCACCAAGTATTCCCAGCCAACGATACCCTCGTGCATTGAGGCCAGCTGCTGCTGCTGCCTCCGGGAATTCGCCCACAGCCCGTAATCCTAGTCCATACCGAGTATTGTTGAAAAAAATCCACAGGCATGGCGGGAGTATATAGGTGAGATAGACCAACGGATCATGCTGAAAAAATATTGGCCCGATGGCCGGAATATCAGCAAGTAGAGGCACTGCCATGGGTTGAAACCCCGGAGCGGACAAACCGACATAGGACGTACCGAAATAATTGGCAAACCCCGTTCCTAAAATAGTGAGTGCCAACCCGGAAACTACTTGGTTTCCTTGAAAAACAAGACACACAATGCCATGCAGAGAGGCGGTTGTTATACCTGCAGCACCAGCTGCAAAAAAGGCCAAAGAAGGACTGCCGGTAAAATGTGCTACCAAAAAAGCAGTCAGCCCACCAACAATCATGATCCCTTCGACCCCCAGGTTCAGCACCCCGGATTTCTCGGTAATCATTTCTCCCAGGGTCGCATACAGAATGGGGGTCCCGGCAACAATGGTGGCAGCCAAGAGCGGTATGATCATCTCCAGGGTCATTGTTTCCTCACCGGTACCATTTTGTAATGGACAAAAAAACCGCTGGCTAGAACGGTCATCAGAATCAGCCCTTCTATCATCCCGCCGAACGCTGCCGGTACCTGCATGTCCAGCTGCAGGCTTTCCACTCCGACACGCAGCCCGGCGAGCAGAAAAGAAGTTATGGCAATATTCAAAGGATTAAGGCGAGCAAGCCAGGCAACCACGATGGCAGTATAGCCATAACCGACCATTATGGATGGCTGTAATCGATTAATAGTTGCCGAGGCTTCTAAAAAGCCTGCCCATCCGGCAAGGGCCCCGCTTAGCACCATTACCAGCACCACTAAATAATTATAGGGAATGCCGGCATAGCGTGCGGCACGGACGCTGTCTCCAGAGGCCTTTAATTCGAAACCGGTCCTGGTAAAAGTAAAAAATATCCAGAACAACACACCAAGAACAAGACAATGAAATATACCGCTGTTAACCCCGCTGGTACCGATCTTGCCGACAATGGCCTGCTCGCTAAACATCGGGGTCATGGGAAAACCGTAGCTGGCAGGATCCTTCCAAATACCATACACCAGGTATTCCAGCAGCAAAATGGCTATATAATTCATCATCAGGGTGACAATGATCTCATTAGTACCGAGCCGCTGTCTGAGTATTGCCGGAATCATACCCCATACACCGCCGGCTATACAAGCGGCGCCAATCATCATGGAAAGGAGTACTGGTTTGGGAAGTTCGGGAAAAGTCAATGCGGCCCAGGTAGCGCCAATAGCTCCCAGAGCAAACTGTCCCTCTGCGCCAATATTCCAGATTTGTAACCGAAAAGCTGTGGCCACGCCCAGGGAGCAGAGAAAAATAGGGATCGCCTTGATAAGACTGTCTTCAATGGCCCATTTGGAACCGAAGGCCCCCTTAAAAAGGGTCAAGATTCCTTCCACGGGCGGTGTGCCGCGCATAACCAGCATCACTGCACTTAACAACAGGGCAAGAGCGATTGCGGTCAATAAAATAAAACAGGAACGCCAACCAAGACGTTCCTGTCTTTTAATAATCCTGAATCGCTGCATCAGCTACGACAAGGCTTCCAGTACATTTTAACTATGCGGTTCTTATTCAGTGGTTCCAACAACACCCTCGACAAACCAGGTCATACCGAGCAATGTTTCGTCGTTTGCTACGGTCCCGTCAGCAATTTTTACAGCGCCCTGCTGGTCCTTGACAGGCCCGGAGAATACCTTGAAGGCACCAGAGGCTATTTCCGTCTGTTTCGCGGTTACTGTATCCTGAACATCTTGAGGAACCATGGGGCCAAATGGAGCAAGTTTGACTATGCCTGCATCCATTCCCGGCCAAGCCGATTCAGCTTTCCAGGTACCTTCTTTGACCTGATTAACAATCTGCTTGTAATAAGGTGCCCAGTTCCATACAGGAGCGGTGAGATGTGATTTAGGAGCAAAAGTACTCATATCAGAATTATAACCGATTGAGTAGACACCTTTCTCCTGCGCCGCTTCCTGTGGCCCTGGAGAATCCTGGTGCTGGGCAATAACGTCTGCTCCAGCATCCAGCAGAGACTTTGCAGCCTCTTTTTCAGTTGCGGGGTCATACCAGGTTTTGGTCCATACTACCCGTACGGATACCTCGGGATTCACGGCCTGCGCTCCAAGTGTAAAAGCGTTGATGCCGCGAATAACTTCAGGAATAGGAAAAGCAGCTACATAACCGAGGATTTTACTTTTGGTCATCGCACCGGCAACCATGCCGCTCAGGTACCTGGCCTGGTACATGCGGCCAAAATAGTTGCTCATGTTCTCAGCCTTTTTAAAACCAGAGCAATGCATGAAAACGGTATTTGGAAACTGCTTTGCCACCTTGAGCATCGGATCCATATAACCGAAACTGGTTGCAAAAATTATATCGTATCCCTTACGAGCCATATTAAGGATGACTCGCTCAGAGTCAGGTCCTTCTTTCACGGACTCAACATAAGCGGTTTTGACGCCGTCCATCTCTTCCACCGCCAGACGGCCCTTATCATGGGCAAAGGAATAACCGGCATCACCGATGGGGGAAACATAAACAAAGCCTACATTCATGTCTTTGGCCATCGCTGCAAAGGCAATCCCTAAGCTGCACAAGACAACAGACATTACTTTGACAATACGCATACTTAACCTCCGGAATACATGACTTACCCCTGATTTCACCAAGGATAATACGTTGTGGGGATGAGAATAAATTTCAAATGTTTCTTCTTATACGTAATAGACAATGGAGTGTCAAACGAAAAGGTGTGCATCGGCAACGCCCCACCTTCAACCATATTCCCTGGAACAGCTGGAAAAACACAGGCCTGCAGCTTTTCTCGACAACAGATGACTCTCCTGATCACAACGGCCCGTTAACGCGGCTGCTTAGATGGAACCACCAATAAACGGGGCACAAGTACCTCCTCCGGCTGGAGCAACATAAAACGTACGCAGCGCGCAATGTCCTCCGGCTGGAGCATACCTTCGGCGGGATCAAATCTTTTTTCTTCCGGCCAGTGATCAAACAGACCGGTATCAGTTCTTCCCGGTTCAATGGCCCCCACTCTCACTCCAGAGCCTGCCAGCTCCATTCGCAACGCGTCGGTGAATGCCTCCACCGCAAACTTGGTCCCGTTATAGGCGCCGATTCCTGGAAATGTCTTTAATCCGGCAAGACTTGAGGTGTTGATCAGGAATCCGCTTCCCTGGCTCTTCATGTGGCGCAGCATGGTATAGCTTACCCGAACAAGGGCTTCAAAGTTAACCCGTACCATATGGCATAAAGCCTCTACATCTGCCTCCTCCACATTGCCGATATGCATTACCCCTGCATTATTAAAAACATAGTCAAGCCGCTTAAAATTACTCAATGCCGCCTGCAGCAAGCGCTCCGGTAGGGATGGATCAGTAATATCACCGGCAACAAACACAGCATGCTGAAGTTGAGCAGCAAGTTCTCCTAATTTTTGTTCATTGCGACCGGTAAGGACAAACAAGACTCCGTCCTGATCCAGCATTTTTGCGGTTGCAGCGCCAATACCGCTACTTGCTCCGGTGATCAATAGAACCTTTCCTGTTAAATCCATCTACGTTCCCTCCTTAGAATAAAGATTATCTTGAATAATTGCCTTTTAGCCCGATCTCCCGGAGTCTTGCGCTTACCTAGTTATACTCAAAATTTAATCCTCGGAGATAATGTAGACTCCGATATGAACTATATGCCTGTGGTAAAATTTATCGCATGCCTTGACCTTGAACTGAATTGCTAATAATTCAAAATACCCTAAAGCATTATGTCCATACGAACAGGACAACAACCGTCCTGTCTTCTCTTCATGACATCTTAACCCCAATTTCTCATAACCTTTTTGATTTACAACTCAATTAACTGATATTATTGCTTAAAGAGTAATTGCACAATTGATAGTCTGTTTTTCGTTTTCAATCAAAAAGTTCCCCCTTCGGGTCAATCCTTCAGGAAAAGGTGATTTTTCTCCCCATAACACGGGTTCATTGCTCAAAAAAATCACTGGAAAGTGAAGGAACTCTCAAGTGCAAGCCGGTGCAGGCATCTGCAGTGGGCTCAGCCAAAAGGACCCCTCCCACCTTGGTGAGAGCCGCTTGTAATACGTCTGTTTCCTCAACAACAATGGCATGGGAAAGTTGATACGTTACCTGTACCGAATTTTCTTCCATGGTAGTCTTGATTATCAGACTGCAGTCTTTGCTGAGCTGGTCCAGGCAAAGCTCAAACAGGCGATAAAAAATGTGCTGAAGTAAAGAAGGGTTGTTGTGTACCGCACGTATATCCTCACCAGGATGCACCTCGAAGCTGATTTGTTTCAACCGCGCAAAGCGGACAAGAAATGCATACTCTTCCAACAAAAGTTCATTTATGCTCAGTGTTGTATATTCAACATCTGCTCTATGAGCAAGCCCACTGAGATGGTGGAGCACATCTGCAACGACAACTATCCGGCGCTCAACAGATGCGATGGCCTTTTGCATCCTCTCCATAGTTCTTTCATCTCCATGCATTTCGGAAAACTCTACAAAATCGCTGAGCAACCCATTGGATTCCCGAATAATACCAAGATGATTTTTCATGTCGTGAGAAAAACCAGCCATCAGGCGCCCTAATGTCTGGACCTGCTCATGGCGAAGGGCATTTTCTGTGACCGCGTCAATTATCATGTTGCGTTTCGCTCCTTTTCTGATCGGCTTGCTCAAGTTTGTTGAGCAATTCTCCAAGGTCGACCGGTTTCATAATATAATCAAAGGCCCCTTTTTCCATGGCCTCGATGCCAGAGGCTGTTGAACCGTGACCGGTCAGCATAATCACTTCTACTTGGGGATCTCGTCCCTTAACCTCAGCCAGCATGTCCAATCCATTCATATCGGGCATTTTCAAATCAAGGATAATGATATCAGGTTTGAACTCCTCTATTTTCGCCCCCCCATCAGCCCCGCTGTGCGCTTCTGCCGTTTCAATGCCGCGTAAGCGTAAACGCTGACACAAGGTTGATGCGAATTCTACTTCATCATCGATTATGAGTACTTTTGAGTCTATCATACTTCCTCCATCAATCGTGCGTAACCGGCAGCGTAATTACAAATGTTGTTCCCTTACCAATTTCCGACTGCACTTTGATTGTTCCTCCAAGTTTTTTCAGTATACCGTAGGATATGGACAACCCTAAGCCTGTCCCTTTACCTGTTTCCTTAGTAGTAAAAAAAGGATCGAAAATACGACGCTGTACATCTGCAGACATCCCTTCCCCGGTATCTGTAATTTTTATTTTTATGGTGTCCTGATCAATTTTGCTGCTACTGAGCAGGATCCGACCATTTTTGCCGATGGCATCCACTGCATTATTGACAATATTTAAAAAAACCTGCTGCAGTTGACTTCGATCACTGAATATATTCTGAACCGTATCATCCAAATCAAAATCAATACTTATCTGGTTATAGGTTGCTTCCTTGGCTAAAAAGGCAACCACTTCCTTCAACAGCACATTAATCTCTATCTCTTCAGTCTGTACATCCGTATGACGCGCAAACCCCAGAAGGCGATGGGTAATGGTCTTACAGCGAAGCACACTCTCCTGGATTCCATCCAGTGCGCCCTGCATCTCTTTCTTATATTGAAAGGGCCCTGTCATTTCAAAATAATCTTCCACCAACCCGGCTTTCTGATTGATAATGGAAAGCGGGTTGTTAATCTCATGGGCCACACCTGCTGCCAGCTGGCCGATGGAGGCAAGCTTACTGGCACTCTCAGCCTCGGCAAGAAAATGCTCCCTTTTTCGATCACCCTCACGAATATAGGCGGTAATACCGGTACTGATTTTTAAAATCACAAGAACGGCTATAATGATGCAGGAAAACAAAATAAAAAATAAACGAAGCTGGAAAAAAAACCAGACATTGCCATGGATATAGAGCTCTTTGACCATAACCAGGTGCCAGGGAGTATTTTTCAAGGCAACATCAACATACAGAACATCCGTCCCCTGCTCGGTTTTAAGGACCGATATCTTAGCATCCTTCTGTGCAATTCCTTCATGCTCGGAAAAGTCATTTGATAGATCATAGTTGACCTTCTCCAAATGCTTAAAATCAAAAAAGGAGAGTGCTATGGGTAAAATAGTTGACGAATCATAGTTAACCTTCTCCGGCACATGAAGCCTGATTTTTTGGCCGAGTTTACCAAACTTTCTCGGCTGCGTCTGGGCCACATTGTCAGCATCAACCATGTAGATATCAGCAACTGAGGTGGTACTAATGGTATCCACATATCGCTGCAGGATTTTCCCATCAATGGTTACCCTCAACACCCATGATCCTTCTCGATCAAGATGCTTGCGGCTCACCGCGATCACAAAATGCGGCACTTGGCGATATCCGGAGAAAACATGAGAGATATACACTCCCCGGTTCAGCACTTCCTGGTACCATTGTTGCTCGGTATGGTCATAGCCAACAAGTTTGTATGGACCGATATAAGACTTTTGCTTGCCTTGGGAATCGATGATTTCAATGTCTGCGAAATCTGGATATTCCTCCTGTAAGCGGGTAAATAGAGCTTTAAGCTTATCAGGGTTAAGCAGCTCCTCGTACCGGTCAGCACTTCCGACAAATCGAACAACGGACTGCAGTTTGGAAACAAACCGCTCAATAGTACTTTCCGCCTGTTCGATATTGAGCATTAGCTGAGTCAATTCCTCTTTTTGCAGAAGCTGCTTATACTGGTAGTGGGAAAGCCCGGAAATAATAGTAAGCGGAGTCAACACCAGGACAAGAAGCAGAATAAAAAGGCTCCTTGCAAAATTAGCATAGTCTTTTTCCAGCACCACATTGTTTGCCATATTGTCACCAAAAAACGGCAAGAGTCGTGATAACCACCTGTTGTTCCATTTCATGACGTCACCCCGGACAAGTTTGCTCCCGGCAATATACTCCCTGAGGCCAAAGTATTAATGACCGCCAGCTCCATCGCATCTTTAAAAGGCCCGATAACGGAATCAATCACTGCAATTTTTTTCCAAGTGAGGAACTGATAATGTTTTTCCTCTATCGCCCCGCAGACAACAACATTGATATTCTCCTTCAGCACGAGATCGCACATCTTCTCTGCGGAAAATTCCGACAAAATGATGGAACGGGGTTCTTCCAGCAGCTGATGATCATAGCAGGTCGCTACAATCACCTCTGCCGTCAGGTCAAATCGAGGTGCAATAAAATCACCTCTGACAGTAATTAATATCTTCATGGCCTTCCTTTCAGTTCAATCCGTATTTTTTCAACTTCCGCCACAAAGTTGTCCTTCCCCAGCCTAGCAGCTCAGCCGCCTCAGAACGCTTCCCCCCTGTCTGTTTAAGCGTATCCATAATTTTCTGTTTTTCTACCTCTGCCCAGGAGCTGATGGATCTTGCAGCTGAAGAATCCGGAAATATGGAGGAAGTTAATGACTGGGCATGGATAGCGGGCTGCCGAGGGACTTGCGGCGGAGGTTTCACTACAAACTGCGGTAGATCCTCCACATCAATCTGTGCCTGCTGACAAATATTTACGGCGTACTCGACAATATTGCGCAGTTCACGCACATTTCCAGGATAAGAATAGTGGGTTAAGAGTTTAATTGCCTTTCTGGAAAAACCCTGAAAGTTCTTACCAAGGGCCTCGCTGAAATGTCGCAGAAAATAATCCAGCAAAAGCCGTACGTCACCATCCCGCTCCCTTAACGGCGGCATATGGAGATGAAGGACATTCAAGCGGTAATACAAGTCTTCACGAAAACGCCCCCGGAGGACCTCTTCCTTGAGCGTACGGTGAGTCGCTGCGATCACACGCACATTAACGCTTACTTTCTTACTACTGCCCACAGGATAAAATTCCTGGTCATCGAGAACAGAGAGGAGTTTCACCTGCAACTGCAGCGATAAATCACCGATCTCCGTCAGAAAAATAGTTCCCTTGTCAGCTAAGCGAAACATCCCGACATGATCATTAAGGGCTCCGGTAAAAGCTCCCTTTACATGCCCAAACAGTTCGGATTCCAGCAAGGCTTCAGGTAAGGCACCGCAGTTAACTTTCACAAAAGGCTGCCGGGCTCTACTCGATGATTTATGCAGTTGTTCGGCGATCTGATCCTTGCCCGTTCCGGTCTCGCCGGTAATGAGCACAGAGGCATCGGTGCGAGCCAACACTGCCATCAACTCAAAGATCGCCTCCATCTGGTGACTATGTCCTATGATTTCTGAACGGGCTTTACTTCCGAGATAGTCGACTTTTGCAGCCTGCAGGGCTGACATGTCTTCCAAAACGATCAATACCCCTGTAGGCCTTCCCTCTTTTACAATCCTGGAAATGGTAAAATGAATAGGAATAATGAGGCGTGACTTGTTAATAATGTTACCGTCTCTGACAACAGATTGCCCATCTTCCAGCACCTTTTTGCAAAGCTGATCATTACCACTGAGATTGGAACGAAGAATAAAATCTCCATACACCCCTACAGCCTCATGGGCTGTAAATCCAGTCATGGCTTCCAAAAAACGATTCATGGCCACAATGCACAAATCCGTATCCAGAAGGACAACCCCATGGGGAATGGCGTTGAGCAACTCCATCAGTTCAGGAAGACTTTGCAGGGTAAATGTTGATTTCATGACCGGCACCCACTAAAGACAACGTTATTCTGGAATCATAGACACCTGCATACCATAGACAGCAACTGTTTCCTCTTTAAAAACCACCCGCTGCAACGTACACCAACCGTTGCAGCAGGCAGCAGGAAGGGGATAATGGATGGTGGGGGGAAAGATATCCATTATCTCGATCCTACCTACAGGGGAATATTATCAAAAAAACGTTTATTCACAAGCAGATGCATCCCGATGCTTGCCGCATACCCTAAAGCTATTGCCGGCAACCATTCCAATATCCTTTTTGTATATCTATTCACGTAAAATTCCCTGAGCAGAGCCGGAAAGGCATAGACAACGCCTTCCCGTCTCTGATCGTTTATTGTTATCTATCAAAGCTATTCTTTTCACATCACCTTTGACACATAAATCTCCATCCCCATCAACGGCCAGATAACCGTAACCGCCAGCCAGGTAACCGCCATCAGCAGAATACTTGCAGGGATACCGTAAAGGAAAAACTCGCCGGTGGTAAACTGCTTGGAACTGTAGGCAATGGCATTGGGGGCGGCGCCGACTAACAGTAGAAACGGCATACCTGCCACAATAAGGGAAGAGAAAAGGATTACTTCACCGGCCACACCGAGATACGGTGCAATAACCAGGGCCACTGGCAGAGAGATGGCGATTGCAGCCACGTTCATGATAAAGTTGGTCATAATCATCACAAAGAAAGCCATACCCAGGATAAATACCAGGGGTGGTGAATTCTGAAACAAGACCAGCCAGTTGACGGCCAGCCATTTTGCGGCCCCGGTTTCCCACAGACAGAAACCAATGGACATGGCACCGGCAAACAGCAGAATTATGTTCCATGGAATTTCTTCCAGATCATCCAGATCGAGGATGTTGCACAGAAAAAAAGCAATAGTTGAACAGAGCAGAATGCCGGTCTTATGCAGACCGCCCAAAGCAGGGATAAAGTTTTTCAGGGCAATCACCAGAATGGTCACACAGACGATCACCGCCGTTAAGACCTCCTGCCTGCTCCAACCGCCCAGTTCCTTGTACATCCTTTTGGATTTATCCTTCAACCCAGGGATGGTTTTTCTTTCCGGCCTAAAGGCGATCATCGCAAATCCCCACAGGAGAAAGGTCATCAACCAGCCGATGGGAAACATGTAGGTTGTGAGCTGAAAAAAGCTGATATCCACATCCATAATATCTTTGTAAAATCCCAAAGCCACCGCACCCCGGGCCGCACCAAGTAAAGTAATGATACTCCCGGCACCCGCTACATAGGCCATACCAATAAACAGCCCTTTGCCGAACTTGGTCGATTCTTCCTCGGAATAAAGCGCATGAATGGCCATGAGCATGGGAAACATGGTTGCCGCCACTGCGGTATGCGCCATCAAATGGGTCAAGGCAGCGGTCATCACAAAACAACCCAACATAATCATGCTCGTCTTTTCACCGACAATGGAAAGCATCTTGTAGGCAATGCGCTTGGTCAAGCCGGTCTTGGTGAACACCATGCCGATAACAATTGAGCCAAAAATAAAAAGGACCGAAGGGTCCATGAAATCCTTGAACGCCACCTTGGGATCACGGATCATAAACAAGGCCTGAAGGGCACCTATGGTTAAACTGGTGATCCCGATGGGGACAACTTCAAAAACCCACCAGGTTGCAGCCAGTAAAAAGACGGCCAAAGCTCCTTTTGCCTCCTTGCTCAGTTCAAAATGCGTGCCCATGGGGTCAATGGCATCCGGCCATGGCGGACAGTAATAAACAAAGGCAAACAACCCTATGCCAAGCAACATAAACAGGAGACGCTTCCAATCAAATTTTTTATGCACTTCAGGAAGACTTATGTTTGTAGACTCTGCAGCAGTCATCTTCTTATCCTCATTCTTTATTTAAGGCAGCATGCAGACAGAATTGCACATTGCCGCAAAGATCTCTTCCAAACGCAGGACCCCGATAATGGTACCGTTATCCGTCACCGGGGTATCAAATTCGTTGCGACCGGACATCATTATCAGGGCCTCGAGCATGGGGATGTCTGCACCAATCGTGAAATCAATGGCCCGTATATGGTTTTTTATCGGGGTTTTCCTGCTTTTACCGCACTCTGCATACACTGCCTCTTCGTGGAGCAGGGCGAGACCGGGATATTGACCTTCCTTACCATCAAATTTTGCCACCTTGGTCGCGTCAAAAAGCCGTGGTGCAAATCCATGCAAAACATCCATTAATGACAACTTACCGACCAGCTCATTGCTGTTATTCACCACAAAAAGCATTCCATATTTTATGCGCCCACCATTTTCCTGGCGAAGATCCATAAAAGTTTGGATGGCCTCCTCCAGCATCTGGTTTTCGTTGAGGTAGGGATACTTCTCCAGTGGGATGAACAAATCCCTCACCTTTATCTGTTGCTGTTCCATGACACTCTCCTCTTGTCCTCTAAAGGTTTGCAGCTGCCGGCACATTTCCCCTCACATCCAAGACGCACCATTACACCTCAGACCTTGCCCAACAGTCTTCTCATTAAATTACAATGATTTAGGGGATACCTATCGCTGCTGAATACAGCAGATATTTACCAGCTTTTGCTCTTTAAAATATGCTTGACTTCTTCTGCAGATTTCTTTTCCAAGCTGGTCATTCGCTCATTTTTTGCCGCCCGAATCGCCTCCATCAACACATTAAGGTCAACCGGTTTCTCCAGGTAGTCTCGCGCCCCATGCTTCATCGCCTCAATACCACTGTGAAGCGTGGCGTGGCCGGTGAGCATGATAACTTCAATGTCCGGACGTTTTGCTTTCACCCGTTGCAGCGTTTCGATGCCGTCTATGCCGGGCATGGCCAAATCGACCACCGCCACATCGATATTTCTGTCCTCCACCGCAGCAACGGCTTCCTCCCCGCAGGTAACGGCAACAACTTTGAGTCCTCTAGTTTCCAGTCGCTGGGACATGAGGTCGATAAACTCTTCCTCATCATCTACCAGCATGACTTTGGTTGCAAATTGGCTATCCATTCCCGCCCCTCTCAATCTAAAATTATCGAAAACTATCAGGCCTGAGCCATCTTGGCTGCAGCCACCTCTTTGTACGCCTCGTCAATAATAGCCGTCAATTGCACGATATCGACAGGTTTCTGTAAATACGCGTAAGCACCAAGTTCCAAACAGATCTTTTTATCTTCCTCTGATCCATGCCCAGTAAGAATAATGACCTCTATTTCAGGTTTGGCTTCCTTGGTTTTTTTCAACACTTCCACTCCTTGCATACCCGGCATTTTCAAATCCAGCACCATCACATCAGGTGTCTCGTGTGTTAAAAACTCCATGGCCTGCTCACCGTCAAAAAGCGGATAAGAACCATAACTTCTTGTATTAAGACGATCAGACAAGGTCTGCACGAACTCCTGTTCATCATCCACCAGCAGCACTTTGGGTGGCAATGTAAATTCCTGGTCGCGGTAGATAGAAACGTGATAATCCTTACCAGCAACTACCTCAACCTGCCTCACACCCTCTACCTGGCCTGCAATCGATGACAGTGTTTCCGTCAACTTGGAAAAACTGTGGACGCTTTTGTTGACCCGCAGCACAACCTTTGCATTACTGCACTGAACTTCAGTGGTATACCCTTTGCTAAGTAGTGCAAGTTCCACCCTTGCTCCAGTTGCCATATCAGCTACAGCTTGCAGTGATTCATCTGTTTCCATCACTGCAGGCTTACGATAATTTTCCATTATAAGCTGCACGGCCTCTGCAGGCGTCTTAGAACCCACCGGGATAAAGATATCGTACAAACTGTGATCACTGGCCGGCTTGCCATGGAGAAAATTCACCCAATCGCTAATACTGTTGTCATTTTTTTTAATCAGCTTGCTTGCATTTTTTTCGCTCACGCCCTCTTTCACAGCCCGGTGGATACGATTGGTTTTTTCATCAAAAAGACCGACTTTGAGTATATGCGTTGCGGCCGGCGGGACAAGATGGGTCACAAAACCCGAAAAAAGTACCCCTTGCTTCCCCATATGTTCAGCCATTACCAATTTCAGATACGCTCTCATGGTTTCCCTCTCATGAGTAAACCTATTGAATGCTGATGGCGGGCCATACACAGCTCGTTCGACCTTCTCCCTCCCAAACTTATACCGACTGCAGACTTCACTTATGATATCTGCATCTTGAACAACCTCATATCCTGAAACCGCTGCAAGTTGCTCCCGAATTTCCTTTTCCTGGGTAAACACGCTATAAGACATTGCTATTGCAGACATTTTGAACCTCTCTTCTTTTAATTTAAGCAATAATGCTTTCAACTATCAAATTCATTGAACAATTTAAACCTTATCAAGCACAAGTCGAGCCAGTATTAAAATATTTATTTTTTTTACTTTAATTTTATATAGTTAAGATGGAAATCGCTAACAACACACACTCCCCCTACTGTTTCGTTTATGAAACATAATGGAACTAAATAAAAAATACGTTTCATTACGGTTTTAATTGAAACACAAAGAACTGCCACCGATTCCTTTAGAAAAATTTACTTTCATGGTATCTTATCACCACTACTTTAATCTGGTTACAAGGAGATCCGAATATGCACGTATCGTTCTTCTCGACCTGTCTCGTCGATAATATTTTCCCCGATATCGGTATAGACTCTGTCAAGCTGCTTGAAAGACTCGGCTGCACAATCGTTTTCAACCCACAGCAAACCTGCTGCGGCCAACCGCTTGCCAACAGCGGCTATCAGCAGAAAGCAAAAAAAAGCATGCACCTTCTCCTCGACACACTGCTCGAAGACAAGGCCGATTATATAGTGGCCCCCAGTGGCTCTTGCGTGCTTCAAATCAATGAATATTCGACATTATTTGCCGATGACCACCAAATAGCCGACAAAGCGGGAGAGCTTGCGGCAAAGACCTTTGAATTGACGGATTTTATCGTCAATGTGCTGCAAAAAGACAGAGTAGAATCTACTCTCAGGGCAAAAGCCGTCTATCACCCTTCTTGCCACATGACCAGATTACTCGGAGTCAAGGAGCCACCATTAACCCTTCTGGCAAACGTTACCGGGCTGGAGCTCGTGCCTTGTAAAGGCCAGGATAAATGCTGTGGTTTTGGTGGCACTTTCTCAGTCAAAATGGCTGATTTAAGCGGAGCCATGGTTGCAGAAAAAGTTGATAACTTTATCGCCACCGGTGCCGACTGTGTTATCGGGTGTGATGCAGGTTGCCTGATGAATATCAAGGCCCGCCTGGAAAGGCTCAACCATCCGATGCAAGTCTTACATATTGCCAATGTGCTGGCACACTCATAGCCCGAACTTTTCATAAACATTGTGCTCATTTGTCCAGTTGCACACAATGTTCATGCATAATCCGGGACAGATTTCTCACCGTTCACTTTCATTTTATTGAGGGAACCCAATGAGTATCCAAACAAGTGACCTTCCCCTGCATGACAGAATCAATACTGAGCTTGAAAAACCATTCATGCGCAAGGCCATTGCCAATGCCCAGGACCTCCTCAACCAAAAGCGGGAAGACGTTTTCAAAGAACTTGGCAATTACGAGCAATGGAAAAGTCAGGCTTCTGCCATTCGTCACCATGTCCTTGAAAACCTCGACTACTACCTCGATCTTTTCAGCAGCAATGCCGAGCAAGCCGGAGCCCATGTCTATTTTGCATCTACCGATCAAGAAGCAACAGAACGTGCTCTTGCCATTTGCCAAGCCAAGAATGCTTCTAAGGTGGTTAAATCAAAATCCATGGTTACCGAAGAAATCGGGCTCAACGAGGTACTCGAAGATCAGGGAATTGAGGTGATTGAGACAGACCTGGGCGAGTACCTGCTCCAGATAGACAACCACGATAAACCTTCTCATATTGTAGTACCGGCTTTGCATAAAAATCGTGATCGAATTCAGCAGGTTCTCCAGGAGAAAAGAGGGTATGACGGGGACAACTTGCCGGAAAATATGACCAGATTTGTCCGCCATCTCATTCGTAAAGATTTCCTTGAAGCCGACGTTGCCATTACCGGCTGTAATTTTGGCGTTGCCGAAACCGGTACCTGTACCCTGGTGACCAACGAAGGCAACGGGCGCTTCGTGACCACCGTCCCCAAGACCCAAATTGTTGTGATGGGTATGGAACGTTTGGTGCCGTCTTTCAAAGAGCTTGACACGATGCTTAGCCTGTTAGCCCGCAGCGCGGTTGGTGCCAAGCTGACATCTTACATGACGCTCTTTACAGGCCCCAAGAAACCCGATGACATGGACGGCCCGGAAGAGCTGCACATCATCATCGTCGACAATGGCCGCTCAAAGGTGCTTGGCTCTCCTTTTAAAGAGGTTCTAAAATGTATCAGGTGCGGCACCTGCATGCTGGAATGCCCAGCCTACCGCCATGTTTGCGGGCACGGATATGGTGCTCTCTACCCAGGCCCACTCGGTGCAGCACTGGTGCCGGTCCTCGCTGGATACACCCCCTTCAAAGATTTAACCAAAATCTGTACCCTGTGCGGCGCCTGTAATGAGGTTTGCCCGGTCCAAGTACCCCTGTACGAGTACATTTATGAGCATCGACGAATAATTGCAGAGGAAAAACAACTTGAAGGCCGGCTTGAGGGGATCGCAATGGGACTCTACGGGGGTATCATCGGCAACGCAAAATTATATGATATGACCACCCGTTTTGCTTCAGTGGCAAACATCTCTCCAAAGATCGGCCCACTCAAACAGTGGTGTAAAAATCGAGAACGACCCCATGTGGCTACCCAGAGGTTCAGAGACTGGTATAAAATTACAAAGAAGGGGCAAAAATGATGCACACCAATAAAAAAAACTTCCTCCTCACTGTTTCAAGGGCGCTGGGCAGAGAGGCCATTGCAGATAACCCAACTTCGATCGATCTGCCGCAAGCCGTTCAGGAAGAGTATTACCAGAACACCACAGCTCAAGAACTCAAGGACCTCTTTATTGAACAGAGCAGAACAGCCGGCACCATTGTTCATGAATGCGCCTTGGCAAGCCTAAATGATACCATTCTGACAGTGGCATCGGAACTGGGAGAAGGCCCTATACTGATTGGCGATGAGCCTCTTCTGCGCGAGCAGCAAACTGCTGCGGCATTGAGCGATAAATACACCCATGTCCACATGTGGGACTGTGCCCGGGGTCGAGAGAACAACATAGACACTGCCGAGTCGGCAGGCATCGGTATTACTGTGGCACAGTTCGCACTGGCTGAAACAGGCACAGTAATGGTCCACAGCCACAAGGGATGCGGGCGGGCGGTCACCCTTTTACCGACGACCACCATTTTCATCATCAAAGAAACTACCATCTTACCAAGGCTCACTCAGGGTATGGCGTGGCTTGCAGAACAGAGTCAAGATGGGCTTCCCGCATCGGTGAACTACATATCCGGGGCAAGCTCGACTGCCGACATCGAACTGGTGCGGGTGCAGGGAGTCCATGGCCCGATAAAAATCGCTTACATTATCGTCACTTCATAGACACTACCGACCACCAGTTGCGTGACATCAACTGGTAATTATTGCGTATTTTTTTCCAACAACAATGCGCGGTACTTGACAGGGCAAGTTGTTGCGATTTAACTGTACACTCATTCAAATACATATCAGCGCATGTACAGCGCTCCATAGTCCGCGATCTTATTTCCGGAGGCATAGGCACCATGACCACAAAAGGCCTTAAAAGAAGTTCCAGTTACCCCTTCCTTTCCATTCCTTTTTTCTGTTTCCTTATGAGCATACTCCTTGTTTTCGGGGGGTGTCGCGACAAAGAAGAAAAAAAAGTGGTAGAAATAGTGAAACCGGTCAAATTTATTACCGTCCAGGCTGGTCAAAAAAATCTCGCCATGTCACTCCCGGGCCGCGTTCGTGCTGCCCGTCGTTCCGAGCTTTCATTCAAAGTTTCCGGCGACCTGAGCAAGCTCCCCATAGAAGAAGGCCAGGTCATTAAAAAAGGAGCACTCGTAGCCCAGTTACTGCCACGTGATTTTCAGACGGCAGTCAACGAGGCAAAAGCTCGTGAGCTTGAAGCGGAACAGCAGTACCGCCGCTATAAAGAACTCTATGCAAAAAAGCAGGTCTCAAAGGCTGATTTTGACAGATATCGTGCAGCACGGGATGTTGCACGCGCCAGACTCGAGGATGCCCAAAATGCGCTCAAAGACACAAGGTTGATTGCTCCTTTTGATGGCGTTATCGCCAAACGCTATGTGGAAAACTTTGAGAAAGTACAAGCAAAGGAGCCCATTGCTTTTTTGCAGCTCATAGAACAACTTGAAATCCTCATTGATGTTCCCGAACTGATGATGGCTCGGTTCCAGAGTAGTGAGGGAGTGCAAACCATAGCCTCATTTGAATCCATTCCAGGGAAAAATTTCCCCCTGATCGTCAAGGAATACTCTACAGAGGCCGATCCTGCTACCCAAACCTATCAGGTGGTGCTTATCATGGATCAACCTGAAGAGGCAAATATCCTGCCGGGCATGACCGCAAAAGTAACTGCTGAAGGGAGTGACACCACGGGTGAAGTTATCTCTATTCTTATTCCTGCCATAGCTGTCCTCAATGACCCTGACGGCAAGAACTATGTGTGGTTACTGGACCAGGAAACAATGACTCCCAAGAAGACGCTGGTCAGCATTAAACAACTGGAAGGAACAGATAAGATATACATTACAGAAGGCTTACAAGGTGGGGAACAGCTCATTACAGCAGGGGTTACCCAACTTCGGGAAGGGATGAAAGTCAGGCCTTGGGAAGGTCAGCGAGAAGGGAAATAGCCTATGAATATCGCAGAATTTTCCATCAAAAAATCGGTCATCACCTGGACCATGACAGTGGTCCTGCTTGTGCTTGGGTTCTTTGCCTACCTGGATCTTCCTCGCCTGGAAGACCCGGAGTTCGCCATCAAGGATGCCGTTATCGCAACACCTTACCCCGGTGCTTCGCCGGGAGAAGTTGAACAGGAAGTCACGGAAAAAATAGAAAAGGCCATGCAGGAGATGGGACAACTCAAGCGAGTCGAGTCCTATTCATCGCGAGGGATGTCCGTGGTCAAGGTAAAAATCCAGGACAAGTATGACAAAGACGCCCTGCCGGCGGTGTGGGATGAAATGCGGAGAAAGGTGTTGGATGTTATTCCAGAATTGCCTCCCGGATCCGGACCGCCTATCGTCAATGATGATTTTGGTGATGTCTTTGGCGTCTATTTCGCCCTGACAGGTCCGGGTTACACCTACGCCGAATTGAAGGATATTGCAGAACTGTTGAAGCGGGAATTGCTTGTCGTTCAAGATGTGAAAAAAGTCTCCTTTTTCGGTGAGCAGTCCGAGGCCATCTTTGTCGAGATGTCGCGTAATAAAATGGCGGCCCTTGGCATTACCAAACAGGAAATTTTTGATGCGCTTCAGGCAAAAAATCTACCAGTGAACGCCGGCAGTATTAAAATCGGTCCTGAGTATATGGCCATCAACCCCACGGGCGACTTCCAATCAGAAAAAGATTTCGCTGATTTGTTTATAGCCTCCAAGGGCGGCAAACTTATTTATCTACGTGATGTAGCAAACGTAGTTCGTGACTATGTGGACCCACCGCAGAATCTTCTCAGGATTAATGCTGCTCCTGCCATTGGCATTGCGATCTCAACGGTCAGTGGTGGGAATGCCGTAACCATGGGTGATGGGGTTCTGCAAAGAATTGATGAGCTCCAAGGAGAGATTCCACTTGGCATGGAACTCATTGAGATTGCCATGCAGTCCAAGGCAGTGACTCAAGCAGTGAACTCGTTTGTCATTAACCTTATTGAAGCCGTGGCAATCGTGGTGGTGGTACTGCTTATTTTCATGGGGTTACGATCCGGACTGATCATCGGCTTTATCCTTGTCCTTACCATTGCGGCGACCTTTATGGTTATGGGCTACTACCAGATCACATTAGAACGGATCTCTCTAGGGGCACTAATTATTGCCCTTGGCATGCTGGTTGATAATGCGATTGTGGTGGTGGACGGGATGAAAGTCCGCATGGAGCAGGGCATGGATGGACTTGAAGCCGCCAAAGATGTGGTGGGACAAAATTCTATCCCACTGCTGGGGGCGACGGTGGTCGCTGTACTTGCATTTGCCTCCATCGGTGGCATGGACAACTCCACCGGAGAGTACTGCCGCTCCCTCTTTTATGTCATCCTCATCTCGCTACTGCTTTCCTGGCTGACAGCCGTAACCGTCACCCCGCTCATAACCAAAACCTTTGTCCTTGGCAAAAAATCAAAACAAAAGAAAAATGGGGATAAAAAAGATCCCTATGGTGGCAAATTCTACCAAATATACCGAGGCCTTCTGACTCTGGCGATTCGCCTCCGTATGATCACCATTCTCATTGTTTGCGGCCTCTTTGGTCTGTCCATTTATGGCTTTGGTTTTCTGAGTAATCAATTTTTTCCCAATTCAACCACTCCCCAATTTATGGTCGAGGTTCAATTTCGGGAAGGTACCCACATTCGGGAGACGGAAAAAGGCGTCGCCCAGATGGAGGAGTATTTAATGGACCAAGAGGGGGTCACAGAGGTAGCATCTGCTATTGGCGCAGGCCATCCGCGCTTTTTGCTGGTGTACAGTGCGCCGGTTGACGCCTCCTCCCATTATGCATGCCTGCTGGTTTCCGTTAAGGATCACAAGATTATTGATCCGCTCCTTCCGCGGATACAAGATGATTTCGAAAGCATGCTCCCAGATGTGGTCATCAACACGAAAAAGTTCCTTTTGGGGCCAGGCGAAGGGGGAAAAATTCAACTGCGTATCAATGGGCCAGACCCGGATGAGCTCCGTAAAATGGCAGCAACGGCCATGGAAGTCATTAATCAGGATCCCAACTCCAAGGCTGTGAGGACTGAATGGGGTGAAAAGGTAAAAGTGCCGCAGCCTGTGATTGCCGAAGACCGCGCCAGGTCTTTAGGTATAGACCGCCCCATGATCGCTACTGCCATCGAATCAAATTATTCAGGTACGACCACCGGCATCTATCGAGAGGGTATCGACCTTATTCCCATCATAGCACGAGCTCCCCACAATGAACGAAGCAGGATGGATGACCTGGAAGAACTACAGATCCACAGTCCTTCCGCACAAAAAGATGTCCCCATCCTCCAGGTTATCAATGGTATAGACACCACCTGGGAGAATGCCAGGGTTTCGCGCTGGCACCGTCGACCGTTCATCAAAGTCCACGCCGACCCGCGCCAGGGCCTCCCCTCGGAACTGCTCAGCAGCATCAAACCGAAAATAGAAGAAGCACTTGGGGTTGATTTTGCTACTGCCGCCGGCCCAACCTTTAAAGAAGGTTCACCCATTACAGCTGCAACCATTCCTATCCTCTACGATGATATAATCCCTATTAAAGGAAAACCCGGTTACTTTATTGCGTGGGGTGGTGAGGCAGAGGATTCGTCTGATGCGACAGCTCAGCTTGCAGCCAGCATCCCCATCTATTTTGGGATGATGATCCTGGCTGTTATTTTCCTCTTCAATGCATTTAAACAACCTCTAATCATCTGGCTAACGGTTCCACTATCCCTTATTGGAGTTACAGCTGGCCTTTTGATCTTTAATCAGCCCTTCGGCTTTATGGCACTTCTGGGCTTAATGAGCCTTTCCGGCATGCTCATTAAAAATGCCATTGTCCTTATTGACCAGATTGACCTGAACATAAAGACAGGTATGGACAAAATGGAGGCTATCATTGAGTCGGGAGTGTCCAGAATGCAGCCAGTGATGATGGCCGCGTTGACAACCATGATGGGCATGATTCCGCTTTTTCAGGATGCCTTCTTTGTGGCCATGGCCGTAACCATCGTCTTTGGCTTGGGATTTGCGACGGTACTCACTTTGGTATTTGTCCCGGTTCTGTATGCAACGTTTTTTAAAATTCCTTCAAAACAACACTAATAGAGGAGCAGCCGAATGAGACTTCGTCTACTCGTACTTTGCCTATCCATACTCTTTTTATCGTCTTCACCTTTAGGTGCCGAACAGAGTCAAGAACTTCCATTTCAACTGGATACAGAAATCCCTCATTTTAAGATAGGCATTCTCACAGATGGACCTATTCGCTCTTTTCCGGACTTAATTGATACATATCGCAGGGAAATAGAACAGGTAGCAGGGGACGAATACACCATTTCTTTCCCGCCGGAAATGACACTGGAGGCTGGTGGCACCAAAGCAAGCGTTAACAAACAGCTCGATAGACTCCTTGCCAATCAGGAAACCAGCCTCATCATTGCCTTAGGGACAGTTGCTTCCAGCGAAGCACTCAAACGCAAATCTCCCGCCATACCGGTAATTGCTCCATTCGTGCTTGATCCTAGTATACAGAATGCTCCAAAAGAGGATTTAGGCAGTGGAGTTCACAACCTGACTTACGTATTTATCGGAACATCAATCAACAAGCTCTTAACAACATTTCGCGGGATAGTCCCTTTCAAACACCTTGCAATGCTCGTTGATGCACGCGATATCAATGGTATTGATGGTATTACCAAAAAGGTGAGGCAGCTAACCAACGAACATACCATAACCATAGACCTCATCCCGGTAGCAGCATCAGCTGGAATGGCAGTGCAGGCTATACCACCCGGGGTCGAGGCGGTCATGGTGGGGCCACTCTGGCAACTAGACAAAAAAGAATTTTCTGCTCTCAGCCAGGGACTTATCCAGCGGCAACTTCCCAGTTTTTCCATGTGGGATTATAGGTATGTTGAGCAGGGACTTTTTGCGACCTCCATGCCGGAAAACATCCAAGAGCACCTTGCTCGTAGAGTTGCGGTGACCGTCCAGGAGATTCTCTTGGGAGAAGACCCAGCCACTTTGCCAGTAGTTTTCACTAAGACCCAAAAAATGGCCTTTAATATGGAAACTGCCAGAGCTATTAATATCTATCCCAGCCTCGGCCAACTGACGGGTTCCAAACTCCTACATGAACAGCGGCAGGATATCCAACGCCGCCTTTCTCTTCCTGAGGCCGTTCAGGAGGCCCTTTCAGCCAACCTCGATCTTGCGGTTGCCGAACGTCAGGTAACGGCAGGCACCTATGCCGTAGGCGAAGCCAGATCTCCTTTGCTGCCCCAGGTTGGAATCGGTGCTTCTGGCAGGGTCATAGATGATGACCGTGCATTTATCAGCGGCGGAACCACTCCGGAAAAGGCCTGGATAGCAAGCGCCAATGCTTCACAACAGATTTATTCAGAAAAAAGCTGGTCAACCTATACGGTTGAAAAATACAGGCAAAGCGGAAGAGAATTCAATCGTGACACAGTCCGGCTTGATATAACACTGGATGCGGCAAACGCCTATCTCAACGTGCTTCGTCAAAAAACCATTGAGCAGCTGCAAAAAGAAAATATGCAATTGACCCAGGCTAACCTGGAACGGGCTCAGATACGCTTGAGCACAGGGGTTGCAGGACCGGATGAACTGTATCGATGGCAGACCAAATTTGCTAATGACCGCCAAGTTGTACTCCGTGCCGAATCAACTACACTTGATGCCATGCAGCAGTTAAACCGTATCCTGCATCGACCATTGCAGGAGGAATTCATAGCTGAAGAAACTGACTTGAGTGATCCTTTGCTCATTACCGGTGACCAACTTTTTTACCAACTCATGCACAATCCCAGGTATTTAAAAGACTTTAATGCTTTTGCAATGGAGGAGGGGCTTAAATTTTCTCCTGAGCTGCAGGTAATTGATGCAGAGATCGCTGCCCAGGAACGTATCATCGTCCGCTCCAAACGAGAATACTGGCTTCCTGATTTCACTGTTGAGGGTAATGTTGATCAAGTCCTCTCTGATTCCGGCGAGGGACAGCGTGATGAAGCAGTAACCGGTCTTGATGATACAGACTGGTCAGTAGGTGTTTTTGCACGGCTCCCGCTCTTTGAAGGGGGAAGAAAAAGCGCAACTCTCGGTAAAACCAGAGAACAGCTCAACCAGCTCAAAACTGAACGGATGGCCACAGCAGAAAGAATCAACCAACGGATTCTTGCGGCCTCAAACAATACCAGGGCTTCCTATCCATCTATCAATCTTTCCAGGGAAGCTGCCGAAGCTGCACGCCGTAACCTGCAGCTCGTTACTGATTCCTACGTACAGGGTATCAAATCCATTATTGATCTCCTGGATGCACAAAACCAGGCTCTCAATTCAGACCTTGACGCAGCCAATGCAGTATACAACTTCCTAATTGATTTTATGGGAGTCCAGCGATCCATCGGTCAATTCATTATTTTCCTGCCCCAGGAGGAGCAGCAAGAGTGGCTTGAACGCGCAAAAGCTTTTCTCCAGTGGCAAAAATGAACATTAGCCCAAATTTCTAATGAGCATTTTGCCATTTTTGGAAAAAAATGTGATTTCAGAGCCATGCATCTAAATTAATACGGTACAAAATGTAATTATTCAGCCAATAACAAATAGTTTCGCTTTAACCTCCACCTGTAACTGTTTAGCAATGCCCCAGATGCGTGTACAAGCAGTCTCGATAACTATAGTAATGCTCTATTTTCCTGCCTGATCGTGCGAAGAGGTAAGCGCAGACTCCGTGGGTTGTTGCTGAATAGTGACTACAAAATTAAAAAAATACTCAGGCAGGTCAGTCCACGCGGCGCCTCTAGTTCAGTATTTTGAACCAGCAACCGCCTGAACAGATGAGAAATCAGGGGTAGCGATGAAAAAAATTCTAATTGCTTTATTTACCCACACCGGCTACACGCTTATGATTACCTAACGCATATCTAGCCATCATCATTCACAGCACCCAATCTAACTAATGATAAAAAAATTTTTCTCCCTCGCAGGCCAGTCCATTAAAAAGCTGGCGCGTTCAGCAACAGGGAAAAGTAAAACAGCTCCCAAGTCACCTGCCCAAGAAACAATTCCCGCCCAGGAAGCCCTCCAGGAAAAACACCAAAACCGCAAGGAGCAAAAACCGCAGCAAACAAAATTCAGGCAACCTCCCAAAAAGAAAAAAGCAACTGTCGCTTGGCGGATTGAAGAATTCGAGGTTACCCCCCTTCCGGATAAAACCAGATTTCACGACTATGAGCTGCCACTTGAGATCATGCACGCCATTGCAGACCTTGAATTCCAGTACTGCACCCCTATCCAGGAAAAGGCATTTCCCACTGTCCTGAAAGGACAGGACATGGTCGGGAAAGCCCATACCGGAACTGGGAAAAGTGCGGTTTTTCTTATTACCATCCTCACACGGCTCCTTCAGCAAAAACGGTCCTATTCGCCGTCCGGCACGTACAAGCCTCGGGCACTTGTTATTGCCCCTACCAGGGAGTTGGTCATCCAAATTGCCAAAGATGGCAACAAGCTGGCCACCTATACGCCACTGACCATTACAGCGGTTTATGGAGGTGTAGATTATCAGAAGCAAATCAATGAAGTCAGCCAGGGAAAGAGTGATATAATTGTTGCCACCCCGGGAAGGCTGTTGGATTTCATCGACAAAAGGCTCCTCAAGCTCGACCAGTGCGAAATTATGGTCATCGATGAGGCGGACAGAATGTTGGACATGGGTTTTATTCCTGATGTGCGTCGCATAATAGGCAGGGTAAAGAAAAAAGAACAACGCCAGACCATGCTCTTTTCGGCAACCATCACCGAGGAAGTGAAACGCCTGGCATTCCAATGGTGCCGAAACCCGGAAATGGTTGATGTCGAAACCGAACAATTATCCATTAAAACAGTTGAGCAAATAGTTTACCTGGTTACCACCGAAGAAAAATACACGGTTCTCTACAATCTTCTGAAAAAGAAAGCCAACCAACGCATCATGGTTTTTACCAACCAGAAACATGAAGCAAAAACTCTCAGCGCCAAGTTGCAGGCCAATGGTATCAACTGTACTCTGCTTTCAGGCGACGTACCTCAACAGAAAAGAACCCAACGGCTGGAAAAATTTCGTGAAGGCAAGGTAAAGGTACTCATTGCAACAGATGTTGCAGGAAGGGGTATTCATATCGATGGGATCAGTCACGTGGTCAATTTCACGCTCCCTTATGAACCGGAAAATTATGTGCACCGTATCGGCAGAACAGGCAGAGCAGGTGCTCATGGAACCTCGATCAGTTTTGCTTGCGAGGAAGGCTCCTTTTATCTACCAGAGATTGAGGAATACACCGGCAGAACGTTGGAATGCGTGGTTCCAGACGAATCACTGCTGGCGGAAGTTCCGCCGCCGCGGAAAAGACCGAATAAAAATCGTCGAAAAAAACCGCCTCACAGTCGGCATAAGCAAACACATCATAAAAAGCCTGGCAGTTCAGCTTAACCAGCGCCCCACACCACATCTGCCACCCTGCCTATCCGTACAACGTGGCAGATGTGTAAGCTGTAATATACAGAAATAGTGTAACTGTAGACTCCGTGTGGGTACTGCTAAACAATTACAATCTATAAAAAAGCCTGTTACACTTCCGCAAAGGGGAACTCAGAGTCCTCCAGCAGTGTAAACATCCGTTGTTTCTTCTCTGTTTTGCGGTTGTGAAAAGCAACCAGTTCGCCGATGATTTCCAGCACCCTTTCCTCATCAGCTCCCTTGGCAATCCGTTTACCGATTTTTGGAGATGGCCCGCCCTTGCCCCCAACAAAAACCTCATACCCTTTTTTGGTCGCCATAAGACCAATATCAGTTATTTTCGGATTGGAGCAGCTAATAGGACAACCGGAAATAGCCATCTTGACTTTTGCTTTTACATTGGGTAGGTCACCGAATTTATCAAGGATTTTTTGATTCATAGCCACAGTATCAATAACGGCAAGATTGCACTGTTCTGCACCGGCACAAACCTTGGGTAAAAGAAATTTTCCCGGCCCTTTAAAGGTGGCACCCAAGGAAGCCAGCTCTTTCTTAATTGCAGGAGCAATTTCTTGTGGAACACCTGTCAGGCGTAGGTTCTGCACAGTGGTAAGGTATACGCCTAACCCATATTGCTCTGCCAGACGATGGGCAGCTGCCATGATATCCAGCGGTAGCCTGCCGGCCGGTACGAGTACGATGATATTTACTTTTTTTTCTTCACTCATTGTTCTTTATTTTGTTGTTATTAATGAATGGCGTCATAAAAGCTTCAGTCTATGGCGTCGTGGCCTTGTGCATGGCATTCCAAATACTCTATGTAATTCGTCGTACCATGCAAGTTAACCTAGTAGGCTCGGAGTCACACAGACACCACGACGGAAATCGCAGTTTACGGGGTGATGATGTGTTGCTCCCCTCTCTTGTTGCATAATCCATCTTGTTCTTGGCAACACTATAGAGCAAACTGGTCCATGTCGTCCATATCAAAAGAGTCAAATGGTTTTATTTTGGCACAAAAATAAAGAAAGACACTCACTCTTTTTTGCAGTAAGAGGCGTAAGACATCCCTTGTTTACAACCACAGGAAAACTGATGAACTGGTTTATTCTCTTTCTCGCAGGCCTTTTTGAAACCGGCTGGGCTGTGGGGTTAAAGTACTCAGAAGGTTTCACCCGACTGTGGCCATCGGTATGGACCGTCATCGCTATGGCGATCAGTCTCTGGCTGCTTGGGATTTCAATGAAGTCGCTCCCTCTGGGTACAGCATACAGTGTCTGGGTTGGTGTTGGTGCGGTGGGCACTGTTATTCTAGGCATAATACTGTTCAAGGAACCGGCAAACGCTTTCAGGATAATCAGCCTCACACTTATACTGGCCGGGATTATCGGCCTTAAAGTTGCCACCCCCGGAAGCCATGGTTGAAAATACTGATACAAAACCCATCATGGACATGGCGCAATTGTGCCCCTGTGGCTCCGGCCTCACCTATGGCAAATGCTGTCACCCTTTACACTCGGGCCAAAGGCATGCTCCTACGGCCGAAGCCTTAATGCGCTCCCGCTATAGCGGGTATGTGGCCCAAGAGATACCCTATATCCTGCAGACATGGCACCCCTCTACCAGACCCCTATCCATAGACCCGAATACCATTGCCCACTGGTGCGGTTTAAAAATACTAGCGACCAGTAAAGGTGGGGAAAACGACCATCAAGGAACAGTTGAATTTACAGCAACAGCGATGGACAGTGGCAGAATCAGCCAACTGCATGAAGTGAGTTGTTTTGTCAAAGAAAACGGGCAGTGGCTGTATGTTTCCGGAGAAGTAACAGAAAACAACACTCGCCAAAAGACTGCAAACGGGAAAGTCGGTCGAAATGCTCCCTGCCCATGCGGCAGCGGGAAAAAATACAAAAAATGCTGTGGACGTTGAACTGTTTACTTTGCATAGATGTATTGGCAGTAGACAGCAAGAGATGAAGTCCCCCTAACTTTTCCAACAGTAGGGTATTATCCCTCTCATCCACCTCTTACAAACAAGGAACTTACGATCCAATGAGCAACACACGCCGGCAGGCACTCCTCGGCTCTCTCTTTGCCCTAGGAGCCACAGCAATTTGGTCGGGAAATTTCATTGTTGCCCGTGGCCTCAGTGAAATTGTTCCTCCAGTGAGTATCGCTTTCTGGAGGTGGGTTGTGGCTGTAATCGTCTTTCTCCCCTTTGCCTTAAAGGCGCTTGTGGCAGAAAGGCACATGCTGCTGAAAAATATCCGTTACCTTTCCCTTACTGCACTGTTGGGCGTAACCGTTTTTAATACGCTTATCTACATTGCCGGGCACACAACCACGGCCCTCAACCTGTCTCTGATCGCCATCACCTTTCCCATTTTTATCGTCATCCTGTCGCGGATTTTATATGGAGAACTGATAACTACCAAAAAAATACTGGGGATTGTTCTGGTTACCTGTGGAGTCGTGTTACTCATCACCAAGGGGGACTTATCGGTCTTGACCAATATCACCTTTACAGTGGGAGATTTTTGGATGCTCTCAGCATCGTCAATTTTTGCCGTTTACAGTATCTTGATCAAACACAAACCCCAAGAACTCAGTATCTGGTCTTTTCAGTTAAGTACCTTTTCCCTGGGCTTGCTCTTTCTTTTTCCTTTCTTTGTTTGGGAATCGGCGACCACACCACCGGTCACCTACAGCATCACCACCATTTTAGCTATTCTTTACATAGGGATATTTGCCTCACTTACCGCTTTTGTCCTCTGGAACAAGGCCATAATAACCATTGGCCCTGCAAAAGCAGGCTTGATTTACTATACGCTGCCTCTGTTCAGCGGCTTTTTGGCCTATCTCTTTTTAAAGGAAAGCATTGGTATCATACACCTTATCAGTGCCCTGATGATTGTTTCCGGCATATTGACTGCCAATCATCAGGCAAAAAAAAAGGAGCCCTGCTATTCGCAAAAGGCTCCTTAATATTGTATAGAAAAGAGTGAACGAGTTTGTATCAACTCTCCTGACGAAACACTATATTTTTATCTACAGTTGCAACTGAGGCACTCCCGGTCAGCACCATTGCCTGCTTTAATTCCATCAACAGGGTGTCTAAATACGTTTCAACCCCTTGCTGAAGCCCTCCGACAGCAGCAATGGAAAATGGTCTTCCTATCATCACCGCATCAGCGCCAAGGGCAATCAATTTCAGCACATCTGCACCGGAACGTACCCCACCGTCGGCAAAAATGGTTATTTTCCCTTTTACCTTGTCCGCAATGGCCTCCAGCACATCTGCCGACCCAGGCGTATAATCCAGCACCCTGCCACCGTGATTGGAAACGACAATTGCATCGGCTCCGGCACTGACAGCCAGCTCGGCCTCATCCGGGGTCATAACACCTTTAAGGATAAATTTCATACCGATGCTACTGATCATGTCAGTCAATTTTTCCAGAGGCTTCGGCGAAACAGGCCTTCCCATCTTACGCAGGGTAATCAGACCGGCAGCATCAATATCCATACCGATGATGTCGGTACCGGTTGCCTTTGCCCATTCAAGCTTCTGGTTAAACTCTACATCTTCCCATGGTTTAATAAAGGGAATACCATGCCCGTCAGCCTGCGTGATCGCGGCATATCCTGCCTGATAAATAAAGTCAGGAACACCGTCACCGATACAGCCAATGGTGCCTTTTGCCTTACAGCCATTGACAATTGCCAAGGCGTAATCTTCCTCCGAAACACCACCGCCCATGTTAAAAGAAACGCCGCCAATGGGCGCAGCCAGAACCGGTAACGCGAGCTTTTTGCCCAAAACCGACACAGTCGTATCAGGCTCGACTACATCATGGATAAGGCGCATGTTAAAACAGACCTTTTCCAATGCCTTGAAGTTATTGCTAAATGAAGAACCACTTCCCAGCCCCCCCATTCCAGGCACCTGTCCCACACAGGCCTTACCATTACAAACAGGACAGACCTTACAAAACGGGGCCATTAATTTTCTGGCGTTATCACGAATTTCCTTCATTATTTTTCATCTCCCACAAAATGTTCAACGATCAGTAATACAACGTATTTGCAGAGCCAAGACTAAAAATTCCCAACTGGATTTGTCAATCTCTTTCCCTATGGAATTTTCAGATACCGCTGTCCAGCACTACATTTCATCGAGGAGTCTGTCTGACTCCTAGACATAATGTTCATGAAAAGTGGGGGCTAGTCCAGTAAATAGTCTATAGCCTCTTCGTCTGTGAGCCCTTCTTCACCTGATTGGATACAATTTCTATCGTCGCCAAAATACCACAAACGATCTTCAACAGTTTCACCTTTAACAGGGGATCGTCTGTTTTTACAGTTTACCTTCAACCCCTGTTCTCTTGCGAGTCTCCTGATTCTTGAATTCGCTATTTTCGCATTTCGTTTACGTTCTGAAAAAGGTTGGCTCGGATGCAGAATCTCATCAATCATGCCCAAGTAAAAGAAATTTTTCTGAACGGCTACTATCCGTTCATCTTGGCTGAAGAAAAATTCCAGCGCCTCTTCCTTCAAAATATCAGCTTTCACCCCATCATGGTATGTGGTATCGCAATAGACAGCCATCCACTCTCTGGCGCACACTCTGCATTTTTCAAACTCTTTATTTGCCGCATCTCTAGAAGGACCTGTCATTTGTGTACTGATCCTAACCACATACTCATCAAACTCGATTTTCATTTTTTCCAGCTCTTCAGTATCCTTTGCCAGGATACTCGCGGCCATCTCGTTTATATTTTCAATAAGTGCATTTACCGCTGTTACATCCATAGAATTTCCTTAATACGTGTAGTGACATGACGCCATTTTCAAACATACAAGCACGACCGCCCCGCTTGTGCTTTCATTACAAAAAGACTTTAACTCATTTATCAACATCACTTCTCATTGGTCGATTGACAAGAGCCTTGACAGTAAAATCCTGAAGCGGGATATCGCTTTTCCACTGTGGCAGCTTGTTGCCAGGCCCCTTGATCCGTACGAGCGGTCTTTCACGTTCCGCAAGTCCATTAATTTTTGCCCAAAGGGTTATGTCTCCCCAGTATTGCGGCGGTGTATCTTCTGCAGCCACAGCTTTAAATATCTCACCTGGTTTTTCGCACCCATCGATAATCGCTTGGATGGCAAGTGTTTCGAGCCGGCCAAGTCCGGTCTGGGGATCAGGCTGTTCCTGTAATAATCGCGTTGCAGCCGCAGCAATCCAAGGTAAAGGCAAATCTGTTGCATGAGACAATTCTTTTAACAATACTCCATCCAGGGTTGCAAAAGCCTTGTCCGCGCTAACACCACAGGCAAACTGCAGGTCTGTGACGTGACGACGATCATCATACAGGGAAGCCAACTGATCGGGTTGTAATTGCCCCAATCCGTGGAAGGGTACAATTCCGGGAAAAGACTCCACACAGAGCAGTTCTACCTGTTCGATATTCCGGGCAAGCAGACACGTGAGTACATGGGCGAGCATTGACTGATCAAACAGACATGCATCAAACCAAAGGATGATATGCTCATACTTTCCGGCTTCCGCCAGTTTGACATATTGGTGCCGCAATGTTTCCAGAATGGACTGCCTGTCCAACCCACCGTCGGTGACCTTTTCCAAAAATAATGAACGGGCAATAAGCGTATCATCATCCGGCCACCCTGGATTTCGGGGCCCGTCGTAGAGGATATCGTGCCACACAAACACCTCTCCCGGAATTCCCGATTTTGTAAGAATGTCTCCTGCGATATCGCCACTTGTGATGTGAAGGATATTCATATTTTCTGTCGAAAAAAAGTGAAAGCTACTACTACCGGATCCTGGAATAGAGCAAAAAGTGGAAAGGAACTTGAATGTCACCCAAACAAGTTATTTTTTAGAAGAGAGTCTGCAACGATTTCCCTTTGCAAAAAGGAAACCGTGCGATATTCCATAGCATAATGCGGGGTAAAAATGAAGGTTATCCGGCAAAAACACTCGTCAGTTGAAACTGATCACCATCAAACAATCCCTGATCGCCAATTTTCAGGCTTGGGATAACCAACAAAGCCATAAACGACAAGGTCATAAATGGAGCTGACAATGTACACCCTAACGATTTGGTTTTTTGATTAATAGAGTTGTACAGTTGCGCAACTTGCTCGCCCTTTGTGGCTGTCATCAACCCGGCGTACTCTAAAGGAAGCGTTGTACACCTTCCTCCAGCCACAACTGTCATGCCTCCTCCGGCATCTATGATTGCATTGATGCCGGAAACAATATCCAGGTCATGTACCCCTACCGCAATAATATTATGCGAGTCATGGGCAATGGACGCGGCAATAGCCCCCTGTTTCAGGTTAAATCCTTTGATAAAACCAACAACAGGCTGCGCATTTTCTTCATAACGATTTAAAACCACAATTTTTAAAATATCACGGCCGGCATCAGTCTCAATACAATCCTCTTTTACAGGCAGTTCAGCAGTAAAGGACGTGGTGAGTAACTCGCCATCAATCACCTCGATTACTTTCACCTTGCTCCCTTGCTGTTTCAACCGAACTGAGGAGGGACTGATCTTTGCTCTGCGAAATCGATTAACAGGTTTGCTGCTGTGTGGGGAGAAACTTGTTTGCCCATTTTCATAAACAACCTGCCCATCAATATAAGTTGCCAACACGGTAAATGTTTCGGGATGGTCAATCACGATGAAATCCGCCCGATCTCCAACTCGGAGTAACCCGACATCTAACGCGTAGTGCTCAACAGGATGTACAGTACAGCAACGAAGCAAGTCGTATACACTGTGTCCTTGCGCCAACCCCATTTTTATAATTTTATTGATATTACCATGTTCCAACAACTCGTCAGGATGTGAGTCATCGGTACACAGCATTACCTTTTCATTATCGGTAGCAATGAGTGAATGCAAGGAATGAAAATTTCTGGCAGCTGATCCTTCACGAATGAGAATCTTCATGCCCAGGCGAATTTTTTCTTTTGCCTCGGCAAGCGTTACGCATTCGTGGTCTGTGGATATACCGCTTAGAACATATTTCTCTAAATCATCACCCTGTATACCGGGAATATGACCATCAATCGGCTTGCCATACTTCTTAGCGATTGTCAATTTTGCTGCAACTTCAGGGTCATCATAAATCACTCCCGGAAAATTCATCACCTCGCCAAGAGCAACAACCTGTTCATGGGCGATAACAGGCTCTAAATCGGATGCACTTAAATCAGCGCCACTGCTTTCAAAATGGGTTGCGGGCACACAGGAAGGAGCGGTCCAGTAAAATTTAAAAGGAACACGGTTTCCATCTTCAATCATGAAGTTGATACCGTCAATGCCCAGCACATTCGCTATTTCATGTGGGTCAGATACGGTGGCGACACATCCATGTTGTACAGCCTGACGAGCAAACTCGGAAGGAATGAGCATGGAGCTTTCGATATGCACATGGGCATCAATCAACCCGGGACATATATATCGATCATAAGTGTTATCATTACGCGTGATGCCGACAATCCTCCGGTCTTTAATCACGATACCGGCACCATAGGTTTCACGCGTATGAATATCTATGAGATTTGCCTCTATCTTTTCAACAGAAAGCTCTCTACTTTTTTTCATTTTTATCTCAACATCAACGTTAGAGCTGCTTGTGTCTGTCTGCACCTATGCAGCTGCTGCCAGGATTCTTTTCTCAAGCAGACCATCCAGCCAGTCCGGATCCATTTTAGGTACAGATGAGAGGAGGAGATCGGTGTACTCATGATGAGGCGGTTTGAGAATCTCTTTTTTCGGCCCTTGTTCGATAATCCGACCATTGAGCATCACCACAATTTCATCGGCAATGGCTTTCACCGTTGTCAAATCATGGGTAATAAACAGATAAGAGACCTGGAGTTTCTGCTGCAGGTTAAGGAGCAGTTTGAGGATACCTTCTGCTACCAGCTGATCCAGCGCAGAGGTGACTTCATCACAAATAATCAGATCAGGCTCTGCTGCCAGGGCGCGAGCGATGCAAATACGCTGCTTTTCTCCACCGGAAAGTTCCGCTGGGTAACGATCAATATAATCAGCCGGCAGTTCAATCTGCTCCAGCAGCTCAAGAATGCGTTGTTCCCTCTGTCGGCCATTCATTTTCAAATAAAACTGCAATGGTCGACCAATAATTGTACGAATCGTATGGCGGGGATTAAGCGCTGTGTCCGGCATCTGATAAATCATCTGCAGCCGTTGCAATTCTTCACGACTACGAGGCTTGAGCTTGGGCGCCAACGGTTTGTTCTTGAAAAGCACCGACCCTTTGGACTGAGGTAACAACCCGGTGATGACTCGTGCCAGGGTTGATTTACCGCTCCCTGATTCGCCAACCAACGCAACAGTCTGCCCTTTGCGAATCTGCAGGTTTATATCGGACAACACCTCTTCAGTTCCCGTATAGCTGGCAGTGACGTCTTTAATATCCAGGATCACTTTGTTGCCGCTCTTGTCTTTATTGCCCTTGGTGCTGAAAGATCTGACACTGAGCAGTTCCCTGGTGTATTCCTCTTTGGGAGCAGCCAATATTTCACGAGCATCATTTTCCTCTACCAACTGACCATCACGGAGCACCATAATTCGGTCAGCCAACTGGGCGACTACTGCCAGATCATGGGTTATGTAAATGGCGGCAGTGTTATACTTGCGGGTAATATCCTTGATTGCGGCAAGCACCTCAATCTGCGTGGTTACATCCAGGGCTGTGGTCGGTTCGTCAAAGACGATAATATCTGGTTGGCAACTCATCGCCATTGCCACCATGGCACGCTGAAGCTGACCGCCTGAAACCTGATGAGGAAATCGATAGCCTATATGTTCCGGATCCGGCAGCAGCAGTTGATCATAGATAGTCACTGCTTTTTCCTCTGCTGAGGAAAAATCCATCAGGTTATGCTGCACAGGCCCTTCGGCAAACTGGTTGATAAGCCTGTGGGCAGGATTAAAAGAAGCAGCTGCACTTTGCGCAACATAGGCAATACGTGCCCCACGGATAGAACGTAGTAATGAAGCTGAGCCATCAAAAAGCTCCTGACCATCAAAAACAATAGAGCCCGACGCTATGCGGCAGCCTGGACGGGTGTAGGCCATGGAAGCCAAACCAAGCGTAGATTTTCCGGCACCGGATTCACCTATGAGGCCAAGAACCTCTCCCTTTTTCAGCGTCAGGTCAATGCCTTTGACAATGGGCACCCACTGATCGCTGGTTTGGCCTTCAATAACTATATTTTTAATTTCAAGCAATTTCTTCATAGTAACCTTCAATGTGGTTTGTATGTCAGAATAACATTAATCTTTAAGCCCGCTGGCTACGTGAAGAGCCCAGTCAACTATCAAGTTGACACCAACGGTTAAAAAGGCGATGGCAGCAGCAGGCCACAGCGGGGTGAAAATACCAAAGGTGATAGCACCGGCGTTTTCACGCACCATGCCTCCCCAGTCTGCAGCAGGCGGCTGAATGCCCAGTCCCAAGAAGCTTAAGGCTGCGATAAACAGGAAGACAAAACAAAAACGAAGCCCAAATTCAGCGACCAGCGGCGGCATGGCGTTGGGAAGAATTTCATGGCGCATGATCCACCAAAGTTTTTCCCCCCTCAACCGGGCAGCTTCTACGTATTCCATCACTTCGATATCCATAGCCACAGCTCTGGAAAGCCTGAACACTCGTGTTGAGTCAAGCAATGCGATGACAATTATCAACGCTGGGATAGATGTCCCGACCACAGACAGGACCATCAAGGCAAAAATAAGGGTTGGGAAGGCCATCAAAATATCGATCATGCGGCTAAGAAGCTGGTCTACCCAGCCACCGATAGTAGCGGCAACAAATCCCAACGTAACTCCAAAAACAAAAGAGAGAAACGTAATGAGAAAGGCGATGGCAATGGTATTGCGGGCACCATAAACTAGCCGTGAAAACATGTCTCGGCCAAGACTGTCTGTCCCCAAAAAATGGGTGGAACTGCTAAAAAGCCATACATCACCGGCTATTTCAGTTTCCCCGAAGGGAGCAATCAGTGGTGCAAAAATGGCTGCAATAAGTGTAATCAACACCATACCCATACCAATTTTAGCACTCAAAGGGGCGGTTCGCAGGTGAGAGAGTAACGTTATCATTTGAATAGCGGTCTCCTGCCTATCGTGGATTACGAAGTCTTGGATTACTGATAATAGAGAGTATATCAGCAATCAGATTAAGAAGGATATAGGTGGCGGCAAAGATCAGCCCACTAGCCTGGACCACCGGAATATCGCGCTTAGAAACCGAATCAACTAACAATTGACCAAGACCGGGGTAAACAAAAACCACTTCAACAATCACAACCCCCACAACCAGGTAGGCAAGGTTCAGAGCAATGACATTGATAACAGGCGACAGTGCATTGGGAAAAGCATGGAGGACCACCACCCGCAACCTGTTAAGCCCCTTCAGATTGGCCATCTCAATAAAGGGGCTGGACAGGATATTTATGATCGCTGCACGCGTCTGGCGCATCATGTGCGCCATGACCACCAGGGTCAGGGTCAATGCCGGTAGAACTACGGCATTGAGTTTTGCCGCAAAACTCATTTGCTCATTAATATTGGCAATACTTGGGAACCAGGCCAGTTTGACCGAAAAAAGAGCAATAAGGATATAGGCCATGAAAAATTCGGGAAAACTGATCATGCTCAGCGACGTCATGGAAAGTACTTTATCAAAAAAAGTATTTCTATAGAGAGCCGCTGCGATACCCATTATCACCGCCAGCGGTACTGCTATTAAGGCGGCAATGGAGGCCAGAAAAATGGTATTTTTAAAACGCCAGCCCAAAAGATCGGCAATGGGGCGACCATTGGCCAGAGAGGTCCCCAGGTCTCCTTGAACAAAACCTCCCAGCCACGAAAAGTATCGCTGCACAGGTGGTTGGTCCAGATTCAATTCCTGACGAAAAGCTTCCACCGTTTCGGCCGTGGCGCTCTGACCAAGAATAGCTTCGGCAAAATCGCCGGGTAATGCCTCTACACCAATAAAAATGAGCAGCGAGATGATAAAGAGTGTTAGCAGGCCAAAGCTGAGACGTTGGGCAACCAGAGCAACTATTGAGTTTTGTTTCAAAAAATCCATGCGTTATGTCGAAATCACCTTTAATAAACATTGAGGACTGAATCCGCCTGTTAAATAAAGAGAAGGTAGGAATTCCCGCCGACATCAGGAGCGTTGGCGGGAAAGTAACAGGCGACTACCCTTTAAACCACCAACGTTCAGGGGCCTGGCAGCCGTCAAGCTCCCAGGTGGCTCCCAGCTCATTGTGGTCTATTTTATCGGTTGCTGCTGACAGGTCGGCACTGAACATAGGGATGATGACCCCTCCATCGTCCCTGACGATCTGCTGCATCTCTGCATACATGGTCGCCCGTTTTTTCTCGTCCATCTCAGCACGGGCAATCACCAGCAATTCATTGAACCTTTGATTGTCCCAATGAGAATCATTCCAGGGAACTCCTTTGGCATAGGCTGTGGAAAACATCATATCCGCGGTGGGGCGTCCTCCCCAATACACTGCGCAAAATGGTTTTTTCAACCATACATTGCTCCAGTAACCGTCATTGGGTTCTCTGACCACCTTGATGTTAATACCTGCCTTGCCGGCCTGTTCCTTGTAGAGTACTCCGGCATCCACAGCTCCGACATAGGCGGAATCAGCCACATGAAGAGGGAACTCCTGCTTTTCCAAACCAGCTTTTTTCAAGTGAAACCGGGCTTTATCCGGATCATATTGGCGCTGTGGTAAATCTTTTGCAAAGTAAGGGTTGGACATACTGATGGGATGATCATTACCAACGGTTCCGTATCCCCTGAGAATGGTTTTGACCAACTGTTCCCGGTTAATACCGTACTTGAGCGCAAGCCTGACATCGTTATTGTTATAGGGTGCGACATCAGTATGCATGGCAAAGGTGTAATGCTTATTGCCGTTCTGCTGCATGATATTAATACCGGGCATGCGTTTCATCAGGTGAACAGTCTTGAGTTCACAACGATTCATCACATCTATCTGACCGGTCTTGAGCGCGTTGGTGCGTGCATTCACATCACTGATCCCCAATACCTCGATTTCGTCGAACCATCCTCGATCAGATTTAAAATAATTGGGGTTGCGAGTTAGAAATCCGCGCACACCAGGCTCAAATTCCTTAACAACATAGGCTCCGGTAAAAACACCGTCCTTAAAATCAGTACCTTCAGGCCCGACGACCAAATGATAATCAGATAGCACATACGGAAAATCAGCATTACCGCTTTCAAGCTCAAAAATGATGGTGTGTGGGTCATCCTTTTTGATGGCAACAATAGAATCTACCAGGACTTTTGCACCGGACTTGGTGCCTTCTGCACGGTGATGATTAAGGGAATAGATAATATCGTCGGCATCCATGGTTTTGCCGTTATGAAATTCCACCCCCTTCCTCAGTTTAAAAATCCATTTTTTTGCACCCGGCGTTGCTTCCCAGCTCTCGGCCAGTTCAGGTACGGCTGTATTTTTGTGATCAATTTCCACCAAGTTATTGCCCATGGCCCCATAAAGCATAACCCGCATCATGGTATCAGTTATCTGGGCCGGATCAAGGACATCGGTAGTGGAGCCGCCGGAAAGACCTAAGCGCAGCCGACCACCTCTTTTTGGCTGAGATGGAGCAGCCAGTGATTGCCGAGCAAAAAAAGCCTGCGAACCTGCCATGACAACGCCTAACATTGCAGCCCGTTCCATAAACTCCCGCCGTGACAGCTTGCCTTCTGAGAATAATTTTTTCAATTGTTCCAGATAGATCATCCTTATCTCCGTTGTTATAAATGAATTACTTTGATTCGGTTGTACGCCTCATAATTTTTCTCGGTACCGCCTGTATGCAAAAACACGGGCCGATCTTTATTGCCGAGCTATCAGCTGTATGAAGGGTTCCTGCTCAACCTTGACCGTTCTCTGAACCGTGAGTACCTGTCCTTTCACCTTTTACTTCAACCGACTCCATTATATCTCCGGTGGAAAGAATCGGTGCCGCAGGGACTCTTTTTTCAACCATCAAAGATTCCAACAACTGGAGAGAGGTCAAAATCATGGTTTGTTTCCATGGCTCCTGCTCGTTAAATTTTTGCAGGAAAGTTTCCTGCAAAGGCGATGGAGCCGCTTCAAGCAATTTACGCCCTTCATCTGTCTCTTTTAACAGCACCCTTCTTCGATCCAGGTTATCCCGTTCACGGCAAACAAGATTTTTGCGCTCAAGACGATTCAATATATCCGTGACAGTAGCCTGCTTCAGACTAATCTCGTCGGCCAACTTACTTACCGAGATACCCCCTTCCGCATTTATCTGTTTCAGCACCAACAATTGTGGCGTTGTAATCCCATGTTGTCGGACCAATTGCCGAGATTGCAGATCAATGGCTTGAATAATACGTCGTAGACTGATCAGTACGCTATCAGAGACATGTAGCTCTTTATTTCTTAGTAATGGGTCTATCAATGCAGCCTCTTAATCCATCGGAAACGATATAAAAAATACATATTCACCTTATCCGCCCCCACTGACGCCTAGCCACAACCAACACCCAAAATACTGATATAAAAAGAATTACAACGGAAACCAACACACAGGGCGGACAGCAGAACCCCTCTAGTATACATAGGGAACTATGCATTGTCAAATGACGGCCTTTGTGGGAAACATCCTGAGTTGTCTTGTTGGAGGGCAATCCGACCAGGCAAAGCCCTGGCGACTCTTCTTCTGGTGTAGCCGCTCAGACATGGTCCAATACCTGCAAGAGAGAAGACAAACCCAAATCCGACAATTCAAATATAAGCTTGATCCGACGGTGAGCCTGCTATGGTGAGAGGTGTATAAAGAAGTTCAACGCCAAATATGCAACAAAGATCTCTACGTTGCTGAAAGGACAGTGATTTGCCTTGAATTGTTGATACAGAAACCACGTAAAAGAGCAGGATTTTTCTGGCGAATGAAATTTCTAGAGTTAAGATGAAAGGAGCTGGTCGAACAACCAGAGATGGGATGAATTTTTTTCAAACAGAGTGAGCACTATTGTCTCAATTTTACTTCATGCTACTGGAAAACCCAGAAGGTTTTCTTTTTCTTTGCCCTTTTTCAGATATAAAAAAATTACCTGATTTAATTAGGAGCATAGAGAACAATGACAAACTACACCAACAAACCCAAACCAGTTATAGCTTCAGGCTTCAGTAGTCAGCACCTGTCTAAAGAAATTGCAGATTACCTGGAGACACGTGTTGTCAAAATGACATACAAGCAGTTTAAAGACAAAGAAATTCAAACGACCATAGAAGAAAATGTGCGTGGCTACGAGGTCGTAGTTGTCGCCTCTGCTGCAGGTGATTCGAACAAACAGGAAAAAGAGGCTCGTCTTCTTATGCGGGCTGCAAGCCGTGCAGGAGCAAAGCATGTAACGCTTTTTCTCCCGTACATGTGGTATGGCAGATCAGATGATATTTGGGATGAAAGGAATTCTCCTGCTCTTACAGACACCATCGAAACACTTCGTGCTCATTGCGAAAGCGTAGTTATTGCAGATCCTCATAACGCCGGGCTGACGCGAGAAAAGTTCCTTGATACAGGAAGCCCTGTTAAAGATTGCACGATTGCGCATTTTGCTTTCCCTTATGCCGTTCAACTGAACAGCATGATCGAAAATGGTTTTGTCAGAAAACAAGGTCTCCTTTTTGCTCATGCGGATGCAGGAGGGGTGAAGCGCATTAGTCGTAATTTCCGCGCATGTCTTTACAATATTCTGGGCCTGCAGCAACGAAACTATAACCAGGATGACTGGCCACAAGGACTGAAAGATAGAGATAAAGCTACGGGTAAGATTCGTATCAAAGGAGTGAGCGAAGAAGTAACAGGAAAAGATGTAGCCATATTCGAAGATATGATTAGCTCCGGCGACACGGCATGTGAGAGTGCGGCTCTGTTAAAGAAGTTAGGGGCCAGATCAGTCTCCCTTTTTGCCACCAGCGGTCTTTTTACAATTGATGATAAAAAGAGAGAACCTCCCAGCGCCTCTGTCGACAAGATAGATGAAAGTGAACTTGATGCGGTTTTTATTACTGATACTTATGATCATCGCTTGACAGATCCGGCCCTTCACCAGGCAATTGAGGAAAGTACAACCATCCATACGATCAGAACCGGGCCATATCTTGGTGCCATTATTCAAGCGCTTCACATGGATGTGACAAGTGATACATCTGTTGATAAAAACTCTGTTTCCGCACTTATGAAAGGTACACACCCGGATCAACACAATAATGAAGAACAAATTGCAACGCCGGTCGCTTTGAAAAAGGGGAATTCGTTGACGAAGTTAACAATGTAATTGTCTGATGGGAAGAGAAACGACTTAACCTTTTCCGGATTATCGACTGTCAGGCTGAAATATAGACGAATTGATTATAATCCATATCAGTAACTATCTCTCGACATTGAATTATTTTGACTTAACTGATGCCTGATCCAGACATCTCACAGGCCTTTTTGCCGCCAAGACGACCACTATTTTTGGGCAACATAGGCCCCTGACCTAACATACAAAAAGTAATAGGGGTGCTGTGGTTCTTGGTTGAAAAGAACCACCATAATTGCTCCAAATGCACCACTTCTTCTTTTCACTGCACCATTTATTTCAGAAACGTTTAACAAAACATAATCTTAGAGTTTAATTACAGTGGAATACTAGTCAGCGAGAATAAACTTTTATTAGTGGCATGAAACATGCTGCACACAATTCATTTGAAGTATCAATAATTCAATATAGTTAAACGACATGTAGTATTTTAAAAATTACATTACAAAACATTGCGCCTGACTCCATAATATTGGATTCCATGGCGCGTATATGGTTCTCTCTGGAGCCTCTGCATCGAGGATATTTTCGTTTCTCGCATTTCATCTTTTTAGTGGAGGTCTTTTTTTGCTGATATGATCAACTACCGCCCTTTTCCCTTGTTTTCTCAATACCAAAGGCCATATACTATTTTCATGTAATTGCGGTATTAATCCACTCCAAAATTAATTCAACATTTGCATAGATGAGGACTTGTCATGGATAATTATCTACAGCCTGTGGATCGCCGGAAACATGACCGATACCCAATAAAGGTAGGTGAAGATGTACTCATAGACTTTAAGGGAGATACAATAGAGGGTGCCCCTACCGTAAGAGATCTAAGCGAGGGAGGTTTAGGGTTTTACGCAGAAGGCGTAAAGAATGATATGACGTCCAAAAGTCTCCGTATTGATTTAATTTTTGCAAATCATGATGTGATTTTCAGTTCTCTTCTATCACAGGTTGTCTTCTGCGGCGCCCCTGCGAGGTATGGCCTGAAATTTTTGTACCTTTCCGATTTTGAGAAAAGAGCATTGAGAGTATTTATTAATAAATATTGTCAGTAAGTTTCTTTGCAACTGCTCAACGACAGGAAATAATACACAATAATGCTGTCTCATACTTAACGCTTCGGCCCTTATCCGTCCTTATGTTTGCTTCATGTCTAACGAAAAAGACCCAGCAATATGCTGGGTCTTTGTCAAAGTCGATAGAAAATATTTTTTACTGCTTAACAACGTTCTCTGCAGCGGGTCCCTTTGGACCGTCGACAACATCGAAGGTCACACTTGCGCCTTCCTCAAGGGACCTGAAACCATCTGACTGAATTGCGGAATGATGAACAAAAACATCCTTGCCGTCTTCCTGCTCGATAAAACCAAAACCTTTTGAATCATTAAACCACTTTACTGTACCTTTAGCCATCTTGCAAAACCCCTTCTTTGAACGAGGTCCCATCAGGGACCATTTAGTTATAGCCCGAGGCATCATATAATGCTTCGGACTTGAAATCTGAGTGCCCGGAAAACAGCAAAAACAGCATATCGCTTTGCCGACTTGCTTGTGCCGAAATCACAGGAAAAACCTTTGCTCAAAGGCAATGACCTGTGAGTTGGTAATGTTTCCAACTTCTCTGCTTTCTAATGCACCATAGATAACGATTTCAAACAACCAAGCATATTCTATACCCTAACTAAAAAAAAATAAATTTTGCAACCATTTGTTTACAGTTGGATTTTCCATCTTACGGACAATTAATTATTTGAAGGGAAAAAGTGCAAAGGTGGTGCATATGCACCAACTTTGGTGGTGCATTTCAACCAAGAACCACCCAGCCCGTATTGCAGCCTTACAGATTGGACAAGGGGTCGACGTTGCCTAAAAGCATCGCTTATTTTGGTGTCTAACTGCCTCGACGCTCCCCAATAATCCTCCAGCGGATCGCGCACCACATACTCCCCAAAAGCCCTGATCTGCTGAGTAAGGGCATTTTTGAGCTATACGGTGTCCCTCTTGTTCAGTCTTTTCAACCTTGAAAAGCTTTCCAGGAAATGTGGATAGACTAAGCTCGATAAACAGCAACTCTGTTGCGGCCTTCTTTTTTTGCACGATACAGCGCTTGATCTGCTTTATTCAATATTTGTGACAACGATAGCTCCTGATTCGAGGATACCTCGAAAACTCCCGCAGAAATAGTCTGAGGACCTGGAAAGCCTAAGTTATCTGAGCGCAATTCTTCAATGGTGGTTCGAATACGCTCTGCAAGTTCGTAGCAATCGTTTACGCTTGTATGGGGGCAAACAACAATAAATTCTTCACCGCCAAACCGACTACCAAAATCCGTTTCCCTTATTTCCTTCATAATACAAGATGCGGTGGCTTGCAGAGTTTTATCACCAACGGCATGGCCATACGAATCATTTACTCTTTTGAAATGATCTAAATCCAGCATAATAAGACTGAATCTTTCTTGATATCGTTTATGCAAAGCCATCAACTCGTTCAGCTGTTCAATCAGATAATGGCGATTATAGAGACCTGTAAGTTTATCGCGAAATGCCAGCTGTTCGATCTTTTCAGTGTGTTTCCCAAGAATGAAGCCAAAAATACTAAAGGCGACCAAGGTTAAAAACTCAGCATAAATCAACGTTAAAAAAAAGGAATCTTTTATTAATCCCGAAAAAGTTTTGACAAAAACCAACTCTCCTAACGGACCTATGAAACTGAGCAAGATGCCAAAAATTGCATACTGCCATCGTCTCTGTTTTAAGCTGTCCAAAAACTTATTTTTGGATACCAGATTCATAAACTTTTTTCCGAGAGAAATTCAGACTAAATCTTACAGCTGCAAATCTCAATAAAGCACCATTTTAGCAAATTAGCTTTCTATAGACTTAGTAAAGTATTCTATTTATCGTCTCGTTGCACGAAGGTATTGTTAGCTTTGATTTCAATTGCCCTTTGTTTCACTATCATGTATTTTTTCGATGTTCAGGGCAGCTGCGCAAATCGCACCGGAGAAGCAATGATGATGGAGAAAAAATTACCGGGACAATTGAAATCCAGCAGCATTAACTGCCTATAACGCTCTTCTTGAAATAGAGAAAAAAGCAGCACCCTGCATTACAACTCAACCATTCGGCACGCCATATCGGACTTGAATTGCTTTTTATATTCCCAGAACCTATAATGGCATTTAATAAAGAATTCTTATTCGTTACCTTTTCAACAAGTAACTGTTCAGCGAAAATCTAAAAGCTGTTAATTTACCCCGAACTATACAGCAATGCTCCTAATGTTCACAAGCTGACCGATTAGCAAATAAGCCCCGACCTCGATACATCTGTATACTGGGGGCGTATCATGGAGAGTTGGAGTGCTGCTGAACAGGTACTGCAATAATTATATTATATGAGTAAGCAAACAAGTCATGCCAGAGCTGACACAAATCATAATCGACTGTATATAAGGATTGGCAGAAAGTTAACCAAACCAGATCTAGACAACCTGTACACTGATATCAGATTTTGCGTTGCTGATCTATCACCCGGTTTTAGCGTTATTACAGACCTTTCCCAATGCACTATCGCCTCGCTGAGCGGCCTGCCTACCTTAAGGAAAATATCGAATTTTCTCATTGATAATCAGGTCGGTACCGTTGTCAGGGTGATGAATGATAAAAGTGTTGTTTTTCGGCAATTCATGAACCTGACGGATAGAACACAAGGGTATAAGCCCATCAATGTATCGACGGTTGATGAAGCGGAAAAAAGATTATTGGAGGCTGAAAAACGAACCGCACCACGATTTCGTTTATATAAACAACCGGTAGAAATCCATAAAAAAGACATTCAATATACTGGAGTCGTGATTGATATCTCAACAGGCGGTTGTGCCATTCAAACAGACACATCGTTGCCGGAGCTAGGTGATGATTTATCCATAAAAATACATTTTAATGATCACGAAGAATTCATATCAGAATTCAATATCTCCGCTCAAGTCGCAAAAGTTATGGATGATTGGTTCGCTGTAAAGTTTATCTCTCTTGGCGAGGAAGTAGAAAAACAGCTAGAGCAAAGACTACTGCATGAATCAAAGAGTGATTTAATACTCTAACGAGGCAATTCATTGTAAGTGTCGCTGCCTCTCAATTACGTTCTCCATCCTCTCGCCTTCAGCGAGATCCATTTCATTGCAAAACCAAGCTACCTTTACAGAAAACACGTTAAGCCTGGGGCTTTTACAAACACAGTTAAAAATGCCGGAGAGAAGGTTAAATCAGCTGTTGTTGGAGATGTTACACCTTGGCTTTGTTTATTCCCCCTTTGAGTCAGCCATACAGCGCCAGCGATTTCAAAACATGTTGTATAGAGCATGATGATATTGCCCGGCTGACACCCCTCAAGGGACTTCTGCCTGAATTTACAACGACATCTGAGAGGATTCAGGTGCCGTTGCAAATTTGACTGTCTGTTTCTAAAACAGCCGGACAAGTAAATTGGATTTACCCGGTAGCGTCAGTAATAATTGCATTGAAACCACATTCGGGTTCGCATGCGCCGCAATCAATACAATTCTCATTTATCTCATAGTAATTTTTTCCTGGGGGATTGAAGATTGCATCAGCAGGACAGGCGCTTATACATGCGCCACAAAATTGACATTCATCAGGGTCGATTTTATGCATTTTTTCTCCTTTAAACGACTAAAAAAGTTAATATTCGAGAATAAAAAATATACATTATCGTAAGAGAATGTCAACAGGTAACCCCCACAGAAAAAGCCGCGTTTTTTCAAACGAAATTGTTAAACTTGAAGGTGAATAGAGGCAGTTTAATCTGCACTACGCCCGGCGAACCGTAGAGTTCGCCTCTGTTATTCGTCAAAACCACTTTTGATTACCACACGCCGGTTTGCTAAAAATTTCTCCGCAGCACATGAACAGGAACCGTCTTCAATTGCGGAAAAAACAACCTTTCGCAGGACGTCCTTTCCAAAAATGAAGGTGAAAATCCAGTACCAGACTTTTCAATCATATTGGATTGATTACCTTGAGCGTCATCTCCAGGACTTAAAGCTGTCTCAGTTGCTCTTTCATGCGGGTTATTGTCACTTCCTGCGATCACTGCGAAACAGTCATACTGACAACTGTAATGAATACTGCTAAAATGGAGATCCATAATAAAACAATTGACATGAAAGAAAGACAACTGAGCTGATTGACATGGACATGCGATATTTACTCTACAAATTCTGCAAAGACGGTGATCGCCATCTCATCACCTGGCTGACTGCCTCAGGATTTGAGGAGGCCAACTTGGCAGTGAAGCTATTGCGCAAAAACCATCCCCAGGCTCAAGACCTGACCTTGAGCGAGGGAGAGTTTTTTGAGATAATCGAAGAAAACCAGCTCAAGCCTGGTGAGTGGGAGCAGGCTATAGAGATATTGTCCCAGCGCAAGGAGGGCCTGCATTCCGATGTTGAGAAGGGTATAGGGAGACCCAACGCCGACTGAGCGACGAGGAGCTCTCTTTTGCTGAAAGGTTGGCGGATTGCCTCGGATTGTAGATACAGGAAGAAAGTGAAAAATGGACGAGCGGAGCTTCTGGAGCCGGTGTGATAGGGCAATTTTAGCCATGCTGCTGTTGCACCTTGCTCACAATACGAACCAAAGCAACACAGGCATTGCAGCCTGGCTAAACTATTCAAAAATCTATCTTGGCTATTCCCTGTTCTTCCGAACATCGCCAGGTCGTGCACCCGCCCACGGCCAAACTTATCAAACCGCACTTCCTATTCAGGTACAGCACGGTCGAGCACAAGATCCTGCTCTATCACGCTGCTCATCCGATGCCGGAGAACAGCGCCCCCATCATGATCCACAGCGAAATCAGCAATTGCATGAGCGCTACGTCCGATCTCCATTGATGCGCTGTTTTAGCCGAGTTATATAAGCCAGCCCAATCAGCAAGGGTTTCAAATTGCCGGCAACGGTGAATCAAATGAACCCGGCTGGCACAGACTACCCATCATTCGTATCCTCTCGCTGTTTGCTGTAATGTTTGCCTGATGTCTTGAATAAAACTATCTGGAGATAATACCTGAGCATCATTTCCCCACGATAAGACCCAACGCTTGAATTCCAGCAGATGGTTTACAGTTAGCGACAAGATGATATCACCATTTTCGCAATCCTCCAATTTCTGGCTTACATGCCATGCCCTCTCACGGACATAATCTGCAACCCGCATTGTAAAACGTATTTTCACCTCGACTTCGCCATCACTCCAATGAATACCGAAATGACTGCCTGTCAATTTTTGAAAATCAAAGTCGTCAGGAACCTGAAATGATTTACCCGTCTTTTTCGCTTTTATAATTCTGGATAAACTGAATGTTCGAATGGCATCACGCAGGTGACAATACCCCATCACGTACCAATCGCCCTCAAAACGAACAGCATGATACGGGTCAAGAGTTCAACCCGAATTTCTCATGAACTTTTTGACTTTAAACTCAACTGATTGATATTATTTCTTAAAAATTAATTGCCCAATTAACAGTATGTTTTTCGTTTTCAATCAAAAAGTATCCCCTTCGGGTCAATAGATTTTTCCGCAGGGTCTACGTTACAAACCACTTGCGGTAGTTTACTATCGGAGTCTGCGCTTACCTGCTGCGCGGCCTGTGCCTTGCCCTGCGAAAAACTTTATTGATGAGAAATCCGGGCTAGTCTCCGGTTCTTTTCCGGGTGTTTTGTATTGGATTCTCGCCTGCTGTGATGATCGCAAACAATTGATCATTGTTTCCCAAACAGCAGCGTCAATAGTGGTAGAGAATGGCGGGATAACAGTGAATTTTGCTTGCTCTCTCGCCGGATCCATGGAGATTTTATCAGGCAGGGACGCTTCAATCTTATTAAAAACAGAGCAGAGACTATCGTAAATGGGCGTGCCTTCGTATTGAACAAGCAATTTTTCGGCTAAATACACCCCAAACAGATCACTTTCCCGAATTTCAATGGCCGGCAACTGATACTGTTCTTCAGTGTAATAATAACCACGTTTTTTGGCCAAATATTGGAGAGGCGCATCAAGCTGATAACGCATGTATTCCAGGTCTCTCTGGATGGTCTTGGGACTCACCTCCCATTCTTCCGCTAGTGAGGAACAATTTGGATACCTCCCTTCTCTTATCTTGCGATCAATAAAGAGCAATCTTGAATGCTGCGGTTTGTATTTTGCCACAATAATTTCCATTGGTTATCTGGTGGGACGCTATTTGTCCAACCAACTGGAGTATTCTCTTTTGCACATCATTGCACCAAGGTATCGTTTGCTGTGGTTTTAATGGTACCCGTTGCAGTAACTCAATCCATAATGTTACTGAGGAAAAATTATGGAATACATTTCACAGCCTGCGCACAACTTGATACAGTATACTGTCTGAGTGGCGGTACTTTCTGCAAGATATATCTGTTTCGGCGGGAATTGATCCTGTTGATTAGCGGTACTATGAAAAAATCAGACACAACCAATACCAGGCAACTCTGTAGGGTGGAGAAGCGCAGCGCATCCACGCTGAATCCGGCGGATGGCATTGATGGATGCGCTACGCTTATTCATCCGTACTATCCTCTTGCAAACTATTTTTGCGGTATCCATTGAGGGCCAACCTTTATTATTCAACCGGTTTGGAGAGCATTAAATGCTAAAGCATTTATCTGTAGTACTCACGGCAATATTCATTTTTTTATTCTTCTTCACCGTTCAGGCAGAGTCAGAAGAATGGTCGGATCTGGCAAGAGAGGCGGCAGCATATTCAAAAAGGGTTGGCATTGAAAAAGAAGTACGCCCCAAACCAGGACAAGCCGGAATCATGCGGTTGGCTGCCGGAATGATGATGGAGGAAAAAGACTGCTATACAGCTCTGAAGCTCTACAAGCAGTCTGTCCGATATAAGTCGCAGAGAGATACTGCCGACTGGCTCAACATTGCCAAGGCTGCTTCTTGTGATAATCAGTGGGATGAGGCGAGTATGGCCTTGTACCTTGCCTCCCAGAACCCGGATAATCTTGAGCAGCAAAAAACCACCTTACTCCAACTCGCTCAAAGCCTTGAGAAGAGAAGAAGTTACAGCAATAATTGGAATCCGGCAGCACTGACTGCCTATAACGCTCTGCTTGAAATAGAGAATACAGCATTCATACAGCAAAAAATAACCTCACTGCAAGAGCAACAACCTGTACTAGAACTCAATCGTTCTTTTTCCAGGATCAAAGGCAAACACCCCTCTCTCTGCCTTCGGTTTAATGAACGACTTGTAGAAGACGACAGTGTTTATTATGGCGATTACATTCGAATAGTCCCGGAGTTGCAGTCAGAATTTATTGTCGACGGCAGGGAGATTTGTATCGGTGGCGCCGAGTACGGAACACAGTATGCTCTCACCATTCGTAAAGGATTACCAGCAAACGAGGTAACGCTGCAAGAAAGCAAACAGCTTACCATAGAGACGGACCATCGTTCACCTGCCATATGGTTCGAGCAAAATGCGTACGTCTTACCCATGTCATCCCAATCCAGTATCGGACTCCATTCTGTCAACGTAAACAAAGCCGAATTGCAGCTCTATCGCATCTATGAACGAAATATCCTCAGTGATTTCGTTCGCTCAAAGTTTCGAAAAAAACTCGATCAGTACAATCTCGACAAAATACGCAACTCAGTTGGAGAAAAGGTCTGGCAGGGAAACACTGAAATTGAAGCGCCGGAAGACGTCGAACATACCAGTGCTTTAGTGCTGCCGAAGAGTGTTATCCAAACACCAGGTCTTTATGTCCTTGTTGCTGATGATGGCGATCAGGAGTTTGGAAGATGGCAGGATCGTTCAAGTCAGTGGCTGGTGGTAACTGACGTCGGCCTTACCACCTATAAAGGTGATGACGGCATGACCGTTGTTGCCCGCAGTTTGGCAAGCGGCTTACCTGTCAGCGGTATTGATGTCACCCTTTATGCCCGTAACAACAAGCTGTTGTCAGCTGCTGTAACTGATCACCAAGGGGTAGCTCATTTTGCTCCCGGCCTCCTTGAGGGTGAAGGGGGGATGGAGGCCGTGTTACTCGTTACAGAGAGTCCTGAACGCGGTTTTACTTTTCTGCAGCTTGGCCGCGCACCCTTTGATCTCAGTGATCGCGGGGTCAATGGTCGTCCGGCTCCTGGCCCCATTGATGCTTATGTGTACAGTGATAGAGGTATGTATCGCCCCGGTGAAACGGTTAACCTGGTGGCTCTGATTCGTGATCAAAAGGGGGGTGGGATTGATGGACCGCCACTGACCCTGCGCCTGCTTTCTCCGGACGGTAAAGCTGTATTGGAGCGATTGTTGCCTCAAGATGCAACCGGCAGCTATGCAACAGCCCTGCCCCTTGCCGACTCCGCCCGCACCGGAGATTGGACGGCAGCTCTGTATGTGGATGTACACAACAAACCCGTGGGCAAGGTCAATTTTCAGGTCCAGGCCTTTGTCCCGCCACGTTTAGAGGTCAAAGTAACGCCGTCAGGTATTGTGGGATTCGTGACCAACGCAGCGTTGCAGGTGCAGGCAGATTACCTTTACGGCTCCCCCGGATCGTCACTTCAGGTCGAAGGCAGGATGGAATTGGTTCACGATCCGTCCCCCTTTGCACCATATAAAGGATATTATTTTGGCAGAGAAGGGGCTCGCCTGGATATCCCTGCTGTGGATCTTGACCCCGTTGAAACAGACAGCAAGGGCAGCGCAAACCTCCTTTGCCCCCTGCCTGATATACCACTCAGCCAACAGCCGCTTAAGGCGGTTGTCCACGCCAGAGTGGTTGATGTGGAGGGGCGAGCTGTTACGGCCCATGCCTCACTACCAGTACGACATCTGCAAAAATATGTTGGCATCAAACAACTTTTCCCCAACCAGCATGTTGCCGAGAACAGTCATGCCGATTTTGAGATAATCGTCCTTAATGCCGATGGCGAACCTGTTCCAGCTGCTGACTTCCACTATCGTCTGGTGGAGGAAGAGGTTGACTACCAGTGGTTTATAAAAAACGGCAACTGGGGCTACGAGCGAATCATGAATGACCTGGAAATGGAAACAGGAAAACTTGATGCCACCAGCGCTACCCTTGCCGCCCTTTCCATTTATGTTGCTCAAGGTTCCTATCGTTTAGAAGTACGCGGCGCAGATTCATCTCTGCTTGCCTCAAGACGTTTTGTTGCCGGTGACCAGGTGCAGGGGACAAACAACGCTCCAGATGCGGTGAAACTCGTCCTTGAACAGCCACAGTACAAGGTTGGCGAAACTGCCCATATTCGGATCAAAGCCCCTTATTCCGGTGAAGCAAGCCTGATTCTTGCCGGAACCGGTGTCCATTCCATTCAACATTTTCAGCTGGATGCTCTGACCCATGAACTGGACATTCCAGTGCAGGCCGAATGGGGATCAGGTACCTATGCTCTGGTAACCGTGTATCGCCCTGGTGCCGGCAACAAGAAAGGTGCGGGAAGAGCCATGGGCTTGGTCTGGATTGGGGTTGATCAAGCAGATAAGCAGTTGGGAGTACACCTGGAGGTACCTGAAAAAACAAGACCGCGACAGACCATCGACATTCCGGTGACTATAGAAGGCGGGACTCCTGGAGAGGCTATCGGCATGACCTTGGCCGCTGTGGATGAAGGTGTCCTGCAGATGACAGGTTTCGTCTCACCAAATCCACAGGCCTATTTCTTTGGCAAACAGCAGCTTGGCACCGAAATCCGTGATCTTTACGGACAATTGATTATCGGCCCGGACAGTCGGCCCCTTTCTCTTCGAACCGGTGCCGGAGATACCTCTCGTCGCGGTGCAGCCGAATCAAATGTTCGGGTAGTGTCATTGTTCTCCGGCATAGTACGGGTAAGTGATGAAGGGGGCGTCAACATTCCCCTTACCTTGCCTGATTTTAATGGTCGGTTGCGCCTGATGGCCGTAGCGTGGAGCAAGACCAAAATAGGATCGGTCAGTGATGATCTCCACGTGAGTGATCCTGTGGTGGTGTCTCCGTCGCTGCCACGTTTTCTCGCAAGAGGCGACAATTCGACCATACAGGTGCTGCTGGAAAATATTGACGGCCCGGAAGGCGAATACCATATTCAATGCACATCTTCTGGTGCGGTCAGGTTAAACGGTAAAGCCGGGCAACAGGTCATTTTACAGCACGGCAAACGCAAGAGCGTTGACTTCTCTGTCATGGCGCAGAGTATCGGCTCAGGAAAAATACACGTAAAGGTCAGCGGCCCGGAAGGCTACAGCTACAGCGGCGACTTTGCCCTCAATGTGCGGGGGAAATACCTTCCCTTGTTGACCAGAAATTTTTCACGACTTAATCCGGGCGATACCCTGACTGTTGATTCGCAACTCACCCAAGGATTGTATCCGGAAACCGCGCAAGTAGCCGTGAGTATCAGCAGCACGCCTAATCTTGACGTCCCGGGCCTGCTGGCAGAGCTTGATCGTTATCCCTATGGTTGTCTGGAACAGCTTACCAGTCGGGCGATGCCTCTGCTGTACGCCAACATCCTCGCTCAGCGATGGCAGTATCCCTTGGACACGGACCTTGCTGGACGGATTGCCGAGGCCATAGATCTCATCCTGCAGAAACAGCGAATCGATGGCAGTTTTGGTCTCTGGTCCGACAGAAGTTCTCCAGAACCCTGGCTGACTTCTTATGCCATGGAGTTTCTCAGCCGAGCTCGTGAGCAAAGCTTTGCAGTGCCCGACTATTTTTATAACAAGGGCATACAGTGGCTTACGCAGCTAGTCGTTGAAGCTCACCAGCCAAATCCAGATGACTTGGCAGCACTGGCGTATGCCCATTATGTGCTTGCCGGGGTTGGACTGGGAAAACCAGAGGATGCACGGTACCTGTTTGATAACTACCCGGCTGCAGCTTTTACGCCTCTTGCTCTTGCTCAACTCTCAGGAGCCCTTGCCTTGCAGGGAGATATAGAGCGGGCAAAAAAGGGATATGCTGCAGCCTTAGAGCATGATGAAAGCGAAACCAAATATTGGCAGAGTTATGGTACCCGTTTGCGTGATCTTGCAGGTACGATCAATGTGATGCATGCATCAAATCCAGCCCTTGCTGATCCGGCTGCTGCCTGGGAAGAACTCACAAGACTGCTGGCAAACAAACAATACCTTTCAACCCAGGAACAGGCGTGGTTGGTGATGGCGGCTCTTACCCTGGAGGCAAGTCAACCGCTGCTCCTGGAGGTTGACGGCAAGGCCGTTGCCCAGGATAAAGACTTTTTCCTGCTGCAGCGTAGCGGGCAGGAGCTTGCAACGGCCACCAGCCTGCTCAATAGTGGTCAAACCGCTGTCTGGGTATCGACCACTCTCCAGGGATCACCTGCTCAAGAACCACCAGCAGCAGCCAAAGGGTTCAGTCTGCAACGCAGGTGGTACAATGATGATGGTGAACCGATAACCATGAATATGGAATGCCAACAGGGAGATCTTTTTGTGGTTGTACTGGAGGGCAAAGTTGCGGCATCAAAAGAGTATCGCGCCCTGATCGTAGACTTACTGCCCGCAGGGTTTGAGATTGAAAAAACAACGATAAACACAGATCAAGAGTCAATCTTCAGCTGGCTGGCAGAGAGCAGCCCGACTCTTTACGAAGATGCGCTTGATGATCGCTATGTGGCAGCGTTTAACACGGAGGCTCTGGACAGGGACGAGTATGACACAAGCAGTCGTACATTTAGGCTGACGTATCTCGTGCGCGCTGTCACTCCCGGAACCTACACCCTGCCGCCATCAGAGGTGGAAGATATGTATCAACCAGAGTATCGGGCCAGGACCAAAGCCGGACAAGTAACCATTGGCAAGTAAACCTGTTTGGCGTGTCCTGCACGTAACCTGTATAGGTCTTACCCTCTTGCTGGGTGCATGTTGGTTCCTGGATCGTATTCTCCCCTCGCCGGTCCCGGAAGAGGTCGCGTGGTCGACCAGGGTGGTCGACCGGCAGGGGGAGATACTTCGCCTCTTTACTACTGATGATGGATTCTGGAGGTTGCCCGCCCGTTTGCAGAAAACCGATCCAGAATTCATCGACCAGCTCCTGGCTTATGAGGATAAGCGGTTCTGGACGCATCCAGGAGTAGACCTCCTTGCTGTTGCACGTGCAACCTTACAAACTTTAGCAAGCGGCAGAGTAGTCTCAGGCGCCTCTACTCTTACCATGCAGACGGTACGACTACTCGAGCCCCGTCCCCGGACAATTGCCGGCAAGCTGGTAGAGATGGTCCAGGCACTGCGCCTTGAACGAAGCCTAAGCAAACAGGCTATCCTGGAATTGTATCTCAGCCTTGCACCCTATGGTGGCAACATACAGGGCATCGAAGCAGCAAGTCATTTTTATTTTCACGCAGCTGCTACCCATTTTACCCCTTCCCAGGCCGCACTGTTGATCAGTCTGCCCCAATCACCTGAAAGCAGACGTCCGGATCTCCACCCCTTGCGGGCAAAACGGGCTCGTCAGGGAGTGCTTCATCGCCTCAGAGATTCAGGGCTGCTGAGTACAGAAGACGCTCAGCTTGCCGCTCTCCAGCCGATACCGGCAAAACGATACCCTGCACCATTTTCAGCACCCCAGTTGAGCCAATCCCTGCGAAGGGAATACGCCGGTAACCATCGTATTACAACCACCCTTAACTATAAGCTGCAGAAAAAGGCAGAGGCGATTGCAGCCCAGGTGCAGCAGGAATTACCATCCGGCAAAACCCTGGCATTACTGGTGGTGGACAATCAAACCCGCCAGATATTGGTCCATGTCGGTTCTGGTGACTTTCAAACCAGCCAGCTCGATTTGACCCGCGCTATCCGTTCACCAGGTTCAACACTCAAGCCCTTTATCTATGGCCTTGCCTTTGAACAAGGGAGACTCCACCCTGAGACCAGAATCCTTGACAGGCCCCGGCGTTTTGACGCCTATGGGCCAGCCAACTTTGACGGCAACTATCATGGATGGATCTCAGCACGGCAGGCATTACAACAATCCTTGAATATACCCGCAGTGCAAGTGTTGGAACACGTCGGTCCTCAGCGCCTGCTTTCCCGTTTTTCGCAACTCGGGGTTGCTCTGCACTACCAGAAATATCCTGGTTTATCGCTTGCCCTTGGCGGAGTTGGCTGCAGCCTGCAAGATCTGGTAGCTCTCTATAGCGGCCTTGCAAATAATGGCGATTATCAGGCCTTACAAACAATTCTCAAGAGAGAGCCAACTAAAAACGAAAAACTGCTCTCACCGCTTGCAGCGTGGTACGTGGATGCCAGTCTGCCCACTTTGCCTGCATCTGCCAACCAGCCGGGTATTGGGGGACGGAGCAATACAGTACGTTTTAAGACCGGAACCTCATATGGATTTCGCGATGCGTGGGCGGTTGGCTATAACCGCGACTATACGGTAGGGATCTGGGTGGGACGACCCGATGGAGGTTACGGTAAAGAGACCACTGGCGCCAACACTGCGGTGCCGGTTCTGCGCCGTGTTTTTGCGAGTTTGCCCCAGACAAGCTCCCTGGATGGAGATGCAGCGCCTCCACCTGGTGTCCTTTTGGTTGATTACGATCAATTACCAGCTCACCTTCAATGGTTTGCTGGTGAACAGCCGGATACCTTTGCAGCGAGAAAACCAAAGATTTATTTCCCTGTGGACGGCAGCACTCTAGACCTTACTGAAACCGCAAAAAATCCAGCGGACCTTGCACTAAAGAGCTACGGCGGAACCCCACCTTTTTACTGGCTGATTAATGGCCGGCCTCTTGGTCCCGCCACCAGTGATTCTGTTGCAGCCTATACTCCACAGGGACCAGGCCAGACACAAATCACGCTCATCGACAGCAAGGGCAAACGTGACAGCGTTGCTGTCTGGCTGGAAACGCGGCCTGTGGACAATTGAGCTTACACAGGTAACGCAAAGTATGTATGAGTTTTTTTGATCGGTCACTATCTGTCCTACCACCTATGCTAAGGTGGTTTTCAATAGAGCAAACACATATTCGATTTTTAAGGAGAACATCATGGCATATGTTTTTTTGCTGATCGCACTGTTGGCCGTTGCAGCGATCTATGGTTACAGACAGGTGGAACGGATCAAAACCCGTAAAGGCTGGTTAAAAATTAACCGATGCAGCGAGCGGGGCATTACCTTTGGCTTTCAACCATTTAACAACTGGGAATCCTAGACTGTATTCGCCTTGAAACTTTTGGGATAATCCTGAAGCCTTGCTCAATATGTTGAACCAATACCGAGGCGATCAAATTTCTCCCATTCCTTATGCCATATTTCACTTATTTGTATTTACCAGCAGAGAAATATCCTGCTGTACCAGCCTATTTCTTTATCTCTAGGACTGATGTATATCAAAACAATGAAGAAAAAATACCCCCTTACAACAAATATCTACTTTAAAGACCGACTCAAGCGGGACGCTTTCCTGCGCAAAACAGTCATTACATCCAGTGCAGTGGAAGGTGTCGGCAAGTCAGCTGCAAAAGCACTCAAAACGCCTGGCAATGCTCCCACTTCAGCTTGACAGTCTCTTCCAAAACACCACCAGTGAAAAGGTTGGAGGATCCGACACAACCTGTCCTGCCTTATTTGAAGAAGGAGTTACAGTTCTGAGTTACTGAACCGGAATGTAGAGAAAGTCGACCTGTAATATGGCCGATTTTATGTGTCGTCATTCAATGTGAGTGGGAGTGAATTTTAGCAAGATATTCACCATCGGAGCCGGCAATGATCCGTTCACATTGAAAACCGTAAAATTCAGCGAATGATTGAAGGGTGTCGAAATCGACATACAACCAACTGAATTGTTCGGAAGAAATCTTTTTGTATTTCATTATAAAATCAGTCTCACCAGGGTAAATTTCAGAAGGGTGGTAATCTTCCCTCGAAATACCATCAAGCACAAACGGGTCGGTTGAATCGACAAGAATCTGACCACCTTCTGCCAGTAATGTCGGGATGAATTGAAAAAAAAAGTGAAGACCGTCGACAGTACCGCAGATGCCTATACCGTTCATTAACATAAGAACTGTGTTGTATTGACATGTTTTAAGTGAAAAAAGATTCTGATGAATAACATGCTGTATCTTGCGTTCATTTAAGACCTGCACGCAACCTGGGGAAATATCAAGAGCATGGACGTCTTTTCCCTGTTGTTGCAAAAACAGACTGTGACAACCGCTACCCGCACCAACATCAAGGATTTTACCTTTACATAATGCAAGAGCATGCTGTTCGAGTTGTTCCATTTCGGAATACTCTCTGAACATGGTTGCGCCAGTCATGGTTGTCATCTCGAAATTTTCTGCTTCTACTGTAATGGATACTCCTATATTGCCATGCATATATTCAAGCAGCATGGCACCTAGTGGGTCTTTTGCTGCATCTGTTTTGTTTATATTCATAAGTTGTTTGCCAGCGAGGGGTAGTGCTCCGGATATTAAAAGTAATTTATGTTGTAAATCGTCATTTTTTTCACGTTATCCTCAATGCATCAGAGTAATTCAATTTCTTTTCTATAACATGACAGAAAACAATGGGAATCACACTCAACTGGGAGCATCCGACGTTTATGGAATCACTTGACTACGCGGAGCCTCTTTTCCCGTAAAACTCGTTTACCTTGTTCGTTTTTCTCGTACAGTGGATGTACAGGAATAGTGTAAATGTGCAGAATTGCTTAAATGGTTAACATTGCCAATACTAGCCTCTTTCATTGTGATATCATGCGTCCCTGTAACCTCTCATGGATAAGGTCAACTCTCAGGTTGCACTTTTGTTGTTAGGATTTGAAGGCAGCGTAACTTTATGGATTCAGGAACAAGGTTAGTTGAGAAAAACCGGCAGATTGGCCAAGATTAGGTAAGGCAATATCTATTTCAAAATGAAAATGGATCGGAGGGCACGATCAATAATCATTGTCTGTTAAGTAGATTAGTTGTTAGAATTTCTCGATACAGGCTCTATATCTATATGCAACACCGCCGGGTTGCCAAGACTCTGGATCACTCGCTCATGAAGTTTTTTGTGTTCTTCGGCTGTGAGGCTTCTTGGTGACTTGAGTGTCACATCGACCTGGCTATTACCAGAGCTGGTGGCTGAAAGTTTCCATTCAGTGAGAACGGCTGGTATTTCGAGCGCTTCAAGAAAGGATGTGAGTTCATTTTCAACTTCTTCTTCAAAGCTTGTTTGGTTAATCTCCTGTCTCGTTTCAACGATAAGTAGCAGTAACATTACGATTACCAGAGATCCCGAGGCGCTGAATATCCGGGTGAATATCCTGGTTCTGCGCTCTCTGGTGGTCGCATTGAAATCGGGCCTGAAGCCGAAACTCGCGAACACGACGGCACTGGCAAAAACAATTGCCACCATGTTGCTAAGAAACAGCTTGAAAGCCCCCCACGCCATCAAGAAATAGCCAATGGATAGGCATACCCCAACCGTTGCCAGCGGTGGCACGAGCGCCACGGCAATGGCAACCCCGGGAAGTGAGTTACTGACATTTTTGTTGCAGATGGCGTACGCGGCTGCTACGCCGGAAACTAAAGCGACGGCAAGATCGAGTATTGAAGGTGCCGTCCGCTGCAGCATCTGAGCGGTGGCCTCGCCGTGAAAATTGATCAGGCCGAGCAGAAAACCGGTTACAATGGCAATCAGCGTTCCTTTTAACGTTGCTCTTAACGTTTGCTCCAGGAAACGGGCATCACCTTGTATGATGGCCATTCCCATCCCGACAATCGCGGACATCAGAGGAGCCACCAGCATGGCTCCGATAATCACGGCGCCACTGTCGAGAACAAGACCAAGACTGGCAATGGCAGCCGACAGGGCGATCATGGTAAAGAAATCGCGGCTTGGTCTGCCGCCGCGGCGAATCGTACGATATGCTTCGATGCGGTCTGCCTTCGAGAGGGTCGGCAACAGATTGTCCAAGAACCGCCAGCCAGCTGAAAAAGAAGCGCCAGCCCGCCCCTGATACTCTCTGATAATGATACCCGGACCATCGTACTCGTTGATCAGTTCGACCCGGGTATCGCCGAAAAGCGTCCGAGTCAACCAGTTACCTTTACTCGCCCCGACCAGAAAAAAATCGTAGGTGCGAGCCTCGCCAAGCAGAGTAGCCCGCACATCCGTGCCCCGCAAAATTTTGCGATGAAAGCAGGGGCTATCGCTCCACTTCTGAGTTTGCTGGCAGAACGCTTCTTCCTGCATTGCCAGATCTGCTGTATCGGCTTCCTCTGGTACGACTATTGCGCAGGTGATGTGTAATTGTGGATTAACGGCAAATGCCGTATCGATGGCAAATCGAGAGTTATCATCGTCCCAGAACGGAATAAAGGTTCGCGGCGAAGCGGGAAGACTCCATTCCCGTTCGCTCTTGACCAGATATACCGGACATCGAGCCTGCTGAACGATCTGGTCGAGTTCCTTTCCTGCGGGATACCGAGGATCGTGCTTCTCAATCTCGAGCGCTAAGCCAATAAGAATAGGATGGAAAGGTTTCAGACTGCGAAGAATATGGGCTGCCGGTCTTTTGCTGTCTACTCGTTCGATGGTAATCCGATCTTGCTCGATTCGTGCCAGTGAAGCACTGAGTTTGGAAAGATCCAACTCCGGCAATGCATATACGATGAGATGGGCGTCGCTGTCTATCGCAATCCCTATTCCGGTTGAAATGAGTGCCGATATATGATCGCTTCTGTTGATGACGATAGCGATGATATCTTGTTCACCCGGTTCTAATAGGTCAAACGGTGTGCCGAATCCATGCATCAAACAGCCCCCCTCTTTACCTCGTTTGTCGGACAGCCACAAGATCTTTAAGAATGCATATGCCGTGCATCAAGGGCTGCTGCGAGCCACGATATTGCTTTATTCTCGGTCCCAGTGCATTGCGAGTTATCGGTTAAGTTCCGTTTACTTTATGGCGGAAAAGGGATTGCAGCTTATCCCAAAAGTCTCCTCCGAGGACGAAAAAACTGGTGATGAACATGAGATCCCCGGCCATGGCATAGGGCAACGGATTCTGCTGAAATCCGGGAAGGAACCGGGGAATATACACCGATACCCAGCCGAAGATCAGTGGTAAGCAGAACAGCACCAGGCCAATGCGGTAGCGAAACCTACTGACGTGCTGTAGCGAGCCGTGGCGCTTGAGCAGGGCGGCGGCTTTGCCTTTCAAATAGATATAGCCGGGTTTACCCATAACCGCAACCGCCGCCAGACCGAGCAGTTCACCGGCCGCCAGCAGCCCCCCGGACAGGGTCGCGGTGAGCGTTCCGTCCAGGTGCAGGAAGCCCACCACGGGAACGCCGACCACCGGCACCGCGAGGCTGAGCCCGAACAGCACTACCCCGGCCTGTAGCCGCCAGCCGAATGGAGCCGAGCTCTTCGTTTCAGCAGATTCAGTTTTCCGCGTGCTGTTCATCCCTGTCACCAATCATCCCCGTCTACCGTTGCCGGATGCAGTTCCGGGAGCCACTGACTTATGGGTAAACAGGTTACCAAGCTTATCCCAAAAATCACCCCCCAGCACCAAAAAGCTGGCAACGAAAATAACATCGCCGCCGATGCTCAACCCGAGCCGATACTGTGCAATTGCCGGCAGTATCTCGTCTAGGTATGGATATGCCCATCCTATGGCAATCGGCAAAAAAAAACATGACCAGGCCTACCCGATAGCGGAGCTTGCTCACCCTTGCAGGCGGCGCCAGGCGATGCAGCAAGCCAAACAGGAGCTCTTTGAGACGCGTAAAGCCTTGCTTGCCGAGCACCGCTGCGGCGAGAACGGTGAACAGATCGGGCAACTCGAATACGCACTACACCGAAAGCACATTTTTCCAACCCTTATCGAGAGAAGAACTGCGTACGAGCGGAATCAGCAAAAACGTTAGACGGCCGCAGACAAACAGAAACACCCCGAACATGAATCTCCGCCTGGAATAAGCAGGCGGCAGACTGGCGCTTGTGGCCTGCACCTGACTACCTGCCCGGTGTGATATCCTCATAGTCCTGCACTTTCTCCTTGTCGAGAGGGAGATGGACGATGGTGTGAGGGTTCTTCGCAAAATCGAGTTCCGTTACACGCAACATCCTTACCCGACGATTGTGCTGTGTGTGATAGTAGAGGATTCCCTTATTGAGGTCCCATGCCGAGGTCCATATGGTCGAACTGCGCATCCCCTCGAGCATTTTGTTTGCCTGGCCTGATCCTTCCGCGCTACCGAGCGGTAAATTAAAATTGTCGAGAATTCGTAGCAGTTCGTAAATCGTTTCCGTGGATGTTTCCGTGGGGCGGGCTGTTTGGGTCCAGGCTACCGCGCGAACAAAGCGTGATGGCGGAGTATTGTCTCCCGGCAAGCCGATCATGCCGCTGCCCGCGCCCAGCGGATGAAAGTCGATGTCCTCGAGTTTTATTGCCGGTAGGGCGATTGCCGACAGGTTGACATGATTTCGCAGGTTGGTCATGTGCCAGTGATACTCTGGAGAGTTGGTGATGACACCCAGCGGATTCTCGAAAATCTGCAGCTCACCTTTGAGATACTCAATGACGATCGACTTGCCGGTCCTGTCTACAACCATCCAGTGCAACGGAACTTCGATTCCACCCATTTCCTCCATCGCAAGACCGACGACCCGAACCCTTTTTATCCCCTCTGCCACCTCATCGACTGTGGCAAAATTTCCGAGTACATAAGCGCCAAGGTCAACGGCCGAAATGGTGTCAGCCACGCTGGCCTTATCGTACTTCATATATGACGCAAAGCCGGGCTGATAAAATGCACCGATGGCCAGACCTTTCTCGTTCATGGCATCGCCAAATTTGTCCTTCTCCAGTACGTCGATGGCGACGAATCCATACTTGGCCTTCCATTGCCTGCCATTGAATCCGTCGGGAGTCTGTCCGGTAAAGCTGTAACCGCGAGGCACGATCGCAACACGGGAATTCAGGTCGAAGGCTCCCCACTCCATGGTCCGGCCGTAAACAACCGTGTTATCCTTGGCTTTGAGCATTATGCCAGTGCATCCGTTGGAATTGACCGCAAAGAGGGCAAGGAATGAAAGCAAGCAGCATGTTGTTATGATAAATTTTATACTCTTCATGACCGGTTCTCCCTTTGGTCGAAATGACAACGAGTTACACAAAATAACATGATACCTTGCTGAGTTTTAGTGGTAATCAGGTAAATATTTATATTTCGCGAAATATCGCTACTGAATATCGCGAAAACTGGGATGGGTAAGGATCAAGTTGAACAGAATCAGGGCTTGCGAATTTCAAGTTGAATCTGAACATCTTACTTCACTTGCATGAATTCAGCATTGTATTCATCAAGCATGACCTTAAGCCGTTTGTTCTCCAAGGCATACTTGGCGTTAACCATATACCCAGGATTATTGATTATAAGGGTGTCACCCGCCACCCGGTAATGCTCTTTATCGGTCTTACTCGTACCATCGGAAAACGTTTCTGTCGTTTTGAGCCAACCGTCTTGTCCGAATTCAATGAGATATGTTTCGTACGGCGGGGACGGAACAGGGTCCATGCTGACCGCCTTCCATTTCGTCCCGCCCAGAACGCCGGTTTCAGGTGCCTGTTGCATGGATGCAGCTTTTTTATCCTGGTCATTGCCGATCAGGTAACCAACCCCGGCACCGATACCGGCACCGATAAGGGTACCGCCCGTATTCCTTCCGATCGCCTGGCCGATAAGGGCTCCCACCCCGGCACCGGCCAGCGAGCCTGTCTGGCCATGGGTGGCACAGCCATAGAGCGCGGCCGCCATAAGGGATACAACTGCACAAATCGAAATAAGACGGTACCGTATGGTTCTGTTCCATTGCATAACACTCCTCCTTTTATATTCATTTGGGTTTACCCTTTCCCCTGCCCGCTTTGTCCTGGGCAAGCTTGTAGGAGATATAATACTTGTAGATATTGCTGACGTACTGCACTGTTTCACGGCCGATCCGTTTTGCGGCAATGACCTCGACGTTCTGGAACCAGACATTGGGATCGAGTCCTTTCTTTTCTGCTTCCTGCCGCAACCGGTTCACTTTGGCCGGACCGGCATTGTACGCTGCGAAGGTGAACAGGTATTTATTGAGAGTATCAATCTGTGGATCGTTGAAATACCGGTCCTGAATAAACCGCAGGTACTTATGCCCGGCATGGATGTTTTTCTCAAGCTGTTCAATATCCGGTATGCCGACATTCTTGCCGGCAGCTGTTGAAGGTAGTATTTGCATGATGCCCAAAGCGCCGACATGGCTTTTTTTACTGTGGTCGAGCTGGGACTCCTGGTAGGCAAGCGCCCCGGTCATGAGATAGTCAAAATCATAGGTGTCAGCGTATTTTTCAAAAAGGCCGACCACTTTCTCAAATTTTCCCATCTCTTCGGGATCCAATGCATTGCGGGCCCACTTGTTGTCTTTCAGGTAGCGTTTGAAAATAATGTTGCCGAGCAGTGATCCTTTCCTGTGCTGCTGGACAAATTCATTAATGACAGCAGCAAGTTTGGGGCTGTCATTACGAAAAGCCCAGGCGATCTCGCCCCCTTCATTGACAGCGATATCGTGATAGAGGATAACTTTTTCAAAGATCTCTGCCCAGAACCTGGCCTTGTGATCGTCAACAATGACCATGGGAATGAGACCGGCATTGACCATTTCCAGCAGGTCCGAGTCCTCCAAAAATTCGCTTGCTTCAACTATCATGATTGGCGCCAGTCCCCGTTGTTCAAAATCCCTGTTCAAGGTAACGACATGCTGGTAGTAACTGCTGGAGGGACGCAAATGCAGTTCTTTGCCGGCCAGGTCGTCTATGGATCTTAATTCCGGTTGGCCCGGACCGGCAACGACGATTTCCTTTACACCTTTCAGCAGCGGGTTGCTGAAATCGACTAACTTCTGGCGTTCAGGCGTGATGGTCAGGTTGGCTGCAACTATATCGCCTCTGCCCTCTGCCAAAGCAGTGAACAACTGGTCCCGCTGCACAGGTAAAAATAGAATCTTTATTTTAACAGTGCCGCTCTTCTCTTTCTTGTTGATGAATTTCTTGAAGGCATCGAACATGTCAACATTGACACCCCGCTGGCGGCCCTGATCAAGGAAGTAGAGCATCTTATTGTGTACCACCAGCACCCGGATGAGCTTGCGCTCAACCATACCGTCAAAATCACCGGACCACTGTTCAGCAAGGTGCAGGTCGCCGAATCCTTCCTCTATCTCACCGCCAAATCCTGAACTGGTGGGTAGAGTACAGATGGAGACAAGAAGTATTAAGCAACGGAGACACAATATCATAGTGCCAAACCTCCTGAGCGATTATGGTTAGAATCATCTTTTCTTAAACGTCACCCTGGTCATGATACATGAATATTTTAGAATCCGACAACCAGGTACAAAAGAGGTCCGTGATAGGTATATTCAACATCGGTTTCCTGCATGTCCCCCTTGATTGTTAAGTCAGCCGTATTCAGGGTATAGGCCAGGCCAAGGCCCACATGCTGCCAGGGACGATATTCCAACCCGCCGAAGCAGTCAAACATGGTCCCGTCCACATCACCGATGTCGAAGGAAAAAAGACCCGCCCGGGTTGTCAGGTACAACTCCCGGGAAAAAGAATAATTAAAGAACATGCCAATGGTCGGGAGAGGTTCACTGACATCAAGTGAAGTGACCAGCACACCAGGCAATCCAGTCAACTGGGCGCCAAAGGATTGTTTAAGGGTTGTATAATTCACTCCCAGGTCAATAACGAATTCACTGTGATCACCGCGATAGAAAGCATACCCGAGAGCGGCCTGCAGCACCTCTGTTTCCAACTTGCCATTCAAACTCAAACCGGCTGGTATGGTCAGGCCTCCCAGGTCGATATCAGCCCCGAGGGTCTCAGTAGACTCCTTGCTGATACCGGATGACCCTGCTCCAAGCCTTATTCTGGGTGTAATGCACCAGAGACCGTAAATGGCAAAATTGATGTCACTGTATCCACTCCCTCATCAATATCCAGTTCCTGTCCATATGCCTTGACCGAAGCATCCAGGTTTGCCAGGAACGGCCCCAAACGGACGGTAACGGTTTCATCCAGGGCCGGGTTGCGGGTCTGGTTCGTTGCCCATCCGCTCCCTTAAAGTGCTAGAACAAGAATCAGTGAACAAAAAACTTTCATGCATTCTCCTCCGGTTTCGCTGTGACCATCATTTATCCTCCATTTAATGTGTCGGCAATCTATCTCGGAAACAGAAACTGCAATGTCCAGTTCAGGGACCATTCAGTTGCATCAGTTGTTAGCTGCCGGCTTACACCGCTTACTCAGCCTTTTTAATATCTGGCAGTACCCAACTGCGATCCATGAAAGCTTTTTTGGGTGAATAAAGACGGAAATATGGAAACCATGCTTTGCCGGCAACCGTCGGAATCCAGTTCTGTTCTTTGCCTTTGGGCGCATCCGGCCCCATGTAGATATCTACTGAGCCGTCTGCATTCTTGATCAGGTCCATGCGGGATGATCGGTCGGCGATCTTCTGCTCGTTCTGCAGAAGGCATCGGGTGTCTACGTCGTAAAGGGTGATGGACCAGAAAGTTTCCGCCGGGGCATCGGGTGGAACGTGCAGGACATAATTCCTACCGCCGTCGAGCCAGTCACCGTCCTTGTCTTTGTTGGAGGCCATATAGACCTGTCCCTTACCGGTGCGTTGGCCGTGCATGGCTGCATTGTTAGTCACCGCTTCGTAGAACCAGGCGGCACGCTCGTCGAGCTGGTCATAGTTCTCGGCTTTCTGGTCGGGAAAGGCCACCGTGGCGAAATACCAATGGGATCCTTTAACGTACTTTCCGGTCTTCAAGCGCTTGGCAAAGTTGTTTGCCTTGGCCATGCTCTCTCCCACGAGCGCTGCGTCGGTAAGAATTTTCTTTTGGCGTTCGGTTGGCTGGAATGGCTTGCCTTTTTCGATGCCGAGTTCTTTTAACATGGCCATGAAGAAACGATCACGCTCGAATACAGGCTCGCGGTTGACGACATCCGCCAGTCGTTCCCAATATGCCATGCCACGTGGCTGTGCGGCCAGCCACCGTTTCCCGTCAGGGGTAATGTAGCCGCGCGGACGCGGATTTTTGCGCTCGGCCCAAGGGTAAATCTCGATCTTCTTTAGTTGTTTGATTCTTTCATCGCGGTCGGTCGACATCAGGCGGATTCCAAGCAGCAAGCTGTTGGTTGGCGACTTTGTAATCTTGTATCCTTCAGCCTCCTCACCTTCAGGTACTTCCTGGCCGGGGCCAACAAACATGTATTTGCCCGGCTCGGTTAGGGTGGTCATGGCGATCTGCCACATGTCGTGGGCGGCGCCGCGAACCTCTCCCTCGGGCATCACTGCGACCCAGGGTCCGTCAGCCAGGTCGATAAAAGGCAATACGTAGGGAGTTGTCGAGTTGTAAGTCAAGCCGCCCGCACGATCATCATAGGACTCGATGAAAACGATCTGGCCGTTCTCAGCTCCGAGTGTCGCCATGTGCTCATGCTGCCACTGCGACATTGAGACCACCGGAATGGCCCAGAGATAAGCCTGACAAGCGCGTTGGAAATCCATCTCGTCGAAGATCTTCTCCACCGTGGCATCAGTGGGGTAACCATTGGCGAAATCATACGTGAATTCTAGTTCCCCGATTCGTGTTTGTATTTTTTCAGCCTGAGCGCAGTGTGCTCCGGAAAGGAAGAATACTGTGGCGGCAATCGCCATAGAATAATTTCTCATTTTCATACTAGTTCTCCCTTAGTTTATTTTTTCAAAGTCACCTGGTTTCCAAGTCTGGTCAAAAAATGGTTTGCTTGGGCTATAGAGACGAAGCAAGGTAAACCATCCTTTACCGGGTACTGTTTTTAAATAATTTGCCTCTGGAGCGCCATTTGGAAGTTCTGGGCCGAAATAAAGGTCAACCGATCCGTCATCATTATATTTCAATTTATCTAATGATCCGATAGATGGGAATGGCTGGCCGTTTTTTAAGCCGGAAGCGTTATATCCATCATAAAGCGTTACCGACCAGAAGTTTTCCGCAGGGACGTTGGGTGGAAGGTGTAATTTATAAGAGGAACCGCCAGAGAGGTGGTTGCCATCGGAATCACGGTAGGCGAAGGGATACTTGGAGCCTTTGCCGACCATGTTCATGACCATGGCCGGACTGATGGAATAGCCGATCTTGAACATGCCCATGCGTGCATCGATGTCGATGTAGGTTTCCTGTTTGAACTCGACGTCGAGGACGTTGAGGACGTTGTGCCACTGGCGGTCATCGTAGTAGAGGGTGTTCGGAAGTTTATCCCCATGACGTAATGCCTGGGCCATCTTCATCCCAACATCCGCACCAGCCGCCAAAATCTCTTTCATGTGGGCATCTGGTTCGAATGGTTTTCCTTTAATAATGCCAAGAGATGCCATCATACCGCGCATCGACCAATCCTCGGGGCCGACGTACTCATTGCTCACAAAATCAGCGAGGCCTTCGAAATAGCTGTAGTCCTGAGGGTAGAGCATGTTGGCCGCCCTACCGGTGCCGTTCGGGAACACCATTTCCGGTGGGTTATTTTTTTTGCTGAGCGGATAGATCTTGGTCTGCTCCATCAGAGCAACTCCCTCCTTGGTGCCTCCGTCCTCATCGCGAAAAGCGCGCCAGAATACGAAGACGTTGTATGTCGAGGACTTGAAAGTGAAGTAGCCTTCTGGGGACTCGCCCTTGAAGTCCGGAGGCAGGATGAGGTATTTGCCACCTTCGCCCTTGTCCGGGCCGACAAACCCAACATCGGTGAGCGGGCGATGCCAGAAGTCATCAAGGATACCTTGGAGTTTTGGCGGCACTTCGATGACAGTGGGACCGTCCTTTTTTAGATCAAGGTAACCCATTCCGTAGATCACATCGGAGTTCGGGGTGCTGACAATGGTTTCGGCGCTAAGGCGATCCTTCCAGATGGGAAAGACATTGGAGCCCTCGCCGAACTCGGCTTCCGAGCCCTTCTTCATTGCCCACAGGGCGGTGGCCGGCAGGGACCAGATGACGACCTGGCAAGCGCGTTGGAAGAGGACTTCGTCGTAAAGGCGGTCGGCGGATTCTTTGGTTGGGTAATTTTCAGGAAACGGCAGTGAACGTAGTTCTTCCCAGTCTTTTTGCTGAGATAAAACGGCTGTGCTCAACCCGATAGATAGATATAGACCCAACAATATACTTGTTATAAATTTCATAATTGCACACCTTACCTTGGAAATAAGAATTGTAAGGTCCAGGAGAAAGACCAGTCCGGAGCACCATCTGGTTTCTCAACATTGTAATAGGCTTCCAGCTTGGTATTCATTTTCTGGCTGCCGATTGCAAACATTTTACCGAAACCGCCTCCCAGCGGCACAGTCCATCGATTTCCGGAGTCCGCCTCCCAGTTAGCGGTGATGATCATATCGCTGATTAAATACCAACCTCCTTCCAGGTTATAGTTAATGAAAGGCTCAAGAAGCAGCTGGCTGACGCTGTTGCGGTCGGAGTCCCCTGCAAAGGACCAGAGTTGTCTGCCAAGGAGTCCTAATGTCCAGGGCTTCGGCTGCACGAGTACAACTGCGGTAGGGCCGAGGCTCCATTTACCGCTGCCCAGTTGATCGTTTGTGGCAGTGTCCATCATGAGTGAAGGCCCAAGACCCCAGATGATTTTTTCAGGCTCAGCAGGAGATAGAAAGACAGAGTAATTGATATCGCCGAGGCCAGTGGCGCCGTCTCCTGGAATTGGGTTTGGAATTTCCGGTGTCCCAGTCACTGCGCCAGGGGTATCAATGAGAGGCGCAATGACGCGGTGAATTAAATTCCATTCCCCGATTGTCTGTGGCAAGACAGGCTGAATATTGAGAAAACTTGCCTCACCATTGTCGGCGCCGTAATCAAAACTGAACTTGAAAGGTAAACTGTACATGGCGCCAACCGGATTCTGTGTTTTGGCCGCTAAATCATCGCCGCCTGATTTTTGCTCTTGACTTTGAGCCAGAGTGCCGCCACTAAAAAGCATTAGAAACGTGAGCAGTAGACATATTTTTTCTGTGCGCATAGTAGTTCCTCAATTGAAATGGAATAGAGTTTGAATCAGGTTCTCGACTGTGAAACGTGTGCTTCATAAGTATTTATTGCCTCTTGCTCTATTTCCTTTGAAAATGTAGAATATTCTACGATTCTAGCTCGGGCCTCTGGTGCTTTTGACCGGCGCCAATGCTGCAGAGCAGTGACACAGTCGCAATAATTTTCTTCTATCTCCTTGAGCGTGGGATCTTCGTCAAGTCGTTGTCTGATTTTTTCGCTCTCTTCAGGGAAGCGCCTTTGCAGTATCGTGAGTAGATCAGTCATAAATGGACCTGCCATTTGATGTACGCGGCCTTTAATTGCCTGCTGGACCAGAATCGTATATTCACGGTTAGTACAATTATATAATTTTTAGATCGTGCAGGTAAGTACGTTACTGTAACGTACATGTTACAAAGGCAATTCAAGATATTGAACAAATTAGAATTTAGTGAACCATAATGAAAGTTGACGGTTGCCGTGACGATGCGCCAGAAGAGATTGTTCGAACCCATTTGGAACGTCTCATCCAGAGTTCTCGATTCAACGCTTCGGAAAAACAGAAACGTTTTCTGAAATTCATCGTGGAACAGACCTTACAAGGCAGAGCAACTCAGCTCAAAGCCTATACGGTGGCCATCGCCGTGTACGATCGGCCCTCTTCTTTTAATCCTCAGGTGGACCCGATTGTTCGGGTGGAAGCGGGAAGACTGCGCCGTGCCCTCGAAAATTACTATCTCGCCTCAAATGAAGTAAGCCCAGTAAGAATAGAGATCCCCAAAGGTGCTTACGTACCGTTGTTCAAGGACACCAGGCAATCTCGCGGCGGTGATGATTGGCAGCAGAAAGCATCAGGGCGGGAACTTCTTTTACCAGGACCCTCGATAGTACTCATGCCACTGAAAAATCTATCAGGTAATGAAGAGCGCGACTATTTCGCTGACGGCCTGACCGAGGAGTTGACTTCTGAGCTGGCAAGATTTCAGGATCTTTCTGTCATCGCTGCACAGTCGGCCATGCATTTCAAGGATCAAGAGGCAGATCCTAAAAAGATCGGTCAGGAACTTGGCGTGCGCTTCCTGCTCGCTGGCAGTATCCGAATAGGGATTGCTGAAATCAAGACAACAATCCAGCTTTTCGACACCCTCACAGCTGAACAGGTCTGGGGCATGAGCTACAAGGAGAAACTTGCTGCCGTTGACCTGATCGCAATGCAGGAAACTATCGCGCAACAAGTGGTTGGCAGTATCGCCGATCACTATGGGTTAATTAATCGACGCCTGTCAAAGGAGTCACGCAAGAAAAGACCATCGGATCTGAAAACATATGACGCCGTATTGAAGTTCTACCATTATGAGACGGTGTTGACCCTGGAATCCTTCAAGCAAGCGCTAAATGCGCTTGAAGAGGCGGTGCAGCTGGACCCAAATTATGGCTTGGCCTGGGCCATGCTCGGCCATCTGCATGCTGACAACCACGCTCTCGGCTTTCTTGATAGGGCCGACTCTCTTGATAAAGCACTTGCCTGCACCAAAAAAGGTATGGCCCTTGATAAAGATAATCAATTCGTACAGGACGCGATAACCCTGGTACATTTTCATCGCGGCGACAAGAAATTGTTCTTGAAAAGTGTAACCGAAACTGTCGCCCTTAACCCCAATGCGCCCTACATTGTCGGCGTTGCCGGTTGGCACCTCTGCCTCTATGGAGAGTGGGAACGTGGTCGTGATCTCCTGGCCAAAGGGATGGTGCTCAACCCTTACCATCCAAGGTGGTTTCATCTTGCCTTGTTCATGGATTATTACCACCAGGGTGACTATGAAAATGCCTTCGCCGAAGCGCTGAAATTTAATTACCCCGACCTGTTCTACGATCCTCTCATGCGTGCGGCTGCCCTCAGCAGGATGGGGAAGGTGCATGAAGCTCAAAAGGCCGCTGAAGAACTGCTTGAACTGGTACCAGATTTTTCCAGTAAAGCAAAAGAGCTGATAGGCAAGTATGTAAAAGTGCCTGACTTGATCGACAAGATCATTGAAGGACTGATTCCAGCCGGGTTGAAGATAACTAAAAGAGCAAGTCGAGAGCCGCCGTTCTTATGATCTCATTGCTGCATACCATCAACTTGTTGGGTAGGAAGCGGACTGAAGATAAGTCATGGCTCTCTCATATTTCCAATAATCCCTCAGCATAACCTTCTTCCTGAGAGGATAGACCTTTCTATTTCCATAGAATTGATCAGAAATGGAGCAACTATGGAGTTGACCTTACCAAAGATAGCGTAGGTTTGGTAACTGCGCGTTGGGCTTGATACTGCCAGGTCGAAGGTAACGAATCTGGACAATGGCTCTAACCCGACCTTCTTCCTGTTTATGACCGATGCTGACAAGTCGGTCTTCAGCTCCATATCTTCCCAAAAATGTTACTCCATTTCCATGATCATTGGAGGGACCACCATCATGCTTCCAACACAAAAATAAGTGGTGAGGCACTCTGTCAGGTAATATTATCGTGTCACCGAGAATACAGGAAAGAGGAATAATGTGCCGTTTGTATCACCCTGAGAACGCGATTTAAGGTAGACATTTCTGAGGTAGTTTAATGTTCTGCAGAAATGACTGATAAGGTTAAATTATACCTCAAATGGCCTGCCTACAGCCGTTTTCGGCACTAAAATCCGGTTCAATTTACCTTCATCAGGAGTTATTTCCGAAATGGACAATCAAGAAGGTCAATCCAAAATAATTTTCCATTTGCTTAACCTTATCAATGGTCACCTACGGTTAGATTGCCATCGGCCACGGGTTAAGATGCTGCCTGTCGGGTGACCGCAGGCAACCTAACTTACTGGCACTATATATATCAAACCGTGACCTAAACTCTTTTACTTTCGGTTTTTTCTTGCCACCTCATCACCGAATTGTTCCAGTTCTTTTGCCGTGATCAGACGGTAACTTGTACTTCGTCCTCCGCCCGGATTTTGAATTAGAATATGCCGGGTGACGAGTTCTCGTATATCCCTAAGTGCAGTGTCCGATGAACATTTGGCGCACTTGGCATATTTCGATGTGGTCATGTGTCCCTTAAAATTATCGAGCATGCGATTTATAATAAGCCGCTGTCGTTCATTCACTGGGTCAAAATTGACCCGGTTCCACAGTTCCGCCTTAAATAGGACCAAGGATAGTGTATCTTCTGCATTATCAACAGCATGCGAAAAGCAATTCAAAAACCATGACAGCCAAGAGGTAATATCGACACAGCCTTTTTGCTGTCTTTCAAGCTGTGTGTAGTATGCTTTGCGTTCCTTCTCAATTTGTCTGGACATAGAATAGAAGCGACTAGATGTTCCATCTGCCCTTGCCAGAGCCATATCCGCAATTGCACGAGCAATTCGTCCATTGCCGTCTTCAAATGGGTGAATAGTGACAAACCATAAATGGGCAATACCCGCTTTAAGCACTGGGTCCAGCCTCAAGTCAGTTTCGAACCACGAGAGAAACTTCGCCATTTCCGCATCAAGCCTGGATGCTTCCGGCGCCTCATAGTGCACCGTTTCATGCCCTATTGGACCAGACACAACCTGCATCGGGCCTGCTTCTGCTGGTCGCCAAGCACCAACGGTGATACGATGCATACCGCTTCGACCTGTCGGAAACAAAGCCGCATGCCAGTCGAACAGACGTTCCTCTGTCAAAGCCTGATTGAAATTTTGTGTCGCATCCAACATCATCTCAACAATGCCTTCAACATCGCGACCGATAGACTTGTTGTTTTGTAGCGGAATACCTAATCTTCGAGCAATAGAAGATCGGACTTCATCAGTATCAAGTTTTTCGCCCTCTATAGCTGACGAGTTTACAACATCAGTTGTGAGGATATTCAGGCTGGCCTCCTGTCTGATCGGGAAACCTAACGCCTCCATCTTACCCAGTAAACGCCCCTGCCGATGCCGAGCATCGGCGAGCAACAACGCAAGGGTTTGATCGTCCCAGGTAAAATTTGGCCAGTCTTTCTCTTCATAAATCCACATGCATAATCTCCGTATCATATGCGGTGATTATATAGAATATTTGCCGCAAAGGGTATTAAAAACGCAAATCATGCGGTGAATAGTAGCCTTAATCACCGCAAACGGACCCTGATTCGGAGAGCAAAGGAATATTCTTAACTTTTGATATTTTCCTTTAATCGAGCGGGGAAATTCTTATCTCGGTTGCCGTTCTCAGGTAGCACTTTAAGGTGCAATTGATTTATGCCACAACAGAATCGTGCAAAAACAGATCGAAGATTAGAACTGGCAGTTCTAAACACAGAGTATTGCCACTGATTTTACCTTCTTACTGTGAATTTCTGATTTCCAAAAGTCCAGATATCTCCTATAAACCTGGCCCCCAAGAATGAATCAGTAGCCGCTGTTTTGATGCAAAGGGTGCCATGGACATTCGTGCGTAAATTTACGCTAAGGCATTCTTAGATATCCTCAATTGCAATAAAAGGGGGGCAGAATGAGCAATCCCTTCCCTCACTTATTGCAAACCAAACTTCCTATTAAACTCAGAAATAATTTCCCAAAAAGATTGGGGCAGCCTTTGCCTGACTTGGTGGACAATCTCCTCTGGAATCTTCTTATAATAGGCCTGTGCTATTCCGCCGGCAATGCAAGCCATTGTATCGCTATCACCTCCCAGAGAGATCGCATTTCTAATCGCATCCTCATAGTCAGTAGAGCTTAAAAAGGCAATAATTGATGCAGGCACAGAGCCTTGACAGGAAATGTCAAAAGAGTATTGAGGCCGTATTGCATCAAGGTCTCGAGTAAGATCATAGGAAAAATACCTGGAGATCTCTTGCTTGATTTCTGCTTTACTTGCTCCCATGCGGGCCAACAAGATTGCCAACGCTGTTGCCTGAGCACCCTTGATTCCCTCAGGGTGATTATGGGTAACCTCCGCGCTTTTTTGAGCTTCAGCTAACACTTCTTCAACTGTGTCGAATGCAAAACCAACAGGACTTACTCTCATTGCCGAGCCGTTCCCCCAACTGTTGTAGGGTTCACTGTTGGGAGAAAACAACCACCGGAAGAAAGCTCCACCATACCCTGCATTCGGATATTTCCGTCCAAAGAGTTTCAAAGATGAGGCATATTCACACTTCTTAAGAATAGCCGAGGCCACCGCCACCGTAAGGACGGTATCATCCGTAAAGACACTGGCCTTTTGAAAAAATGGAAAATCCTTGGACTTGATAGGCATTGCTTCGTAGACAGAACCGATTATATCTCCAGCAATTGCACCGATCATCTTATTCCTCCTGAAAGAATGTCAGCATAGTATAGGATAGTATGAATTCTATACCTGTCCTCCACATTTGCTACAATTGCCGCCCACCCTTTCTTTCGTTCACAATCTGCTTCAGTTCATCGTTGGTTATCCGGGACCACATGGAAGGGGCAACTCTTTGCTTGGCTCATCTCGCTTATATACTGTTGCGGCTGTGTTGGTTGTATTCGCGCAATCCCTGCAGGGCTTTTGTCATTTGGCACCCCTGCTTACTTACATTCAAAAAAGAGTTTCTGCTGCGCAGCCTCAGAGATCGCGGCTACTGCAGGATGCCTGATAATCCGCTCCACTGAAATAGCATAAAACTTCTCCCTTATTTTATTTGTACGTCCAATCAACCGGACTTGAAACTGTTGTTCAATTTCTTTCTCGATAACTGTTGGAGCCATGAAAACACCTTCACCAGCTTGACCAAACACGTTAACCAACGCATTATCATCGAACTCGCCAACGATCACAGGGTGGACCCCAATGCTTTCGAACCACTGATCAACCATGCCCCTTGATGAGCTCATGGGCATGGGCATGAGCATGGGCGCTTCGTCTAAAGAATAAGGGAAATTGATCTGTAGCGGTTTGGCAATTTTTTCGATCCCAAAAAAAGAAATACCACACTCACCCAGAAGATGATTGTAGGCCTTGATACTTAAACTTGATCGTAGTGGAGTATCGGTCAAAACCACATGGAGATTATGTAGGGCCAATTCGGCAAGTAACTGTTCATCTTTTCCCTCGTGGCAAATGAGACGTACTTTTTCAGGCAATTTCCCTGTTGGTTCAAGTAGTTTTCGGGCCACAAGTTTTGGAATCACATCAACAATGCCGACTTTCAGCGATAAGGGGCCGGCAACCGGCCGACCGCGCACAGAGTCCATCATTTCTCGACCCAGCGAAAATATTTCATCTGCATACCGATAGACAAGGTGCCCCATGTCTGTGGGTTCGATATTTCGACCTACCCGCCTGAACAGTTTTTCCCCTAAATTCTCTTCAAACCTTGATAATTGAGCGCTCACCGTTGACTGAGCTAAGCTGAGCTTGGTGCTTGCTGCGGTGATGCTCCCTTCCTGCATTACAGTCCAGAAGTAGAACAAATGATGATAGTTGAGCCATTCCATAATCTTGTAGTCTATCCAGGGTTGATTTATGCAGCTTTGCTGCAAGCGAACATGTTTCGTTATTATCGATACAATGTACTGTTTTTATCTATTTGTTCTATTTATTTTTGACTCTATATTTTGATTGTTGATGGATTCAATATACGTGTCGAACCGTAGAATTTAATGGTCCTTCATGTTGCACAAAATATTTCGGATTTTGGTTTGATTACATTTTTCTCAAGCTATTTTTTTTGATATCTACAAGGCCCAAATAAAGCGTAATTTCAAATCTAAAAGGAACCTATTACGATGGTTGATATGAACAAGCTCCTAGGTCAACTGCTCGGCAGCAGCGCAGCTGGTGGATTTGCAGGAGGATTGGCAGGAGGAGTTGCCGGCAGCATGCTAACCGGCAAGAAAGGACGTAAGCTGGGTAAAAAAGCACTCAAGGTGGGCGGAGTTGCTGCAGTGGGTGCTCTTGCATACTCTGCATACCAGCGCTACACCAATAAAAATACCACATCAACTCAGCCCGCCTCCCCAGCAGATCTGATTGCAGCTCCGCCAGGTACGGCGTTCATGCCGGAGGAAAATGATGATGTGGCCAATGAAGCACTGGGACTTACACTGGTGCGAGCAATGATTGCAGCTGCACGTTCGGATGGGCGCCTTGATGCGCAGGAAAGTCAGTCCATTTTCCAGAAGATCCAATCATTGGACCTGGACAACGAAAGTCAGGCCCTGCTGGTCGAAGAGATGGGACACCCTGTTGATATGGACGCCATCGTCAACAGCGCAACCAGTCCGGAGATCGCAGCAGAAATCTACGCGGCATCGCTGCTGGCCGTGGACGTCGACACTCCGGCGGAAAAAGGCTACCTCGGCATGCTGGCGGCACGCCTACGGCTTCCCTCTGAGTTTGTCGTGGAACTTGAGAGGCAGGTTGCAGCTCAAAGGGGATAATAGACCTTTTGCAGGCTGTAAAACAGTAGGCTGATTTTCTACCTCCGGGCTACAACGAGGCATAGGGTTGATGTTGTAAGACAACGATTAATTGATAATTAAGCAAAAATATTGAGGCGGTAAATGTTACGAATTATTCTTTTTTTAGCCACTAACCTGGCAATTCTGGTTTTACTCGGCATCGTAATGAGTATTTTCGGGATTGATTCCAGAAGTACATCCGGATTGCTGTTAATTGCGGCCCTCTTCGGCATGGGCGGGTCCTTTATTTCTCTGGCTCTCTCCAAATGGATTGCCAAAAAATCAACCGGTGCTCACGTTATAGTGAATCCAAGCAATCCAACCGAGCGCTGGTTACATGATACCGTCGCTCGGATGGCAAATGAAGCTGAAATAGGAATGCCTGAGATTGCAATATACGATTCACCTGATATGAATGCTTTTGCAACGGGAATGAAGAAAAACAATGCCCTTATCGCTGTTTCTTCCGGATTGCTGCAAAACATGCCACAGGATGAGATAGAGGCAGTTCTTGCTCATGAGATCACCCATGTGGCTTGTGGTGATATGGTTACTCTCACGCTGATACAAGGTGTGTTGAACACCTTCGTGATCCTTCTCTCGCGCCTTGCCGCCAACATTATCAATAATTTTTTAAGCGACGAGGATGGAGAAGGTCTTGGTTTCATGGGATACATGGCAGTAACCATAGTACTGGAAATTGTATTGGGACTCTTTGCCTCCATTATAGTCATGTGGTTCTCTCGGAGGAGAGAATTTGTCGCTGACAAAGGCGCTGCCTATCTCTGTGGCAAAGAAAAAATGGTGAACGCACTGCAAAGGCTGCAGGCTAACCAGCTCCCTTCTCATCTCCCTGATCAGGTCGCGGCTTTCGGTATTTGGCCCTCCAAGGGGCTGGTAGCTGGTCTTTTCAGGAGTCATCCACCAATTGAGGACCGAATTGCTGCTCTTCGCAACCTTTAATCGTTGAGTAGGAACTGACAGTTCGTACCAGGCTTGCCTGGTACGAATTCAAGGCTCAAGGCTCAAGGCAGCCATTTTCGCATCGAGAAAAACTTGCAACATTGGGTAGCAGGCATACCTTTTTGTCGAGCATATCCTGTGCCTGGTGAGTTTGGCTGTGCAACTAACGGTAAACGTGAAATAAGTCGGTAGTAGGCCTTAGTGCTACAAGGCCTTCTACCAATATTCAGGTTTATTAAGTGCTTTTACGCAATATGCATTACCTGCAATAGGTTTAATTTCCTGACTAACCAATGATTGACCAAGCCATCCTTCCGGCTGTGTCAGTGCAAAGGGGGCTTTTACTACTTTTTCGCTAATTGGAGTAAAACCGACTTTCGAGTAAAAATGAGGATCACCATAGGTAAATACTATTTCCACTCCGTTTTCTTTTAAGCGATCAAGACCAAAGTTAATCAACCTTCGGCCAATGCCTTTGCCTTGGTAGCGTGTATGTATGGCGACAGGAGCCAGAAGAAAAGCATTGTTAACTCTATTTTGAAAACGCAATCTTGTAAAAAAGATACTGCCGATGATCTGTTTATTTTCAGTGGCAACAAATCCATAAAGGTCTTGTGTATCGGTACCGGTCATTATGTCTGCAGTTAAATTTCCGATTACTCTGCCTTCCGCCTCTCCTTCAGAATCTGAAAACACCTTTGTGAACAGTTGTTTTATTTCTTCGTTGTCACTTGCTTTGTATGGCAACAGTTCCATTGATTTATACCTTTTTTAGACAAACATTACAGGAATCGGGGCGATATGGTTTCAAGGGTTATTTTCTCAGCTCAAAAAGGTTCAGATAGTACAGGATTGCGGTTTCGCTATGTATGAGTTCTTTACTCTTTTTCCGAAAAAAATATTCATTTCAGACGCATACAACCACAGTCGAGTTGCTCGACACGCATCTACCCTGGATTTCTCATCAGTTCAGGCAGCGCCAGGTTCAAAGTTTTTGGTAATGAATAGGTAAGCGTAGACTCCGATAGTCGCCTATATTCATTGCCAAAATACTGAAGAAAATGGTGCTGGATGGACTGACCTTTGGTGAACAGTGTGAAAAACTTTCAACTTCATCTTAGTTTGTATAACATATAAAATTGTTTGTAATTTGACAGGTTGACACAATGTTCATGAGAAATTCGGGCTACCGCCCCATCACCAGATGCTGTTGAAAAAATGTGCGATACTCATCTTCCCTGTGACTCACATAGAGGATGGTACAGAGCTGTTCAGCGGCTACGCCTTCCAACAGATCAAGAAGAGCTGCTCTGTTGGCCTGATCAAGCCCCTGGGTAGGTTCATCAAGCAGGAGCAGCTGCGGCACCTTGATCAATGCTCGGCCAATTAACAGCAGCCGTTGCTGGGCATAGGTCAATCGTCTAAACGGCTGCCGCGCTTTCTCCTCCATCCCAAGGCGATGGAGCCATTTTAAGGCAAGCTGTTGCTGCGTTTTGTCAGGCTTCTGGTATAAGCCTATGGAATCAAACAACCCTGAAAGCACAACCTGTTGACTGGATCCGGGAATGTAGTGATTACGGTGCAAATCCGGGCTGACCACGCCCAGATTACGCTTTATATCCCAAATAGACTCTCCGCTTCCCCGCTGGATACCGAACATCTTTAGATCATTGCGATAGCAGAGGGGATGATCCCCGGTGATAAGTTGGACCAGAGTCGACTTACCACTCCCGTTTGGTCCGGTTATAAGAGTATGCTGCCCTTCACTTATACAGAGATCCAGGCCGCTGAAAACGGTCTGGTCGCCGTACCCGGCAAACCCATTACAGAGCTGTACCAAAGGGACCTTTTCCTGCAAGGTGTTGTGGTGGAGTCGTTCCCCTTCCATTTCTGCAGGAGAAACCTCTATGGCAGGTAATGCAGAGGCAACCAGTTGTTCTACCTGCGGCAGCACCTCTTTCCTAGGCCCCTGGATGGAAAGGGTTCCATTGGTGAAGGCACCGACATGGGTGCACCACAACGGAATATCCCCGGTATTGTTTAAGGTCATAATCAGCAATACACCCTTTTCCCGTAAAGCAAGAAACATAGTGTTCAGGTCGCGACAGCTCTGCGGATCAACCCCTTCATAGGGGTTCTGCACAACCAAACAGGAAACCCCACGGGTTATTTCACGCAGCAGGCACAATTTGCGAGACTGGCCAGAGCTCAGTTGGCGGTATCCCTTATGGAGCGAATCGGTCATATTACATGCTTCAATCAGGTCTGAGTGCTGGTCGATATCTGATAAAAAGGCGGCCGCAGGAGTTCCCGGATCAAGCCTGTCCATAAAGTCGGTATCATCCTTGCGCAACTCCTCTTCAAAAAGAGCCTGCTGCCTGTTGAAAGTGAAAATGCCTGCTGTTTCCGGGATGACACACTCATCAAAGCAGCTATCATCGGGCCGCCGGCCGATAACATCACAAAACCGGTCAACTCCGGAGTCGTTACTGCCTATAATGCACCAGCCCTGTCCGGCAGATGCTGAAAAATGAGGAATGGTTATTCCGTATCCATTGAAATGGTGTAGCTTGATCATGATTTTTTCATTTTCCTTATAAAGAAACAGCCTCTTTTTGCATCATTTTCCAGCAAGGGCTATACTGGATGTATAAAATATGCGCCCCCATACACACCAAGGCCCACCCATTGATACGACAATTTTTCCTGCCACAATTGACCCGAGCAACACGCTACCGAATTCTGGGGGTAGCCCTGCTGAGTCTTATTATCTTTCGCTATATCCTTATTCCGGTACATGTCCAGGGTATGAGCATGGAGCCGACCATCAGTGATGGCAGTTTTCATTTTTGCTGGAGGTTGAGTTATCTGTACCATCCTCCCAAGCGTTTTGATATAGTCACCTTCCGCTTTGCCGGTAACAGGGTGTTGCTCCTTAAACGGATCATCGGTCTACCCGGTGAAACCGTCTCCTTTCAACAGGGAGTCTTGTATATCAACGGCAAACAAATGGAGGAGCCCCAGCATATGTTTCCCTCCACCTGGAATCTTGCGCCTCGAAAAGTATCGGCAAACACTTTTTATGTGGTGGGAGATAATCGCAGCGTTGATATGGATCAACATCGTTTTGGGCAAATCGACGCCAAACGAATAATCGGCAAGGTAATCTGGTGAAAAAATATCATATCCTCATTGCACTCGTCCTTGCGGCTGCAGCTGTGTCAGCCTGGTTATATCTTACCAGCGACACCCGCCGGATACGCAGCCGGCTTGATACGCTGGTAGAACTGAGTGAAAAAAACGGCCCTGAGCAAGGAATTGAAGCGCTCACCAAGGCTGCCGGAATCGGCAAGCTCTTTAGCGAACAATGCACTCTGCACCTGGAAGAGTATGGACATCGAGGGTCCTATCATCGCAAGGATATCACAGATAGTGTATTTATGATTCGTAATCGCAGTCATCAGATTACCATTGCCATGTATGACATCACGATTGCGGTAGAAAATTCAAGCCAAGCAGCTATTGCCTTGACCTTGCACCTCTCAGGAGTAGTAGGGGAAGAACAGGCTGTTGAAGTGAACGAAATAGCCCTGACCATGAATAAAGAGGAAGGAGACTGGCTTATAGACTCGGTCACCGTGGTTCAGGTGTTAGAGCGTTAGCCCGAATTTCTCCCTCCTGGTTAACCGGACGTCCCCTGGTATCCATCCTCTGCTTTCAAACAAAGATTGCTGTCTCTTTTTCCTCATCACTGGCCGCAGCCATTGCTTCTATGAAGCTTGCGGTTGCGACATGGTCATAAGGAAAAGCCTGTTCCGGACACTGCTGGACACACTGCATACACAACACGCATAAATCTCCTATAATCGGTACGTTACCCATAGTGATCGCCTGGACAGGACAACACTCTTCGCAGGTGCCGCAGGCGGTACATGTATCAGGATTTGCAGCCAAGGGCGGACGGGATGCCTTGGCAGCGGCAAGATTTTTGCCGGCAGCATCTGCCCGTAGCGCTGGTGACAGATAGTCCAGCACCTCGGGGGCAAGAGACTCTTTTACAGGCTGTTCAAGCTTGTTCACCACCTGCTCCACGAGCAAGTTGACCTTATCCAGGTCCTGTTTTTGCGGGTGCCCCTGTGCCAGCGGCTGCTCTGCCCCCCACATGGATGAATGCTGGGCAATTACCTTTGCTGCCCCGAGGAGATGGTAGCCCTGCTGCTCCAATATTTCTCCCATCTCCGCCAAAGCCAGACCACTGGTGACGCCCCCCCAGGTAACAAAGGGAACACTGTATCGCTCTGACACCGTGGGAAGCTGGCCAAGTAGCGCCTCCACCAGGGGGACAGCATGGTCGCAGTAGACAGGTGAGCCTACCCAAACACAGCATGGACCGGATTGGGAACAAAAATCAATGATTGCAGCACGTACCTCGTCCACACCAAGGGAAAGATCAAAAACCGTTACTGACCGGCCAAGTTCTTTTAACCGTTCTTCAATGGTAATCGCCACTTGCCGGGTCGATCCGGCAGGTGAAAAATAAACGATTCCGTGTGCACAGGAAGCGACTTCAGACTCCTTTGCCATGGTCAAACCTCTCCGTCCCAAAGATTGTCCAGCGTGTAGGGCGAGCCGGGAGCCTGCCAGAAAGAACCATCAACATAGCGATAATGCTTGTCCAGCCCCTTTATCTTTGCCATATCATCGTTATCGAGCTTGATATCAGCTGCCGCAAAATTATCCCGCAGGCGTTGCGGATTGACTGATTTTGGAATAACCACCGTATCACGTTGCAATGCCCAGGCAAGCAACACCTGCCCTGCCGTTGCCTTATGTTTGTCTGCAATAGTGGCAATAACCGGATGCTCAAGCAGGCTGGGTTCATTATCTTTTTTCAATCCCACAGGCCTATCACCCGACCCAAGGGGGGAGTAAGCCGTCAATAAAACATTATTTTCCCGACAGTACTCCACCATCTTCTCCTGCTGGAGAAAAGGATGCAGTTCTATCTGGTTCATAACCGGTTGTATAGTCGCATTCTGTTGCAATGCCCGCAGCTTGGTAATGCTGAAATTGCACACCCCGATATGTTTGACCAGGCCTTTGTCCACGCATGCCTCAAGGGCCTGCCAGGTCTCCTGAGTGGGTACGCTTTCCAGGGCAATAAAATCTTCACCACTGCGCGGAAAAAAGACCTCGCCTGCAAAAATAACCGGCCAATGGATCAGGTACAGGTCAAGATACTCAAGGCGCAGATCACCAAGCGTCTTTTCCAAAGCCGGTAGGACTTGAGCACTCTGATGAGCATTATTCCATAGTTTTGAGGTGACCCATATCTCCTCCCTGCTGATCTTGCTGTTGCGCATCCCATCCTGCAGGGCTTTGCCCACCTCATTTTCGTTTTCATACGCTGGTGCGCAGTCAAAATGACGGTAACCGATGGTAAGTGCTTCCGTAACAGCCTGGTACACCTCGCCGGTGCTCGATTTCCAGGTTCCCAGTCCCAGACCGGGTATGGAATCGTTGTTAGGCAGGGAATAATATTTCATTTCAGCCTCCTTTGTCCTATGAGTTACTTTTTCAATTGTATAATTGTATGCACCTGGATAGCTCATCCACCCTATCGTAACTGATGAGAAATCCGGCCTGATCCGATTACGTTAAGACCGTTGATGGTTACACTCCGAGTATTTTCTTTAAACAATGGTCCCAGGTAAACGCTTACAATGTTTTTTTTGCCTGCACCATCTACTTGACCAGCGATGCTTCACTACCATGAAGAGTAATCATTACGGAGGCTTCCCTCAAGTAAGCAGCATTGAGTCCATGGAAAGTTCCTCACCCTGTACAGTGTAAAATCGCTGCAACAGGTCATCCACCGTTAATTTACTTTTTTCAGTTCCATCTACATCAAGGATAATCCGGCCCTGGTGGAGCATGATCAAGCGGTTGCCAAAGGCAATGGCATGCTTCATGTTATGGGTGATCATCATCGTGGTCAGGTGTTGCTCGCCAACAATATCGCTGGTCAAACCGAGGATCTGGTTGGCGGTTTTCGGATCAAGTGCTGCAATATGTTCATCAAGTAAAAGCACCTCAGGTTTTATCATGGTTGCCATGAGCATGGTCAATGCCTGCCGTTGGCCTCCGGACAACAACCCAACCCGATCAAGCAGGCGCTCTTCAAGGCCCAGGTGCAGGTGGCCAAGCTTCTCACGAAAAATGTCCCGCTCGCTGTTTTTCACCCCTTTGCCAAGCCCCCGCCTTTTACCGCGTTTTATGGCAAGGGCCAGGTTCTGCTCAATGGTTGCAGAGGGACAGGTGCCAAGCAACGGGTCCTGAAAGACCCGGGCAATAAACCTGGCCCGCTTGTACTCCGGCCACTTGGTGACGTCATGGTTATTAATGGTGATAGTACCGCTATCCGGAAAAAAGGAACCGGCAATGCAGTTCAACAGGGTGGACTTCCCTGCCCCATTGGAACCGATGACCGTGATGAAATCCCCTTCCCTGATTTGAAGGCAGATATCATTGAGTGCATACACCTCGTTGACACTGCCTTTATGGAAATATTTATGACAATGGTCCAGGGTGATCATCGCTGCATCAACCTCTTTTTAATATTAGGCATGATCAGAGCGCTGACGACAAGCAAGGCAGTAATCAGGTTCAGGTCACTGGGGTTAAAAGAGAAATCGCCAAATTCAACACCCAGAGCAAGGGCAATGGCCAATCGGTAGAGTATAGATCCGAGAAGAGCGGCGAAAAAAGCCCGCGCTATGCTGGCCGTACCGAAAACAGTCTCACCGATAATAACCGAGGCAAGACCGGCAATAATGGTACCAATGCCCATCCCCACATCTGCGGCCCCCTGATTCTGGGCCACCAGAGCACCGCTCAAGGCGACCAGTGCATTGGACAATCCAACTCCGAGGATAATAATGGTGTGGGTGTTCACCCCAAGACTGGTGATCATCTGCGGATTATCGCCGGTGGCGAGGATGGCCTGCCCGAGTTCGGTACTTAAAAACCAGATGATAATAACCGCCACCAGGATCGCAAACAGGGCAAAGACAACCACACCCGCCAGATAAGGCGGAACACCGAGAACACTTACCGCATCAAAGACCGTGGGCGTGCCGAGCAACGCAATATTGGGACCGCCCATTATCCGGATATTAATCGAATACAAGGCGATCATGGTCAAAATGGAGGCAAGAAGGTGGAGAATTTTAAACTTGGTATTAAGCACCGCCGTAGCGACCCCGGCGCAAAATCCGCCACCCATGGCCAAGACCAGGGAAAGATACGGGTTGATACCGCCGGTGATGGCCACCGCTGAGATGGCAGCTCCCAATGGCAGGCTTCCATCCACAGTCAGGTCTGGAAAATCAAGAATACGAAAGGTCAAGTAGACGCCGATAACCATGATGCCGTACACCAACCCCTGCTCCACTGCCCCTAAAGCTGCATAGAGTGTCATATGCTCTTCCGCTAATTGTATATCTTTGCCGCTTGCTCAAGCAGTTGTGCTGGTGGAGGGGTGCCCATCTTGTCTGCAAACTTGGTATTAATATGCAGCTGCAGCTCCTTTTGAAACTCCACAGGAATGGTTGCAGGATCGGCGCCTTCAAGAATACGCAGGGCCATGGCGCCGGTCTGGTACCCATGTTTGTAGTAATCAAATCCCATGGCAGCAACCGCACCACGGGCAACGGAATCCACATCTGCGGCAAAGACAGGTACCTGATGCTGGATGCCGATTTTCAATACCGACTCCAGGGCTGAGATAATGGTGTTATCAGTGGGGATAAAAATAGCGTCCACTTTTCCAATAAGACTTTTTGCAGCCTGGTATACATCCGCCGTTTTGGCCGCAGTTGCCTCCACCAGTGTAAAGCCCATGGACTGACTGAGCTTTTGAATCGCAGCTACAGTGGACTTGGAATTCGCCTCTCCAGCGTTATAGAGTATGCCCAGTCGCTTTATTCCCGGTTTAAAGGTAAGCACCATTTTCATATGCTCCTTGACCGGTAATAAATCGGAGACGCCGGTGATATTCCCCTGGGGATGTTGCAGATCCTTCACCAGCCCTGCAGCCACCGGATCAGTAACAGCGGTAAAAAGAAAAGGGCGTTGCATGGATTGAGGTACTTTGCTCAATGCCTGAGCACAGGCCTGGGCAGAAGGGGTGGCTATAGCCACGAGCAGATCTGCCTTTTCACCCATCATCTGTTGAGCAACCTGGGTGGCGGTAGCCATGTTTGCCTGGGCATTGTGCAACTTAAAGTCTACAGTAACCTGCTGCTCTTTAAAATAATCGCTTAACCCGTTGAACACTGCATCAAGAGCTGGGTGCTCGACAAATTGGTTGACCGAAACAGTATAGGTTTGGGCCAGGGCAGAGCACGTCATAAGGCTGAACAACAGCCCGATAGTCAAGGTAATTTTTTTCATAATGTCTCCTGTTGGATCGGCAACAGTTAAAAAGAACGATTGGCAGTTGCAAAGGTACAGAGCAAGCGATAGTCACCAACTCCTCCTATAATAAAATTTTCCGAGAAGGTAATTGCTTTTTTCTAGCAGAGATAGGTGCCCTCTGCCCTAATAGTTGTCATTTTTAGTAACTCCTGGTCATTATTTTTTGTTTTGTGCATTTTTTTAGGCACAATGGTAGGTTGCTGCCTGCTCAATTATCGATGATTATAATATTTAGTGTCTCTTTAAAGGATCTTATGCATTATTTAGTTTGTGTGGATGATACAGATATGCCCGGTACCAAGGGAACCGGCTGGCTGGTCCAGGAAATGTGTGAACACATTGAAAACAACAATATGGGCACTTGCCATCCCATTAGTCGGCACCAGCTGTTCGTCCATGAAGATGTGCCCTATACCTCCCATAACTCGTCCATGTGCTTTGAACTCCAGCTGAAGCAAACCAAGGTCGGCAGGGTAATTGACTTTGCCGCCGATTTTCTGGAAAAAAAATCAATGCAAGGGTCTGATCCGGGACTGTGCGTCGTCCAAAAAAATGAGCAACTTGATTCGGACCGGCTAATCGCCTTTGGCCAAAGTGCGAAGCAACAGGTCCTCTGCAAGGAGCAGGCATACCGTCTTGCCAAGGAGTCGGGAATACACCTTTCTGAACACGGAGGAACCGGTGATGGAGTTATAGGAGCTCTGGCCGGGATAGGACTACGGCTCCAGGGAGAAGATGGAAGGTATCGCGGCTGGTATCACCTGGGCTTGCCGGGAACAGCGATAACAGTAGGTGAACTCTGTCACTACCCTTTTATTGATACTGTTCTCACTCAATCGGGCTCTATTCTTGCCCCGGATACGCCTGTCTGTATCGGCTCTGAAAAAATTAAAACCATCCGCATGCGCAATCAGCAGGTGGTAATGGTGACTGAAAACGAAACAACCGAAGAGAACACGCCTTACTACCGGACTATTACTCATCGGGAAGCAAAGATGTATTAACGCCATGGCGTGCCCTGCTCTCTTCTTTTTCCGACTCTTTAACAGGCCAAAAGAAACGAAGCTGGTATGAGCTCGCTGTATTAAGCTCATACCTGCTTCGTATTTCATCGGCAATGGTGCAGCGACTTTTGGTTGCAGCCATTACGGTTGCCTGTTTCGGCGCTTCGCAGACTACCTTGAAAAATTGCTTTTCAAGGTTTTCCACCGTCCATTATTGCTGCACCTGCTCCACACCGTTGATCCTGACTTTTTTATCGACAGTGCGGCATTTTTGCAACCAGCGATACCGTACATCTCTATCAGATGAAAGCATCTGGGTCTCATCATCACAGTTTACTTTGGGCGCGCAGCCAACTAAACACAAACAACACAACAAAAAAATGTAGCGCATTTTCATTACTCCTTGAAAACACCAGTTCTTTGAAATATTTCTCCACCATCCTCGAGTTTCAGCCTCATACACCAATACATCATATCTGGCTATCCATTCCTTCCTAATTACCAGCTTCTGTTCCTGTCCTATCTGGCTTATTCCCAAGCTACACACTCACTCACATTTCTCGCCTTGCAACCAGAAGGATTCATCATTAAAAATGTGTTAAAGGTACTCCAACACTCCATTCTCAATGAGGAACACATGCGCCATCGAGTTGAGCACGACACCATGGGCGAAATTGCGGTACCAGCAGATAAGCTATGGGGAGCCCAGACCCAGCGAAGCCTGGAAAATTTTCGAATAAGCAATGAGCTTATGCCGCTGAGCTTAATTTATGGGTATGCCCGGCTAAAAAAAGCCTGTGCATTCGTCAACGAAAAGCGCGGCCTCTTGAAAAAGGATATAGCCCTGCTGATAATGCAGGTGTGTGATGAAATCCTGGCAGGTGACCATGACTCTCAGTTTCCCCTTTCTGTGTGGCAGACAGGAAGCGGCACCCAAACAAACATGAACCTCAACGAGGTGATTGCTAATCGAGCATCGTTAATTGCCAATGGTCGTTTGGATCTCCCCCGTTTGGTTCACCCCAATGACCATGTCAACATGTCACAAAGTTCCAACGATACCTTTCCCTCGGCCATGCATATTGCAGCTGTCTATGCCCTGGAGGATAGGTTGCTGCCGGTGCTTGAAAAAACGTCCGCTTTATTACAAGAAAAAAAGATTGTATTTGAAGATATTATAAAAATAGGCAGGACCCATCTCCAAGACGCCACCCCACTCACCCTGGGACAGGAAATAAGCGGTTGGGAAGCCATGATCCGCTCAAGCATGGACCACATACGACTTGCCTCTACCAAACTGCAAGATCTTGCCATAGGTGGGACAGCTGTGGGAACAGGCCTGAATGCTCCCAAGGGGTTTGGAGAGGCGGTCACAGAAAAACTCTCCCTGCACAGCGGAAAAACCTTTACCTCAGCACCCAATAAATTCCATGGACTGACCTCCCACGACCAGCTTGTTTTTGCCAGTGGAGCTGTAAAAGGCCTGGCAGCAAATATCATGAAAATAGCCAATGATATCAGGTGGCTTGCAAGTGGCCCCAGGTGCGGCATCGGGGAGATCACCATACCGGCGAACGAACCGGGAAGCTCCATCATGCCTGGTAAGATTAATCCCACTCAAGCCGAAGCGGTAACAATGGCTGCCTGTCAGGTGTTCGGCAATGACGCTGCCATTGGTTTTGCCGCCAGCCAAGGTAATTTTGAGCTCAACGTCTTTAAACCGGTTATTATCTATAATTTCCTCCAATCCGTCCAGCTCATGGCAGATGCTATTGCCTCCTTTGCCGGCAACTGTGTGGCTGGTATAGAAGTGAATAAACAAGTCATCGACCACCACCTGCACAATTCCCTGATGCTAGTTACTGCCCTCAATCCGCATATCGGCTATGATAATGCCGCCATAATTGCCAAAAAAGCGTATCTCGAAAAAATCAGTCTTAAAGCAGCTGCAATAGCACTGGGCCTGCTCAGCGCGGAGCAATTTGATGCATATGTAGACCCCAAGGCAATGATATGTAAGCCGTAAACAGCCATTATTTTTTTGGTGGAGGCTACTCCGCCGCAATATGGCGAAAAAACGTATTCCAGCAAATACAAAAAGGCATTTACTTCATGTTTTGGTAATACGTTTACACCTCTTCCCTTGTCGCTTATCATACAAACACAGCGCCCTTTTCCTTACTGCTATCTCAAAACGTACACCATATGCAGTGTTTTACGTAACACCTAAATCCTGCAATTGCCAAGTTTGCCGAAGGTGCGAGGCTGCGTACACGCAGACGTACTGTAGTACTTCAAGTGTTCGCAAACAAAGCAGATTCGGTAAAATCGGCAATCCCGAAGGGTGGCAAGCATGAGAAAAATGCTCTTAAATGTAACTCACATAAAAAGTGAACTGATTTCTTGTTGATAAAACCGACAACAGTCTGGAAAAACATAACTAAAAGCATTTTTCTCATGCTTGACTTGCAAGATTTAGGTAACAAGGAAAATCAATGCGTTTATCTGTTTACTTTGTATCAGCAATGCGGGTTAAAATGTATAAACTCTTGATCCTTAAACAGGATGTCTCTATACTACACAATGCAGCACCTTCTGTTTGTTGTAAAATACGTCATCACCCATAACCTTAAAAACCTCATCATATGTCTAAAAACCCTGCCTATTTGTATCCCCCTATCGTAAGCCTCCTCATGAAAGAAGGGATCATTACCTTACAGCAAGCGGAGCACGGGGTCAGAGTCCAGCAAAAACTCAGTACCTTTCAACCACTACTCAAGGTATTAAAAGAGCTCAAGGTTGTTGATGATGAAGTTATTAACCAGGTCATCCGCTCTGCTGCGCACAATATACGCATCGGCGACCTCCTGACCGAACTGGGATATATTTCCCCGGAAGACCTTGATGCAGCCTGTCGTGTCCAACAGGAGAGTGAATCCAATGAAAGGCTAGGGACTATCTTAGTTAAACACAACTTTATTCAGGAACAGCTCCTGATAGAAATCCTGTCTATCCAGATGGGCTTTTCACTGGTGGAACCAAATCTGGCAGTACTTGATCGCAATCTCTGCCGAAAAGTTCCCCAAAAAATGATGAAAACACATTGTTTTCTGCCCATCAAAAAAGAAGCTGACGGTCGGGTTAAAGTGGCCTTTGCCGATCCCCTTGATCAAGAGGCTATTGATATTGCAAAGCGTTTTTTGGGAGGCTCCATAGTTCCGGCCATTGCCCAGCGGGACCTGATCAATAAAACCATTGAACTCCTCGTTGACAAACTGTCCCAGAAGGCTATTGCTGTTGACACCAAAACAGTTGTCGGCACAGTGAATTCCATCATCCTTGCCGCCGTCGCAAATAACGCCAGTGATATTCATATCGAACCCCTCGCCGACCGGCTTCAGGTTCGTTTTCGTGAAGACGGAATCCTTGTCCACTATAAAGACTTTCCCCGGGAGATGGTACCCTCCATTTCCAGCAGAATAAAAGTACTGTGCGAAGCTGATATAGCAGAAAAACGTCGCCATCAAGGTGGACGAATTCTTTTTTCTTACGACGAAGGAGAGCTGGATCTACGAGTGTCCATCTATGTCACTGTTCATGGTGAAAAAATTGTCCTTCGTTTGCTCAACCGAAAACAAGAGCTGTTTGATATACAATCCATCGGCCTTAGCCCGCGTATGCTCTCACGGTTTCTTGAGGAAGCCGTTTATCAGCCAAGTGGTGTGTTATTGGTAACAGGCCCCACAGGCTCCGGCAAGACGTCCACGGTTTACAGTTGCATCCATAATCTTAAAGGTCCCCAGGTAAGCATCATTACCGCCGAAGAACCGGTGGAATATGTAATCGAGGGTATTTCCCAATGCTCCATTGATCCAAAAATTAACCTGACATTCGAAGAGACACTGCGCCATATTGTACGCCAGGATCCGGATATTATAGTTATCGGAGAAATACGTGATACCTACTCTGCTGAAGTTGCCGTCCAGGCTGCGCTCACTGGACACAAGGTGTTGTCCACCTTTCACACGGAAGACAGTATCGGTGGCCTGGTAAGACTACTGCACATGAATATAGCGCCTTTTTTAGTCTCCTCCACTGTGGTCAGTGTATTAGCGCAACGGCTTCTGCGAAGGGTTTGCCCAAATTGTGCAACCAGCACCCAGCCGACTCCTATACAGCTCCAGCGACTCAAGTGCAGACCTGCTGATCTTCAAGGGGCTCAATTTCAAAAGGGACGTGGTTGCAGCAAGTGCAACCATTCGGGATATAAAGGACGAATCGGTGTATTCGAACTCCTCATCCTGGATGAAATGGTCCGCAACGCTATACTTGAAAAGAAAACCAGCCACGAAATTCGCAGTATAAGTATCGAGCACTCCGGAATGGTGACCCTTCTCGAAGACGGCTTGATAAAAGCCGCTTCCGGACTAACGACTCTGGACGAAGTCCTCCGTTGCCTTCCTCTTTTACAACCACCCCGCCCGATTGCAAAACTCAGGCGTTTATCCAGTAATTAATATGAACCAGCAAAAATCTTTTATTGATATTGTTAACCACTATATCCAGTCCGACACTGTCACCCTTCCTGTTTTTAGTGCTGCCGCTTCAAGAGTGCAGCAGGAGCTGGCCAAAAAAGAACCGGATATACGCATTATTGAAAGAATTATCACTGCTGACCAATCTCTTTCAAGCCAGGTTTTAAAAACCGCTAATTCCGCGTTTTACAAAGGGCTTTCAGAAATATCGACCATTCGCAACGCGATCATCCGGCTGGGCGTCAAAGAAATACAAAAAATAGTGCTGCTGGCAGCCACCCGCAATACCTTTCAATGCAAAGACAAACTGATTAATCTAATAGTAAAGAAACTTTGGCAGCACTCGGTGGGCTGTGCCTATGGGGCTGTATGGATCTGCAAACGCCACGATTACGATGTGGATCCAAGTGAGGCCTTTTTTGGAGGCCTGTTTCATGATGTTGGTAAACTGTTCATTCTCATGGTGATTGAGCATATCAAACAAAAAAACAAGCAGACGAAAATAACGCCGAGCCTGATAATGGAATCCATGGTCAAACTCCATACCACCCAAGGGTACCAGTTACTTAAGCACTGGAATGTTCCCAACCAGTTTGCTGTGGTTGCAAGAGATCACCACCTTCTTGATATCGACCAGGAAAACACATTGCTGCTCATTGTTCGCATGGCAAATCAAGTCTGCTGTAAACTGGGAATCAATACAGAGCCGTCCCAGGATATTATGCTCTCCGCCACCATGGAGGCTAATCTGTTGAATATATCGGAAATGGATATTGCAGAACTGGAAATTTACCTGGAGGACAGTAGGGTATTGACCGCCTGAGCATTAATTGAATAATAGTGTGTACCATACAAATAGTCGTTATCAACTAATCCATAACTAAGGAAAAACGCTATGACCATTGAATGGGCCTACTTGCGGAAAGGATGAGCATCCTGTATCAAAGCACAGTCTGTGTTTACAACCAACAATATTGTTCCTGCAGAAGTTACCGATGCCAGAAAAGAAAAAATCGAAGGCGATGATGCCTGGAATTTGCTGGGCAGCGCCGGAGAGATTGTCGTTGGTCGGGGGAAAAAATTTACAATCTTTCATCCGGCAACCGATGATAAGGAAGCAATCTTAAAACAAGCACTCGGACGTACAGGGAATCTGCGGGCTCCAACGCTTAAAATAGGTGACCGACTCATTGTCGGATTCTGCGATGAAATGTACAGTCAATATGTAGGATAATTCATGGAAAATACACTCCAGCAGCAACTTGAAGGCCAGCTACAAACCATCATCGACCAAGGACAGCTGCGGCATGTCATCCCTCTTCATCATCGCGACCAGGGGTGTGTTGAAATTAACCAGACCACGTACTTGAATCTGGCTGGGAACGATTACTTGGGTCTTGCCACCAACCGTGAAATGCATCAGCAATTTTTTGCTGATCTCTCACCCGATACGATCCTTACTCATTATGGGATGGGGAGCACTGCCTCCAGACTTATGACAGGTAACACCGCCCCTTACGCACAGCTTGAAAAAGGCCTGCAGCAACTTTACGGCAGTGAGGCTGCCCTTGTTTTCAACTCAGGATATCACCTCAATATTGGTATTCTCCCGGCACTGGCCGGTAAAAATGATCTCATCCTTGCTGATAAACTTTGTCATGCCAGCCTGATTGACGGCATGCGGTTATCGCGAGCCAGGGTTATTCGCTACCCACACCTGGACTACGAAGCCATTGAGCGTATCCTGGCAAAGGAACGTAAAAAGTATCGCCAAGTGTACATCGTTACTGAATCTATTTTCAGTATGGACGGTGACGAGGCTGATCTCTCTGTACTGGTGAACATCAAAAACAGGTGGAGCTGTGTCCTGTACGTCGACGATGCCCATGGTGCCGGTATTCGTGGTAAAACCGGTTGCGGACTTGCTGAAGAGTATGGAGTGGTGGATGATATTGAATTGCTCACAGGTACCTTTGGTAAGGCCTACGGAGCCCAGGGTGCTTTTATTGTCTGTAGCCGCCAATTGGCAGATTACCTACTCAACACTGCCAGGTCGCAAATATTTACCACGGGCTTACCCCCCATCAATGTAAACTGGTTGTGTTTCGTCCTTGATAAAATCCCGCAACTCACCGAGGAACGAAACAAAGTTGCAGCACTTGCCGATCAACTGCGAGATGGCCTCCGCAGTAAAGGGCTTGAGACCTTTGGTACCAGCAATATCATTCCGGTAATGATCGGTGATGCAGCCCTGGCTGTTGCCACTGCTGAAAAAGTATGCGAGCACGGTTTCTGGGTCAAGGCGGTACGTCCACCAACTGTTCCGGCCAACACCTCCAGGTTACGGCTGAGCTTGAATGCCGCCATGCAATGGGAGCAGATAGCTCCGCTTCCGGGATTGATTGCCGAGGCGCTTGCGGCGAACTAGGATGCGCTACAGCTGGCTCAACCAAAACGGATTGTCCACATGTGTCCTTTTCATGACTGGTTGGGGGATGGACCCGTTACCCTTTTCTTCCATTCCGTCCGGCCGCTTCGACATCCTCATGCTCTCCGACTATCAGCACCTGGAGCCGGTCAACATGCAACTGCTGGCTCAGTATGAGCAGTGTCACCTTGTCGCCTGGTCCATGGGTGTCTGGGTCGCCGGGCATCTCTTACACGAAGTGCGGGACCGCTTTACCACCCGCACTGCCATTGGCGGTACCCTTGATCCAATACATGCAACAACCGGCATTCCTCCGGAGGCGTATGACTCCATCCTTCAAAACTTCACCCGGAATCTACTCAACGACTTCCATCTCTCCATGTTCACCGATGAGCAAGAGGCGCAACGCTTTTTCAACAACAGACCCGATCGAACCCCTGACGACCTGCTTGCCGAACTTGACGCCTTTAAGAAGCACTATTTAAACTACGGAACGTCAGCGGATATATTTACCCAAAAGATAGTGACCAGTCGTGATCGGGTTTTTCCTTTCAAAAACCAACTTCGCGCCTGGGGTAAAAAAGAAAGTACAATTCTGAAACTTCCCCACTTCCCTTTTTATACACTGCCGGGCTGGGAGGCTTTGGTGGACGGTGCTTTTTAATTCTGTCCGCCTGTGGCCCTGGAAAAAACTTCAAAAATGAACATTAGTGACTTTTTCGAAACGGGCGCTCTGCAAAACATCACAAAAAAGTAATTTTCTGTGTTGTAGAGACCTTTTGAATGTGCTAGTAGTGGACGGTCATATGCGAAAAGGACTTGGTGGAGAAAGGACAAACAGCGCAGCAACCCACTGCGGCAGCGTAGGAAAAAATACGTAAACAGGTTCGGCGGATAAAAAAATGCCGGTTGGAAAAATCCAACCGGCACGAAAAAGCATATGGCGGAGAGAGAGGGATTCGAACCCTCGGTGGAGTATAACCCCCACACTCGCTTAGCAGGCGAGCACCATCGGCCAGCTCGGTCATCTCTCCAAAAAAAAGTGGCGGAGGAAGTAGGATTCGAACCCACGGTACTTTCGTACAACGGTTTTCAAGACCGCCGCCTTCAACCACTCGGCCATTCCTCCACTCGATGGGTTAATTACCATTTCAGAGAGTACCTGTCAATACTCTCATAACTGAAGAATGCAATGAAAACGGAAAATAATCAAAATTCCTTCTCCCAGGAACATGAAATTCAAAATCTGACCTGTCTGTATGAAATTACCAGACACCTGGCTTCGGCCACTAACCTTCAGGACTGCCTTGAAAAGGTTATGCGCAGCCTCGCCGAAATAAAAGGGATGGATAACGGCACGGTCTCCATAGTGAACCCATCCACCGGCGAGTTGGAAATAGAAGTTGCCCATGGAATAACTGCAGAAGCTCGAAAAAGAGGTCGCTATAAACTGGGAGAAGGTATCACCGGTAAGGTTGTCGCCACCGGCGAACCGATCATTGTTCCCCAGATAGGCAATGAGCCGCATTTTCTTAACCGTACCCGCAGCCGGGGTGACGAGTTGAAACAAAAAAGCTCATTTCTCTGCGTTCCCATCCTTACCGGGAACCAGTCTATTGGTGCGCTTTCCATCGACAGGATTTATAAAGACGGATTTGGTTCACAATCCGAACAAGATATTCGTTTCTTAACAATTACCAGTGGACTGATTTCGCAGACAGTGGAAAGAATCCTGCGCGTCAACGAAGAGCAGGAAGCTCTGCGCAAGGAAAACTCACGCCTGAAAAGAGAGTTGTCGGCCAAAAACAAGGTCGAGGAGATTGTAGGTAATTCCTCCAGGATGCAGGAAGTTTACGACATGGTGCAACGGGTGGCTGACTCCAATGCAACTGTTTTGCTGCGTGGTGAATCAGGAACAGGAAAAACCATGGTCGCCAAGGCTCTCCATCATAACTCCCAGCGCTGTAAGGGGCCCTTTATCGTTGTCAACTGCTCTGCTCTGCCGGAATCCTTGCTTGAAAGTGAACTGTTCGGCCACGAAAAAGGAGCCTTTACCGGAGCAACAGAAACCAAAAAAGGACGTTTTGAGCAAGCCAAGGGGGGCACCCTGTTCCTCGACGAGATTGGTGAAATAAGCCCCAGCGTCCAGGTCAAACTGCTCAATGTGATTCAGGAGCGCACCTTTCAACGTCTGGGTTCTTCCAAAGTCATCCAAACAGATATCAGGCTGGTAGCTGCAACTAACAAGGACCTGGAAACAGCTGTTAAGGACACCAGCTTCAGGGAGGATCTGTATTACCGATTGAATGTTTTTCCTATTTACCTGCCTCCGTTAAGAAAACGGCGTACTGACGTGCTCCTCCTGGCTGAATATTTCCTTGAAAAATACACTCGAGAAAATAACAAACAGATACAGCGCATATCCACCGCAGCCATTGACCTGCTCATGCAGTATCACTGGCCAGGCAATGTGCGCGAGCTGCAGAACTGTATGGAAAGGGCTGTGCTCATCTGTGATGGCGTCTCGATACAATCGATCCACCTGCCCCCTACCCTGCAATCTCGAGAATCAATTCATTCCGACAAACCGCTTTCCCTGGCAACGGCTGTTGAAAATTTTGAAAGAGAGCTTATTGTTGATGCGCTGAAGAAGCATAACGGCAACCAGACAAAAGCGGCGAAAAATCTGGACACAAGTTTACGTATCATCAACTATAAAATTCATAATTACGGTATTAACCCGAAACAGTTCAAGGTTAAATAATGGATATACTCCTCCACTCCTGTTGTGGCCCCTGTTCCATATACCCGGTTGAGCAACTGACAGGCAAAGGGCATCGTGTATCCGGATATTTTTACAATCCTAACATTCACCCTTATCGTGAATTTAAACGACGTACGGTTGCACTGCGACAATTTGCCGAGCTGTCAGGATTTGAGGTGGAGATTGATACAGACTACGGACTAACTGAATTTCTCCGCAAGGTGGTCTTTCACGAGGCCGGCAGATGTTCACTCTGCTACGACATGCGCCTTGAAAAAACCGCTCAAAGAGCGGCTGAAATCGGGGCAGATGCCTTTACGACCACCCTGCTCTACTCAAAATATCAAAACCACGACCTGCTGGTCAAAAAATGTGAAAAATTTGCCCAACTGCACGATATTGATTTTTATTACCAGGATTTTCGCATTGGTTGGCAAGAGGGTATCGATGCATCCATAGCCATGGACCTCTATCGACAGCCCTATTGCGGTTGTATTTATAGTGAGCAGGAACGATACGACAAAAAACTGAAGAAAAAAATGCGGTTGGCAGCTGCACAGGCACAGCAGACAGAATAGTGACACTTTTTTTTATAACTAGAAGGCTCTTTCCTTCATCGGAGTATACTCATGGATAATGTTATTGTGTTAGCAACAGGTAATAAAAACAAACTAAAAGAAATTCAGGCACTCTTAAAAGATTCGCCTGTTACGGTAAAAACCATCAAAGATTTCGGCCCGATGCCTGAACCTGTGGAAGACGGTGAAACCTTTGATGACAATGCCTATAAAAAAGCACTCCACTATTCAAAAATGCTCGGCCTTCCCTGCCTTGCCGATGATTCAGGCCTTGTTGTCAATGCCCTGGGCGGCCGACCAGGAGTCTATTCAGCCCGGTACGCAGGAGAAAAAGCCTCGGATTGGGACAACTGTGAAAAATTACTGCAGGAAATGGAAGGCAAGGAAGACCGCTCCGCATATTTCATGTGCGTGCTCTCCCTTGCTACCCCACAGGGACCGGCTTTGACCTGGGAAGGCAAGTGTGATGGAGAAATCCTTACCGAAAGAAGAGGGGAGGCCGGCTTTGGATATGACCCTATCTTTTTCTATAAACCGTTTAACAAAACCTTTGCTGAAGTCCCGATGGAGGACAAAAGCGTGGTTAGTCATCGTGGCAAAGCACTTGCTGAGTTTGCGGCAGAGATAAGCAAGGTTCAGGTATGGCTGCGGCAGCGGATGGCAGAAAACAAACCGCCTAAAACCGATCACTCGGAATTTGAGCACAACGATTGGTCTCAGGACAAAATGTGCTGAGAAGGTACAGTAAAATGCAGGTTTGCTCTTGAAGAGAAACCTATAGGCACAATAAAAAGGACGATGAGAGTTGCAGGGCCGCTCATCGACCAGATAGACCCTCTGCAACTGTAGCCTCTTGACTGATACGCAACCAGTCAAGAGGCTTTATAACTTACTGTTACTCCTTGGTTGCTGTTATTTGAAGACCATGGCGGCTTCAACAGCTTTTCGCCACCCTGCATACAGCTCTGCGGATTCTTCTTGGTCCATCTTGGGATAGAAATCCCTATCGATGCCGAAATTCTTGATAATATCTTCCTTGCTCTCCCAGAAACCAACCGCGAGACCTGCAAGATAAGCAGCGCCAAGAGCAGTTGTTTCAATACAGATCGGGCGCTCTACCGGGACGCCCAGCAAGTCTGCCTGAATCTGGAGCATGAGATCATTGGCTACTGCACCGCCGTCAACGCGCAGTTTCTCCAACTTGATTCCAGAGTCTGCTTCCATGGCGGAAAGTACATCCTTTGTCTGAAAGCACAGTGACTTGAGCGTAGCACGAACAAAATGTTCCTTGGTGGTACCGCGGGTAAGACCGAAGATTGCACCGCGAACCTCAGAATCCCAGTACGGTGCCCCCAACCCGACGAAAGCCGGAACCACATAAACACCTTCTGTGCTCTGAACACGAGTGGCGTAGAGTTCGCTGTCCTTTGCATCGCGAAACATTCTCAGACCATCCCGCAACCACTGAATGGCTGAACCAGCTACAAAAATTGAACCTTCAAGAGCATATTCAACTTTTCCGTCTACCCCCCAGGCAATGGTAGTCAATAAGCCGTTTTTGGAAGGAACTGCTTTTTCACCGGTATTCATAAGCATAAAGCAACCGGTACCGTAGGTGTTCTTTGCCATCCCTTCTTCAAAACAGGTCTGTCCAAAGAGGGCTGCCTGCTGATCACCAGCCATACCTGAAATCGGCAGTTCTAATCCCTGAAAAGCAGTTTTGTCGGTGTAGCCGTAGATTTCGGAAGACGGACGTACCTCAGGCAGCATAGAGGCAGGAACAGTGAGGTGCTTCAGCAGTTCTTCGTCCCACTTAAGTTCATGGATGTTGTACATAAGGGTACGGGAAGCGTTGGTATAGTCGGTTACATGAACATTCCCTCCGGTCAGCTTCCAGACCAACCACGTGTCAATGGTGCCGAAAATCAAATCCCCTTTTTCCGCTTTTTCACGGGCACCTTCAACGTTATCCAATATCCATTTTACCTTGGTACCGGCAAAGTAAGCGTCGATGAGTAACCCGGTCTTTTCCCTGATTACGGGATCAAGACCTTTACTTTTAAGGTCTTTGCAAATATCCTTGGTCTGACGAGACTGCCACACAATGGCATTATATACGGGTATACCTGTGTTCTTGTCCCAAACAACAGCCGTTTCACGCTGGTTAGTTATACCGATCGTAGCGATCTCTGAGGTTTTAATATCCTGATGGGCCAAGGCCTCAGCAACGACAGACTGGACAGACGACCATATCTCCATCGCGTCATGTTCCACCCAACCCGGATTGGGAAAATGCTGGGTAAACTCTTTCTGGGTAACGTTGACTATATCGCCTTTCTTATTGAAAATGATAGCTCGAGAACTGGTGGTACCTTGGTCGATTGCCATTACATATTGCTTGCTCATAACTTTCTCCATTAAAGAAATAGATTTACTAAACACCTATCCTATCAGTCACAAAACCATCACCTCACTTCCAGGGAAATGCTCCTCTAAGACCACCACACCCAAACAGGGGCAGTACCATCATTCCAACCCATTGACTGAAAAACAAATTCATAATCAACTCCTACTCCAGTAAAGGTATGTAATAAGTTCCCCCCTCCAGAATCGAACGCTAGCCCTGTAAGAGGTGCTATCGTTGCCTCCTTGTCGCATTGTTGCGGCAGCGCAAATTCAGCACTCCTGCTAATTGACGATATAGTTTTCAGCGAGTTTGGTGAATTCCTCCACCTGCTCTTTTACCCATGCCTCATCTTTGCCAAGTTCTTTGGCCATTATTTCTGCTGCTTTAGGGGCAGCCTCGATAGCGGCTTTGGCATTGAGGATCAGAGCACGAGTACGTCTTGAAAGTGCGTCGGAAACGGTTAAGGCCCATTCATTTTTGACTGCCCATACTACTTCGAGCCAGGAATATTGGAGTTGCTCATGCATTTGCTGGTCAAGCTCCGGGTAGTCTGCTGCAAGAGCCTGTATCTCTTCTCTATCACTACCGTAAACATGCATGTGATCTTTAGGATCAAAATCATCCGTGTATCCGTGGAGTTTCATATCTTTTGTAGGTGAGGGTCGAAAAGGGTGGCCTCCCATTTTTATGGCATTATCAATACAGTCTTCTGCCATTTGTCTGTAGGTTGTCCACTTCCCACCGGCTATGGTGAGCAGTTTACTGGGCGAGATAGTCAGATAATGATCCCGTGCAAGGCTAGAGGTCTTGTCATTAGAGTCGCCTGTGGCGATAAGAGGTCTTATACCAGTGAAGACGCTGAGGACATCATCACGGGTTATTGGGTGTTCCAGGTATCGGGCGGAGTGTTCAACCAAAAAATCAACTTCTTCTTTAAAAGGTTTTGGCTCCATGCATACGCTACTGATCGGCGTATCGGTTGTACCTACAACAACTTTATCGTGCCATGGTACAAAGAAGATAACTCTTCCGTCATCGGTCTTGGGCACCATGATACCTGTTTGCCCGCCCAGAAATTTACGATCAATCACAATATGGACGCCTTGGCTTGGTGCAATCAGCTTTTTATGCTCAGCGTTATCCATATTCATTACGTCATCGGTAAAAATACCGGTGGCATTGATAACAGCTTTTGCCTTCACCTCGTAAGAAGTGTCGCTTAGGGTATCAACCACCTTTACACCGTTGACGTTGCCTGCATCATTTTTCAACAACCCGGTTACTTTTGCGTAGTTGACAGGACAGCCATCATGATCAGCCATGGTGTGTGCAAGAGTGATAGCTAATCGTGCGTCGTCGAACTGACCATCATGATAGGTCACTCCGCCTTTCAGCTTCTTCGTACGTACCCCGGGAACTTCTTTGATCACCGATTTACTGGAAAGAATTTGTGACTTCCCAAAGCTGTACTTGCGAGCCAGCATGTCATAGGCTTTAAGCCCTATGCCGTAATACGGGAGCCCCCACCATTTATAGCCTGGAACAATAAATTTTTGGTTGTAGCACATGTGAGGAGCATTCTTCAGTAAAATGCCGCGTTCTTTAAGCGCCTCCATGACAAGAGAAATATTCCCTTGCTGCAGGTACCTTACCCCTCCATGGACCATTTTTGTGCTGCGGCTGGACGTTGCTTCTGCAAAATCTCCCTGCTCAAGCAGCAGGACCGAATACCCTCTTGCTGCAGCATCAAGTCCCGCGCCCAAGCCGGTGGCACCACCGCCAACTATGATGAAGTCCCACACCTTTGCACTGTCTTCCATCCTGGAGATAAAATCTGAACGTTTCATATACCCTCCCCCTTCTTTTAGTTTCGGCAAGGGTAAGCCGAACTGGTTTAAAAATATGATAATTACGTTTCAAGCTGTGGGTAACCTACTATGCAGTCGCTTTCCGAATCTGGCTCATTTCTCTTCAATAGAGAAGCATAAACAAACAATTTACTTTCGTTTATGTCCACATCGTGCCACAGGAACGACCGCAATTCAAGATAATACTTTCACTTTCGAAAACAAAAATGGAAACGAAAACAAAACAGACCTGTCACAGCCCCCTTACCTTCCCAGTGAACAGCACAACAAAAAGCCCAGCAAAACAGTTGCTTTAATAAAAAATGTTGCCATAGATAACTCTGACCCTATATCGAAACACAAACTGCATGTTCGCAAATGAACATAAAGATACACATTAGACTTGTTACAAACAAGATCCGGTGGTAAAAATGAACACAACTTTTTTTGCGTAACAGTGAGAGAAGACGCGAAACAATAACCACCTGAAACAAAAAGTTTTTATTTGTCATCATTAAATCAAACGTTTTTCATATTGAAAATAGAGGATTTTTTTGAACGACTTAACCAACCCTGCCGAATACAAAGGCTCGACATTCAGCCAAGATTCGCTGTCGAAAAGACAACGCTTGATCTTGACCATGGTAAACGAGCAAGGGTTTGCAACCATTGAAGCCCTGGCCAGCCATTTTGACGTCACACCTCAAACCATTCGGCGTGATATCAATCGACTCTGTGAGTGTCAGCTCATTCAGCGGTACCATGGAGGTGCCAGCAGATCCTCCAGCGTTGAAAACGTTGACTACAGTACGCGTAAAAATATTCTTAATCTGGAAAAAAAACGCATAGCTGAAATGGTGGCAAAGCAAATACCCAACCGAGCTTCACTGTTCATCAACCTGGGAACGACCACTGAAGAGGTTGCCAAGTCTCTAGCCAACCACAAAAAACTGCGGGTTATTACCAACAATCTCAATGTGGCGCTGACCATGAGCAACAATAAAGATTGTGACGTGATCATTGCCGGGGGCATGGTAAGAAGCAGGGACAAAGGAATCACCGGAGAGGCAACGGTAGAGTTTATTCGTCAGTTTAAGGTTGATTATGGCATTATTGGTGTTTCCGGAATAGACGAAGACGGTACCTTGCTCGATTATGATTATCATGAAGTTCGAGTTGCGCGAGAAATCATTAATAATTCGCGCAACATCTTTCTCGTCACCGACCACACCAAGTTCACCAGAAATGCCATGGTCCGTATAGCAGATATTGCCGGAATTGATGCAATATTCACTGACAAGAAGCCCCCTAAACCATTTAGGGATATGCTGAAAAAAAAAGATGTGGCTCTTTTTGTTTCAGAGGGTGATGAAGAATAAGAAGAATGTTCCCTATTCTCTGAAGAATGAGCAGTTGAATGGTACAGCTCAAAGCTTTGAATCTTGAAACTTTTCAGAAAATAATTTCCCCGAGTCTATATATATGAGCATAAAAGCCGGGTACAACCTACAATTGATAATTAAACCACCCACGTAAATGCACAGAGTATTTAGGTGTAGAAATCGAGACCCGATCTGACTGCATATTCCAGAACAACCTGAGACTCATATATAGTGTGGTTTAACTTTATCTGACCATCTCGCGGAAACCAATTATTCAGGTATAACAGGAAACAGCTACACTCAAGAAGGCAGGTCACAGCTTGATATTGCCAATGCTACCCCTCAAGTTTAAGGGTTGAACGATACTATCTCGCATATTGCCGAACATACAGTCTTTCAGTATAATTACTTATTCCTGTCGGTTTCGCCGCCAGGAATCGTGGTGCTGACTGCGTTCAGCCCCTAGTCCGTCGCCTCTGGCGCCGGAACAAGGAAAGGGACCCGACACCGCGCACATCACACCAAGAAGAGATTGCTTGCACTGCACACAGCGCGGGTCAGTACCTTGATTATGTGCCCTGCGAGCATGGTTAGAGTTATATGGCCAAGGAGCCGAATAAACAACAATATAGAATCCCAAAAGTCTTTTTACACTAGAGTCAGATAGAAAATGAACAGCACAATAGAAGAATGGGAAAAAACGGAGAGCCCTGACATTGTGCTTAAAGCTCTGGAATCTCAGATAAAGCAACTTTACAAGCAATCGTGGGTTGGCTTAATAGGTGTCCTTGTGGTCGCTATTTCTATCTGCATCGCACTTTGGCAAGTTCTGCCCTCATGGAAACTCACTTTGTGGGTAGGAATTTTAACGCTGGTCACTTCTGCACGTGGTTATATTATCGCTGCGTTTAAGCGAAAAGCACCGGTAGGGGCTAATATAATTAAATGGGCGAAATGGCATGTCATTGGCACTAGTGTTTCTGGTTTGACGTGGGCTTTGCCATCCTTCTTTTTGTGGCCAGAAAATTCTTCCGAGTATCATTTGATTTGGGCTTTATGCATCTTACCGCTAAGTGCTTCTGCTGTATCAACATACTACACGTGGAAAGCATCCTATATTTCATTCATCTTACTTTCCGTTATACCGGTTTCGCTTCGTTTTTTTTATGAGGGTGGGTTGTCATACATTGTTCTGGGATTTCTAGCGTTATTTTTTATTGCTGTTCTTATGCAGGCTGGCAGTTTGATACATACCAGCAGCTTGCGTACGCTGATCGTAGGCTTTCGCAATGAGGCACTCAGTGTATTCTTATCTGAAGAAAAAGCAAAACAGGAAAAACTCAGCCATCAACTTCAAAAAGCCCATGACCAGCTTCAAAAGATCAGCCTGACGGATGATCTGACTGGACTTTGGAACCGGCGTTACCTTAAAGTGACTATTCAAAAATACGTCGCTCAAGTGCTTCGGAACTATCGCAATTTCCATCAGGGATTAGAAAGAATAAATTCCAGCAACACTGACATTATGTTCATTATGCTGGATTTGGATCATTTCAAGACAGTAAACGACACCTACGGCCATAACGCTGGAGACCAAGTTCTCAAACAGATGAGCCATTTGCTGAAGAAATCCTGCCGTGAAACAGATACCGCAATTAGATGGGGTGGCGAAGAATTTTTGGTGGTTTCCTTAAATGTGCAACGCGAAAACGACACAATTCTCATTGAACGTATACGGCAGGCAGTGGAAACTAACAAGTTTGATATCGGTAAAGAGTCACCACTTCATCTCACTTGTTCAATTGGAGCCGCTGTATTCCCTTTTCTCACAAACCGCCCAGAAGCGCTGAGTTGGGAGAAGGCAGTGGATTTAGCCGATACTTGTCTGTATGCCGCGAAGCGTTCTGGGCGTAATGCCTGGGTAACAATCATTTCTACAGATCTCACCATCAGCGATGACCTAACGTCTGATCTCGCCAAGCATCTGCCAGGTCTTATTAAAGAAGGAAAACTCAAAATTAAGACCAACCTGAAGGAAAATATGGTTGATTGTTGGCCCGATTGAAATCTGACGGATAAGTCTACAAATCGTTTCAAGTTGACTCGGCGGGATGAGCCCTCATCGCAAGTTAAGCCAGTGCTAACATTGCCAACTCAAACATCATAGTTCTGATTGAATCTAATAGTTTTACCTTCTTCCTGTTGAAGGTGAGGCTGTACCTATATGGTTAAAGGAGGTCGCCGGTGTTAAGACGATTCGGAAGAGATCAGGAACAAGCTTCAATAAGTCTTAATGGTGTTCGCTTAATATTGCCAGTTTCAACCTCACTAATTCCCCGATTGTCTCCTTATATCACAACAATACAGAAGGCAGCTATTTTGTTACATTTATAGGTGGGATGCGTAATCCATCCGTCCATGGAGAACGCGGACGATTTGGATTTTATCGTCTGCTATTTGACGATAAAAAATGACATGGGAGCCAATATTCTTTTTCCTATAGCCAGTTTTAATCTCACTACAGTTCCGGCCTTGGCTAGGGTTTTGTGCAATAGATCTAAAGCTTTCGTCTATCAAGGACAGATATTTATCTCTTTGAACTTGCCCCCAATGTTCTTCGGTGTAACGCCCGATTTCCAGTACGTCAGCAATGGCTTGATTTGTAAGAGAAAATGAAGGCACTAAACGAGCCTTTCCTTATCCAAGATTTCCAAAATGGCGTTCAAAGAATAATCACCTTCTCCGCTTTCTTCTCCTTCGATAAGGGCTTTACGCAGGAGAGCTTTCTTTATTTCACGCTCTTCTAAAAGCTGTAATCCAGCTCGAATTGTCTCGCTTGCAGTGCCAAAGTGACCACGGGAAACTTGGTTGGCAATGAATTTTTCGTAATGCGCTCCAAGAGTGACGCTTGTGTTTTTTTGCATCTTTCTATCCTCCATTAATACCAACAAATATTATTTATTAATATAGGCCTTGATCATATTCAAGTCAACAATTGTCATTTCATCAAGAAAATCTTGCTGGGTAACCAGCCAGAAAGCAGGCAAGAATCGTGTCTGCTGTCGGAGGGAGGAGCTGGGTACTGGCACTTTATCGTACTTTCAAAATATAGCCTTTGTCCTTTGAAGATTTTTTCCGATAAGAAATGAGAAGGTACAAAAGCCCCCCTGGACACCTAAGAATGCTGTAACGTAAAAGGGTGGGGAAAATATTTCGAGCATCCTACCGCAAGGTTGCGAGTAATAGTCTTTTGCTTAGCAGTACGTTAGGACAAAATTTTGCACGGGTTCTCAGTGGTCATGGAAAAATCTGAATACCCCGAACAATCTATCACCGACGATATCGTTGCTACCTGCGGACAATGCCCACGCAAAGCTTACTATTCGTTATTTTTTCCAAAGAAGTGCCGAGTCAAAGCCATTACGACTTTCGTAAATCAACGCAAAAAAGAGAACAAAATTAGCTTTATTGCGAAAAGTTCGTCAAATTCCCCTTTCTGTTCAGATCCGCTATCCGGTAAGGCTGATATCATCACTGATGCGACACTCTCTTATAAAGACCTAACTTTCGAAAATATCCATCTTAGAAAAATAAATGGCACATCCCCTTTTGGCAACTTTTTATATGCACCCATTTTATTTGCGGCGGACACCGCAATAAAGCTTCATGACCGTATTCGAGCCGCATTATGTGATACCATCTTGCATGGTATTCAGGCAACCAGTACCGGCAAAAGCACTGTGGTATTAATTGATGGAAGCGTCCGGCGCGTAGCAATCAGGCGTGAGGCATGTGTTACGATTGTTGAAGATCTTCGCCATTGGATTGGTACTTGTCCCGATGCGCCTCCTGTGGCGTTTAATCAGCATTGTCCGTTCTGTGCATTCGAACATACGTGCGTCGAGTACGAGAAAAAAGCGGATAGTCTCGCTCTTCTATCTAAGCCTGGTAAACGTCAATAGCTATATCTTTGGACGAATCTATTTTCCGGTTTACTCCAATAGCCTGAAGGAGCTTTGCTGCTATCTCGGGTTTCACTGGGGCGTTCAGAATTCATCTGGTTTAATGGCCATCATGTGGCGTTACATATATGAAACAACAGCGCACCGGAAGCCAAAACACGATTTGCATCTGTACAACAGAGAGGACTGTGTAAACCTGAAAAATCTTAAAATGGCGATCATTGACATCTGCGAGAACGCCTCAATCAAAAAAGTTTTGGCTGCAGATAGTGCTGATCAATTCCTTAACAGCACTATCAAGCAAATCGAAAAGGATTTTTCCTTTATTCAGAAGTCGGCACATGGCAAATACGAACAGTCAAAAATTACACTCAAACATGCAAAGCGAGAGGGCCCAAAGAAAAAGAAGGTTGGATTGCAGCACTTTAAGGAAATCCCGAAATCCCACATTGACAAAGAAATCCGTATACCAAGTCGACGCGTATGCCCTTTACACAAAAGGCCTTTGAAACCTACCGGTGTCATGACGGACAAAGTCGTTGTAGACCTTATAAAAACCAAAAAAGGTATAAAAAAGACAATCGTCAAATACTACGGAGAAAAGGGACGTTGCCCGAATTGCAGCCATAGGCATATTCCCCGCGGCTTAAAGAATCTAAAATCCTACGGCCCTGGGATTCTCGCCTGGATCGCATATCAAAGACTGGCAATGCGCTTACCATTCGGAAAGATCTCTCAACTTATTGAGGATACTTTTGATATTTGGATTGCCAGCGCCGGTGTTCATCGCCTTTTCAAATCTGTAACACCACAGTATCGCATTACGGAAAATCGCATCCTCGATAGTTTGAAATCAGGGTCCGTCATTCATGTCGATGAAACACAGGTCAATATCCAAGGAGAAATGCAGTATGTCTGGGTATTTTGTAACGCAACATATGTCATTTTTCGACTGACACCCACACGGGAAGCACACATAGTTTATGATATCTTGAGTAATTACCATGGTGTTGTCGTTTCCGATTTTTATTCTGGTTATGATTCGCTTTCGACGGGTCAACAAAAATGCTGGGCGCATTTTATCCGAGATATCAATGAGGACTTGCGGAAGTCACCGTTCGACACCGAGCTCGAAACATTTACGAAAGCCTTACGAGACTTAATCGTGCCTATTTTCGAAGCTGTCGAAAAATACGGCTTAAAAGCAAGACATCTTCGAAAATTTAGGGTCAAGGTAGATAAGTTTTACACATTGCATGTAAACGAATCAAAACTTAAATCAGATACGGCCGTCAAATATCAAAAAAGGCTTTCAAAATACAAAGACCGTCTGTTTGTTTTTCTGGAATGCGATAACATCCCCTGGAATAACAACATGGCGGAAAGGGCTTTAAGACACATTGCGGTCCAACGGAAAATATCGGGATCGTTTTTCTCTTCAAGTATGCAAGATTATCTCGTGCTTCTAGGAATTTCACAGACGTGTCGATTTCAGAACAAACAGCTATTATCCTTTTTGATGTCAGGCGAGAAAGACATTGATGTTCTTAAAAGCAAAAAGGATACCAAAGGATGGATTATGAAATAAGTAGCATTTCTAGCCTCGGGAAATCAGCGAACAGCATACACAATCCCAAGAGTGAAGAACCAACGGAGAAACTGCAGATTTCAACGTTTGAACTTGCCACTCTCAATCTCAATAAATTTCTAATTTCTTATAACTTTACATGCTTCCTGTCCATGCCCCAGGCTGATAGGTAGATTTTCAGCTCTATTCCTTCCCGGAAATACTTGTCCATATCCAAAACCATTGACGGGCTTACCGGCATGCTTTCAACATAAATGCATGTATTGAGGCGCTCTTACAGGCAATATCGCCGTATCAACGAAAAAGTAGAAAATAGGATGAAGGTGCCCACTCTGTCATTTGAAAACGAGTAAGAAGGTAAAGCATGTAGGAGCAGTTTAATGTTTTGCAGAAATTGCTGATAAGGTTAAGTCTAACCCCAAATGGCCTATCTACTGACGTTTTCGGTGCTGAAATCCGGTTCAATTTACCTTCATCAGGGGGTGATTGCGGAAATGGCAGGAACAGTAGCAAACTCAACCCGCTAGCTTCAGAGTATACATATTCAATTAAAATCGGTAACTTAAAAACAATATACCCAAAAGCTCAATTCGACCTTTTTACTGAAGTATGCCGAGAGGGCAGATCGTGGAGAGTTGGAGTGCTGCTGAACGGTTACTGTATTTTTTAATATTTCAATGACCACCCACAAGAAACACTTAAAGTTGTCGATTATACATATCGGCTATTTTAGGAGTACCACAAGGCTCAAACCCCTCCTCGTGTTTATTCTTGCCGATCTGTAATTTTTCATAGGATTTCCCCCATTCTCTCATGTTCATGAGAACTGGAATCAGGTTCACGCCTGCTTCCTTGAGGCTGTACTCAACTTTAGGTGGCACTTCTCTATATACATTCCTGAATATCAAGCCATCTTCCTCGAGCTCTCTTAGCTGCTTAGTAAGCATCCTCTGGGTAATATCCGGCATACTTCTTTTTAATTCACCAAACCGCATAATGCCTTCCTGTGTGTAATCAGCGGAACAAAAACCCACCAAAAACAGCGATTAAAAATCAGCCACAACAACGGCTGGTCGCAGCTGTGCGTTTCAGAATGATGTCTTGACGACATTTCCTCCATAGTATCCAGAAGTTGTATTTTTACTCCTTATGCTCTTTTGCGATAGCTTTTCCCCTCCATGACAAGGATCTCCGAGTTATAGACAAGACGGTCGGCTATTGCTGTGGCCACGGTGGTACTGTCAAAAATGGTTCCCCATTGTGCGAATGGCAGATTGGTCGTTATGATGGTGGACTTCTGCTCATGCCGGGCACTGATAACCTGGAAAAACAAATTTGAACCCTGTTGGCCAAGCGGGAGATAACCTATCTCGTCACAGACAAGTAGATCCGGATTTTGATACGTTTTGAGTTTACTCAGCAAGGTATTGTTTTCCTGGGCGGCGACCAGTTGATTGATCATGTCCATTGCCGAGGTGAACAGAGTTTTTATGCCAGCCTGGGTGGATGCGTAGGCAATAGTCTTGGCCAACAGACTTTTACCGACACCGGGGTTGCCGATCAGTATGATATCCATTTTGCGGTGAATAAACTCGAGGTCGATCATGCCAAGGATAACTGCCTTCTGTTTCTTGCGGGAAGGATGGTGATCAAAGTTAAACTGATCGATGGTGGGTTGTTCGTAAGCGCCAGCAGAACCACACCCAGCTTTACCTAACGAGGGCAGCTATATGCTCTTTTGCATTCCAAGGCAACAGTGCCTCATAATCCTGCAGTGATTGAGCTTTCGGCAGTTCCTCGAATATATGCCTCAAATAACTGTACGGTTCGATGCCGTTAGCCTTAGCTGTTTCGATAAGGCTGTACAGTGCAGCGCTAGCCTCAGCCCCTTCCGGAGTTCCAGCAAAAAGCCAGTTTTTCCGGCCCACGACAAACGGCCTGATAGAGTTTTCGGCCATGTTGTTATCGATGGCAAGATGGCCGTCCTCGATATATCCAACCAGCCGTTTCCATTGATTGAGCGAATAGGTAATCGCCTTACCAAGTAATCCCTTGGGAAGAGTTCTGGTTGACTGCTTCAAAAGCCATTCATGAAAGCTATCCAAGATCGGTTTGGCATATTCCTGTCGTTGTCGATATACCTCTTCCGGTCGCAGTTCGTTTTCCCTGAACTGCTTTTCCAACCTGTACAGTTTTCTGATGTAAGATAAGGCCACATCCGCACTGCCGCTTTTCCCTTTCTTGCCACGTGCCTTGACAATATCAGCAAAATAGCGTCTGGCATGGGCAAAGCAGCCAATGTGGACTACCCCTTCTTTGTGATCCAGAAAGTCATAGCCGCTATAGCCGTCAGTTTGCACGTATCCGGTGTACTCGCCTAAAAAATCGGCAGCAACATCTCCGGCACGGGTCGGGTGGTATTGATACAAAAGAACCTGTTTGTCGGGATCGCCCCGGCGGAAGATCCACATATAGGAATTGGAAGTCGGGTCTCGACCGGGTTCTTTGAGCACCTGTACAGTAGTTTCATCAATGTTGATGGCATTTGCAGCCAGCAGTTCATCGTGAAGCAGGTTCAGCAACGGGATGCATGCCTGTGCGGCCTGCATGGCCCAGGTGGACATGGAGGATCGCGATATTTTAACCCCAAGACGGGAAAACTGTTTCTCCTGCCGATAAAAAGGCAGATGATCTATGAACTTCCCGGTCATGATGAAAGCAAGCAGACCGGCGGTAGCTATGGATTTGGGGATAAGCTGTGGCTGGACAGGGGCAATTTTGACGGTCGGCCCTTCATCCAGCGCACCTTCGCAGCACTTGCAGGCATATTTAGGCCGAATGTGGCGGATTACCTGCATCCTGGCAGGTACTATATCCAGTTGTTCGCTGACCTCTTCCCCGATCCTGGTCAACGGACATCCGCAACCACAGGTCTTCTCGCTATCAGCAATATCGTGCACTTTTTCCACACGGGGGAGATCCGCAGGTAACGGCTTACGCCCCCCTTTCTTGCGTTGATGCCCTTTAACCGGGATTTCTTCAGGGCCAGCCTCTTCTCCCTCCGGCTCCGGCATGTCAAATAGGGGGAGAACTTCAACCGTGCTGTCCGGTGGGATCTTTTCACTTTTACGGCCAAAAAGTTTGGCCCGAAGAAGACGTAACTGCTCATACAGGATAGAGGTTTCTTTTTGGTAAGACGCCTCCAGCCCCTCAATCCTGTCCTGCAAATCGAGTATGATTTCTTTAAGAGATTCTGGCGAATCCGGTAATGTGGCAGCTTCAAATTTCATGAAACCATCATAACATATCTACCTGAATTTTCATCGATTAACTTAAAAAAACAGACTGTTATACAGTGTCAAACATGAGGCGTTCATGGGCATCAACCTGCTCAATGGACAAACCGTCAAGCAGCCAGGATAATGATTGTCCGGATATGCTCATAACCTCCAGCTCGCTTTGCGGCCATTGAAAACGGTCTTTTTCGAGCCGCTTATGCCAGAGGCAGAATCCGTTTCGATCCCACAGCAGAATCTTGACGATATCACGCCTGCGATTGCAGAAACAGAACAGATGCCCGGAAAAAGGATCAAGCTCGAACTGTTCGGCAACCAGCATGGAAAGGCCATTGATTGATTTCCGCATGTCGGTGGTGCCGGGCGCAAGATAAACTTGCACAGGCATGGAAGAAAATAGCATTACCGACTCGCGAGAAGAGGAAGAAGCCTGCCGAGGGCATCGCTGCTGAAGGTATTGCTTATCTCGATGCTGATATTGTTGGCCAATACTACACGTATGTCTCCGCGCTGAGATGACAGTGTGATCCGGGTTGCTTTTTCCGGAACCGGGATCAGTTGAGGGGTATGCGAGATATCAGGTCGCCTCCGTTTTCTCTGCCAATACGTCAGCGCGTGGTAAGATAGTTTATGTTGGCGACAGTACTCGGCGCGATTCAAGCCGCTTTTTGCCTGCGCTTCAACATGCGCCATCCAAAAACGAGATGTGTGAGCACGGTTTGTCATGTGATGCCTCCGTATGAGTTGATCGGGAGATCAACATGACATAGCTCGAAGTCAAAATACAGATGCGGTAAAATTCTCGCTTACGGTTGTTCGGTAAGCTTCGACTGTTTAAAGCAGCGCAGGATCTTTCCCTGGCGGCGTTTTTCGATCTCCAAGTCGAGCAACCTGTGAATGGTTTGCAAAGTCGAAAGATTTTTCTGCGCTCCCTGTTCCAGTAGTTCTCCGATATTTTCAGCACAGTGTGTGAGACGCAGTACCTTGAATTTCTTTTTTATCTCGTCAACCATTGTTTGATCTCCTCTTGAGGGCGATAGCGTCGTATTCGGCCAAAGCCGGAGTTGTGAGCCTGATTGCATTAAGGTCCTCCTGTTTGAGCCGTACCGGCAGATGAGTGCTGGTCGGAGTCATCTCCTGATAGAGGATATTGCGGACGTAATCAGCACCGATGACATTTTTCTCCAATGACTTTTTCAATCCGTAGATAAGGGAACTGTCTCCGAACTCATCGCGCAGTATCAGGAGGGCTGCGATATTTTTTCTGATTGCCAGGCGCAGTGAGTTCAAGCGCTCGAGATACTGGAGCGCCACCTCTCCCAAAGAGAGGAAGACCACTACCTGTCGATCTTGAAGCAGCCGTTTTTTGATTTTTTTCACCTGTTCCCGATGACCTGGCACTTCGATTCGCTGCTGTCTTTCCCAGCAGCGGCTGTGGCAGGCGATGAGTTTTTCTTTGAGATAGATTGAGATGAGAGAGTTGTCTGCCTTGAGGGTGACCTGTTTGCCGATGGCCCATGGCGGTACGGAATAAACATTGGTGTCAAAGCGCACACCGAAGTCTTTATGCACCTTGAGAGATGCAGTCTGTCGACAGTCAGGTAAGGGCTCAGGAAGTGGACGCAGGTTATGCAACCGGTCAATCGGCCGTTGAGATGTGGTAGCGTGCTTCCTAACGTTGGCTACAGTGTCCAGCCATTGATGCACCTGGTCCTGAACATCACTCAAGCTGCTGAATTCCCGCAGAGGCCAGAAATTGGTACGCAGGTATTTGATCGCATTCTCTACTTTCCCTTTTTCGTAAGGCGACCGAATTGTACAGGCATGCGGAAGGATGCCGAACTTGCTGAGAAACACGAGGAAAGCCTCATTGAAACGAACCACAGAGCCGACTCGCTCGGTCACTGCGGTGAGCATATTATCGACCACGATTTCTCTTGAAGTGCCGCCAAAGTAGGTGAATGCTTCCAGCAAACCTTGATGCAGATATTCCTGCTTCTGACTGTGGGAGAAATAGACGTAGAGCATACGACTGTAACCTTCAACCACCGCAAGGGCATACAGTTTTCTATGCCCGGCGCCATAGCTCAGGGAGGGGAAGTGGCCCCAGTCAATCTGTACCTGCTCACCTGGTTCGGATTCATAGCGGATGAACGGTTGGCGCTGAGCCTGCTGCCCCCGCAATTGTCTGAGCAAGGCCCTGACAATGGTGATCTCGCCAGTGAACCCATTCTCCCGTATTTTCCGCAGTACTACCGGTGCCTTGATGTCCGGGCAGCTATCCACCATTTCACCTATCATTTCGCGATAAGGGTCGAGTTTGGATTTTTTGGCAGTCCTCTCGGCAGGCATCGGTCTGTCGTCCTGCAGATATTTCGCCACGGTCTGCCGGTCGAGTTGCAGTTGTCTGGCAATGCTGCGTTGGGAAAACCCCTCTTTTTTAAGCTGCAGGATTTCAAGTGCCGTTCGCCTGCTGATCATGTCCTTCCCTCCTTGAATTGCCGAACAAGCTGATGGATGGTTGCCGGATCTTCCCGTCGCATATCTTCCTCATTCTGGAGTAACCGCGTTTGGTGTACAGGTTCAGGCGGAAGGGAAAGCACCTGGAATAAGGTGCCGTCAAAGGCCAACAGGTTTTTGCTGAGGAGCCCGTCCCGGGCAAGAATGTATTCATCGACATTGATGGTTAGCAGGGTGCAGATTTTGTCGTAGGAATAAAAAGACAGCCCCTGCCGGTCAGCCACCATGACCAGAAAAAAATAGAGCAGCAGCTCTTGATGAGAGAGGCTGCTCCAGAAACCATGGCGGAGAAAACGGTGCTCGATAAAGGCAAAGCTGCCGCTGATTGTCCTGACACGTTCAATAATAAGTGGATTTCGCATGATAGACCTCCGTTTTTCACTACGATATCGCATGTATTACCGGAAGACTATCGAGTCCTTCTTTGCAAGATCGCCTATATCGCTGTTGTTGGGACTATTTTTACAGCTAACGCGTCCATCTTTGCAAGATTCCCGCTGTCGGCAGAAATGAAATATGTCATTGATGTATCGTTTAAAAGGCTTTCTAACGTATCCATCTTTGCAAGATTCTCCTTCACCGGGACTGACTGGCGCGCGGCCTTGTCCCGTACCCGTTGCAGTTTTCGGTTTTGCTCGCAATAATTCGGATTTTTTTGACGATACTGTTGCCAATAGAAGGGATTTTTCCTCTGCCAGGCCCGCTGGCTCTCGCATTTGTTGGCCCGGTGATCTGGATCGGTCTGCTGTTTTTCTCTTTGCCATTTGCTCTTTCTTGCTCGCTGACAAGCCTTGGCTCCACAATACTTCTGGTTATGCACTCTTGGGTTCCTTGGTAGAATCCTTCTGCAACAGACGCATCGAAATGTGCAAGTCTTCACTCTCTCCTCCGCGGGTTGAGGGATGTGCACGTCGAAAAAAAGAAAAAGAAGAAACTACAAAGGAAAAAATAGAAGAAAAGACACCTGATATGCATCAGGATTGGATGAAAAACGTAAGAAAATGAAGAAGGAGATTATCTGTGGCTGGATTTCAACCGATGATGGTGTCGACTTTTAAACCGCTGATTTTGGTTGGGAAGTAAATCGCTGGTACCATTCCTGTGCAAGATGATATACTATAACAGGCTTCCACTTCCCGCCTATAACTTTAAGAGTTAATTCGAAATAGCAGCGATACGCCTTTTCATTTATCTGCTTGCTTTTGCATTTATCGACCATCGCTTTATCTCCATTAGTATACATTTTGTAACTATGGCACTTCAAGTACCGTACTTGCGGTTAGTGGTGTAACGTTTTACATAGTCTCATGAAGAAAGTCAATGTGGGTACGTAACGGGATTCAATAGTGTAGTACCTAAGAAAGGTTGAGAATATCGAGGTGATCATCTGGTACGAAAAAAATGCTGATGTTTATGATCGGCCCGTATCAATCAACAACCGCAAAGTAATACAGATGGAGGTTATCATCCAATAACACTAGGGATTGTTTTGTTCTGAATAACATACTTGTTGAGGCATAGAGTCCTCTGGGAACAGGGAAAATGTTATCGAATTTACAGCTCTCAACAATTGCTGCGAAGTACCAAAAATCTGTAGCTCAGCTTTGTATCCGTTGGTGTCTTTAAAACGGTGTACTGCCTCTACCAAAGACCGCAACTCCATCACGAATTGAAGAAAACTTGCAAGTATTTGATTTCTCAATATCTGAGGAAGACATGAGGGAAATAAACAGTCTGGAATATTTTGGTGGCTCTGGTTTGCATCCAGGCTTAATTCCTTTTTAGAGGTAGCCGGCACATTTGAACTGAGCATTGCTCCACAATCAAATAAATAATACCGAATGGTGATGAAATGGAACTGTTAGAAGCAATTTCAACAAGAAGAAGTGTGAGGAAATATGCAGAAAAAGAAGTTGCTGATGAAATGATAGATAAGATTATAAGAGCAGCAATGACGGCTCCTTCGGCTGGTAATCAGCAACCATGGCACTTCATTATCACGCGAGACCGTGAAAAGATGAACAAAGTATCAGGATTTCATCCATACGCCTCAATGCTGAAAAACGCATCTGTTGCTATCGTTGTGTGCGGTGCCCCAAATGGTAAAAAATGGCCGGACTTTTGGCCGCAGGATTGTTCGGCCGCATCGCAGAACATGCTTCTTTCTGCACGAGATCTTGGGCTCGGCACTGTATGGGTTGGTGTTTATCCGCTGGAGGACCGGATGGAAGGAATGAGAAAACTCTTTGGTATACCTGATGACATATATCCTTTTGCTATTGTTCCTGTTGGTTGGCCTGAGGCTGAGTTTAAAGCGATGGATAGGTATAATAGTTCATTGATTCATTCTGAAAGTTGGTAATTTATAGGTTGTGCAAATGAAATATACCCCTCCAGTCTATAGACCACCCTTTGAGGCAAACTCTCTTCTGTTGCAGGTAACAGCAGGCTGTAGCCATAATAAATGTGCATTTTGCAGTATGTACAATAATGTACCGTTCCAAGTTGAACAGTTAGAGCAAATTGAAAAAGATTTAGTTGAGGCGCGACGTCTTTACCCCTCAGTAAAACGGGTGTTTCTGGTGAGTGGTGATCCCTTTGTACTCAAGGTGAATCAGTTGATTCGTATCGCAGAAAAAGTGAATCACCATTTACCAGAGGTTGAAACAATAGCGATGTATGCTTCAATCGCTAATATTACCAGCAAGAATAATGAAGAACTTAAAGCTCTACGGTCATTAAAAATCAACGATTTGAACATTGGCCTTGAATCTGGATTACCTTCAGTTGTTAAAAATTTAAATAAAGGATTTACAATCCAGCAGGCCAAGGTTCAGTGCAAACGTTTAGCAACTGCCGGTTTCGACTTTAGTCTCAATATAATTATTGGAGCGGCCGGGAATACTATGTGGGAGGAAAACGCTCTAGCATCAGCAAAAATCATAAATGAGATACAACCGCACCTTATATTTGTTGCTGCTCTACACCTTGAAGAAGATTGCGAGTTGGCAACGAGGCTTCAACAAGGTTCGTTCATAGAGAACACTTTGCGAGAAAACATTGAAGAAGAAATCTTACTTCTGCAAAACCTGGAGCTTGATCGAACTAGGTTTTTTGCAGTTCATCCTTCGAATGCTATACCTGTCGATGGTTATCTACCTGAAGAGAAGGGGAAGCTTCTAGAGATTCTAAAAAATGGCAGAGATTCAATTGAGGCGGAATGGCTGAATACAAGAAATACTTCCTTGGTAACAGGTGGAGAGGGAGCAATACTTTTGAATCCCAAAAGATGAAAGAAGTCTACATCTTCCCATTTTACCGATTAAAATTACTACTGGTAAGCCTAGACAATCATATTAAAATAAAATTTGAGATATTACCTAATTAGGTAATTTTAGCACCTGAGCCTTGGACTTAATATTGCCAAGTCCAATATATCAAATTCGTCCATTTCTCGCTGGTTAATATAATTCCTCTATATCCGAGAGACTGTCAGGTTAGGTAGAAACTTGATCATCAAACCCGTCAGTCCAGCTCCGGACTTTTACAACTTCGAGCGATTGTCAAAGATTGTACCCCTGTAACGACTGTTACGAGGATAAACAATGAATAACAGTTAAGACCGTTTGCATCTTTTGCGGAAGTTCTAGCCACCATTGCGTAAACAGGTTTCTGTCTTTCTGATACCAAAGAGCTGTTGTTATACCAACCCTGTACATTCCCCCGTTACCAATACCGGCACCACAACTGATGTCTGGAAAAGCGTTCATCCCTGCAACAAAAGCGTCAATTTTTTCCTGGTCCCAAGCTGTGCGGAAACGAAAAATCAAGAAAGTCGGTTTCCAGATATCCACCCCTTCGCACGAAGACCGTATTTCAATTTCTTGAATACTGTTGATCTCATTCAGAGCAGCTGTTGGGATATTGGCATCTACAGGTATTCCACCCCAGTCCTTTTGCCGGTGCGGAGTACCTTTTCCGAAAAGAAATTTTTCTTTGCCATGCAAAATTTCATAAATAAAAGAGGGAGCATTCTTTTTCCTAGAACCAAGAAAATGCTGCCTCGTGTCAGTTTGCATTGGTCTTTCTCCGTTTAAGAAAACAATAAATTTCTTAAATGCTTCATTAGCCTTTCCCGCAACTAAATGTAACCATTACGTTTTCCCCCCAGAAGTTACAATGGAGGAAAAACGTAATTACTAAAAATTTACAAAGTACGCAGTCGCTATTAATTCCGTTTAAGATTGAGGTTTGACAGGTATTCCGCCACCCCTTTTCTGGTAGGTTTCATGGCTTCATCACCCTCATTCCAATTTGCAGGACAAACATCTCCATGTTTTTCATGGAACTGGAGCGCGCCGACCATCCGCAGGGCTTCCTCAATATTTCGACCTAGTGGTAAATCGTTAATAACAGAGTGGCGAAGTATCCCCTCCTTATCGATGAGAAAGGTACCACGCAGAGCAATACCAGCATCCAGCAACACTCCGTAATCAAGAGATATTTTTTTATCAAGATCAGCAACCAATGGATACTGAATATTCCCTATCCCCCCTTCGTTAACAGGAGTATTTTTCCATGCTAAATGGGAAAACTGGGAATCAATAGATACACCTATAATCTCGCAGTTTTTTTCTTTGAATTGATTTAAATATTTATCAAACTGTAAAATCTCTGAAGGGCAAACAAAGGTAAAATCCAATGGATAGAAAAAAAGCACCACATACTTTCCACGATAATCAGCAAGAGAAAAATCTTCTTTCAGCGTATTGTCAGGCATAACCGCTGTTGCTGTAAAATCAGGGGCTGGTTTGGTAATGAGTGGACTCATTGTCTTCTCCTCAAGTAAAGGTTAAGAGGCGTATTGATGAAACATAAAGCATGTTTATGCTATTACAATATAATTAACCGCTAACTCATTGTGGAGCCACCGGCTGTAATTGGGGCCATATTTTTCAAGACTTCACGATGCATAAGCAAAACAGACAAGGTCCTGCTCCCTGGCCTGGCTAACCAAGCAAGTAGCGTCTATCAGAGATATTCCTTAAACAACTCTTTAGAGGCTCCGGATATAACGGCTTTATTGACCAGCATGCCATCGTCTTTGATTGTTTCCACACCTGAATTAATAGATGCTGTTACCGAACCTACATCACCGGCGAGCAGCAGGAATCCTTTCCCTCCGACAGCCATGGAAAGGTGAACTCTAAACAATGTTACCCCAGCGGCTTTTACCGCAGCATCTGCAGCACGAAGAATTGACGCCGCAGAAAAGGTTTCGATAACCCCCAAAGCATTACCTTTGGTTTTTACCAGCTCAACACAACCTGAAATTGCAGGAAATATAGCCTGGTCAATATTCGGGAGAACAAGCTGTTCAACCAAAAAGCCTTTAGAGGCTGAAAGTCCGGCTTCCATCGCTGCCTTCACTGAACCGACCTTACCACCAATAACAATCATGTACTTACCTGGACATATTGTGCGGGCAACGAGCAACTCAACATCTGCAGCCTTAAGGACGGCATCCTGGACAACAAACCCTGCCGCAATGCTTGACAACTCCAACATTCCAACTGCACCAGTCATGATATCTCCTGTCTCTCAACAACTATTGCTTTCTGGTTAATCTCAACAATAACACCGTCCACAGATGAGTGAATTTCTGCTCCGAGCTTATCCGCGACAGTGGCTATCTTTTCTCCTTTGCTTACCTGTTGCCCTTGCTTAACCACAGGTTCAGCAGGTGCACCAATATGTTGTTGTAGTCGAATTTCATATCGATTAGCTGCTGTGGTAAATTCCACCAAAGGTCCATTATCGACAAACTGCAGCAGGTCTAAGCGTTCTTTAACCCGCTTGGTAGGTGTCCTGCGATACGCTATGAGCGGATGCGCCACAGCTTTCTTATCCCCTTGAAACTGGATCTTTTTCTGAATTATTTTTCTTTTGCTATTGATACAGGCCTGCGATGGATACAACCCTTCCGGACAGGCAACAATGGTGCACAGGTTGCATTCACAGCAATAAAGCGTATGTGCAGCACTGCTGTCCGGATCAACCTCTCCATTACTGAAGAGAAGGTTGCGCATGGCAAGGTGTGGTCTCACCGGGTGACCGAGAAGGGCACGGGGACAGAGTTCACTGCAAAAAGTACATTGATCGCAAGAGGATTTACCAATTCGATTAACCTTTGTTTCAACCGCACCGGTCTTCATTTTGGTCACAAGTACATGATCCGGCGGGAGGACAATAAGCCCTCCTGTTGTTTTGGTTACAGGCTCATCAAGGTTATCAGTCAACCTGCCCATCATCGGGCCGCCCACCACCACCTCGTATACACTTAATGTTGGTTTGGCAAACTGCAGCACCTCACGAAAAGAAACGCCCAAGGGAACATCAATGGATACCGGATTTTCCACTTCCCCACCAACTGTGAGCAGTTTTGAAACCACCGGCCCACTCTTAGCGATATTGTAGAGTGTCTCTACATTTTGCACTATCACGTTTTGAGTAATAGGCAATTCACCAGGCTGAACAACTCTGCCGGTTGTCTCAAAGATGAGATTAATTTCATCTCCAGCCGGGTAGAAATCGCGAAGAGGAAAGATGGTTATCGTATCAGGAATCGTCTTTGTAAGATGCTCAATAACCTTTGCATGCTTTTCCTTGACGCCAATGATAATTTTTTTTGCTCGTGCCAGTTCTGCAGCATACAAAAGTCCCTGCACAAAAAGATCAGTTTTGTGCAGCAGTATCTCTACATCTTTATGCAGGAGAGGTTCGCATTCGGCAGCATTGACAATAAGTATCTCAGCTTCACTGGTAAGCTTCACATAACAGGGAAACCCTGCTCCACCTGCACCAACAATACCTTTTTCTTTAATTTCTGCTGTTGAGATCATTGGTTATCCATTGTCTACTCAGATACCCTGTTGAACACGGTAGTAATTTCGAATCTTGTCTATAGCAGCTTTAACCGCCGAAGGGTTACCAAACAGCGCTAACATTTGAACGTGTTGCGGACAATTACCCGACACCAGTACTGCTTTGACATCACTTGCCTTTTCAGCCATGTCCGCAGCACAGTAGAGTTCAATAAGATGCGCCTGAACCAGGCCAACTGCACCCCACTTTCCGAGTTGCACCTCTTCTTTTGCTCCGGAACTGATATTATTCATCAACATCCTGATGAAGGTCTTTGAAGGTGCCTGGATAATGTCAATTTTCACGTTCTAGGCTCCAATCAATTCCTCAAACTTCTTTGCTGCCGCTTCAGCACACTGGACATCCTGGGCAACGCTGCCGCCACTTACTCCAACTCCGCCAACAACCTTTCCGTCCTGAACGAGCGGGATGCCTCCTCCAAAAATCACAACCCTGCAGTTATCAGTGGTATTGAGACCATACAACTCTGCTCCAGGCGCACAAGCAGTTGCCAAGGCTTCTGTGGGTACTTTTACAGCTAATGCTGTATAGGCCTTGTTGAGGGCAATATCCACGCTGACCAGCAAGGCATCATCCATGCGTTGAGAAGCGACCATATTTCCCCCTTCGTCAACCACAGATATAACCATGGGGGTTCCGATTTCTTCTGCAACTTTTTTTGCTGCTGCAATCATTTCCAGAGCATTGTCTAATTTACTTGCCATTTTAACTCCTCCGAGATTCAATTCTTTGAGCACAGTTGAACAATACCAAGGCATTGCATCAAATGATGCGAAACCCTTCAACCAGGACGCATCGTCTTGCACGAGTAAAAGAGCGGGCAGACGTCAAGCCTTCTCCAGTTGGTCCCGCTATAGTAAAGGAAGTGTGTCCTTCTCCACCAAGGCCAATGCCGGCATAGCAGGGACCGTTCTTGACAAAAATAGTTGTCTGTACAGCCCTGGCAAAACGACTGAGATGTTCAACATTGGTGGAGTGCATTATTGCTGTATGACGATTCCCCTGCTCTACTTCCACTGCAAAATCAATAGCCTCATCTATATCCTTCACGGATACGATGGGTATAACCGGCATCATCTGCTCTTTCCAGACAAGCGGATGGTCCTTAGGAGCCCTGAATATTGCCAAACGATACTCCTCTCCTACGGTTACACCAATTTCAGCAAGAATTTTCTGCACATTTTTGCCAATACAGGCGGGATTCGCCTTACCATCCGGCGTAACCACCAAGGCTGTCATTTTCTTTTCCTCTGCCTCGTTAAGCAGGTAAGCCTTGCCTGTCTCGACCATGAATTTGATGAGGCTGTCGGCAACCTCTTCAACAACAATCACCTCTTTTTCACATATACAAAAAATATTGTTGTTGATACTGGCTCCGTTGACTATGCATTCGGCAGCCTGACGAATATTGGCAGTCTCATCAACCAGCGCCGGAGGATTGCCGGCTCCTGCACCAATGGCTTTTTTCCCTGACGAAAGCACAGCTTTCACTACAGGCTTCCCACCGGTGGCAACCAGCATATTGATTCCCGGATGGTTGATTATCTCTTTTGCGCGATCCAAAGTTGGTTCAGCTATGGCTGTGATGGTAGCCGGAGGGCCTCCTGCATCAACAATCGCTTTGTGGAGTAAGGCAACCATTTTGGCTGAGGTAGCTTTAGCACTGGGATGTGGGTTAAAAACAACCGTATTGCCGGCAGCCACCATACTGATGGTATTGTTAATTAATGTTCCTGTGGGATTAGTAATAGGAGTAAGTGCACCGATAACTCCTACCGGGGCAGGCTCAACCAATGCAAGCCCAGAGTCTCCGGTCATGGCCGTTGGCACAAGATCCTCAGTACCGGGAGTTTTCTCTGCACAAAGGATATTTTCCCTTACCTTATCTTCATATCGACCATAGCCTGTATCTTCGATGGCAAAAGCGGCAAGTTCTTCATTGTTTTCAAGACACGCCTTTCTGATAGAGGCTATAATCTTCTCACGTTGTTTAAGAGAAAGTTTTAAGAGTTGTTTCTGCGCTGTTGCAGCACAGGCAACGGCCACATCGACACTATCATACATGCCGTCAGCTGACGGGTGATCACCTTGAGATATGGATGACTTTTCTTTAGCGGCCAACTGTTCCACAACTTTCTGGACAAGGTCTGTTATCATTTCACTTTGATTTGTCATCTTTTGTTCTCCTGTAACCCTTTTAGCTTCTTTGTTTTTTATATTCTTAATTTCAGTTTGTTATCCATTGTGACTGAAATGTTCTTCACGCTAAAGCAAGCAACAGAGCACCGGTTATCATCAACACCACATGCTCGTCGCTTGGACCTTTATCCAGTTTACGCCGAATTATTTTTTCAATACAATCTGAGGAAACCTTTAGTGACTTATCCCGTGGAATGATCTTTGTAATCATTGCCGCACACGTCATCATGGTTTCAAATGTTGCCTGAACCGGGCGAGCCACCTTTTCATCTTCTTCAACAGAGCCACCACTTATCCCAATTCCACCCACAACCTGCGTACCGTCAAACAAAGGAAGTCCGCCTCCAAAAAGGATAAGCCGCCCCTGGTGCGTATTTTGGATACCGTAAAGAGGTTTACCTGGATTTGACAACTCGCCGACCATTCTTGTATCCATCCTGAGAATGGCTGCTGTATATGCTTTCGATATGGCTATTTCTCTACCGGCCGGCAGCGTGTTATCCATACATCCGAAATAGATCATGTTTCCCTGATCATCAGCAATGGAGATAGCCATTGGAACTTGTAGCTTGGTTGCTTCGCGCTCTGCTATCTTTGCTAAGAGTACCGCAACAGGATATGAAAGCTTCATTCCCCCTCCTTTACTAAAGTCTGCAAAACTGTATCTGCAATGACGGTTTCCACTTCAAGCCCCCAGGCAATTGTAAAAAGCAGGTCACTGAGGCGGTTGAAATACTGGAGTAATGTGTCTAATCCGCCAACTTCCCTGTCCAAACCGACAATGAGACGTTCACTCCGTCGACAGACAGTTCGTGCAACATGGACTGCAGCACTACTTCTCGATTCCCCAGGTACGACAAATCGCTGAGGAAGCTTGTATATGGCGGTATAGTTGTCAATCCACTGCTCGATCTTTTCAACATCGTTTGTCGTCAGTCGTACTTTCAAATTGTCCAACTTTCCTGCACAGGACAATTCTGCGCCGGCTGTAGATATGTCTTCTTGAACCTCGTAAATAACATCAGCAAAAGTGTCACCTTTCATCAGTGACCTTGCCACTCCCAAATGAGCCTGTAGTTCATCCAGGGCACCATATGCCTCTACTCGCAGGTCATCTTTTGGTACTCTTCCGCCACTAAGAAGGGATGTCGATCCTCTATCCCCTCCCCTTGTATATACTTTGGCAGTCATACCTTCTCCCCTGATCAACCAATATCCAACTGATCAATAATCCCCACGATGGTAGCATCAACAGGGCAGTTTTCTTTTGCTACCGCCTTACCGGCACTACTACCGAGAGTGACAATTACCTTTTCTCCCCGTCCTGCACCGACAGCATCCACAGCAACCATTGGGCTCCCCGCAGATTTTTTACTTTGCGGGTCCAAAGGTTGGATCACCTGAATTTTCAATCCAATCATGGCCTCATGTTTTTGGGTCGCTACCACTGTTCCGATGACTTCTGCGATGAGCATGGATTCTCCTCGTTTTACTGCAGGAAAAAGTTATTTTTTCCCGTTCACACTTGTTCTATTTTCACACCCTTCTGCGCAGCCATATCCTTTGCCATGGGGGTGACAATCACCCCATCGGCGCAAACAAGATCATAGCCGTTTTGAACGGCAAAATTGATATGAGAAGCGGTCACCACCCTTCCCTTGAGGTGCTTTTTCGGTTTACCGGATGAACGCCTGTCGCTGAGAGCAGGATTATTCGGCACTGGGGGGCCGGAAAGCACCTGTTCGGGAAGGATAGTTTGCTGGGTATCAACGTTCTGCTGATTGTCAAAACATGACTCAAGAGTTATTGCCAATGCTCTCATCTCACATACAACGGCACCGTACTCTTGGATACTGGCCAACCGTACACCTAGGGCATCAACAAGAGGTTTTCTTATTCGAGAGCCGAACAAGCCACCATCTCCTGCAATTATAAGTGGCTTTCCAATGGTTACGGCATTCAACAGGAGATGCTCATGGGGTGTATCCGCCATCAGCATCGAAAGCTTTGACAGGGTATTTATACTTGCAATAGGAACAACCACCCCTTCAGCCTTGTTGAACTCATCGTGACATTGCCCCCATTGCCCAGGGTTCACTGTTTGTACATAAGGCAGCCCTTTAAGCTGGTTTTCAACGGTGTTTCGATAGGTATTGCCGGCATTTGCCGAAAAGAAAAGGTTGAGTTTAAAACCTTTCATAACCATATGCCGCAGTTGGTCGACAGCCCTTTCTACATTCCCGTTACACCCTGTGCATACAGCAAGAATAGTTTGTCGACTCCCATCAGCGCCCATTTTTTGGGCCAATCTGCTTACGACTTCAATGACCAGCTTATTGATAAAATCGTTTTCCATGGCGCTTAATTGACTGTCTCTTTACTGCTTCCGCAGAAATTTTTGCACCCCAGGGCTATTCCCAGAGGCGTAACCAGGAGAGGATTGGCAGGTTTAATAGTTTTAATCCCAGTCTCTTCTTCCATCACTTTTTCAATTCTAGGAAAGCAGCTCGTCCCCCCCACCAAATAAATCCTTTCTACCTGGTGATTCTGCAAGTGAGTGTTGACAATGGCGGCCATTTTTTCGAAAACCGGTTTGACTAGATACAAAATCTCCCATTGCTTGTCAGGATCACGCTTCATACTTTCCGCTTCATTTTGCCCGACTTTAAAATGACCGGAAAGTACCAAATCCACATGGGTGCCTCCGGTTGGTTCATCTGCGGTGTAGACAACTTCCCCGTTTTTTATGATTGAAATACCGGTAGTCCCGCCACCTATATCCACTACAGCTCCATCTGTAATATCAAGAACCTTTGAAGCGGCAGTTGGCTCATCAAGCATTCCAGCTACCTCAAGACCTACAGATTCGATAACATGGCCGAATGTATTTGCATTTCTTCCGGTTGTACCGGGAGGAAATGCCACCGCAGCACTAGTAAGCGGAAAACCGGCAGCCTGAAGTTTTACCACTTGTTCCTTTAAAATCGAGATGGCCCCGACATAATCCAGAACCAGGCCATCTCGAACAAAAGACTGACTTTTGGTTAATGCGCCGGCAACAGGCACTCCCTGATCATCAACCACAGCAGTCGCAATATAAGCCGTACCCAAATCTACCCCTGCATAAAGGGTACCTTTCCCATAACCAGGCCCATCAAGACTGAGAGTCTTCTCAAAATCCTTGATCAAACTATTTGCTTTTTCGCTAATCACCATGGTTCCCAGTCATCAATTTAGGGGGTGGCCCCACATGCTTCAGAATCTGCCAAAGTCCACAGATACGCTATGTGGCACAAACGGGTTTCACCTTCTTTATTTTTTGGACTCAACACCTGTCACTTTGCTGATTGCAGCCTCTGCAGCTCCAGCAGCCCTCTCAATATCAGACTGCCGACCTCCCAGGTAGAGTCTCCCGACAGCGCCAAAAACACGACAGTCAACAAGGGTTACATTCGAGTTTTTCTCCGCCTCATTAGCTGCAAGAGCAATATAGGCAGCAGGTTGTACTTCAAGAATATACAGATCCTGACCAGGCAGAAGCATAGACGACATCCTGGAAATATTTACCATCTGCGCATGGTATGGATTTACTTTGTTGATGATTTGCGAGCTAAGGACCTTTGGCTTAACCCGGTCAGTCATCTTTTTGCCCAAGGTCTTGAGCACTGCATCACCTGCATGTTTTACATCTGCCTGCTTTGTTGAATGAAACTCAAGAACGCCGAACACCCTTTCAACAACCATCAGCCCCGGCTGAACATCGGCGGACTTGACAACGGCATTGGTTATTTCGTTAATGAGAACACCTGGAGCAATTTCAATAAATGTTGCAGCCATTCCCGGTACGGGAATATATCCTCTCGCATTGGCGCCAAGGTAGGCAGCAAACTGTGGCTGCAAACGATCAAGGTAAACAAAGGTGCGAAGATCAGTCATTTTTTACTCCTTTTCAGTGGTATCAATTATCCTTAATGCAGACTCTTTTCTACTTTCAGGATTTTCTTATTGGCTGTTATTTTTTATCAGTTGGTTTGGCTTTGCTTTTCTCTGGAGAAGATTCACCCGTTGCAGCTTTTCCCTTTTCAGCGGTTGATTGAACCGAAGGTGCTGTCGAGGTTGTTTTCCTGGTTGCAGCTTGCCGTTTCCTAAGAGGACGTTTCCGGCTTGTTACGGCTCTTTTTCGTTGTGTTGTTTTGGTGGCCGATCTTGCCGCTCCAGTCTGTTGAGCACTTTCTGCTGCTTTTTTTTCCGTTCTTTTTTCAACTGTTCCTGTACCTGCTGCCACTTTCTTATCAGTCGTATCCGTATCATGGACTCCAGCCTCCACATCTACCGCTTTTCCCTGCGCAGATTCATTCCCTACTTGGGTCGCAACCTTTTTAGCTGGTGCTGGTTTGATCGTTCTCTTTTTAACCGTTGCTGCTTTCTGTTTTACAGAAGCTCTTGTTGTACGTTTTTTGACGGTTCTTTTTGCAACTGTTTTTGTTTGCGGTTCTTGTTGGGCTGTCGGTACAACAAGTATCTTTTTCTGTTGCTGCCCCTCATCAGCATCGTCTTGCCCTGTAAAAGGGGGAGGAGTAACGTGGTCAAAAGCTGCATGCGCTCGGGCAATCACATGGGTCGAAACAACTTCACCAACTGCGTTCGCGGCAGCGCCACCTGATGCTACTGCTGCCCGGACAGCGGCCACATCTCCTTGAAATGTTATGGTGACAAGTGCAGGCCATGTAAGTTTACACTCAAGCAGTGATACATTTGCTGCCTTAACTCCGGCATCGGCTGCAGCAATTGCAGGAACAAACCCTCGTGTTTCAATAAGCCCCAAGCTTCCCTTCATCACAAATCCGCCTTTCCTGAATTTAGTTTCCCCACGACTTCAACCACAATACGAATCAACAGCTTTAAATCGATTTCATCTGCATGGGTGTTCTGGTTTGCCTTGCTTTCACCTTCGCTACGTCCTGACAACTCGGGGTACTCAACCTCAGCTGCCACAACCGGCATCAAGGGAGTTCCCTTTACAAAACGAGCAGAGTTAGCTCCTAACCTGCGTAAACTACCGGAATTATAAATATCTTCTTTTATCTCAATTAACTTTTTTTCATTGGGCAAATCTCTGTGATGCAAAGCTGCCTCTTTAGATATTTCAACCAGACCAACCCCAACACCTAAAGAAGATGCTTTTGCAGCTTCAGCGGCAAGCTCATGCGCTGAGTTTCCCTCCACATGCTTTACCGCACACGGAATCCCTTCTTCTTCAAGGCCAAGCTGAATGAACTGCAGAGACTGGTCAGCTGAAGGGGGTGCAACATAGATCCAGACAACCGGCATGGTTTCAACAAAGGTTTGCTGCTCTTTTGTTGTCATCTGTTCACCTATGCTGGTTTGCAAGCAGTAACCCGGTAGCTACTGCATTTCTGGGTCCTTCTAATCCGCGAACATTTGCCCTGCCGACAACCACCCCGTATTCCACCAATGCATCTGAAAGCATCTTGGGTATTTCAAAGTCCAACGCTGATCCACCCACAAGCGCAACAAAATCAATAAGACGAATATTGCCGTTAGGTGCTACAACTCTGAGGGCTCGAAGTGCATTCTGGACAAAAACCTTTTCCTTGGCCTTTCTCCTCACCTCCATGATTTTGGGTAAGTGTTCCTGAGGTTCAACAGGAATCATACCTTCATCGGTTACCACTACCACCCGACCAAAGAGTCTCGGATCAATGTGTTCGCTAAAAAACTGAACACTCCCATCTTCATGACGCGCGTGAAAAAGTGTTTCGACTTTGGCCAGCGGGTTCCTTTTTATTTTTTCTGCAAGGTCGATATCATGAATATCAAGCTCGCGATCAATAAGCAGGGTGACCATGTCACCAGCCCCGGCAAGGTGTACCCGGTTAACCTCGCCTTTAGAATCAATGATTGAGGCATCGGTCGACCCACCACCTAAATCTAAAATGGCCAACGGCTTATCTGTTCCTGGTGTAGTCAAAGCGCCCATGATGGCCATATCAGCTTCGACACCACCAACCTCCACAGGAACCCGCATTTCTTCAACCAGCTTCCTTGCAAGGCGCTTCATCGGCAGTAGTTGGGTTTCCACCATGGCTGCCAGGCCAACAGCATTGCCCATTGCAAACTCACCAGCTAACCCACCAGTTACTTTGCGTGGAACAAGGGTATCAACAGCTATGATGTCCCGGACTGTGATATCACTGACAGGCTGGTCGGTGAGCTCTGCCATAACTTTACGAACATTTTCAAACATTCCGCCAACATTGGTCCCCGGCTCAGCCTGAATCTCGACAAGTGGTGCAACCTTGACCACATTTTCCATCAATACTTCAGCACCCTCTTCAACCGGGACAACCGCCTTGCTTGTTTCACCAATAAGGGTGACCTTTCCAGCTGCAATTCGCCGCTCCTGGATATCACCGCGAGGCGTTTTAATAACTACAGCACTTCGTGTACCCATCAATGCTCTGGAAATAGGTACCACATGGCGAGTTTCTTCTGGAGTAAGCTTAAAAAGAGTGGCTATATCGTAGGGGTTGGAAAGTTTATCAATGCTCTTTCCCTGTTCGGCAACTTCCACCACTGCTTCCATTCCAAGTGGAATTTTGTCGATGTAGCGGACCTCATCAATAATCGGAATAGGTCTGTTCAAGCGGTTATGGATCAATACACCATCATCTTTTTGGACAATGGCTCCGCTAATAGTAAGATTGCGCTCCCAAGCCTGGTTAATTAACAGCGCTGCTTTTTCAAAGTCTACGCTACCAGCAACAATAACAATAAAGCTATCTGTTGTGGCGGCACCAGGCAGGCTTTCAATATTAATGGTTTTACCGATACCAAGCCCCAGCCCACCAGGAGTAGACGGATTATGCCCTATCATGGCCGACTCGGTAATAACGGTCTCGGTGATGGTTTCCATGGCAACATCGCCAATAACCGGCGTGGCCTCATTAAGTAGAACCGAGGAAAGCTCTTTGCGTGAAAGAGATGCTTTTTTAAGGGCAAGGTCGAGCGCGTCGATAACGCTAAACGCGTTTTTCAACGTACCCTTGATTCCAGAGGTCCTTACCAGGGAGCTGGAGAGAAAAGTTACCTCTCCACTCTCCCCGACTTTACCCAAGGCTACTTCTGTAGAATTGTTTCCAATATCCACGCCGGCTACATAGGCCATGTCATGCTACCTCTCAGGCTTTTTTTAAACGGTCCCGATTGCCGTACACCTCGCACGCTTCGCGTACGAACTCGGCACACACGGTTGCCTGATACTTGGTTTCCAACTCAGACGCCATTGCCAGCAATTCTTCCCTGGTACTACGGTATGGCCGCAGGGCGTTGTACATTTCAAGTACACGCTCATCTGGAATCCGTGTCATTTCCGCAGCCCGCTTCAGATTTGAAGCAATGGATGCACGACCTGCACTTTTTGCTATTTCTGCCTGTTGCTCCAGGGTTTCCGGACGAATCTTCACATCTTCAAACTTAATTTCGCCGGAAACGACCTTTTCAAGGGTAATATCAGCAAGTCTTAGTCCGCTGGCCGATTTCACCATATCTGGTCGCTTGGTTCCCAGAGGATAATCAGCAACACTTCTTCCAGCCGTACCGGATGCAGGAGCTGCGCTTGCAGACGAACCACCGCCCATGGTTGCCATCACACTTTCGACCACACTGGCTATAAGAGCCGGATCAATCTGTTTTTGTGACATATCTCTCTTCCTTATAATGATTCAAAAATTAAACTTGCAGTTCCATTGTTGGGTGGTCCTGCTGTACCAGTTCAACTTCCTTATTGTGCAGGAGAGCTGCAAGTCCCTGGTACTTGGGCCGTGCCATTGGGTCATTTTTTACTGTAACAGGATTGGGTGTTTCACCTTTTGCATACTTGGCCGCATTACGCCCCATGTTGCGAAAGGTTTCCAATTCAACAAGGGGTGCCTGAGAAAAGAGCTCCAGATTCTGCAATGGTGGGAGGTCTTCCTGATGGATAACGCTTGTTCCCCTGGAAAGAATACCAATACCGATTCCGGATCCGCTCAGTTTTGCCGCTTCATGAGAAATAAATGCGACATCTGCAGTTTTATACACTCTTACCAAACGCGGGGTCAGTCCCTCTTCTTCAATCCCTGCTTTTACCTCTCGCAAGACTTCATTATGGGGAATATTAATGATTGTCTTGGTCATGGTGTTGCCGAATGCCGGCGGAATGCCGATAACAACTTCACCTTTATTGGTTCCCTTTGTTGCAGGCCCTATTTCATTTAGATTCAGGGGTGCAACAGTTTCGGTCGCAGAAAGGGAGCTACTTGTCTCCCCGTCCATTTGCTCAACGACCTCAAGGATGATTTCTTTCAACATCTCCTGGGAAATATTCATCTTCTACAAACCTCCTGTCCAGGTTAGATATCTTCAGGGCTGATAGCCTGAGGTATGTTCTTGAGAAGCTCCCACCGTGCTCCTTCGAGACGGTAACCGGTTCCAGGACCCTGGTAGTCGTTGGGCTGGTTAACTGCACTGATAACTTCAAAATTTTCGTCGATAATTGCTGAAGTCTGGAGGTAATCACCAGATACTTTCTGCTTAAGCATGCCAAGCACACATTCTGCGATATCAGAAAAACCATGCTTAGACAGCGCCTTAACGATATCAAGACCGGTTGTTCCTTTAGCCATCATGGCGTCAATGGCACGCAAGTCTTCAGGCATGTTACGATCACCCATATCTTTAGTGCCGTGGGCATAGGTGGCAGCCTCAACTTCCTCTTCAGTAATAGGTGGAAGTCGTAATTCTTCAAATACAGCCTGAAGAGCCTTGACAGCTTTATTACGAACAGCAATAACACCCTCTTCATCAACAGGGTTGAGTCCACCATCTACCTGGAGGTCACGCTGAAGCACCAGATAATCATCGTAATCATCTACATCGTGTGTAGAGCCTGCAAACATGTTGTCATAGTTAGGAGATGCACTGTAGCCGGAAAAAATAAAATCTGTACCCGGCAGCATCTGCATCAGCATCCTAGCAGTATTTCTGATGGGAGAATGGGTGAAGGTCTGATCATTACCAGAAGCAACCTCAAGGTCATTGAGAACGGTTGCTACGTTTTCGCCAAGAATAGCTCTCACGCCTGAAGGGACAGATCCGGGAACACCAACACAGGAAATAGAACCATTCTGCAACCCCTGCACACCAGCACCTTTGGTGATCATAATGCAGCGAATTTCCAGATACAGCATGGATTTGCCCTCGGCATATCCCATCTGTACTTCTGATCCGGTACCAGAGGTGAAGCGCATCTTGATACCTCTGGAAGCATAAGCAGAAGCAAGAAATGCTTTGGACCAAGGAGTATCATCACCGTCAACAAACACCTGCTCTGTTCCGTACACGGAAACAGTTTCTGCGTACGCTGTAAGACCACGCATACCCATTTGAAGCTCAAGCGCTTCTTCCACAGCACACTGGGAAAGGGTACCAGGACGACCAACCTGTCCACCAATAAGCAGACACATGGCGTTCATTGGTGCATATCGTCCTACACCAACGGTTGTTTCTATCTCAGCAAATCCGCGATAACTTGCTTCTGCAGCATCAGCAGCCAACAAGGCTGGTGAATCTTTAACATTAGTGACGTGCGCTTGGTTGGCAGGGGTTTTACGCGGACGAAGCTTTTGCATCGCCATCATCATTTCAACCACATTGAGCCGCTTGAGAACGTCAACATATTTTGCAGGGGTCATCCCAACAGAGAGTCGAACAACATCCTTGCGCGGAACATTGATATCAACAAGCATTCTGGCAATTTCATTTGAATCCATTGCCATGGCTTCTTCAGCAACTGCAACATCTATACAGTGATCAGCGATAAAGCTATCGATCATGTCGAAATCTTTCCGGGCTTTTCCATCAAGCTCGGCAACCTTGCCACCTTCTATTTTTATACTAGGAACCGGGTCGTTGGGGCTATCCATTGCGACAAGCCCTACATCAACCCATTCCTTGATAAAACCGTCTTTATTGACGGCTCGTTTTTCGAGTACCTCGAATCGTTTCTGACGCTTTGCCATTTTATCTTCCCTCCTTAAATGTAGGGGGTACCCATGGATTTAGGCTCTTCGCCCCATGCACCAAGTAATTGGTTGCCGACTTCTCTACCTGCAATAACAGCCTGACGCACGGCACCGGAATCCCCTGTTACCCAGATGAACACCTCGTTACTCATAGATGTTCCATGGGCAGGTGAGCCATACCCTACAACCTCTACATCTGCTGATTTAACAGCCGTATCAACCATCAGCATGCCTACAACAGCAGGAGCGCCAAGGATGAGTCCAAAAGCCTTGCCTTCCGGGGTATTGAACGCCTTTTGCAGACACTTGCTGGCACGTGCTGAATACTGGTTTTCTGTGTATCCCTGCTCATTGGCGTACACATCACCAAAATACTTTGGTAGCACATCAAGGGTTACCTCAACGGCCCTTCGTGCATCGGATACATCTTCAGCACCAAAAACAATCAAGTTACCGTGACCTGCACCACCCTTGGTATCTCTAGGCATTTCAACTTTAATGATTTCGGTGTTGGTGGCTTTAACAGCATCATCAGCCGCCATCAGGTGTGGCCCAGCTCCGACCCTTGCACCAATAACGCCGATTGAACGATACTTTTTATCAAAACCCATTAATTCATGAATTGCCGGGTCGAGGTTGGCAATAACGATACCCATGGTATCGCCCATTCCTGCACCAACAAACTCAGTAACCTTGATCAAGTCAGCTGCATCATCAAATGATGGCGGGGCTGGGGAATCGGCCGGTGCTGGTGCAGCTTCGGTTTTATCACCGCCTACTCTGTTCATTACCTCTTTCATTACTCTTTGAATCAATTCTTCTGACATTGGATATCTCCTCTCAAGTCTTTCCAGTGTTTTTCCGGTAAAACTGCGGATAAAAAATCACAGGAACAACACGTGTATTATGCTTTTTTAGCGGCTTCAGGCAGAATGAATTCTACATCTTGATGCGGTCTTGGAATAACATGTACGGAAACGACCTCGCCGACTCTCTCTGCAGCTGCAACACCTGCATCTGTTGCAGCTTTTACAGCACCTACATCTCCCCTGACCATGGCTGTCACCAGGCCGGAACCTATCTGTTTAGTTCCCACAAGTACTACATTAGCCGCCTTTACCATGGCGTCAGCAGCCTCAATGTTGGCTACAAACCCTCTTGTCTCAATCATTCCTAATGCTTCTTTTGTCATAACGATTTCTCCTATGCTTTGTAATGTACTGATTTAGCTAAACAACTTTGCTAACCATATTAATAATAAAGGTTCCAACGGCGATAGCGCATGCTGGAGGATCTATATGATTACTCCCATGGTTCCAGAACAGTCGTGCCATCAGTTCCTGTAGAAGTGCTGCGAGTATCCCTACCACTCCGGCAATCAGGATTGAGTCAAATGTGAGAAAAGCGATGGCCGAAAGGATCGACTGACAGTGCCATACTGGGAATTTCTGTATTTCACCGGTGCCGAGCTCCAGCGCTATCAACGATATGGCTGCCAGTGACCAACAGATAATTACAGGTACAACGGGACCACCTGGATTTGCGTAGGTTCCGCTCGCCACCATCGCCTCTTTAACGCCCATTGCGAGGCCACCGGACAACAGACCAACGCCAAGCCCGATGGTAATTAATTTGGAAGGTGCTGCTGCCCAGGGAACCCAAGAAAGTGCTCCTTTGTCTGTACCGAGCAATCCATTTTTCTTGATGGAATCCAGGTTGCCGAACGGCATCTCTTGATTGAAAAGAGCACGAGCAGCAATTGCCATAATGGCAACATTTAGTGCAATGATATCAAACGTATTGATAACAGGGATCTGTGCCAAAACCTGCAGAAGCAAGTGAGCGATAACAGCGGCCACCCCACCTACAATCAATACATCCCACGAAGTGTCTACAAGGGGAGAAAGAATATCTTTACCTGTTGCTGAGGCCAGATTCTTTTTCACACCTGCTGCATACGTTACAGCAACAACCCCTGCGGTAAATCCCCCCACATGCGGTCCGAAAATAGGGCCCAAACCAACCTGCAAAAGAATAAATTCCGACCCACCGCTCATAATGACAACGCACCCTACGAGTACAGCCAGCCCGCAGATCACGAACGAAAACAGTCCTCCAAGGGCGGCACCCACTACTCCTCCTCCGAAGCAGATTAATAAAGTGCTTAAACTCATAGGATCCATTTCACTTGCCTCCTTTACTAAGTTTTTTTAGATGAACAGATACATTCCAAGGAATATCAATGAACTTATTCTTGTACGGCCGAAGCAGTTCCAGACTGTTATGGCTGGACCAAAAGAACATCGCATGCCTGCTCTTCTTTTACAGGAACAATTCTAAGTTACTAATTAATCAACTTTGTAAAGGGATAACAATCCCGTCAAAGGAGGAAATAGCATCCCCCTTTAAGGGGAGAAAAAGGGGATATGAGGGGGTGAAATTTAAATTGGAAGGTGTCTTTTTACAAAAGAATGGGAGAGGAAAATCAAAGAAAACAGAGATTTTTATTCTGATTGAGAGGTTTTATTTTTATCCAGAAAATAATTAATTTTTTTAATTATTTCATGATTTTCTGTGTTTTTCATAATGTAGCCATCGGCACCGGCAGCCATAAAACATTTAATAATGTCATCATCTCCAAATGTCGCCAGCATAACGATTTTCATCCCAGGAATAACTTGGCGAAGACGGACTATATTTTTTTCAGCCGAAGGACCAGGAAGTGCTGAATCGATTATTGAAAGATCTGGAACAGAAGAACAGATACCTGACACGGCTGCTGTTGCATTTCGAGCTTCTCCTACAACTTGAAAATTACCTATCTGCTCAAGTTCTATCTTGAGACTGACTCGAAATAGAGGATCATCTCCTGCTATAAAAATTCTTTTACTCTTCATTTTTTTCTCAAAAAAAAGCACCTAAAATAATGGTGATCTAATACATATTTTTAACAATGGTATTCAATTTACTTTTTGACAGCAGGGCATTTACCGTGAATTTTTCATCAGTTCAGGCGGCGTCAAGTTCAATTTTTTTGGTAGTGAATAGGTAAGCGTAGACTCCGGGTAAGCGTAGACTCCGGGTAATTATATAATTCTATAATAGTAGCCTATATTCATTGCAAAAAAGCTGAGGAAAATGATACTGGATGGACTAACCTTTGGTGAACATTGTGAAAAAATTTCAACTTCATCGTAGTTTGTATACCATGTAGCAATTGTGTGTAATTTGACACGTTGACACAATGTTCATGAAGAATTCGGGTAGTATCAGGCTGTGCTTAATGATATTATTGGACATAAGCACAAACAAGTTACCGACGAGAGGGACGCCCATACCTCGTCTAAAAGGTACAATAACAGGTTGAGGATACAATCCCTCGAAAGGGAGGTATTATATCCCCTTTAAGAGTCATTCAGGGGGGAGAAACCAACACTATTCAAGGAGTTTTTTGTCCGAAGCTAACCTGACGGCTTCCACACGATTTCTGACTCCCAGTTTTTTATAAATATTTTTCACATGACTTTTTACAGTTTCCAAACTAATAAAAAGCTCTGTTGATATCTCTTTATTAGGCGTTCCCAAAGAGATATATTTGAGTACTTCAATTTCTCTAGCAGTAAGCCCATAATGCTTCTGTTCACGCTTGTTATCATCGAGTCGTTCTTTCATACCAAGATTAACTAAATATGGTGAAAAACACTCTTTATCCGCACAGAAGCAGCGAATAATATTTTCCAGTTCATCAAGAGGAACATTCTTTAAGAGATACCCATCAGCGCCGGCTCCCATAGCCTCTCTTACAAAATTTTCTTCATTGAAAGTAGACAAGATCAAGAGCTTCAAATTCGGCATATTTTTTCTGAGAACCCTGATAACAGCAACTCCTGAAAGACCAGGCATATCCATATCAATCAATGCTATATCAGGAGAAAGCTCACCTATGCGCTCAACAGCGCTGTATCCATCGGAAGCTTCCCCTACGAGGACAAACCCATCTTTTTGATCAAGGCTGTGTTTCAAACCAGTGCGAATCAAAGGATGGTCATCGGCAAGAAATATTTTTATATTATTCTCTTGTTCCATATTTCTTCCCTATGAAAAACGATTACGATGATATTGTCGGAAACAATTTTTCCCTAACACACTATTAGTCAACCAATGGTAGAACAAAGTTAAACATGCATCCTTTATTGTGCTTATCATCCCACCCCTTGATTGGTGAAACCACCCATATATATCCATTATGGGCGTACACCACTAATCTGCAGTAAGAGAGACCAAGGCCTGTTCCTTTCCTTCCTTTCAATATACCGTCTTCATTTTTAATTCTAAAAAATTTGTCAAAAACATCTTTTTGATATTTTTCAGGTATCCCTGCCCCATAGTCCGTAATTGTCACAAGGCAATAAGGTATATCCTGCCGAAGGCGCTTTAGAATACGTGTGGGAATACTTTCCTCTTCATTTAACATCACTTTTTTTATACAAATTTCTATCTTCGAGCTTTCCGGACTATATTTTATTGCATTATCTATAAGATTAACACACGTTCTCAGCAGACGAGTGCGGTCTCCATTAAATTTTTTTAGCTCTTCACTGGGAACAAAACTGATTCCTATTTTTTTTTCCATAGCAAAAAGTTGTACCTGTTCGATACTTTTCATGAGTACCGACTCCATGCTCAACAGTTCTTTTCTCAGTAGAAACTGACCATTTTCGCTACGGTAAATGTCAAGAAAATCACTGACCAGTCCCAAAAGCTGGTTTCCTGTGCCCAAGGCGAGGCGAAGCATCTCCATTTGTGTCACATTGAGCTCACCCAAAATCTGATCTACCAGAATCTGTAAAGCTTTCTGAATGGAAATAATCGGGTTTCCCATATCATGGGTAAGCATGCCGACCAGATCTTCTTTCATTTTCTCTACTTTTTTTTCTTCTGTTATATCCCTAACAACCGCGACAAAGCCCTCTGTTTCACTGTTGCTTTTAATACCAGAAAGTGCGAGCTGGACCGGAAAATTTCTCAGGTCACTATCTACTGCTGTAAGTTCAAATCGGGCACTCTCTTCTTCGCCAAGATCTACAATTGTATGGAAAGCATTTATAGCAGTGGGATCTATAAAGAGCGAGGATAGGGAATTGCCTACTATCTCTAGTTTATCAATGCCAAACATCGTCGCGCCGGCTTCATTAATCTTTGTGATAAGGAAATTTCCATCAGTAGCAATGATGCCGTCAGAAACAGAGTTGACCAACTTGTTGAGATAACGTCTTGATCTTCTATAGGATAGATATTGCTGGAGAGCCAGTTCACTTATAGTGCGGGTTACCACGGCCATAAGTCCGGCAATTTTTTTTAGCTGATCTCTATCAACGATGGGTACAGATTGCAATTCGTTGAGGTATCCGTCGATATCCTCCACACCTATTTCCGTTGCTTTTTGAATAGCAACAGACTTTTCCATAGGCTTTTCAAGAACCTGCCCCATGAGTACGTTGGCAAGATGCATGTCATCTATTACAATAGGAAAGGCACTGTCCAGGAGACCAGCATTGAGGCACTTATAAATAACGAATTTTCTTTGACGTGCCGACTCCTGTCCGCCGTAACTGTCACTATCATAACACCGTTTGACACCCTCGACGGTAGAACGGCAAAATTTACTGCACAGAGAAGTGAAATTCTGGGGCGTTGTTATAGGTTCACCATTTATTTCGGTAATAATGGATGCAACGCCGGTAGCTTGAGTAAAATGATAGAGTATTTCTTCAAGTTTATCTCTGCTGATGAGGTCTAATAAATGGATATCATTTTGTATCATAACCCAGCTCGTATTTGGAAAGACAAGGTGACACCGTATTCATCTAAAAACTGTTTTTTGTATAGTATCAGTTTCTGCTGTTTACCTCTGCTGGTCCATTTTTTATTTGGTTATCTATTATTTATTAAAGCTCCATGTAACATAAAAACTTATTTTTTCCCTTGAAGTCTCATGGTCACCTCTTCATTTTTATCAAGAAGAATCAGCATACCCTTTTCTATTCGATAAGACTCTGTCTTATCAAGGGCAGCAAAAAAGACGCTTTCCATGGATACACTATCGGGACAGGCCATTCGAGTTGAGGCGAGTTTGTTAAAAATAAAGACATCTCCTTTAAAGAGAAAGGTACCGAAAAATCGGTTACATCCAGCATAACCTTTTACCTTATTTCCTTTAGCATCAAGCTCAAAAAAAGGTGCTTTTATTTGTTTTTCCACCTTCTTTCCATCAATTTCAACCGCTGTCCAATAGATACCAAAGAGGTTGTTTCTCACAATATTACCATTGCAGTCCTGATCTGGATACAGCCTGTTGAAACCGGTCACCACCATAATATCTTTATCTCTTTGTTGAGTTCCTTTTCTGGTTGGAAGAAGTTTTCCCTGAAAGGAAACCAATAATGCTCTGTTTTTTTCATGGGGTGTATTGCGATAAGCCCTGTCAAGTTCAGTGAATTTGCCGCTGGGATCAACAGGAAAATAAAGCCCACTGGAACATTCCTGTAAGACATGGGTGTTGCCGGAAGACCTATACATACCTCGTATTTTCACCACATCAGGAAAAGGATCAAAAGTCTGCTTTTTTTTCAGCTCATAATCTATCAGCTCACTCTCCGCTTCTCCCTCTAAATCAAGGAAGCTGAGTGTTTCTGCATCTTTTATCCCGTATGTCTTCAGGTTTCCCTTACCTTTGCCGAGAATAACCTGATTGTTCTTCTCATCAAACCGCCACTTTCGCATCTGCGCTTCGCTTTTTATAACCTCATTTCCTTGATACCAGGTTTTACGAAGTTGGTAGAGGTGATCAGGTCGAAGATTCAGGTCAATTTTTACAAAATCGCATTCAGGGCACCCTATTTTTCCGCTAAAGCTTACTGGAAGATCAATTGGAAAACTAGTGACCTGCTCCTTAGATGTACTCTCAACCACATCTACTTTTTGGGAGGCGCATCCGACAATCAGTATGACTAGAAAAACGAAAGAAAGGATATTTTTCCATGTATTATTCATTATGCACCAATGTGATAGAGGCGAGACCAAGAGATAATGGAGACTACCCAAACATCATATTTTCAGAAAAGGTTTTCTCAGCAGTCTTCTTTTTTTAAGTCCCTGCCGAAAAGATCGTTTACAGCCGCCCTGCATTCTTTATTCTCATAGATAACCTGGTAGACCTGATCAAGAATAGGCATATCAACATCGAGTTTTTTTGCCAGGTTATAGCAGGATTTGGTGGTTTTGACCCCTTCTGCAACCATGGTCATTTCCGCAAGAATAGCATCTAGTTTTTTCCCCGCTCCAAGCGCCAGGCCCACTGTACGGTTACGACTCAGGTCACCGGTGCAGGTCAGTACCAGATCTCCCATTCCTCCCAAGCCGGCAAATGTTGCCTTATCAGCACCAAGAGCCACACCCATGCGGCTTATCTCAGCCAGTCCCCTGGTTATAAGTGCTGCTCTGGTATTCAAGCCATAACCCAACCCATCAGATATACCGGCTGCTATGGCAATAATATTTTTCATGGCACCACTTATTTCTAAACCAACCACATCTACAGAGGAATAGGTACGGAAATGCTCTGTTGAAAAGAGTTTTTGCACAGCTATGGCCGCTTTTTCGTTTTTAAAGGCAACAGTAACAGCCGTAGGCTGTCCCGCTGCTACTTCCTTTGCAAAACTGGGTCCGCTGAGAGCGCCGTAATGGTATTTATGATGTGATTGTTTGCTCTCATCAACCATCACTTCATTCATGGTCATCCGTGTGCCTATTTCAATTCCTTTAACCGCCGAAACCACCAGAGCAGAATCAACAAGCAGCGGTAAAACCGCTTTATACACGCCTCTATACACGTGTGAAGGAACGACCATTACCACACACTGTGCATCCTTTACGGCTTCTTGAATATCACTTGTCAGAGATAGAGCGGCAGGCAGGCTGAAACCCGGTAAAAACATCTTGTTTTCACGGTCTTTTTTTAGCCTATCAATATGCTCAGGTTCATGTCCCCAAAGACAGACCTGTTCACCCTTTTTGGCCAACAACACTGCCAAAGACGTTCCCCAGCTTCCAGCACCAATGACCGCTGTTTTCTTAATCTGCGGAATTATCATTGTCTTCTATATCCTCCACCATTTCTTCTTCACGGGCAAGCATAGACATGCCGACAACAATTTCATTATCTTCAAGGTTAATAAGACGTACACCCTGGGTATTTCTGCCTATTATACGAATAGTATCCATGGGCATACGAATAACCTTACCTGAATTGGCTATAAGCATAACCTGATCTTCATCGACAACGGGTAACACACCGACAACTTTCCCGTTTCTTTCGCTGGTTTTTATAGCAAAAACCCCTTTGCCACCTCTATTCTGCAGTTTGTACTCTGCTACTGCTGTGCGTTTACCGTACCCGTTTTCGGTAACTGTTAAGATGGAATCATCGCTCTTGATAACAGATACACCGACAACTTCATCGTCTTCAGCTAAAGTTATACCTTTAACTCCGGCTGCCAGGCGGCCCATGGTTCTCACGTTCGATTCATGAAAATGAATGGAAAGCCCGTTTTTGGTGACCAGGAAAATCTCATCATCGCCTGTGGTAAGAGCAGCCGTAAGAATTTCATCCTCATCTTTGATAGTCAGGCCGAGTTTACCCTTACGCAATGGTCTTTTATATTCTGTTATAGATGTTTTCTTGACCCTGCCAAGCTTGGTGACAGTCAACACGGTCTGCGAATCATCCACATTGGCAAGATCTGCAATGGGCAGAACGGCCGCTACTTTTTCCTCTTTGCCCAGTTCAAGAAGATTAACCACAGCCTTTCCCCGTGCAGCCCTTCCTGCAAGTGGCAATTCATACACCTTTCTCCAGAAAACCTTGCCCGTATTGGTAAAGAAAAGAAAAGTATCTAGATTCGAGGCCGTATACAGGTTGGTCACAAAATCATCTTCCAGAGTAGTCATTCCTTTGACCCCTTTACCTCCCCTTCGCTGAGCCCGGTAGAGATTTAGAGGGTTTCTCTTTATATACCCTGTGTGAGAGATGGTCACGACCATCTCTTCAGGTATGATCATATCTTCAGGCAAGATATCATCAGGGGCATCGATAATTTCCGTGCGACGCTCATCACCATACTCTTCTTTTATCTGATCCAGTTCTTCACGGATAATCTGAATAACAAGATCGTCATCGCCGAGCACCTTTTTTAACCAGGCTATTTTTTCGATAATCTCATTATAATCCTTTATTATTTTATCCCTTTCCAGACCGGTTAACCTTTGCAAACGCATATCCAGAATAGTCTGTGCCTGAATATCTGAAAGTTCAAAACGGCTTTTCAATTCAGCCTTTGCCTCTGCCGGATTGGCGGAAGCCCTGATAAGTTCTACAACTTCATCAAGATTGCTGATAGCTATCTTTAAGCCTTCTAAAATATGGGCTTTTTCCTCAGCCTTGCGCAACTCATAGGCAGTCCGACGATATACCACAGTTCGGCGATGAGCCAAAAAGTGTTCCAGAACCTGTTTAATATTAAGAACTTCCGGTTTGTTATTGACAATGCACAGCAAAATAATACCAAAACTTTTTTGCAGCGGCGTCATTTTAAACAATTGGTTAAGGACAATATCGGGAATCTCATCTCTTTTAAGATCGAGAACAATCCGAACACCTTGCCGATCAGACTCGTCACGTATTTCAGCAATCGATGTTATTCGTTTTTCCTTCATCAACTGAGCAATTTTTTCAACCAGAGTTGCCTTATTCTGTTGATAGGGAATCTCAGTAATAACGATTGATTCACTGTTTTTACTCCGTGGTTCGACATGCGTACAGGAGCGCATAATAACCACACCCCTGCCTGTTTCATACGCCTCACGAATACCAGCCCTTCCGCAAATAAAACCGCCGGTAGGGAAATCAGGTCCCGTAATTATTCCCATCAGTTGGTGAATGGTTATATTTGCATCTTCTATGAGTGCAATAAGGCCATTAATAACTTCGGTCAGGTTGTGTGGAGGTATTTTGGTAGCCATTCCCACCGCGATACCTTCAGATCCATTAATGAGAATATTGGGAATTTTTGAAGGAAGAACCGAAGGCTCTTCAAGGGAGTTGTCATAGTTGGGAACAAAATCGACCGTGTCTTTATCCAGATCAGCTACTATTTCCTGATCGAGCTTGGTCATTCGTGCTTCAGTGTAACGCATTGCAGCAGCTGAATCACCATCCATGGAGCCAAAGTTTCCCTGGCCGTCAACCAGAGGATAACGCATGGAAAAAGTCTGGGCCATACGGACAATGGTATCATAAGCTGCGGTATCGCCATGAGGATGATATTTACCTATAACATCACCCACGATACGAGCTGATTTGATATAAGGACGATTATAGGTATTCCCCAGTTCACGCATGGCAAAAAGTGCCCTTCTATGCACTGGTTTTAATCCATCCCGTACATCCGGCAACGCCCTTCCAATAATGACCGACATTGCATAATCAAGGTATGATTTACGCAATTCTTTTTCGATTGATATGGTCGGTTTTTCCATTTCTGTTATTTCAGAAGATTCTGTCATTACTTAATCCTGATTACATCTTGCTTAAACGCAATAATTTGCCTGAAAATCGATCGGTTATAAAGACTATTAAATATCGAGATCTGCTACTTCCAGGGCATGATTCTGGATAAATTCACGTCTTGGTTCCACCTTGTCGCCCATAAGGGTGGAAAAAATATCATCCGCCATTTCAGCATCATCAATTTTAACCTGTACCAGTGTTCTGTTTTCCGGGTTCATTGTTGTTTCCCAGAGTTGCTCTGGATTCATTTCACCCAAACCCTTATATCGCTGGAGATGACTGCCTTTAAAGGTTTCATTACGAACCAGCTCTATTAGTGCATGCCAGTCTGCAGCTTCCAATTCTTTTTCTTGACCGGTGGCACTTGTCCGTACCAGTTTAAAAGAGCCTTTTATATAATCGCTTATTTCTTTATAAATATCTAAAGCTTGGCGATATTCTCCAATAAGTGGAATACTAGGTCCCAAGGTAGACATGAGCAGCGATTGGCCGCGGAAAGTAACATCTACTTCATAGCAGGAAGGTCGCCACCTACATGGTCGAATATTACCTATAACAGGCTTTAAGGGCGCCAAATTTTCCACTAACATTTCAATAAACTCTCTTTCCTTAAACTGATCTGCTGACTGGACTTTATTTTCCAACAGAAACAGCGTCATTTCCTCCTGGATATTCATCCTATCCAGATGGTTTATGATTTTTTCAAAAAAAGATAATTTTTTCAGGATATCAACCATTTCTAGACCGCTTATCTCTGTATCCCGGTCTGTATAAACCTTGAAAAGTTCACTCGCCTGGGAATAAAGATGCGTGTTCAGTGCTTCGTCATCTATGAAATATTGCTCCTTTTTACCACGTCCGAGGCGATAGAGGGGAGGTTGGCCAATATAGACAAAACCATTTTCAACCAACGGTAACATCTGGCGATAGAAGAAGGTGAGCAATAGAGTTCGAATATGCGCTCCATCCACATCGGCATCAGTCATTATTATAACTTTATGGTAGCGCAGTTTTTCTACATCAAATTCTTCTCGCCCTATTCCAGTGCCAAGAGAAGCTATGAGTTGTTTAATTTCTTCGGAGTTAAGAATTTTATCAAAGCGCGCCTTCTCCACATTCATAATCTTGCCACGTAAAGGAAGGATAGCCTGCACCGCTCTATCCCTGCCCTGCTTTGCTGAACCGCCTGCAGAATCACCCTCGACTATAAATATTTCTCTTTCTTTAGGATCCTTGCTCTGACATTCAGCGAGTTTTCCGGCCATCATTACAGACAGACCGTCCTTTTTACGTGACAGTTCCCTTGCTCTTCTCGCTGCTTCTCGTGCTCTTGCCGCTTCAACAGCTTTACTAAGAATACGTTTGGCTACTGCAGGATTCTCTTCCAGGTATGTGGAAAGTTTCTCATTGCAGATAGACTCAACAATGGATTTTACTTCAGAATTGCCCAACTTTGTTTTCGTCTGGCCTTCGAACTGGGGATCTGGTACACGAACAGATATAATACATGTCAATCCTTCACGGACATCATCACCACCCATTTTTTCTTTCAGATTTTTAGGGACTACGTCATCGCTTGAATACCTATTAATACATTTTGTAAGTGATGCCCTGAATCCGGCGACATGGCTACCGCCTTCCCTGGTGTTAATGTTATTAACAAAAGAAAAAACCCGTTCCGAATACCCATCAAAATACTGGAAACATACTTCTACCTGAACGTTTTCTTTTTCTCCGGTAATTAATACGGGTTCTGCGTGAATGGCTGTTCTTTTCCGGTTGAGATACTCAACATAAGAGGTAATACCGCCTTCAAAATGAAATTTATCCTCTTCGCCTGATCGCTCGTCTTTGAGATAAATTCGAATGCCTTTATTTAAAAAGGCCAGTTCGCGTAACCTGTTTTTAATGATTTCATATTTAAAGACGGTAGTTTCCGTAAAAATGGAAGCATCAGGAGTGAAATAAATGGTAGTTCCGGTCTTTTCACTTTTTCCTATTTCCTCCAGTTCGCTTGTTCGCAGACCAAATTCATAGGTCTGTTTGTAAAGCTTACCGTTGCGCCTTACTTCAGCATACGCTTTAGCACTGAGGGCATTGACCACAGAAACACCAACCCCGTGCAATCCGCCGGATACCTTGTAACTTGATTTATCAAATTTTCCGCCCGCATGGAGGGTTGTCATTACCAATTCCAGCGCAGACATATTTTCTGTAGGATGCATATCCACAGGAATACCCCTGCCATTATCAGTAACCGTCACCGAATTATCCTGGTGGATGGTAACCCTTATTCTGTCGCAGTAACCTGCTAGAGCTTCGTCAATGGAGTTATCCACAACCTCATAAATGAGATGATGTAATCCTTCTTCAGCCGTATTACCGATATACATTGACGGTCTTTTTCTTACGGCTTCAAGTCCATCCAGAACTTTTATCTGATCCGCATCATACGACGAATGATTCTGTTCGCTCACTTTTTTCCTTTTTATGAATTTAACAAGAGGAAAAACCTTTTCTATCAAATTGATAGTTGGTTTTATATTTTAGATTGGAAAATATCAGGACTCAAACCTGTTTTTGGCTACATTTTTCGAGGTTATTTCAGGGTCAAATATTTTCCCATTCATAGCTATATAAACGCCTTTGGGAAGAATTTGGACGGCGGCAATAGCATATCCTATGTTGAAAACAGCATCACTATTCCTGAGTTTAGCCGGCTGCATGGATCCTGTTAAAACAACAGTTTTATCTACCGATAAAAGTTTTTTTGCTGTTTCCACTATGGTATCGGTACCATGGGTGATGAGTATTCTTTGATGGGAATCCGCCTTTACACTGTCCAAAATGTATTGGCGATCAGCATCCGTCATCTCCAAAGAATCTTTTTTAAGTAACGATTCTATTTGATAAGAAAAAACAACATTTGCTTCTTCCAAAACTTCTTGTATATGAGGATCTCCTACCTGGAACTCACTTTTAGCATCAAAATAGATTTTATCGATGGTCCCTCCGGTAGTGAATATTTTAATATTCATTTTATAATCTATTTATTATTATAATTTCATAGGCATAATAACACTTATAAAACCTTCATCATCATCAGAAGTTATAAGACATGGACTTGCATCTGAATTTATACTTGCCTTAATTACATCTCCATCTATTACTTGAAGGGTGTCCATAAAGTACCTGCAGTTAAATCCCATAGAAAGAGATTCTCCTTCGTACTCAACAGTAAACTCATCTTTTGCCGATCCAAAATCGGCATTTTGTGAAGTAAGCACCATATTAGTGTCTGTAATTTCCATCTTAATGGCATGGAATAGATCTTCTGTAAAAAGGTTTATTCTCTTTAAACTCTCTAAAAAACGAATACGATCAATGAGAATTGTATTATCACTTGATAGACCTTGTAATATAGATTGATAATCAGGAAATTCTCCTTCCATTAATCTTATAATGAGTAAACTGTCATTACTCTTTAAAACAGCCTGCTTTTCTTCTATACCAAAGGAAAAATTATCTGCATTATCACAAAATTTTCGGATTTCCTGAACCCCTCTTCGGGGAATGAGAGTAATTGGATTCATTTCCAGGCTGTTTAAACTTTCATCAACTTCTTTGCTCATAATTGTCAATCTATGGCCATCAGAAGAGATCATTTTTAAAAAAAGCTTATCCTCTTCTTTTACTTTTTGAAAAAGCGCAGCCGTGAGACTGAACATGTTTTCTTTATCCTGGGCAATGGAAAAAATTGTTTTATCGACAAGATCGGCAATGATGGTACTGTCAACATTCACCATGGCTTCTTCATTGTATTCAGGAAATTGCGGAAACTCATCGCTTAGCATTCCGGCCAATCTGTAGACACTGGGTCCTGCTGTAATTTCTACCCAGTTTTTTTTCTCTTCTTTAAATGCAATAACCGATGATCCGGATTCCCTTGCCAACTCAAACAATTTTTTAGCCGGTAAGGTTAAACTACCTGGTGAGAGGACTTCTGCGGGTACGGTCTGTTTTAGACCTATTTCTAAATCTGTGCCGGTAAACGTTACCTTATCATGCCCTACTTCCAATAAAACATTTGATAAAATAGCCAGGGTTCCCTTTTTGCTGGTAATGTTTTGCTGGGTGCTGATTGCCCTAAGTAAGTCATCCCTGCTTATGTTGAATTGAAAGGCCATATTAATAATCCTTCTTTATATATATAAATTTATTATTGTTATTAAAGGTGTTTGTTTGTTGGTATTAAATATAAACTATTAATTTAATTAACTTTTTAAAGTTTATTACAAAGTTCATCTCTTTTTAATCATTCGTTGAAAAACACATTTTTTCTGTCAAAACAGAGTTATTAACATATGATGAACAGGGTTATCATAAAGTTATTAATAAAGGTTCTGAAAATACCCCAAAAAAACTGAAATATCAAATAAATAATATCATTTCAGCACATCTGAAAACTACAAATAAGACCCAAAAAAATAGCTTTCAGCACTTTATCTGATAGAAGCCTATTAAATCTCTTATCCGGCACCATGGAAGGCACTAATTTGCCATGAAATATTGAAAGATAAAGGGACGTAATCGTCGAGGTTGAATTGATAGAATAATCCATGAAGAATTTGATTCTTGTAGATTCTCTGAGCGGCCTGGAATTGAGGATAATTGATAATCTGGAGGGCCGTGTATTTTGTTTGATCAAATGGATCACATAAATCCTGTCTGCTAAGATCTCCCTCTTCTCTTACTGTCTGTATATATGGTCGACTATATCTTACAGGGTAGAAATTAATTTTTAGGTATCTCAGACTGTTAAAACCCAATCCCTCGGAATTTAGCGTTTACCCGATTATTAGTAGAAAAATTATCCCCGTAAGGAAATAAGTGGCTATTCGAAGGGTCATAATAATAAGTTTTTTTTATATAATTCTTTGTTATTGCTATTAAGGGTGTTTGGATGTTGGTATTAAGTATAAATAATTAATTTTATTAACTATTTATACTTAATAATTATGTTTGCTCCCTGCTTAATGGGAGTTGATAAATCTAATTTATATATTCAATCAGAGTTATTAACAGGTTATCAACACTATTATAATACAGTTATTAAGAAAGACTGTTTAAAAAGTATAAAAACAATCAAAGTACAGGTAAATAGTTACTTTTTATTATGATAAATATCAGGAATGGCAATAGAGAAAAACTGCTTAGGAATCTTTGTCGATCCGGAGTAGAACAGAATGTTTTTCCAGGGTGTATGGCAGCTATCAGTATAGGAACCGGTCATCGTCGACAAAGATTTGTCGCAGGTGCCGGTCAGCTTGCCTTTCAGGCAAATACTCAGCCTGTGAATAGAGGCACCTTTTTTGATTTAGCATCTTTGACAAAACCCTTGTGTACAAGCCTTTGCGTATTGCAGCTTATCAAGCAAGGGAAGCTTGCGTGGGATACTTTACTTGTCGATTGCGTAAAAGCCCTGAAAAGAGATTCAGATAAGGCAAATATAAGTATAGAACACCTTCTTACCCATAGTTCAGGTTTAAAGGCATACAGACCCTATTTTAGATTATTTAAAAGTGTTTTTGCAAAGGAAGATAAAGCCAAGTTGTTGTACTATATTCATCATGAAAAAATTGTATATCAGCCTGGTACGAAAAATATATACAGTGATTTAGGGTATATTTTATTAGGGGAAATTATTGAACAGCAAACAAACAAGCGATTAGACCAATTTTTTACTGAGCAAATAACTCGGAAACTTAACCTGGAAAAACATCTTTTTTTTATCCCGCTGGATCAGGCAGGAACTCGCCAACCTCTTCAGGATTGTGCTGCCACTGAAAAGTGTCCTTGGCGAGGTAGGGTTATGCAGGGGGAAGTACATGATGAACACTGCTGGCTACTTGGAGGTGTTGCCGGACACGCAGGTTTGTTCGGTAATATAGACGGCGTGTTGGGGTTATGTGAATTGGTGTTCGACCAGTGGCTGGGAAAAGGAGATGGATCTTGTTTGTTGAGCAACCAGTTTGAGCAACTTTTTATACGTACAAATAATAAGTTGAGTTGGTATAGAGGGTTTGACAGGCCTACTCCTGGCGGGTCAAGCAGCGGACGTTATTTTTCTGAAAAAAGCGCGGGACATCTTGGATTTAGCGGAACTTCGTTTTGGATGGATCCGGAAAAAGAGATAGTCGTTGTTCTGCTCACTAACAGAGTAAATCCTTCCCGTAAGAACATAAAAATACGCTCTTTCAGACCTTGGTTTCATGATAAGATCATGGAACATTTTTTTTAATTATAAAAAAAGCCCTGCTAAAAGAAAAGCAGGGCTTTTTTTATTTACTACCTCAGAAAAGCAGCAAGATCTACCACCAGCAAACAGTCTTGTCTGCAGCATATATTTTCTGCACCAAGACATCATAGTTGGGCTGGTCAAAATAGAGTTTAAATTCATCAGCATCGCGATCGCGATTGAGAATTCCAACAAGTGTCTCTATGTCACTGGTTGGCTCTGAGCGGTAAACCTGCAGGATTTTCATTTTTTCGTCACTCATGGTTCTACCTCCTCAACCACCGCATGCCGCTGGCGGCTCATGGGATCCTTTGGGCATACCAAAAGGAATAATAACATCTGCATCGCGCATTTTTTCGCCGAGTTCTTCCAAAGAAATGTTTTCAATTTCAGAACCTTCAGGCATGTCGGTAGGTGCTTCAGCACCACAGCTATACACCTGACCTTCCATATCGGCGATCCAGGCAATGTTTTCCGTCATGTATTCTGTCATGTTCGGAAATTCGCCATTCATGATGACCGGATAAGCATAATGATTTTCAACAGCAAGACCCAATCCGGAGCGAATGCCGTCATTGTATATACGGTTGGCTACCAGGATATATACTTTTAATGATTCCATATCGGTATCTCCTTACATTACGATATACTTTTCACACTGCTCAAGAATTGCACCGTGAAAAGCCTGGGTACGCATCTGCTTGTCAATAAGACCACGTGGAATGTCTTTTTCGTGATCAAAACCTTCACAGATGTAGCTGTCAGTACAAATTGCCAGGTTTTCAGTTTTGATGAGCTGAGCCAGCTCCCAAAATTCAGGGCTTTTTGTAAGGTGAACAGATTTAAAAGTAAAAAAGATCATTACTTCCTTACCAGCGCGTATAGCAGCCTGGGTGAGACCGAGGATATGACGCATATTCTGGGGGCAGGTAACGAAGATACCGAATTTATTAGCATCAGCAGCCATTAGCTTTTGCCTCCTTTAAAAGGATTTGTTAACGATATAATTATCCTTTCTTGATGAAAAAGCTAATATATCCACTTTCTTCTTTTTCGCCCAGGTATTCATGACCAGCACGGTCACACCAGCCGGGAATATCATTTCTGGAACCTGGATCAGTTCCCATGACGTGGAGAACATCGCCGGAACCAAGCTTACCCATTTCTTTCTTGGTACGGAGTAACGGCATGGGGCAACTCAGTCCTTTTGCATCGAGTACGGAAGTAACCTCGATACCTTCAGGTGCTACTTTTACATCACTCATTTTTTCCTCCTGATAAAATAACAGTTTTAATTGTCTGTTTTAAACATGAAAAAAGACAGTTTAAGGTATAGAAAAAAGGTTTCTTTGTCAAGGTGAATCAAAAACAAACTGAATAGCTATTCATGCCTTGTTTTTCCGTCACTTTTGATGAATGAATATTCAATATTGTGCTATAATGGTCTGTTTCATTGAGGTTATTGACAAATTGAAAGGCTACAGGTATCTTATCAACTTTTTGAGGCTTTCTGCGAAAAAGAGGTACTTTATAAAGGGTTTAAGGAGGCAGTGAATGGAAGACATTAAGATTTTTTGGGACAAGATCAAAAAGTTGTACAAAGCCCTGTGTCAGGATGAATGGAGTGCAACTACGACAGGTATTGTTGTTGCGCTTCTCACTATCCTGATCATGGCCTGGTGGCGGCCTTGGGGTGCTGTGGGCGCAATCCGTAACTGGGGTGACTGGATATTGCACGGGGTCGGTATTTTCAGTGGAGACCTTGCTGAATTGACAGGTTTTGTTGATGAAGATGGAGATTTTCTACTCAAGAAGTCCATATGGTATAATACCGGGTCCGTAATTGGGTTGGGGCTTATCGGTGGTGCTTTCATATCTGCTTGCCTGGGAGGACAGTTTGCTTTTCGTTTTCCACCGGTCCGTGAATATGTGAAGGCGATGATAGCCGGTGTATTGATGGGTATAGGTGCTGCCTTGGCCGGCGGATGTAATGTTGGCGGTATGTACAATGCCATAGGTAATTTGGCAGCCAATGGTTTTGCCATGTGGGTTGGTCTTATTCCAGGAGCACTATTTGGCCTCTGGTTGCTCTATAAAGAGATGGAACATATCTCTTGGGGCGGTGGCGGATCCTTTACCCTTAATATCCCTTATCCAGTCCAATTTATTTTCGGTGTAGGTGGTATAGGCGTTCTTATCTGGGGTGCTGCTAAATATGCAGGGTATGAAGGGGATGACTTTGAAGAATACATTGCTTCTCTTTCCGGTTTGGTCCTCATCGCAACCGGTATCGGTTATGCAATGCAGAGAGGCCGCTGGTGCATGATTCAGGGCTTTCGTGAACCACATATGACCGGTGATTCTACCATGGCCAGGTCAGTTGCTCTTTCTATCCTTATTGTAGCAATTGGTGCGGCAGTGTTGAAATATGGAGTTCCTGCCCGTCTTGATGGCGAAGCTGTTCTACTTCCCATGAACTATGTTCGAGGTACTTTCGGCTGGGGTGGTGTTGTTGGTGGTTTTATATTTGGTGTTGGTGCTATGATGGCCGGTGGTTGTGGTTCCGGAACACTGTGGCGTGTGGGTGAAGGGCAGATAAAACTTTGGCTGGTTGTGCCGTTTTTCGGTATTTCCAACTCACTTGTTGTTGCTTTGTTTAAGAACTTCGATGTTGAAGCCAACGGTTGGCTTGGCAAGTATGTGTATATGCCGGATGTTTTTGGTTATGGATACACCTTGGGTATTATAGTTCTGTTTGCTGCACTTTGGTACCTGATAGTGTCGTGGAATGAAGACAGTAATAAGTTGTTATTGCCTATGTAATTTTTTCTTTGTCAGTCTTGATAAAAAGGCGGTATCCTTAACTGGATATCGCCTTTTTTTATGCAATCGTTTCTTTTTCGAGTTTTTAACAGATTTTCCACGATAATCAGTCATTTTTTCACTACGGGAGACTGGTTGCATTGCTCAGTTAAGAGGTAGGGACTTATTTTTTATGGTTTTTTATGCACAAGTCGCATCAGAAAAGTAAAAAACAGCTTCTGCGTCGAGCCTGTTCAATATCCCGTGATAGTTTGAGTGCAGAGGAACAAAAGAATAAAAGCGATCTAATTAGTGATATTTTTATCGATATTTTTGGTTTGCAGTCCACCAAATGTTTTTTTGTTTATGTCGATTATCGGAGCGAAGTGCAGACAAATAAAATTATCGATTTTATACTTCAACAGGGAGGAATCGTCTGTGTACCGGCAGTAGTCTCACAACGTGCAAAAATGGTCGCTGTGCAGATAAAAAGCCCTGCAATAGATCTTGCCCCTGGATTTAAAGGTATTTTAGAACCATTACCCGAGCTACTTCACCATTGTATTGTAGATGCTGAAAATATTGACGTAGCCGTTATTCCAGGGATTGCCTTTGATAAAAATGGCGGCAGAATAGGGTATGGTGGTGGGTATTATGATAGATTTCTCCAAAATGATGCTCCGCAGGCCTTGCGGGTAGGATTGGCGTATAAACTGCAGATGATCTCAACAATTCCTATGGAATCTCATGATATATTCATGGATTATATTATCTGCGAGTTTTCAGCTTTTCGGACTCAATAACAATGAAATTGATGGGAGTCATCGGCGATACGAATGATGGTCGTGCTCAGAGAATTGAATGTTGAATTGAAACTCTTTCTTGTAGTGATCACTACTTAATTATCTGTGATCATCACAAATATCCATTCATCATTCATACTTGAGAGTTGGTAGAGGTGGAGGCCCATAATTAATGCAATATACATTAATTTTTGGGAAATATTTATGATAGCGGAAAATTTATGGACTCAAAGATCCTTATTGCAGATGATGATACCCTCGTCAGAACTGCGATAAAAAAAATATTAACAATGTTTGGCCATCAGGTAGTTGCTGCTGAGTCCGGCTGCGAGGCCCTTTCTTTAATTAATGATGATTTTGATGTCATTATTCTAGATATAAATATGCCGGATATGGACGGATTTGAAACTCTGGACAAATTAAATCAGCGCAATATAGATATTCCGGTACTGTTTCTTACCGGCGCAGGTTCTATGGATTATGCAGTTAAGGCTATTAATCTGGGGGCCTATGATTTTTTGACCAAGCCTATCGCTGATTTGGAAATGTTTCACGTTAAGGTGAAACGGGCAATTGAGAAGCGACAGTTTTTGCGTAATCAACAGCTCTATAAACAGAATCTTGAAAAAGAAATTAGCGAAAAGACCAAGGAACTGGCAGAGAAAAATGCATTGCTTGAAGAATATAGTGAGCATTTAGAAAATGCCACTATACAGATAATGTCCAGTCTTCAGGCTGCGATGGAAGAAAAAGATGAGTATACAGCAGGACATACCAATAGGGTCACCGAATATTCAATGCTGTTGGCAGAAGCCGCCTATCTGTCGCAAGAAGACTGTGTAACGCTGAAGAGGGCTGCCCAGTTTCATGATATAGGTAAACTGGTTATTGACCTTTCCTGTATCCAGAAACCAGGACCTTTAACCCTTGAAGAGTGGGAGTTGATAAAAAAACATCCGGAGATTGGCGCAAGCATTATCGAACCTTTGAGTTTTATGGATAAAGAAAGGGAAATTATTCGTCATCATCACGAAAAAGTAGACGGTTCCGGATACCCTGACGGCTGTACAGGCGATGAACTCGATACATTGACAAAAATTATAACCATCGCCGATAGTTATGATGCTATGACATCTAAACGTAATTATAGAAGAAACCTTACCACTGTAGAAGCTGTGGCCGAGTTGCGGCGATGCAGTGGTTCACAATTTGACCAAGAGATGGTCGAAATATTCGCCAAGGTTGTTCTTTCTGCCAGATCACTGTATAAACAGTAGCTGTTTTTTTCTAATATTTATCTTCTTGTTCGTTCTGTGGAATAGACCTATGAAAATTACCCGTGAAGAAGTCCAACATGTTGCCGATCTCGCACGGCTTAAGCTCAGCGAAAATGAAATTGAGCGGATGACCGAGCAGCTTGACACTATATTAAGTTACGTTGAAAAGCTTGATAAGGTCGATACCGAGGGAGTTCCTGTGACTACCCATACGCAGCAGGTCGTTAATGCTTTCAGAGAGGATGTGGTTAAACCTTCCTTGGATAGAGAGGCTGTTCTTGCCAATGCCCCTGAAGATAACGGAGAATCGTTTACCGTTCCTCGTATCATAAGCTAGCGCCCACCCTCTGCTCACTTTATTTACCTCTATTTTCGGCCGGCAACCATACCTGTTATCGTTTTTTCTTAATTACTATAAAATACCATGGAATATTATTCGCTTACTCTTTGCGAGGCTCTGCGACTGCTGGAAAGTGGAGAAACCACTTCGGTCGCACTCACCCAGTCAGTGCTTTCCCGAATAGAAAGTGTTGAAAGTTCGGTTAAAGCTTATCTTAATATCGATAAAGAGAGGGCCATACAACAGGCTGAGAGGGCAGATGATCTTCGCAGTCAGGGAAAAGGCGGTCCTCTGTGCGGTATACCACTTGCAGTTAAGGACGTGTTGTGCACCGCTGATTTTCCTACAACCTGCGGTTCGCGTATCCTCGAACATTTTACGCCTCCCTATAATGCTACGGTGATTGAGAAACTGCAAAAAGCCGGTGCGATTATTATAGGGAAGCTTTCCATGGATGAATTTGCCATGGGATCCACCAATGAAAACTGTGCGTTTACTGTCCCTGAGAACCCATGGCGGCAAGGGTATGTTGCCGGTGGTTCCAGTGGTGGCTCAGCAGCAGCCGTTGCTGCCGATGAATGCTTTGCCGCCCTGGGATCTGATACAGGCGGCTCTGTGAGACAGCCTGCTTCATTGTGCGGTGTTGTCGGCATGAAGCCAACCTATGGACGAGTTTCCCGATATGGGTTGGTGGCTTTTGCTTCTTCACTTGACCAGGTAGGGCCATTAACCAAAGATGTTCGTGATTGTGCCCTGATGATGAATGTTATTTCCGGATACGATGAGCTTGATTCCACCTCAATCAATACTTCGGTTCCTGATTATACCCTTGCCCTTGAACGAGGATTACAGGGAATGCGGATAGGGGTTCCTAAGGAATACTTCGGGGATGGCCTGGACAGTGAAGTTGAGGCTGTCGTCCGTAAGGGAATAGCAATGCTTGAAGAAATGGGCGCAGAAGTGAAAGAGGTGACCCTCCCCCATACGGAATATTGTGTTGCCGTCTACTATCTCATTGCCCCTGCTGAGGCAAGTTCCAATCTGGCCAGGTATGATGGTGTCCGTTACAGTTATCGAGATACCGATGCCGAGTCATTACTGGATGTGTACAAACAATCACGATCGAAGGGGTTTGGCGATGAAGTAAAACGACGTATTCTCATCGGCACATATGCGCTTTCAGCCGGCTATTATGACGCCTATTATAAAAAAGCCTCTCAAGTGCGGACTTTGATAAAACAGGATTTTGAAAAAGTCTTCCAGGAGTGCGACCTTATTGTTTCCCCTGTAAATCCAGGTCCGGCATGGCCTCTCGGAGAAAAGTCAGATGACCCGCTGGCAATGTATCTTTCTGATATTCTAACTTTATCTGCAAATCTTGCTGGCATTCCCGGCCTTTCTGTTCCCTGTGGTTTTACCACATCAGGTTTACCGGTAGGCATGCAGATGCAGGCAGCCCATTTCAATGAGGAAGTGCTGTTAAAGGCGGCTTACAATCTTGAGCAACTGGCAGGGATCGTTAATCAAAAACCTGCGATAGGCGAAAACAAATGAAACTGCAGACTCCTGAAAATATACTCCGGATAATACCCTATCCGCCAGGTAAGCCCCTGGATGAATTGGAAAGGGAATATGGCATCAGTGATTCTATAAAACTTGCTTCCAATGAAAACCCTTGGGGACCATCGCCCAAAGCTGTACAAGCCATAACAGAAATGCTCACCGGTTTACATCGTTACCCGGATGGGTCTTCCTATTACCTGACCCAGGCCCTTGCTCGATGGACAGGTGCAGACCCTGAAGAAATTGTTCTCGGGAACGGCTCCAACGAGGTTATTGAATTTTTGATCAAGGCCTTTGTTAACCCCGGTGATAAAGTAATCACCTCCCATCCATCCTTTCTCATGTACCAGAAATTTGTCCAGGTGCGGGGCGGAGAAAACACGATAATTGAGTTGCGGGATATGCAGCATGACCTGGCAACTATAGCTGAATCGGTGAGTGAGAAAACCAGACTCATCTTTATTGATAATCCCAATAATCCAACCGGCACCCTTATTAGCAAGGAAGCTTTTGCAACATTTATGGATGCGTTGCCGGAAACGGTCATTGTCGTCCTGGATGAAGCATATGTGGATTTTGTTGCTGAGGAAGAGCGGATAGATATTCTTTCCTACGTTCATAATTCACAGAATAAACCTGGTCTGGTGAGTTTACGCACCTTTTCCAAGGCCTTTGGTCTTGCTGGTTTGCGAGTCGGGTTTGGCATTATGCCCCAAGAAATTGCAGATTTGCTTCACCGGGTTCGCCAACCTTTTAATATCAACCTACCAGGACAGGTTGGTGCCTTGGCAGCCCTTGCAGATAAGGAACATTATACAAAGACCCTTCAGGAGACAGCACAGGGGCTCAAGTGGTTATCCGAACAGGTAGGCCGGCTTGGATGCATTCCCTATCCTTCTCACACTAATTTTTTTCTGATCGATGTGAACGGCGATGCAACCCGCCTGTATGAGGCAATGCTCTATAAGGGTGTTATTGTGCGCTCAATGAAAGCTTATGGGTTCCCATCCTTTATTCGTATTACCATCGGTACGACTGCTGAAAATATCCGTTTTATTAATGCATTAAAAGAGTGCCTCAACGAGCTTGGTTATGTCTGATCTGATGCAAGTGGTTGCCATTGACGGTCCTTCCGGCGGTGGCAAATCAACGGTTTCCAGGGGACTTGCAAGTAAACTTGGTTTTACCTACCTGGACACAGGAGCTATGTACCGCGCCGTCGCCTTTGCCTGCAGAGATCAGCAAATTAAACCCAGTGATGAGAGAGAACTCAAACAACTGCTCCAGGAGCTTGTTATTGAGCTGCTTCCAGCTGTAAATGGGGCAAGTGATGTGCAGGTAGTGGTCAATGGTAAGGAAGTAGGCCGCCATCTTCGTACTCCTGAGATGGGGATGTTGGCCTCTCAAGTTTCAGCTATCCCTGCTGTTAGAGCTCATCTGACCCAACTGCAGCAGGATATGGGAAAATCGGGAAAGATTGTTGCTGAAGGCAGAGATACAGGCACTGTTGTTTATCCAAGAGCAGCCTGGAAATTTTTTTTAGATGCAAAGCCGGAAATACGAATGCGGAGACGGGCCGATCAGCTGCGCAGTCAAGGCGCGGAGGTGAACGAACAGGACCTGCTGGCCCAGATAATACAACGTGATAGAGACGACAGTAAAAGGGCTGTGGCGCCTTTAAAACAGGCAACTGACGCCGTCTATATAGATTCTTCAGACAAGAGCGCTGAAGAGGTCATATCTCTTATGTATGAGCGAATTTTACACTCTGGATGTCCGTTATAAGGCTTCAATCCCTTTTACCATGTCGGAGCCACATCTTGTCCGTTATATAAAAGGTTTGGTAACGATTTATCATCAGCTGTAATGTGCAATGCTGAGCTGATTTCGCCCATATTTCTCATCATTGCCGGCGATGGCGGATTTCATCCCGGACGATAGGTACATCATCCGGGATGAAAACATTTAGATGACCGATTCCACTTCCTTACCTGCCATGTGATCCGCCATACTCTTGGCAACGGTACGACCTAGTTCTACGCACTCTTCCAGGTGATTTTCCTGGGGGACATACTGTACCTTCAGCCCTTTGTGACACATGGTGAATTTCATCTCCTTAAGGGATTCGTTCATCAATTTTACGGCTTCACCAGACCAGCCATAAGAGCCAAAGCTTGCACCAATTTTATTGGTGGGCCGCAGGCCTCGCATGTACATGAGAAAACCAGCCATCCTCGGCAGCATACCGTTGTTGAGGGTAGGGCAGCCAAGGATCACCGCACTGGACTCGAGTACATCGGTCATCACATCACTGCGATGGTTGACCTGGAGGTCGATCAATTTGTAACTTACGCCTTCTTCCTGTAACCCTTCGGCAACCTTTTCCGCCATCAACCGGGTTGACTTCCACATGGTATCGTAAACGATAATAGCCTTACCATTCCCTTGATTGTTACACCAATGGGTGTATGCCTCAATGATTTTTCCAGGGTTAGTGCGCCAGACAACACCATGGTCAGGGGCGAGCATTTTGATGGGTAAATCCATTTCCTGCACACTTGCCAGTAGTTTTTTAATCAGTGGGGAATAGAGGGTGAGGATGTTTGCATAATACTTGGTCGCTTCATGCATCAAGACGTCCTGATTAACCTCATCGTCAAACCGTTCACTGGTTGCCAGGTGTTCACCAAAGGCATCACTGGTAAAGAGAATCTGGTCTTCCTTCACATAGGTGAACATGGAATCCGGCCAGTGGAGCATGCGGGTTTCCAGAAACTGTAGAGTCTTTTTACCGAGGCTTATTTCCTCGTTAGAGGAAATGATATGATAAGGCCAGTCCTCTTGATGAAAATGCTGGACCAGTGCTTTTTGGCCCATTTTTGAGCATATAATTTTTTCTGGATTGATCGCCTCAACCACTTCAGGAATAGAACCTGAATGATCCATTTCCACATGGTTAACAACCAGGTAGTCAATTTTTTTCGGATCAATAATGGAGCTGATATGGTACATCAGGTCCTTGAAATAAGGCTTTTTTACAGTGTCAATCAGGGTTACTTTTTCATCAATGATCAGGAACGCATTATAGGTAGTGCCACGATTGGTAGAATATCCATGAAAATCACGAGTTAACCAGTCAATGGCACCTACCCAATAGATATTTTCAGCGAGTTGCACAGTCTTCATATCAGTAATCCTCCAGGGATATAAAAAGCTTTAAAAAGTTATAACGTTATAGCCCTGTGAAATATAATCGGCCATTGACGGATGGCCTGACATTTCACCTATTAAGGCTATGTTTTCTGCTTCAAGAGCTTGCACAGCGCCAAGCTTGAGGGAGCATGCTTTGCAAGCACCAATAATTAAATTACGATCTTTTACTTTTGTGTAGAGCTGGTTGAGGAAATGGTCGGATTTAGCCATTTCATTAACTAAAGTAACAGATTCTCCTTCCAAAACTATTTTGCCACCCATATTTTTTCCGTCCATATCCAGACTGTTAAGTAACACATGGATGAAACATAATGGGTCACCCCGGAAAGCAAAGAATACAGTATTTTTCATGGGTGCCTCTCCTTTTAATGGTAAATTTTATCCATTATTGGAAGTTGAATTATATGTAGATGCCTCTATGAAAGGAAATCAAGGGCTTTGATCTGAGCGGACAACATCTAATAGATCAGAAGATCGGCTACATCCTGGGAAATGGTGTGTAATGCATTAACTCAACTTACAATAACGAAAAGACCCCCGGCAGCGTTAGCCGGTCGGAGGTCTTTTTTATCATGCCTCTTCGAACTGGTCTTTACCCGCACCACATACAGGACAGGTCCAGTCATCTGGAATATCTTCAAAAGCGGTTCCGGCTGCAACACCGTTATCAGGATCGCCAACTGCAGGATCATATTCGTAATCACATACAACACATACGTATTTTTTCATTGTTTTACACCTTTTAATATTATCGGGAAGTACTTTAGGCTTTCCACAGGCCATGGAGATTACAAAATTCTCTGGCTGTTACCTCTGCTGCATCTACACAAAAGAATGCTTCCGGTGCATCGCCCGGATTCAAATTCTGGCGGTAAACCTTTCCGTCAGCAATTAGTTCTATAAATTCAATGTAATGTTTTTCTTCCATAGGGTGAGGTGCGGAACCCACAGCTACTTTGTAACCGTCAGCAACTTTTTCAATAACCGGGACATGTTTTTCCTGGGCTGCATCTACGCTGTTTTCCGCCAATAGATCCATACCTTGTCCGCAGCAAACTAACTCTCCTGCACCGACATGGAGTACTTCAACAATGTTACCGCACAAAGCGCATTTGTATACTTCGTTTTTCTTGGTCACGAGTTACCCTCCTTAGAAGACTCTAAATGTTCATTTGATTCCTCCCAACAGGAGAAACCACAAAATGATACTAAACTATCTTTTTCATTGCATCAAAGAGTATTTTTATCCTCTTTAAAGGACGCACATCTTTGTGCATAGTAACGCCCCGGCAATCAATATTAATGCGAATGAGTGTAGCTACTGTCAATATGTTTTATTTTTCCTGCAGACTACAAAAGAGTAGGTGTGAATAGGGTACCAGAATAAATGCTCAGTTAAGAGCGTCTTTTCCTTCCGGTGTTATTTCGTATTTACACCGCACAGGACTGGCCACATAGCCCTTTTTTTTCAGGGCGGTTACCTGACAACTGATCTGCTTCGGCTCAAGGCTGGTTGCGCCGGCGATATCTTTGCTGCCACATGGTTCCGTACTGTTTGCTAAAGCCTCAAGTACTTCCCTTTGTTTGTCACTGAGGACCGTTGGGTTACACGCCATCTTTTTAACTCCTTGCTTTTTTTCTATATTTTTGCATTTTGGGCACAACCCGTAAAACTCTATTCTGCACCCTGATATCTCATACCCTTTCCGTTGCGTAGACTGCACAGGTTGCAATTTTTTTTTCTCCAACTCTATATTGTCAACCCTATGACATTGCACGCAATAAATATGGTTGTGCTCTGTCAATTCCCAGTCAAAACGTTTTTGCCGTCCACTTATTTCCAGTTTACGTATCATTCCGGCTGCAGAGAGTATTTCCAGGTTTCGGTAAACAGTTGCCAGACTGATGCGAGGCAATTTTTTTTTCACCTTTTCATAGAGCTCGTCTGCTGTGGGGTGCGATGTGTTTTTTTTTAATTCAGCAAGAATAATTTCTCGCTGATGGGTCATACGCAGTTTTTGTTCCATAGGTGAGAATAGCTCCCAATTAATATTTGAGAGCATTTGTACATGATAATCATTATCAGGTCAATAAAAAAATGGATGTCGAAGCTATCGACATAAGGCAAGCATGATTCTTTGAAAAATACACAAACTGAACCCAAAAAGTTGGTTCGAAAAGCCTATCTTCAATAAAAATCAGGCACTACCTACATTGACGCATGTTATTGTTTTGTCACCGGCGCCTATCGTGTATCAGCGACTTTAATTACCTTTGAAGGCAAGAAAAGTATCATCGTCAACAGTGGAAAAATTGAGGTCGCTTAAAGCGGTGACAAGAAAATTTACTATAAAAGGTTGGTACTCGGAGGGGAAAAGGAAAGAAGGCCGGCAGATGATTGTAACTCCGCCGGCCTTAAAAAAGAAACTATTTTATGGGTTACTCGATGATAAAATCATCACGTCGGTTCTGGATATAGTCAGATTCAGTTTGACCAGTGAACAGGGGGCGTTCTTCACCATAGCTTACCGTTCTAATTCGATACTCTTCAATCCCAAGTTCGATAAGATAATTTTTTGCAACCTGTGCCCGCCGTTCACCAAGAGCAAGATTGTATTCATTGGTGCCTCTTTCATCGCTGTTACCTTCAATGACCACATTACTTGCCGGATTACTCTTCAGGTAACCGGCATTGTGTTCCATCCTCGAAATTTGATCATCACGGATGATTGATTGGTCAAAATTAAAATAGATAGGCTGCATCTGGATGGAAGAACGGCCGTAGGTCAGTTTATATTCCTCACTGTTTTGGTCGTTGTTGATAGAAAAACTACCTATGGTTTCTCCGTTGCGACCAGCAGAATCAAGAGACTCTTCACTGGGACCTATTTCCTCGGTAATGGTTCCCTGAGTTGTTGAGTAATCAATGGATTTACCTTCCGGCATGTTGGTTTGGGGTTGAGAAGAGTAAGGGTTGATGTTTTTATCGCTGCACCCACCTGCAAAGAGCAGGAGCCCTGTTACTGCGCAGGTTATGACCAACCGTGTCGAAGCATTCATATGATTTCCTCTTTATTGTAGGCAGTTATCAAGAAAGTAACACTAAATGTATACCGGTTTCTCATCCTTGACGTCAAGAGAAACCTCTTATTTGCCGGAGAGCTGTTTCTAGACGATTGTTTGCAGCGATGTTTTTATAGATAGAGGTTTTTTTCTGTAACCTTTTTATTTGCCTGCTGCTCACTTGAATGGTACATGAAAAGAGATTTTAACCACTATTTAGCCAAAGGAGATAACGATGTTGAAAAGATTACTGTTTACCCTTGTCTGCCTTGCAGTACTGTGTAACTCTGCCTGGGCTCAGAAAACCATTGTGTTTGCAACCGATGCTACCTGGCCTCCAATGGAATTTGTTAATGATAAAAAAGAAGTTGTCGGATATGCCATTGATTTTATCACAGCAGCAGCTAAAGAGGCTGGATTCACCCCTGTTTTCAAAAATACCGCATGGGATGGAATTTTTGCAGGCCTCGCTGCAAATAAATATGATGCAGTTGTATCGTCGGTTACCATTACTGATGATCGAAAAAAGGCCATGGATTTTACAGAGCCTTATTTCAGTGTTCGCCAGGCATTGATCGTTAATAAAAATTCAGATGCTCAAAGTCTTGCCGACTTAAAAGGAAAGAAAGCAGGCGCTCAGATTGGGACGACCGGTTATTTTGCGATTAAGGCTGTTGAAGGGGTTGAAGCCAAATCCTATGATGAGATCGGTCTGGCAATGGAAGACCTGAATGTTGGCCGTATTGCGGCGGTTGTCTGTGATGATCCTGTCGCTGCAAATTATGCGCTTGTACAGTATAAGGACAATTTAAAAATTGCCGCTGTAATGCAAACAGGTGATGTTGAAAATTATGGAGTAGCTGTTAAAAAGGGTAGCAAGGAACTTATTGACCTGCTGAACAAAGGTATCAGCGCTGTTAAGGCAAAGGGGCTTGACCTTGAATTGAAGAAAAAGTGGATTGGTCAGTAATTTCGGGTTAAATGTGTAGCCGGGCTTTTTAGCCCGGCTTTTTTTTATCTTGATGGCATCATTCAAACTTTAAGGTGTAGAACAACGCTGGTGAGACTGAGCCGTCTTTTCGATGATGGGATGTAAATGTAACCATCGAACTTGTGTGAAAAATATGTCTGATCAGGAAACAACTAAGATAGAAATAGGCGACGGGGCAGCGATTCCCAGCCCGGAAGACAGGGGCCTTGTTTCGGCATGGTGGATTGCCCTTCTTGGTACAGTGTCGTTGTTGATTATTCTGCCGCTGGTAAAACCGGATCCCTATTTGAGAATTCTCAAATTTGTTCCAGATGGTATTTTAGTCACTTTTAAGGTGACGGTTTTTTCAATTTTACTGGCCATTGTAATCGGATTGTTAACCGGCTTGGGAAGGATTTCAAAAAACCGTTTGATTAATATGGCCGCCTCACTCTACGTAGAGGTGGTACGCGGCATTCCTCTTTTAGTACAGCTTTTTTATATCTATTTTGCCCTGGGACGTATAGTCAGGGTTCCCGATATTGTTGCCGCGATCGTGGCCATGGCTTTCTGTTATGGTGCCTATATGGGCGAAGTTTTTCGTGCCGGAATTAAGTCCATAGATTTTGGTCAAACTGAGGCATCGCTCTCCCTTGGGTTTAATCAGCGGCAGACTATGGCCTATGTTATCCTTCCTCAGGCATGGAGAACCATATTACCCCCTGTCGGTAACGAGTTTATAGCTCTTTTAAAAGACACATCCCTGGTTTCCATCCTTGCTGTTTCAGATATCTTACGACGTGGTCGAGAATTTGCCGCAGAAAGTTTCAATTATTTCGAAACATATACAATGATAGCCCTTATTTATCTGTTGATCACCCTGGTTCTTTCCAAACTTATCAGTATCATGGAGCATCGATTAAGCCATTATGAACGCCGTTGACCCCATTATTAAAATTGAACATGTCAATAAGTACTTTGGCACCTTCAAGGCACTTGACGATGTTAGTTTGAATGTTAACACCGGTGAAAAGGTTGTAGTTCTCGGCCCTTCAGGATCGGGAAAGTCGACCTTGCTTCGTTCGATCAACCGCCTTGAGACCATCAACTCCGGAACAATTTCCATAAACGGCCGAGATATCAACAGTCCAACAGAAGATATAAACCGGGTCAGGATGGAATTGGGAATGGTTTTTCAGAGTTTCAATTTGTTTCGGCACAAAACCGTTCTTGAAAACTTGACCCTTGCACCGATAAAGCTCAAAAAAATGCCCAAAAAAGAGGCTGAAAAATTGGGTATGAGCCTTTTGGAAAAGGTTGATATTCCAGAACGGGCAAACCATTACCCTATCCAGCTTTCGGGTGGGCAGCAGCAAAGGGTAGCAATTGCCCGCGCCTTGGCCATGGAACCTAAGATCATGCTTTTTGATGAGCCAACGTCAGCGCTGGATCCGGAAATGATAAACGAGGTGTTGGATGTTATGATTGCCCTGGCCCGTGAAGGGATGACCATGGTCGTGGTGACCCATGAAATGGGGTTTGCACGCGAGGTGGCTGATCATGTTGTGTTTATGGACCAGGGGGCTGTAGTCGAAAAGTCCACCCCAGAGGTGTTTTTCAACCAGCCTCAACACCAGCGCAGCAAAATGTTTCTTGAGCAGATCTTGTAGGAAGCCTCGAAAATGGTCGGTGATGTTAAGCAGGGGAGTATCGCTACGGAAAATATGGTGGCCATCACCCCTTCCCTTGCTATTCCTTTGCGCGAACTGGAGTTTCGTTTTTCGCGTTCCGGCGGGCCGGGGGGACAGAACGTCAATAAGGTCAACAGTAAGGTGACTCTCTTTTTTAATATTTCCCAGTCTCAGTCGCTCTCCAGCAGTCAGAAGTCCCTTTTGTCTTTCCGACTGGCATCACGCATTTCTCAACAAGGCGTTTTGCAGCTTGCTGCCAGTGAACACCGGACTCAGAAAGCCAACAAGGACGCGGTGATCCTACGGTTTGCCGGTCTTCTCAGACAGGCGTTGGTTGTTCAGAAACCGCGCAAAAAAACAAAACCCAGCCGTGGTTCCAAGGAACGCCGCATTACATCCAAAAAAAAACGGGCGGTTGTCAAACAACAACGGCGGAAGGTTAACAGCTCCTCCTAGCTTATTTTAACGCTGTAGACATAAAAAAAGGGTAGTTGTAAAGCTTCTTTTACCCTCTCCAATCTTTCCTCTTTTAGCACGATGGAGTGACTCTATGCATCGTCTCAATGAATCAGACCTGCAGTATTATCAACAGGTTGCACCTGGTGTTTTTTTGCGAACCCTACAGGCAGGAAAAAATACGCATATGGTGGCTTTTCGTTTGTTAGCCGGCAAAAAAATTCCCTCCCATTCCCATCCTCATGAACAATGCGGTTATCTCGTCAGTGGCAGGGTAGCGATGGAGCGTGCTGATCGGGAGCTTGAAAATTTTGGCCCTGGCGATAGTTGGGTCATACCCGGTGATGTAGCACACGGGGTTGAGGTGATGGAAGATGCCCTGGTCATTGAAGTCTTCTCGCCGGTCAGAGAGGATTACCTTGCACTCGACGACCAATAAAACCGTCTTTTCCTACTCCCTCCCGTTTTGGTTTTAAAACCACTTTAAACCAAGGTTGCCAACAGGGGAGCCCAGTTTATGGACTGGGTTTCCCCTGTGTCCGGCATGATTATCACTGGAGAATCCATACCGTATTCCTTAAGCGCTCTACGACACTCATTTAAGCTGTCCTGCACGATTGCGGGGGTACCTGGGTTGTGGAGGTTGTATACAAGGCCCAATAGCTGAATTTGACGGCTTTTTATGGCTTCTAGGCTTAATCGTGTATGATTGATCGACCCCAGCTTGGAAGAAGTGACAAGAACCAGGGGGTATTTTTTTTCCTTCAGGTAGTCCAAAAGGAGCAACTCACCACTCAGGGGTACCAATAAACCACCTGCGCCTTCAACCAAAAGCCACTCGTATTCATTTTGTAGAACTTGGGTTGCCTGATCGAGTACTTCGGCTTCAATGGTTTTTTTTGCCTGCTTGGCTGCCAGCTTTGGAGAAGCCGGTAGCGGAAAGAGATAGGGGCAGGTTATTCCTTGTTCATCATGTTTGGTTAAAGGAATACCCATGAGTTTTCGGTGAAGCAGAATGTCATCGGACTGATTGGTACACCCTGTCTGCACTAGTTTGAGAGTGGTCACCTTTTTTTTCCGGAGGTGCAGGTGCCTTGCAATAAGGCCTGTAACCACCGACTTTCCAACATCCGTATCTATGCCGACTATGGCAAGTGTTTTTGCGTGTCCATCCATAATTCTATCTCCACAATACGCTGCGCCGGAGGCGTTTAGAGAAAATTTAAAAAAATACTGTTATTTCTGCACCGAAAGGGTCGCACTCCATGAACCAACAACCTAGATTCAGTATGCTCAAATAAGTTAGGGCACCGGTCCGCAGCTCAGGCGAGCATCAAAAATCCTTGAAATTGGGGGGAGATGCTTGCTTTAAGGGCAGAAAAGGGTGTTTTTCGAGGAGCAGGCTTTACAACCGAGAAGCGTCCTGAAGAGGTAGAGAAAAAGAAAATTGTAGGTCTCCTGGATGCTTCTTATCACGTTTTTTAGCTGCAGGGCAATCCGGTGTTCACCCCTTTGGTTGTGCGATAAAATACATGGGGTGGTAGGTCAGTCTGATACCTTGGTCGCCTTTGAAACGCTGTGCATACTCCTTACTGAACAAATTCAGCTTCTTTCGGGTCCACGCTTTGGTACCGATGGCATTGACGCCTGTCTGTCGCAGATGCTGAAGTGTTGCCAGAGGAGTGCTGAACCAGAGGGTTTCGAGATTGTGATCAGATTCGATAACCGTAAATTGTTGCTCTGTTGTATGGAGCAGGGAGTTGAAGTCCTGATATGGGAGACCTATTCCGGTTATTGTTCGTATTTCTTTGAGATTTTCTGCGCCATAAATGGAATAGGCTAGTATCCCTTGCGGGGTGAGAAGATCGTGGAGCTTATTAAATAACCGAGGAAGATCATGGATCCAGTGAAAGGTGGAAGAGGATATGATCAGATCGAATTTCCGGGCAAAGGTGAGTTGTTCTATGTCGCCTGCAACAAAAGTCGACCTACCGGAGAGAGAGCGGGTTTTTTCCTCAATATAAGGTTGAAAAGAAGACACCAGGTCTGATGCGGTAAAATGCTGCATATCAGGAAACCGTTTGACCAGCTTTGCAGTAAGTAGTCCGGTGCAACAACCAATTTCCAACACTGACAATGGTTCCTGCATAAGCGAGTCGTCGAGCATTGCAAGTAACTTCTCGGCTACCACATGCTGAATATCAGCCTGTTGTTCGTAGGTATGAGCAGCCTTGGAAAAGCGCTGTTCAATAAGACGTTTATCTGGAATCATCGTTGGCTGTAAAGTTTGTGAGTGCATAAAGGGAACAGACTATAACCGATGCACCACAATTGTGAAACCATGAACATGGTTGAACCGGAGTCCCCCGTCAAACTGTTGGGGGCACCTCTTTGCCTGCGAAAAGAGTATGTTTATTTGAAAAATAAAGGCGTTAAAAACCCCACAACAGGCTTCGTTTTACCCAGCCATTGACACCTTTGTCGTGTTCAAGGTGGACCCAGCCGCTTTTTTGTTCAATTGTTTTAAAAACGACTCCGTAATAGGCCTTGGCTACGATGCGGTTATTTGTACCTGGACCGCTACGCACGTTGATTCTTTTTTTTGTTTTTTTATTCACCTTGACAATCATGTGTTGTTTGCGGCTTGTCACGTTACGATGTACCCAGCCAATGGCGCCTTCAAAATCCTGCACCCTGTACCAACTTCCTTGCTTGCGAAGTACTTTCAATGGAAAACCGGATCCCAGTTTCCATAGGACTTTGTATTTTGTCCCAGGGCCTGAGCGCATATTTATGTCATCGCCCTTGATGGAAACCATTTCGGCAAGGGCTACCGAGCTTGAGGTAAAAACAAAACTAAAGAAAACCAGAAAAATGAGAGCGTATTTGTATTTCATGAAGAGCAGATTGTCTGTCAGTGTTACCTGGTCGTAACTTTTTCGTTTTGGGGAAACATGGTGTACCCCGCCAGATCCAGAGAAATTGCGTTAAAACTACAAGCTTCGTTCATGCATTTCAAGCAATTGATACATTCTCCGCTGTTTGGTGTTTCGTTAAAATGAATTTCTACCGGACAAACCGAGTGGCATGCACCGCATGAAGTACATTTTTTTTCGTCAAGCTTCAATCGAATCAGACTGAAACGGTTGAAAAAGGCATAAAAAGCACCAAGAGGGCAGGTAGTACGGCAAAAAGGGCGAGAAGCCACAACCGACCATCCAATATAAAAAGAAGCTATGGAAAGTTTAGCCGCAAAAAGCCACCCCACGATAGGTCGCAACTCAGGGAGGAGAAACAACATGGGAATTCCAGCCTCAAGTGTACCGGCAGGGCAGATGAACTTGCAAAACCAGGGGAGGCCAATGCCGGAAGCATCAACAGCCAGCAACGGCAGGAGGATAACAAAAAAAAGGAGAAAAATATATTTACCCCACCTTAGAGGTGATGCAACGCTGTATTTGGGAGACGGAATTGTATACAGAAGTTCCTGGAAAAGGCCGAAAGGGCATGCCCAGCCACAAATAAAGCGTCCAAAAATGGATCCCAAAATGCCTATCGAGGCAACCACGTAGGTGCCGAAGTAGTAACCGCCTGTCTGGAGGGTGAAACGGACTGTGGTTAACAGTTGCTGAAGACTGCCCAATGGGCAGTAGGTGGTTGCCGCAGGGCAGGAGTAACAATTCAAACCTGGTGAGCAGATTACCTTCAATGGCCCTTGATAAAGGGATTTAGAAAAGGGAAAAACCAGGTAACTGTTGGTGATCAGGAGCCAAAACCATTGGACCCACCTTCGTATGATATTTATGCTCATTTTACTTATCCAATACCAATGCAGGCAAGGCAAATTGTTTTTGCCTGTTCCAATACCCGCTCAGGTTCCCCCACATTAATTCCAAACACCAGCAAAAGCAGGAACATTGAAAGGAGCAAGAGAGGTGCTATACGAAGAGGTATTTTTTTTTTCATTGCTAGCTCGTGATTCTGAAAAAAGAAAACGCCGGCCACCGTTAGCGCGAGAGAAGACTCACCAGTCTGTCCAGATCATCGTTGGAGTAATAGTCTATCTCCAGTTTTCCCCTTTCACCACTTTGGACAATTCTGACCTTGGTATTGAGATGATTGGTGATCTGATTAACTACTGTTGTGCAATAGTTTTTTGGCAAGGTATCGACTGGTTTGGGGGAGGGGTTTTCAACAGGCGTCTCCTGTTTCAGCATTTTTTTGCAGAGAGCCTCGGTGGCCCGTACAGACAGTTCTTCTGCAACAATTCGATCACGGGCTTCCACAAGGAGCGCAGGGGTATCTTTTAACCGTAGTAGTACTCGTGCGTGCCCTTCTGTCAGGCATCCGGTTATCACATCTTTTTGAATGGGCTCCGGAAGATTAAGTAAACGAAGGACGTTGGTGATGGTGGATCTTTTTTTGCCCACTCTCCGGGCAACCTCTTCCTGCGTGAGTTGGAACTCATCAAGAAGGCGCGCGTACGCCGTTGCCTCCTCAATAGGATTGAGGTCATGGCGTTGAATGTTTTCTATAAGAGCCAGTTCAAGGTTTGTACTGTCGCTCTTGTTTTCCATGACCACCACGGGAACTTCATCTCTTCCCGCCATTTTGGCGGCCCGTAAGCGCCTTTCACCCGCGATAAGGTCATACCGGTTCCCTTTGGTCCGGGTAACGAGTAACGGTTGGATCACTCCTTTTTCTTTAATAGATTCGGCTAGTTGTGTGAGTTTTTCTTCGTCAAAATAACTCCGTGGTTGATCTGGGTTGGGAGCTATCTTTTCAATATCACACATAAAAAAACGATCGTCTTCCTCCTGGTTATCTGTTTGCAGCAGTGCACCAACACCTCTGCCGAGGACACTTTTTTTACTCATAACTACATTTCCCGTTTTAATCGTTGTAAAAATTCCGTTCCTAGTTTGATGTAGGCTTTTGCCCCACTGGAACTTTTGTCGTATTCGATGATGGTTTGACCATGGCTGGGGCTTTCACTGAGACGTACATTACGAGGAATGACGGTTTTGTACACTTGGTCACCAAAGTGATTTTTTACTTCTTCCGCCACCGAGTGTGTCAGCTTGTTCCTTCCATCATACATCGTCAATAGAAGTCCCTCTATGTACAGTTCCCTGTTCAGTGTTTTTTTGACTCTACGGATAGTGGAGATAAGTTGCGCCAATCCTTCAAGTGCAAAATATTCACACTGGAGTGGAATCAGGATGGAGTCAGCCGCGGTAAGACTGTTCAAGGTTAGAATTCCCAGGGACGGTGGGCAATCAATAATGATAAAATCGAATTCTTCTTTGAGTGAACGGAGAACAGCTTTGAGTTTTTTTTCTCTATTTTCCTGAGAAATCAGTTCCACTTCCACACCAACGAGATCGATAGAGGAGGGGAGAACTGAGAGGTTTTTTAAGCGAGTTTTTTGAACACAGTTTTTTGCCTGTCCCTCATCTGTGTAACACGTGTAAATATTTGCACCTCCGTCGGTGTCAAAAACACCAACCCCACTCGAGGCATTACCCTGGGGGTCAGAGTCGACGAGCAGCACTTTTTTCCTTTTGGCAGAAAGAACAGCAGCCAGGTTAAGGGCTGTGGTGGTTTTGCCGACGCCACCTTTTTGGTTAGCCACAGCTATTGTTTTTGCGTACAACGTTATTCCTCTCTTGTTTCTAACTATATTGACGAAAACAACAAACAGTATACTATAATCAGGCCTGAGAGCATACATTTCTCTTAGGGATAAAATTAAAAAAAATGTTTCACGTGAAACATTGCACAGCAGGAGTGGGTGATGGAGTTTGATAGTGATGTCCTTATTATTGGCAGTGGCGTATCCGGTTTGTCGTATGCCTTAAAAGTCGCGAAGTTTGCAACTGTAACAATTGTCACCAAAAAGGCGAAAGCTGACACCGCTACCAATCTGGCCCAGGGCGGGGTGGCAGCCGTTTTGTCGGTAGAAGATTCGGTGGAGGCACATGTGAGGGACACTCTGGTGTCTGGAGACGGTTTGTGTGATGAGGATATTGTACGCACGGTCGCCACAGAAGGTCCGGACCGGGTACGGGAGTTGGTTGAGCTGGGGGTTGATTTCCATAAGAATGCAGACGGTACGTTTGACTTAGGAATGGAAGGCGGACACTCTGCGCGACGGGTTGCCCATTCCTATGATTTGACCGGGCGGGAAATTGAACGGGCCCTTTTGGAGCAAGTGGCGGCTAACCCAAAAATCACTGTTTTGGAGAACCATCTCGCAATAGATCTGCTGGTGGAATCAAAGGCGCTTGGTTCAAGTGTTGGGGGTAAAGAGGGGGAACGGTGTCTGGGCGCTTATGTGCTTGATCGCGAGTCTGGAAAGGTGGAGGTGCGACAGGCAAGGGTGACTGTTCTGTGCACCGGAGGGTGCGGTAAGGTTTACCTGTATACGACGAATCCGGATATAGCAACCGGTGATGGGGTAGCTATGGCATATCGGGCAGGGGCAAAGATAGCAAATATGGAGTTTATCCAGTTTCACCCAACCTGTTTTTTTAACTGGGAAGCGAAAAATTTTCTCATCTCTGAGGCCGTACGGGGGGAGGGAGGGGTTTTAGTCGATGACCAGGGTGTCCCGTTTATGAAAAAATATGATCATCGAGGTGATCTCGCAACCAGAGATGCCGTGGCCCGTGGGATAGATGCGGAGATGAAATCCAGTGGTGCAGACTGTGTGTATTTGGATATCACTCACAAATCTCCTGCTTTTTTACAAGAGAGGTTTCCGACTATCTACCAAACCTGCAAGCAATATGGGGTGGATATAACCAAGCGTCCCATACCTGTGGTTCCCGCTGCTCACTATATGTGTGGAGGGGTGTTGGTGGATAAGTGGGGACAGAGTTCGCTGGAGAATTTGCTCGCTTTTGGTGAAACGGCATGCACCGGGTTGCATGGTGCTAACCGGCTTGCCAGTAATTCTCTGCTCGAAGCTGTGGTGTTTGCCGATAAAGGGGCCGTTATGCTGGAAGAGAAGATAGACCAACTTCGCGCATTGAAAAGAGTCGCGGTCGAGCCATGGCGTACAGGAGAGGCGTCTTCCCTAGACGAATCAATTCTGGTGAATCATAACTGGGATCAGTTACGGCGCCTAATGTGGAACTATGTGGGCATTGTCAGGAATACGAAACGTTTGGACTTGATGCAGAGGCGTTTGCAGTGGATGTTGGACGAGATAAATGAACATTTTTTCGATTACCTCTTAACCCCGGACTTGGTGGAGTTGAGGAACCTAGCAGTTATTGCTGATCTGATTGTGCGTAGTGCTGCTCAACGAAAGGAATCCAGAGGGCTCCACTACACACTGGATTACCCCTCTCGTAATGATGAGACATGCCGTGTGAACACGGTCCTGCAACGAAAGGGGTAATCCTTGATGCATGGGGTGGGGGTTATTCGCCAAAAAGACCTTTTATCATCTTTAATCCTTGCTCCATTTCCTGCATCATCTCTTCTTGTCCTGGTTGGTTACCCTGTTGGTTGGTTGTAGGCACTTGCTGTTGTGCCGGTACTCCCATACCTGCAGGGTAGGGGGAAAGTGGAGCGTTTTTGAGTTGTTGAGCTCCGTCCGGCTGCTTGAGCTTGTCCATGATAGAGTGGATCATGGAGGTCATCATTGCTTCAGCTTCTTGATCATGGGTGATTACAATTTCTTTTGGTCCCTTGAAGGCGGTATCTGGAATAGCTGATGAGGTGTCGAAGGATGTGGCTGTGATAGTGGTAGACATCCCCATAACAGAGGTCTCGCTTCGAAGCATGATGTCGGTTGCATGGATGGTGTAGACCTTGGTGATACCGGCTATCTCTGTCAGGTCGCAGGCGTGACCAAGAATTTCTTTGGCGTTTGGACGGCTGGTCCCGCCCATGCTCATAAGAGACGCGCCGAGTTCCTCAGCATTTTTGTCCACATTCCGTTTTTCTTCTTTGCTGAGTTTGTTGTATTCTGTGTTGAAAATTTTTGCTGGGTTGGTTGTTTTGTTACCCGTTCTTTCCTCTAGATCATAGGTCGTGACCCAGTCGGGAGTGACTATTTCGATGGTGTTCGTTTTGGTGGTCATTCCCATCATGGACATGGTCGTATCGTGGTGGGTTGCCCGTTGTTGCCCGTTGTTTTTGATGAAAAGTGTTTCCGAGCCTGTCTCATTGCCGGTTACCGCATAGTGGATGGTAGCCTTTTTAAAAGGCAGAGGCATATCCCAAGGGAGATCCTTGGCGCACAGCGGTAAGGTAAAGACGAAGAGAAGAAGAGTGACGGAGATAAAAAAAATGCGTAGCTTGTTCATTGTATTCCTTTTTTTGTGGTAGGATGGAGGTGGTGGATTGCTTTTTGTTTGAGCAAAAAACTTAGTTGAATAAACTCTATATATTACTTAACAGGGTACCATTGTATATATGCTGACTGCAATACACTTTATAGCTGAGCGCCGAATAGAAAAAGCCATGGCAGAGGGCACATTGCCCGATCTTTCCCACTGGAGAAATAAACCCATGCCTAAGGACGACATGGAACATGTGCCGCCGGATTTAAGGATGGGATATCGAATACTGAAGAATGCCGGGTATGTTCCTGAAGAGGTCGGTTTACGAAAAGAAATACGTCAGACAGAAGATCTGCTCCGCCATTGTACAGATGAAAAGACTAAGTACAAGCAAATGAAGAAGCTGGAATATTTGCGATTCAAGCTGGAGTTTCGAATGGGAAAAAACTTCGATTTGATGATCAATCCGATTATTACGAGAAAGTTGTGGGCTCTCTTACGGTCAAGGGAAAGTAAGAGAGCCTTTTTTATAGGTGCTCACCTTGGGCCGGATTGTAGAAAAAGGAAAGTTTCCAAACTGCCGGCGGCGGTAATGATGGTTAAGCGTTGCCGCAGTTGTGCAGGGTGTCGTGCTGCGTTTATCCACCCTGCGCGCTGCGTATTGAACGGGTCGCCGCCGAAAAAAAGGTACCGGTTATCTTTTTTTAGAGGGTGGTAATATCATTAAAAACGGTCTTTGCACCGGCAATTTTTTCACCGTTGCCGATGGTTGCTCGGTAAGCATTGTTTTTTAAACGATCAAATAGAGCGGCATACTCCCGGAGGTCATCAACACTGGTGGCGATAACCTCACTGATCCGCTGCTGTTTAAAGTTTGGCGTAACTCCTGAAAGGTATTCGTTGCGAGCCATTGCACCACGGGCAGCCGGTCCCTGATGCGGGGTAAGATTGCCGTAGGTGCCGATGATGAGTTGACTGAGCATGTCGCTGCTAACGTCAATGGAGGCGATAGTCTCTTGTATGGCATCGTAGGCAGCGTAGGTTTTATCGACCTGAGGATCTCGATAGCTCACGACTCCAAAGTTACCTGTTAAATGATTGAATTGAATAAAGCAGCCATAGGCCCCTCCTTTTTGACGCACCGTATTCCACAAGTAATCTCTCGAAATCCACGTTTTCAGCACTTCAAAACTACCCGTGTACTGATCGAGAGTTGGGAAGAGAGTGCATCCCTGAACGTTGTAAACCACTTCTGCAGAGGTGGAGAATGCCTGGCTTGCCGGCATCTCGATAAAGGCAGGTTGCACGTGTGTCAACGGAGCCGTATTCAAGGTTGACACAATGGCAGGGGCTAACTGCTGAAAAGTTGCTATGTCTTGCTGGTCTGCAGTGATGGAGATGACCAAACCCTCTTTGTTGAGCAACGTATCCTTAATGACCCCAAGTGCGTGTAGAAAAGATTCCTCCATTTGGTCGTAGTTTAAGGCAAGGTGCTTGAGTGTGAGGTAAGCGTGTGCGCCATTAATATATTCATTGTATTTCCCGGCAAGACTGAGATTAGAAAACACTCTGGTCGAGGCCAGCATATATCCTTCACTTTGTACAGAGTGCTCAGCCCAGGCATATTCCCGTTGCACGATTTCGCGGATGCGCTGCCGATTCGTGAGGTTAACGTCGGTAAAGACCTCAGCAAGCAGGTTGATGGCTCTGTCCAGGTTGGTGGAAAGCGACTTGAGATGAAACCATTGGATGGGGCGGACGATGTCGCGGGAGCCGGACTGGAGGTAGGTGTTAAATGAATGAGAGAAGCCACCTGTGTAGATATTTACATCTTTTGTGAACTGCATGTAGTCTTTATCTGCAGTACCGATTTCGGTGAAAATAGTGCCGAATATGTCCAGGTAGGGGAGCAGATCTGCTGAAAGCCCTGAACAGTCCAGCCCAAAATCCAGATAACAGATACCATTGGTTGGTAAATCGTTGACAAGCAGTTCCGTGTCAGCCAGATGTTGGGCTGTTACTACATATTGTTCGGGCTTCGGGTCGAGATCCTTCACTTTAAGCCTGGGAAGCAACTGGAGACTGGATTGAGGGTTAGGGGTGGACTGCAGTTGTATAAGCTCATGGGTCCGGTTTACAAGGGATTGCCGTTGTTGCTCGTTGAGATGCTGTTCATATTTTTCCAGACGTGCCTTCTCCTGGGTAGCATTCTGCTGCAGTTTATCCGGATCCGGAGTGAGGGTCACTATGGCGGATGCCTGATTGTCAAGAAGGTATTCTTGAATGAGGTATTCAAAATACCCGTTCTCAAGGGCATCCTTTCGTATCTCTGCAAACAGTTCCTCTACCTGGAGGGCGGAAAAAGGGTCAAGGCCATATTTCATGGCAGGGAGAGCTTTACTGATGAGGTCTAGCCCTCTTTGAGCCTTGTTCATTTCCTCCCGTACTGAAAATTCATATTTGTTGAGTTCTGAGAGGACAAGTTCCGGGTCAAGTTTTTGCTCGACCATGGTGGCAAGGGTTTGCTTATACAGTTTGAGAAATGTCTCTCTTTTTTCGGGGTCTGAGCCAATGAGATAGGTCATCATGATAGTGGTATAGGTGGAGTTATCCAGGAAAAGACCACCAAAATCATGACAGAGACGTGCCTCAATGATAGCATTTTTTAGAGGGGAGGCATCGGAGTTGAAGAGAATATGCGCGATAATTTGAAAGGCTGTATTTTTTTTCCGTTCGTTCGCCGTGCCAACGATGCTGCTTACTGCAAGAAATGTTTTTTGCGCGAGGTCTGTGCCGGGTTGGACAGGATAGCGGGCTTCTTTGAAAACGGTTTTCTGAATGGGCTCTCCCTGGACAATTTCAGCACGAGGAACAGGTTCAGCAAATTTGCTGAGAAAGTTGGTTTCAATAAAAGCAAGCTCTTCTGTAAGTGAAGCATTGCCGTAAAAGAAGAACGTAGCATTAGCCGGATGATAATGGTCGTGATGAAATTGAACGAATTCTTCGTAGGTGAGGTCGGGAATAGCTACCGGGTCACCACCGGATTCGTGAGCATAGGTTGAACCGGGCAATAAGCCCAGGTACGTTTGGTGAAAAAGGGAACGAATGGGATCAGAAAAAGCACCTTTCATTTCATTGAGCACCACCCCGGAATACTCGATTTTGTCTTCTAGCTTTTCAATGTGATAGTGCCATCCTTCCTGTTCGAAGGTGGTTTTCTGCAGCAGGGGATGGAGTGTAACATCACAGTAAACATCCATGATGTTGAAGTATTCTTTACTGTTGCGAGTGGCAAAGGGGTACCAGGTCGTATCAGCACCTGTCATGGCGTTGAGAAAGGTCATCAGCCCACCTTTGTTTATTTCACCAAAAACATCATGGACAGGATACTTTTTTGATCCCATGAGCACAGAGTGTTCGAGAATGTGGGCAACGCCTGTGGAATCTTCAGGAACGGTCATAAAGGAAACGCAAAAGGTTTTGTTGGGATCGTTGTTTTTTATGGCAAAGGCTGTGCAGCCAAGAGTGTTGTGCTGGAAACGATAGACCGTGGAGTGTATTTCGGAGATATCCTGTTTGTTGATAAGGGTGAAGTTACTGTATGTGTTACCTTGGATAAAATCAGTCATGGTCAATGGTGTTTAAAAAGTTTTAGGGGAATCAAGCAGCAGGGTAACTGGGCCTTGGTTGGTAAGGGTAACATCCATTTCCGCCTGAAAGGTGCCGGTTTGTGGAGGAAATCCGATACGGGTGCACTCTTCTATAAAGTCAAGATATAATTGTTGTGCCTTCTGCGGTGGAGCTGCAGACGACCAGGATGGGCGACGACCTTTCCGACAATCACCATACAGGGTGAATTGAGAAACGACAAGTAATTGACCGTTCACATCATTGAGGGATAAGTTCATGATCCCATTATCGTCATCAAAAATGCGGAGATTAATAATTTTTTCGGCTAGCCATTTCACATCCTTGCCAGTGTCGTTTCCGTGAACGCCTAGAAGGATTAGGAGTCCTTGTTCTATGGCTCCGGTAACAATATTTTCTACCTTTACATTTGCTTGGGAAACCCTTTGAATCACAGCTCTCATTGTATACCGTTTATTGTTGGTTATGGAAAAGGGAGGAAGAAAGAAAAGAGGGCTCTACCGAGGCACCTTTTCGTGAGACGGTCGTTGAAACGACCATACAGTTACCGCTTCTTAGACGGGACTGAAGCGTATTGATGACCAGCAGCCAAGACATACTGGGTTATGGCGACGGCCGCAATCGTAGCTGTTTCTCCCCGTAAAATAGAGGGACCAAGTGAAAAAGGAAGAAATCCGGAATCAAGGAGCGTGTCAACCTCCTGCTGGTGCCATCCACCTTCCGGACCTATGCAGATACAGATGGGCCCTGGTTGACTGCACATATCAAGGGGGAGAAGGGTCGAACCTTCTTTTTCCCATGCTATATATTTGTGGGTATAAGGAGAAAAATCTACTTTTTCTAATGAAGTCTGCCCGGCAATGTGCATTGGGGTAGGGCGTTGAGACTGTTTGCAGGCTTCGACCATGATTCGCTGCCATCGTGCATGGCGGTTGTCATTTAGAGCTTTGTGGTCACAAAAGCGGGTATAGAGGGGAAGGAGGTGTATCACTCCCAGTTCGGTAGCTTTTTGAACTACCATTTCCATTTTTTTTCCTTTGAGGACACCTTGAGCCAAAGTGATTGGAAAAAGTGATTCCTGCTCGACTTGTTTTTTGTCAACCACCGCCGCACGAACAGATTTTTTTCCGGTCACGTCAAGGGTGGCCAGGTAGATGTGACCCGATCCATCAATAAACTCCACCTGCTCTCCAGGCTGGAGACGTAACACTGTGGAAATATGATGGGCCTCGGGCCCTGTAATGGTGATACGGTTATTTTGAATTGATTCAGGTGTAATGAAAAATCGGCGCATGGAATGTACTTGAACAGGTGGTTTGGAGAAGAATAATTGCAATAGCCTAACCCACTCTAATTACTCTGCCATGTGGATGCAACTGGGAACATAGAGGGAGTATAAACGAAAAAAGGGCACGCCTGTTTCCAGGGTGCCCTTTGAAAAATACGTGCAACCTGCACGCGTATCTTATTTAGCTTCAGCCGCTTTTGCCAACAGGTTTTTTCACCTGTTCTTTTGTCTTATCAATGGCTTTGTCTGTTTCTTGTTTGGCTGCATCTGAGGCGGAGTCGACTGCTTTGTCGACCGTATCTTGTACGTGTTCTTCAGCGCTCCCGGCGCTGGGTTTGGCACCTCAGCCACTCGCTCCAGTAGGCTTTTCTACTTCGCTAGCGCTCCCGGCGCTAGGTTTGGCACCTCAGCCACTACTGGCGTGTACATTTGGTACCGAAATACCTCCTGCACCGATCAGTCCGGCAACACTGAGCCCGGCAAGTAGTTTGTGGAGTTCTTTTTTCTTCATAACATCCTCCCTGAAGGAAATTAATGAGGGGAAAAACAGATAGAGAATACCTATAGCTCATTGTTTTTCCATGGAGTTAATATATTCAAAAAGAAAAAGAAGTCAAGGCTATGTATGGGGCAAACACATAGATGAGGTGACGGACAGTGGCGGTTCTCACTTTATTTTTTGGTACTTGATGATTGTATAGGTAATAGGGCCTATAGATTTGGCCATCCCGACAACCTGAAATCTTTTGGAAGGGATATCAGGGAAAAACGTGTCCCCTTGAAAGTTCTGTTCGATAAGCGTAATCAACAGTGCGTCTGCCTTGTCCATGGCTTCTTTGTAGACCTGGGCACCACCGATAATGAAACTACGGCGGTGTTGTGTACAATAGGACAATGCCTGTTCCAGGCTGGGGACAAAAAGACAGCCAGCGGACAAACCTTTTTTTTTGCTGGTAATGATAATATTTTGTCTACCAGGTAATGGGCGGCCAATGGACTCGAAGGTTTTTCGCCCCATGATGATGGGAGATCCCATGGTGACATGCTTGAAAAAACACTGCTCAGATGGAATGTGCCATGGAATGGAATTTTTGTGGCCAATGACATGGGAGGGCGTCATGGCTGCAATAATGATTATTTCCAAAAGAAGACCTAATTGAGCTAGAGAACAATGAGAGCTTGCAAAAAAAAGATGATTTATTTTAAGGTGCTTTTGTTTTTTGAGCAAGTAAAGCCGGACAAATTTGATGGAGAGGAGTGTTCTTTATGCGATTTTTAATATATGGAGCTGGGGCTTTGGGACAGGCCATTGGCTGCATGTTGGCGACCGACGGACACGAGGTGGACCTCGTGCTGCGAGAGCGTTTTCAAAAAATTCTTGAAACAAATGGACTGAAGGTAACTGGTATCTTCGGCGACTACGAGGTCGCGCCGGGCAGGTTAAACCTGGTGACGAATCTAAATTGTCTGGACGGGAGTCCATATGAGTATGTCCTCATTACAACCAAGGCATATGACACGGAAAATGCTGTGAAGGACATTGCCGGCCTCCATGGGTTTCAAGGCACGGTTGTCTCTATGCAAAACGGTTGTGGAAACATGGAGCAGGTCGAAGCTGCTTTCGGCTCCAATCGTAGTTTGGGAGCAAGGGTGATAACAGGGTTTGAGATTGAACGTCCCGGCATTGTCAGGATAACTGTCTCAGCCGATGAGGTACATGTGGGGGGGTGCCGACAAGGACATATTCCAGGGACAGCGGTTCGGTTTGCAGAGGCGGTTAACAAAGCTGGACTACCTTGTTGTGCCGTGGATGATATCCATAAGGACCTTTTTGCTAAGCTGCTCTATAATTGCGCGCTTAATCCTCTGGGGGCGATATTAGGGGTACATTATGGAGCGTTGTCTGACAGTGTTGATTGCAGGGAGATCATGGACCGGGTGATTGAAGAGACCTTTATGGTTATTGATGCCATGGGATTTGCTACGCACTGGCAGGGGGCAGAGGTGTATAAGGAGATTTTTTATGATAAGTTGGTTCCTGTAACCTATGATCACCGGCCTTCAATGTTGCAGGATATTGAGCAGGAAAAACCAACCGAGGTGGAGGCTCTGATTGGTTATGTGGCTGCACAGGGAATGAAAAGCGGAGTGGCTACGCCTACCTGTGATATTCTTGCAGCACTCGTTCGTTTCAAAGAAAAGCAAACACGGTGAATAAAAAGCATGAGTTGATCGTGTCAATCCCGTCTTGAATCCTCTACCAGGGAGGGTTGAAAAGAGATGTCAATAAAAGAAAGACGCTTTGCTTGCGTGATAGGCAAGCAAAGCGTCTTTTTGGGAGAAGGAGTTCATAGAAAGAAAGATGTTAATTTTGGGGTGGTTCTATCGGCGGTTCCTGCGCCTCATCACTCTGCGGGGCCATACCAAGACCAAGGCGTAATTTTGTATCGATATCCCTGAGCATATCCGGGTGCTCTGTGAGAAATTTTTTGGCATTTTCTCGTCCTTGCCCGATCCGTTCGTCCTGATAAGAGTACCAGGCACCGCTTTTATCAACCAGCCCATGTTCAACTCCGAGATCAAGAAGATCTCCTACTTTGGAGATTCCTTCTCCATACACCATATCAAACTCAGCAAGTTTAAAAGGCGGAGCGACCTTGTTTTTGACGACCTTGACCTTGGTCCGATTGCCAATAACTTCCTGCCCGTCCTTGATTTGAGTCATCCTTCTTATATCGATCCGGATGGAACTGTAGAATTTAAGGGCATTACCACCGGTTGTTGTTTCAGGGTTACCGAACATGACACCAATTTTCATCCTGATCTGGTTGATGAAAATGAGGACGGTATTGGTTTTTTTCAAAACGCCTGCAAATTTTCGCATGGCATGGGACATGAGCCTGGCCTGCAGGCCGACATGCTGGTCACCCACATTGCCATCAATTTCTGCACGTGGTACCAGCGCTGCAACCGAGTCTATGACAATGACGTCAATCCCGCCACTTCGCATCAGGATTTCGGTGATTTCAAGGGCCTGTTCGCCGAAGTCTGGTTGGGAAATCAAAAGGTTGTCCACATCGACACCTAAACGCTCAGCATAACTTGTGTCCAGAGCATGTTCCGCATCAATGAAGGCTGCGTTTCCTCCCAGTTTTTGTGCCTGGGCAATAACGTGGAGGGCAAGGGTGGTTTTTCCTGATGATTCCGGCCCGTAAATTTCTGTGATCCTTCCCCGGGGAAATCCTCCTACTCCCAGCGCAAGATCAATTGAAAGAACACCGGTGGGGATAGCGGGAATATTTTCCCGTTCATCAGATCCAAGGCGCATGATGGAACCTTTACCGAACTGACGCTGTATTTGAACAATTGCATTATCAACACTTTTTAATCTGCCTTCAGCAGCAGTTTCCTTGGACACAGCCATGGGATCTCCTTAGCGTGGTTATTTCAATTTTCGAGAAGAGCTCGGCGTACAGTATCAAGTGCAGTGTACGCTGTTTTTTCTTGAATCTGAGTACGGGTTCCAGTGAAGTGATATAATGTTTCCTTCACTTTGTTGTTATGAAAAAGACCGACATACACAGTTCCGACTGGTTTTTCATCGGACCCGCCTCCTGGTCCGGCAATGCCGGTTACCGATACAGCAGTACTGCATTTCAGTTTCGCAGCCAGTCTTGCTGCCATGGCTCTTGCTGTTTGCGGGCTAACCGCTCCGTAGTTATGAAGCAGGGCATGATCAACATTGAGCAGCGTCTCCTTAAGCGCATTGGAATAGGCAATAACACCGCCGGCAAACCATTGTGAGCTGCCTGCAACCTGGGTTAATTTGGAGCCAATCAAGCCGCCTGTGCACGATTCGGCAACGCAGAGTAATCCTTTTCCGGCTTTTTTGAGCATAAGATTACCGACAGTCTCAGCCATGGACTGCCCACCTGTAGCGTAAAGGTATGTCCCGAGAGATGATCGAATGGCCTCATCAGTCGCGGTAAAGAGTGCTGCGGAGGTCTTTTGGTTATCTGTCGTGATCGTCAAGCTCACATGCACTTCACAGCCAACCGGATAATAGCCGATTTGGATGGATTTTGTTTCTTCCAGGTTGACCAAGCGTGCATTGATTTCGGTTTCCGGCAGGCCAAAGGTTCGGTACAATTGCTGACATACGTGTTTGCCCGGCTGTGGGTACCATTCCTGCAGCGCGGGGAGGACTTTGTCGGTGAGGAGATGTTCCATCTGGGATGGTATACCGGGCAGAAAAAACAAAGGTTTATCGGCATGGGGCAGCAAGTAACCAGCCATCCGGTAGGTCTCGTCGAGAATGGTTGCGTTCTCTGGAAGCCAGGCAAGCTTTTGTACAGCAGCTCGCTTGCAGGCATCCATATTTGTCAGCCGTTTTTCTATATTGGCAACCACTCGGCTATGCATTACTCCTTTGAGCTGGAGTGACTCGATAACGGCTTGGTTGGTTAGGTCATCAGTTGTGCAGCCAAGACCACCGGTAACGATAACAAAGTCAGCCTGTTCAAGACTCTGCTTTATCGTTGGCCCTATGAGCGCAAATGAGTCGCCAATGGTGTGGATGGATCGGATCACATGGCCGGCTGCATGAAGCTTTTGGGCTGCATACCCACTGGTTGTATTGTTAATCCTGCCGGTTGTCAGCTCGTCGCCGATGGCAATTATTTCTCCTATCATCTGTTTCGTCTCCCTTTTTGAACAGGGGGTACTTTACTTGTTAACCTGGTTTTCCTCAAGCACCTCTTCAGCAATCCTGCCGATTGGTTGGCTTTGATCAAATTCAGTAAAGCTGACAGGTACCACCTGGTGGATCAGGTGAGTGGGGCCTGAAAATAGCAAGGGAATATAGTTTTCAGAAAAACCCTGTAAAAGACCACTCTTTTTATGACGCCGTTCCACAAGCACCTGACAGTCAGTGCCAAGTTGTTGTTTGTGAAACTTATTTCGCAGTTGTTCGTCCAGTTCACGTAACCGTTTGACGCGTTTGTTTTTTACAGGTCCGGATATTTGATTGCGGAAAGAAGCTGCCAGAGTACCCTGGCGTTTGGAGTAGGGGAATACATGCAGGTAGGTAATTGGTAGATCATGTATGAATTGGTAGGTGTTTTCAGCCTCTGAATCGGTCTCGCCAGGGAAACCGCCAAGAATGTCACAGCCGATAGCTGCATGTGGGATGGCTGTATGGACAGCCTGTACAGCTTCCTGAAAAGCGGTGGTCGTGTATTGGCGGTACATGCGCCGTAATACATTGTCATCGCCACTTTGCAGGGGGATATGGAGATGCGGCATGAAGTTGTTGTGGTTCACCACCAGATTCAATAATTGATCGTTGACTTCGGTGGGTTCAATGGAGCTTAATCGAATTCGCAGTGCAGGAAACTGAGTACAGAGACGGTCAAGTAAAGAGTAGATGTTTTCTCCTTCATCAAGATCAATCCCATACTTACCTATGTTTATACCGGTAATAACTAATTCCCGATATCCTTCTTCCTGAAAAACGGCTGCCTGGTCAAGAACTGCCGCAATTTTGAGGCTCCTGCTCGGTCCTCTGGTGTAGGGGACGATACAGTAGGTACAGAAATTATTGCATCCGTCCTGGACACGTAGATAGGCTCGGGTACGCCCTGTAAAGCGTTTGACCGGTAACTCGCAGATATCCTGTTGATTGCTGATTTTTCCCATGAGCACGATCAGGTCAGGAGCAGTCTCCTTGAGAGCCGTGTCCACGATGAGGTGTTTATAATCATTGCCTACCACACACCCCTTGTCGCCGACAATGTCCAGGACAGTTGCAGGATCCATTTGGACGTAACACCCGGTAACAATGACTCTTGCTTTTGGGTTGGTCTGCAGGGCACGGCGAATAAGCTGGCGAGATTGCTGACCTGCTTTAGCGGTTACGGTGCAGGTATTGATCACATATATATCTGCTTTGTCCGCAAAAGGCACCAATGTACAACCTGCTGCCTGAAATCCGCTGGTAAAGGAGGCTGACTCAAATTGATTGACTTTGCAGCCAAGGGTGGTGATGGCGATTTTTTTCATGAACAAGGGGGAACTATTGATCTCTATTGTTGATATTTCTCTATTATACCGCTGCCGATCAACTTGTCACCATCATAAAATGCGGCATACTGGCCCGGAGTGATTGCCCGTTGCGGTTTAGCAAAAACGACTCTACCACGTTTGCGGTCTGCCAACGTCAACTTCGCCCTGACAGGTGCGTGGCGGGAACGGATCTGTACAGCACCTTGCCATGGGAACAGCGTTGGTTTCCTGAACCATTGCAGGGAATGGACGGTAAGTGTTTCGTGCAGGAGCTGTTCAGTTTTGCCGACCACAATTTGATTGTTTGTCGCGTCAATGGCGGTGACATACCACGGAGTTGCATCTGGTATTCCGAGCCCTCTACGTTGGCCAATGGTGTAACGCCAAATTCCTTGATGGCCGGCGAGGCAGGTGCCGTTGGTGGTAACAATCTTACCTGGGCGTTCTTTGAGTCCTCGGGAAGCAAGAAAAGAATGCAGATCACCAGAAAGAAAACAGACATCTTGGCTTTCCTGACCCTGGAAGTCAAACCCCATGGATTTCGCCCGTTGATAGGTGTGTTGTTTGCTCCATCGGGCAAGGGGAAAAATATGGCTATCGAGCTGCCGAGAATCGACCCGACAGAGGAAGTAAGACTGGTCTTTCAAGGGGTCGGGTGATCTGACGATCAATGATTGCCCTTGGCTGGCGCTAATCTGTGCATAATGACCAGAAGCGGTTTTCTCCATTCCTGCAGCCAGCATTGCGCGTAAAAATGAACCAAATTTGATATATTGGTTACAAAAAATACATGGGTTGGGAGTCAGGCCCTGGCGATACGACGAGAGGAAATAATGGATGACAGTCTCCGTAAAATGGTTTTCCATTGCGATACACTCGAGCGGTATCTGCAGTGTCTCTGCCACCCTGGAAACCCTCTCTTGCTGAGCTTCCATTTCCGGGACGGGGAGAAGCATGAAAAAACCGTAAACAGCATACCCTTGCTCTTGGAGAAGAGCAGCAGCAACCGTAGAATCAACGCCTCCACTCATTGCCATGCCGACTTTTATTTTTTTGTTGTTGCCCATGGTGTAGTGTTTTTTGTGGACACCCTGTTTGTCTTTTGTGCATCAAAGGAAAGAAAAAAATGATGCACCTGGGTGGCAGGATTAGTGGAGAAGCAGTTGGTGGAGTGGAGGTACCGTGTTGAGAGATGAACCGTCACGATAGGTGGCGGTTATGTGCAAACTGAACCTGTGCAATAATCGGTTCAACTCATACCATGGAGCCTGTGATCATCGGGTGAAGGCTAGAGCAAGGATTTAAGAACATCGCATTCACGACAAATGCTCATCTTTTCTTTCCATGTCTTGTCCATTGTACAATCACAAAGGGTACCGCTGAGAAACCAACAAAGATGACCGGCTTGAAATTCCCAGGCAGGGCAGTTTTTTTTCTGATCGCATTTTTTTTGGACCCAGCAGTCCCTACGCTTATTATGTACATTATTACGCTGGTGAACTACTAAGAAATAGAGTTGCCGTTCCACATGGATTGGGATTGAACGCCAGCCTTGCTCATAACTTTGTACAGCCTTTAATGACACTCCAAGAAGTGCCGCAAGCGCTTTCTGGGTTTTACCTAGCTTGGCTCTAAACTGAATAAATGTTTCACGATCCATATCTCTTTCCTACTATTCGATCTTTATGATTTTACCAATACCACAAGGTGCTGGAGGCAGCAATTTATTTCTTCTGTTGATGGGTAGCTTTTTAATGACCTGCATGCAGTCATTGACCGTTGTTAAAATTGATGTTCATCCGGAGTAAGATTGTGTAGTTTGCACCCCGTAGGTGACCATTTTTACAATGGACTGATCTGTCAGTGTAAAACCTTTATCCTGCAATTGGTTATTGGTAATCTCAAAGTCTTCGCTACCTGCAGGAGATATGAGGCATCGTAGATGCAGACGTATAAAAAACATTTCAAGCTTTCGGTAACGAATCAAATTCGGTAAAATAGCCGATCCCGAAGGGCGTTGAAGGTGAGAAAAAACAGGTTCACCCAAACACTGAGTAGAACTTCAAATCAAGCACTATTACTGAGTCATACTTGACAATGTCTGAACAACCCGAAACGAACAAACCACACGGCACCGGTTACTCACGCGTGATAAAGGCTTTTTATTGTTCCATTGCCGGAATAAGGACGGCCTGGAAGCATGAGGCTGCTTTTCGTCAGGAGGTAATGCTTTGTATACTGCTTTTTCCCATAGCTGTTATATTTGGTAAAAGCGGCATTGAAAGGGCGCTTTTAGTGAGTTGTCTTTTTCTTATTCTCATTGTGGAGGTTATAAATACTGCTGTTGAAGCAGCCATAGACAGGATTGGTGCTGAAAGAAATCCTTTGTCTAAACTGGCTAAAGATCTCGGGTCTTCTGCTGTATTTCTCTCCATTGTCCACTGCATTATTGTGTGGCTGTTTGTTTTTTTTAAGTGATTAAAAAGATGGAGTTTTATTGCCCTGGTCATTTGACTCAACGAATTAAGGTGTTATAATAAGAGTAAGCTTGTGGACAGTAAGTTGCTGAGCAGGGCTACTGCTATCCTTTTCACTAAAAAGAGGAGGTGTAAATGGCTGTTAAAGTATTGATCAGAAGAAACATGTCCGAGGAAAAGCAACCAGAACTTTCGAAATTACTACGAGAGCTCAGAACCTTAACCACAAACAGAAAAGGCTACATTTCAGGAGAAACTTTTGATCGGTTTGATAAACCCGGAGAAAGTTTGGTTGTCAGCACGTGGCAATCTGCTGATGATTGGCGAGAATGGGTACTCTCTCCTGAGCGTCAGGCGTTACAGGCTAAGATTGATGACTTACTTGGCGAAGAAACCACTTATGAAATCTTTGAGTATTCGTAAAGCGTTCTGTATATGTTTATAAATCAATTATGAAAGAGGAGCTGTCGCAAGCTGCCTGAAAATGATTGAATAGATGGAAACGGTTTATTGCAGGTAGTTGGCAATAAACCGTTTTTTTTTTTTTGATGAAATGGAGTTCGTGAGCTGGTTTATGGACTGCTATTGAACCAGCTGTCCGCAACAGGGCTTTGGTCCGTGGAAAGGAGGTGATGGACACTTCCTCTATGAGACTGAAAAAATATTTTACATTTCACTGAAATTACTTATATTATTTATAAGATATTCTCTTGGACAAAAACAGAGAGCAGAGTAACTTGCCTCTCTTTATAATTAACACCGGCATCATGACGGAGACTGTGGCCTCCATTAACAGGTGGGTCAAGACCATAACAGGAGAAGGTGGTGTATGAGTAGCGAAGTGCATGTGAAAAATATCGGTTTGCGGGGTGTAACTGTTGCCGATTCGGCAATTAGCTTCATCGATGGCGAAAAAGGCGTACTCATTTATCGCGGCTACCGCATAGAAGATCTTGCTGACAATTCCTCGTACATGGAAACAGCGTACCTGCTCCTCTATGGGGCCTTGCCCACCATTGAGCAGGGGGAGAAGTTTGTCGAAAGGGTCAAAGCAGCTCGCCGGCTTCCTGAGTTTGTTTATCAGAGCATGAAGCAGTTTCCAGCAGATGCGGAACCTATGGACATATTACAGGCCGTTGTTCCTATGCTCTCCATGGCTGATGAGTACGGTGATACTTTTGAAAGAGAGAAAAATATCGATCGTTCTATCGGTTTGATTGCTAAATTACCGACCATAACTGCAGCCTGGCACCGGATTCGAAATGGACTGGAACCTCTGCCGCCAGACCAAAGCCTTGATCATGCAGCTAATTTTTTATGGATGCTGCAGGGGGAAAAACCGGATGCAGCAACCGCCCGTGATCTGGACATCTGTTTAGTACTGCATGCTGACCATACCTTTAATGCTTCAACGTTTGCCGCCAGGGAAGTCGTTTCTACAAGGGCTTCTCTCTATGCCGGAGTTGCCGCAGGACTGGGAGCTCTGTCGGGAAGTTTGCATGGCGGAGCGAATAGCAGGGTTATGAAAATGCTGCTTGACCTGGAGCATGAGCCTGACATAGCTGCTTGGGTGAAAGAGTGGATAGCACAGGGGCATAAGATTATGGGGTTTGGGCACGCAATTTACAAGACAGGTGACCCGCGAGCTGTGTACTTGAAGAAAATGGGGAAGAGGCTGGGAGAGCAAACAGGAACAAATTGGTTCGCTATCTCTGAGCAGGTTGAGCGAGCAACCCTTGCTGAGTTTGCTCAAAAAGGGAAAAAAACTATTTTGCCCAACGTTGATTTTATGAGTGCTCCCGTCTATTACATGATGGGCATCCCAATAGACCTGATGACTCCGATTTTTGCTATTTCCAGGGTGGCAGGATGGTGCTCACATATAATCGAGGAGCAGTTTGCAGATGCCCAGGGCAAACCGGCTCTCTATAGACCTAAAGCGGAATATGTAGGCGAGTACTGTGGTTTAATGGGATGTGAATACTCGCCGCCTGCTAAGCGGAAGTAAAGCTGCATGATAAAGTATGCGCCTGTAAGCCGTTATAAAGGTTGTCACCACGTTTGAGAGCTCAGCTCCACTATGTTCTGTGTTATCAGACGAATACAGGCGTCAACGCTTGCTGTATGGTACTTGAGTCCTCGGCCTGCCCGTATCTCATCGAGCGCTTTTTCTATGCCAAGCGATGGGCGGTAAGGCCGATGGGAGGATATGGCCTCCACCACATCGGCTACGGTTAGAATTTTCGCTTCCAGAAGAATCTCGCCATCCTTAAGGCCGCGTGGATAGCCGGAACCATCCAGCAACTCATGGTGCTGATATACAATTTGTGCTACAGGCCACGGGAACTGAATATTTTTTAAAATTTTATAACCGACTTCCGGGTGGCATTTGATGACTGCCCGCTCTTGGTCGGAAAGAGCTGTCGGTTTGGCCAGGTACTCAGCCGGTACTGATATTTTTCCGATATCATGAAGGATAGCTGCAAAATGCAGCCCCTCTAGCCGTTCATCACTCAATTTTAATTCCCTGGCAATAGCACATGCAAGCTCATCAACCCGGAGTTGATGACCGGCTGTATAAGGGTCACGCTTTTCTGCTGCCGAAGCAAGCGACTTGACAGTCTCCTCCAGACTTGATCGTAACCTCTCGGTACTGTTCTTCAGTTGTTGCATTACAGCCTTACGTTCGGTTACATCCCTGGCAACACCTCGAAATACAGTGAAACCTTCTTGGTCGCTGATATCACAGATAGGGATGGCGTTGAATTCGATGACAACCTTTTTCCCCTCCTCTGTCAGGCAGGGTACTTCAAAGCCGTAAAATGGTTTTTCTTTAACCAGCAGCTCTTGAAAGGTGGTCTCTATGTGCTGTTTTTCTTGCGGAATGCAGAGGTCGGTAAGGGTTTTTCCCAGGATTTTTTCGGCTTTATAACCGAGTATATTTCGCACGTTAGGGCTTGAGTAGGTAAAGTAGCCGGTATGGCTGATTTCCCAAATCCAGTCGCTTGTGGTTTCTACCAGTGAGCGGTAACGTTCTTTACTTTTTTCGATATCTTTGATGAGACGACGTCGCTCCTCCCAGATACGAACACGGACTCGGTCTGCCAAGATGGTATGGCGAATACTGTAGAGAGCCAGGAGGATGGCAGCGACCAGAAACAGGGTAGAGACAGCGGTTAATCGTTTGCGTATTTTTGCTACCTGGGCTTGAACTTCTTCCAGGTAAACTCCTGTACCCAGTACCCATCCCCATGGTTCGAATAATTTTACATAGGAGAGCTTTGGGGAGATTTTTTCCGGTTCATCCAGCCATTGCCACATATATTCCACATAGCCTGCCCCCTGTTGCTGAGCAATTTGGACAAATTCGATAAATATTCGTTTGCCTGTAGGATCCTTAAAAGATGTGCTGTCATCCCCTTCCATATCCGATCGATACGGGTGTACCACCAAGCGGTGATCAAGGTCGTTAATCCAGAAATAATTCATGGCGTTGTTGCCATAACGGAAATGACGAATAATGTCAATCGCTTGAAGTTGCGCTTCTTCACGAGTGAGAATGCCCTCCTGTTCCCTGGAGTGATATGTGGCAAGAACATTCCAGGTAGTCTCCACGAGTTCCTTGATCATCTCACGCTTACCAGCCATGAAGTTTTTTTCAAGCGAAGGGAGGATGACCAGAAAAATAGAGACGATAAAAAGAAGAATAGTAAGGAGTGCTGGTAAGGCAATACGCAGGGAAATAGCTCTCGAAAGCTGTTGCATCCCTTTATTTTCCATATACAATCTCCTGCAAAGAACTATTATGCGGCTAAATATAAAATAGTTTAAAATAATAAGCGTAAATACTCATGGTGGTGCCTGTGAGTAGCAACTAATAAGCCTTTAAATAAATATGTATCAACAGCTTAATATAATCAATGGTGACCATGAAAATTAGCCTGACCGGAAGAATAGAATACTATAGCAGTAATGAGAAGTTATTTGCAAATTGTGCTTGACTTCTTAAAGATCATTCTGTTTTACTTACCCAGTTACATTTCAGGTTCCATAATGGATGAAAAGGGAACTCCGTGTGAACCGGAGACGGGCCCGCCGCTGTAACCGGGGACGAAAACTGCATAAATGTCACTGATATATACATATCGGGAAGGCGCAGTGAGTAGAATGATCCGGAAGTCAGAAGACCTACCTGAAGTGCGAAGTGATCTTTTCTAGGCACGTGAAGACGCTTTCGATACGAGGGCTATTAGGGCATCCCCGGATCATAATGTGTGGTCCGGTTTTTTTATTTCCGGACGAGCAAAACGGTTTCAGAGCGGGGAAAATAAACTGAGCCTGAGAGTGCTGCGTCAGGGTGTCCGTAATTTTACCGCTTCTATTGTATCATTATCACCTGGGACTTTGAAAAAGAGTTTTTCAGGGTGCCTATCGTTTTTGCTCCTGTTTCCGTCTATTCTCTGTGGGTGTGGAAAGAAACAGCATGGTTGCCGGTTCCAATCCCAGTAAGTCAGACAGCACCGGAGTTCTTCTTTTATTGTCATGTCCACTGATGAGTGGGGAGTGTTTGCCGGCGCTACCAACTCAAGCAGTTCCTGAAAGAACCCGTGATTATGGGATGGAGCGTTTTCCTTGCCGTCTTGTTCTAAGACGTAGTTGCATCTTGCCATCGCCTGATTGGCAGCTTTTAGATGCTCGTGAATCCGCGCTTTAATTTGCATCCAATGTTGACTGAGCTGTGAGCTTGTTTATCTCTATACGAAAGGACTGTTGACCTGCCGGCAAGAGGAGGCAGGGTGGAAATGAGTGATGAAGTCTATTTTTTTCGGATAAGCAATTGAAATGAAATCTTCAGCAGAGAAAATCAACAAAAATACTGAGGTAAGTTATCTGGATGCTCATTTACACTTGCAGGATCAACGTCTTCAAGCACAATTGCCATCGGTCATTGCTCGAGCTGGACAAAAAGGAGTAGGGCGGTTTTTTTGTAATGCTACCTCGGAAGATGACTGGACTAAGGTAATTGCGCTTGCCGGGACTATTCCCGGGGTTATACCTTTTATCGGTATCCACCCTTGGTATGCAGATTCAGTAGCAGAGGGGTGGAGAGAACGTTTATGTTTGCTGCTTGAGCAGCAGAGTTGTGGAGTGGGAGAAACAGGGCTTGATAAACGTTGTCCGGTTGACTTTACCCGCCAGGTTGCACTGTTTAAGGCGCAGGTTGATCTTGCTCTTCAATACCATCGTCCTCTGGTCGTTCATTGTGTAAGAAGCTGGGGGCCGGTGGTCGATATTATTGAGCAAGAGTTTGCCGGGGAAAGTGCACCTCCTGTTATGCTGCACTCTTACTCAGGTTCTGTTGAGACCATGCGGAGATTGGTTACGGCTGGTGCCTACATCTCTTTTTCCACACGCTTGCTCGGCAGAGATGAAAAAAAAATTAAAAAGGTGCTGGTTGAGACACCGGTGGAAAGAATATTGCTCGAAACCGATTCCCCCGATCAGTTGCCGGCTGAATGGATGGCGAAAGGGGAACGAGCATACAATGAACCAATGTGGGTGGCGGACCTGTACCATCAGGTTGCGCAATTGAAAAAGATAAACGTAGAAGATTTAAAGGTATCTCTCTGGGATAATGGAAAGATTTTTACGCACGCAGCAGCTTCTCGGCGATAGTGGATTCAGAAGGCTGCAATCAAGCAGAGTGGTTGTGATTGGGCTTGGCGCTGTTGGTGGCTATGCTGTAGAAGGGCTTGCCAGGGCCGGTGTGGGCAGCCTGCGTCTATTTGATTTTGATACCATTCAGCCCAGTAATATCAATCGACAAATTCTTGCTCTGGAATCAACACTGTATCAACCCAAAGCCAAGGTAGCTGAAGAAAGAGTACGTGCCATTAATCCCAATTGCCTGGTGGAAGCGCAAGAGGTCTTTGCTGATCAGGAAACGCTTGCCACTATTTTGGATCCTGTTCCGGATCTTGTTATTGATGCGATTGACAGTCTTAATCCCAAAATACAGCTGCTTTCAGAAGTATATAAGAGAGGCATCCCTCTTCTTTCCTCCATGGGGGCTGCTTTACGAACGGATCCCGGAAAAATTGCTGTGGGAGATATTGCCGAAAGCCGTGGGTGTCCGCTTGCGAAAAGGGTGCGTAAAAGGCTGAGGCGTGTAGGGATAGAAACCGGCATTCGCTGCGTGTTCTCCACCGAAAAAGTTACTTTTACCTACACGCCACCCGTGTCTGATCCAAACGTACCACCTGCAAATATCTATGAAAATCGTGGACGAAAACGTGTTATCCTTGGTAGTCTGCCGACCTTGACCGGTATCTTTGGCTTGATTTTAGCCAATGAAGCCATTTTGTACCTGTCAGGAGGAAGTGAAGAAGGGGACAACATGTCCACCACAACACCTCATTAACGGTTCTTTCTGTGTATCTGCTCACGGGTCTTCATGTTTGGACAGTCGCGCTATTGCGCGGGTACGCGAAGACTCCGGTAGCCTCTCTATGCGTGAAATCGTGACCGTCGAAAGAGGTAAGCGACCAACGCGACACTCCGTGGGGTGCCTGTGAGGAGAACCTTTCTGTTAAACTTCCTGTTTTGTAACTGTTCAGCAATACCCCGCCTGCGCACCATCAGTCAGGAAAACATCGCATGACTATCATTATCCAGCCTGTGTGTACGCATCTGGATGAAAGGGGTGCTCTATTGCAATGAGCCATTATTTTTTTGATTTGAAGTGGAAGGAGTGAATACATGATTACATTTGACGATTATTCGGATGCATACGATGCCTGGTTTCAGAAAAATCAGGCTATTCTTGAATCAGAGCTGCGGCTGGTTGCGCATGTGTTGGGCACTTCTCCGGGAAAGACCCTGAGTGTTGGTTGCGGCACAGGGCTGTTTGAGCAGCTTTTACTCTCAGAATATGGTGTTTCCATAACAGAAGGGGTCGAGCCTTCCGCACCCATGGGGGAGATCGCCCGTAAACGTGGTATGACTGTTACCGAAGCAGGTGCGGAGCAGATGCCGGTCGAGGATGGATTATATGACACGGTGATGTTCAATGGTTCGCCTGGATATATTGCCGACCTGGATGCGGCAGTGAGAGAAGCGTACCGTATTCTCAAGCCAGGCGGACGGGTGCTGCTTATCGATGTACCGGCGGAAAGCTCTTACGGGATTCTGTATCGTCTCGGCGGTGCTTATGGTACCTGGAATGATGACCGGTTGCGTGGGGTACTGCCCCGCGATCCATATCCGGTTGAGTTAGCAGGTGGGGCTAACTGGCGGCCGACTCAGGATAAAATTGATGCCGCATTAAAGGCTGGGTTTACCGATCTTTTCTATGCGCAAACGCTGACACGACATCCTTGTTTTTCCGATACAACACCACAGGACCCTGTCCCTGGGTATGATTCTGGAGACTATGTGGCAGTATGTGCAGTCAAACCCTGAAACTACCTAAAAGAAAAGAGGAGGAGTCAGGTGTTGTGCCCATCACTTCTTTTTATCAGCGTTGTTTGGCAGCATGTGCTGGTGAGTGGGAGGTGGCAGCAACGCATCCGTTTGTTCAAGGGTTGGCCGGCGGTACCTTAAGTAGTGCACAGATTCGGCATTATTTGATCCAGGATGGCCTGTACCTGCAGAATTATGTACAGGTCTGCCGTATTCTGGCTAAGCGAGTTTCAACAATGACCGATAAACAGTTGTTTATCGATTCAGCCCTCCTTTCTGAAGAGGCGGAGTTGGGCATTCAGGAGCAACTTTTAGGTGAACTGGGGCTGAGCTGGGGAGCAGAGCCTCCGGGAACTGCTACCCGAGCTTATATCCATCAAGAAAGCAATGCGGTCAAGCATTCTTCCGTATTGGTCGCATTGGCTGCGGCAACTCCATGTACCGTCTTGTATGCCGAGGTGGGAAGGCGGTTGGCCATGCGGCCGGAAACAAAAAGGAATGACCATCCCTTTCGCCTCTGGTTGGACCTGTATGCAGATGCGGCGGTACAGGAGATGGCAGCACAATGGATAGAATGCCTCAATCGTTATGCACTGGAAACTGATTTTCCGGAACAAGGGGAAGCCGTCAATGCCTTTGTTGCCAGCATGCAGTGCGAGGTTGATTTTTGGGAACAGGCGTGGCAGGCACGGTGAAGGTGTTGTTTTAATCACGCCCAACTTCGCGTTTGTTCCCGATAACTTGGCAGCAAAAACATTCTTTGTGGTAACTCCTCTGTAACACCACAACTCTCCTGCAATCTTATGATTCGGCGGAACTTTCCGATTTACTCACCTTTTTACGACGGGCAATCCGTACTGGTGTCCAGGACCGCTCATTGGTAAAACAGGACCAGCCCCATTTTACCCATTGCAGAAGGTGGAAAGCAAGCCACAATGCCCAGGCGAGCATGGTCACGCGATAGGCGATCATGGGTATGGAAATGACCATGGGCTGTGGAAGGAGGCCTCCTGTGACTCGATCCTGGTACCATCTGAGCAGGAAGCTGCTTGAATTATTCCCGGCAATCAACATATCAGGATGTCCGAGTAGGCCGTTGCGGACCGCAAAAACCAATGCACCGATGGTGAAGAGGGTGAGTGCGACGAGCATAATTTGCGCCAGATTAAACCAAGCGCCTTGCAATGCATTGCCTTTTTCCAGCCGTATTTTAAGAGCTATAAACCAGCCAACAATAATCAGACAAGGTACAAGGCCACTCTGGCATAAACCAAACCCCAGAATCATCCAGTGATAACTCTTCAGCGGTGTCAGCTTTGACCTGCCCAAAAAGAATGATACCAGCAGGATAACCAGCAATTCGCTGTAAAAAAGAATAGCTGGTCCCATCTTAGGTCCTTTGACGAACCAGACCCATCGTTTACCGATTTGTATCTCTATATTTGCATTTACACTGTCGTTGCCGAGATCTATTTGCGGTACCTGATACAGAGCGCTTATACCGCTTGGCGTTCTCCAGTCAATGGCTATTTTTTGGGTACCCGGAGTCAGTGGAATCACAACGATGTTGTCTTTTTTCACCGGTTGTTTCCGACCATTTATACTGACTGACTGGACAATGGATCCATCGGGTAAAACGATCTGTTGCTGATCACCACGGGTAGACCGAATGGTAAAGTCGAGCTGCATGCTGGTTGACCTGATTCCGGGGGTGATTTTCAGTGTACTTGATTCTATTGTCTTGGTGGAGCCGGGAATACCTTCAGGTCTGGAGACGTTTAAGATAAGCTGCTCATTTCCCCAGGGATGCCATACCGGTTGCCATACTCCCTTTTCGGAATGGTGATGAATAGGAGAAATGCCATTTGTTTCCACATGCCAGATCGGGCTCGCATTAATTCGCCATATTTCATACCACTGTGTAGTCTGTGGAGCCTGTAAGGTAACCTGTGTCTGTTTATTAAATGCTGAGTGCCATGTCTTTCGCTGCTCATGGGGAGCAAAATTGACGGCAATTGCACTATCTTCCACTTTATATGCCGCATCTGTCACTGATTCTCCTGCAAGCAGGGGGAGAGAGAGAAAGACGGCAGTTCCCTGCGGGGAGAGCCTGGTAACTATTGTTTCAACGCGCCACTGCAGGCCAAGGTGAAGAATTCTTTCTACCTGCATAAGCGGCGGCAGGGTGGACGTACCAAAGTCGGCTTGTTGTGCCTGTGTCTCTTGTTTAATAAACTGAAGTCGATCCTCGGGAACACTATTGTTGTCGAGTCCGGCAACCGACCATTCACCTTGTCCGTCAAAAGTGACAACATGCGGGGGCACAGGAAGAAACATTTGTATGTCCGATCTGTTGACTTTTCCGAAAAGCTGTATTTCCTGTTGGCCGGTGGGAAGCGGTAGCCATACATTCTGCTGATCGGCAAAGGCGGGCGTTGATTGCTGGTTAACCGTGATCGCTTGCCAGAAGATGCCTTCTCCCTGGGGCAGTATTACAGCCGAATCTGCACTGCAATTAGCCTGTATTTTTACTGTGATTTCATTGCTATGGAGGTTTATATCCATAGTGCTCAAATCTGCGCAATCCGGGAAACAGGGAGCCGGCTCCAGTAATCTGGTGCGAAGGGTTTCCAGTAACTCAGGGCTGGGATACGCTGTACAGTATCCTGGTTCCACAGAGCTTGCGGCAAGTGTAAACAGCACGGCCAGAGCGGTAGCGTTTGCCTTTGATACCGTCTTGTTCCATGGAATAATCGTCTCTTTTTTCAGTTCAGCCATAAAAAAAGCAAGCAGATAAACAGCAGCAACTTTTACTAATATAAGCAGGAGGTTAACCAGGGGAGAGGAGAGCAACAGGTTGAGCTCCAGTTCTTTTTCTACCGGTCCGCTCCAGGACAGTCGAATGACTCGCCATTTTTGGGTGGGCAGGCCTGGGCCTGCCTGTACCTTGGACTGGACATCGTATTGTTGTTCCAGCTGTTGATCGGGCCGATAATGAAGACCGGCAGACGAGAGTGCAATATTGGGCTTTGCCTTGGCCGCATATCTCCCTGCAGCCTGCGGGAGAGCATTCTTTTCGTTGTCGGCGGCAGTCTCGAATGCCATCTCTTTAACAGGAGGGGAGTAAGGGTGAGATACCTTCTCCAACTGGGGAAAAAAACCTATTCGAAGCTGTTCGACACTGTAAGGAAGGATTATGATGACGAGCCCCACCAGGAGTGCAGGCTTAAGCCGCAGTATTGATGTTGCAATTTTTGTATTCGGCATTGCTCTACCCATGGCGATGCAGGCGAGTAAACCAAGCCAGATAAATATCGGTGCATCACGGTCATGATAGGAGAGAACCAGGGCAATAAGAGCTACCGTTCCTTTTACAGCCCCCAGTAGCTTGAACGTGGCGATGACAATGATAAGTACAATAAAGCAATCAAGCAGTGTCCATTGGGAGATCCATGTTTTGGCAGAATCAACACCGGATGCATACAATAATTTCCAACCAGGAGGGAGGACGACCTCAGCTGAAAGTTTGTGTATGCTTTGGCTCCAGCCACCAGCTGGAAACGTTGTTGTATTTTCTATCCTGCTTACTGCCAGGCCGTTGATTGTACCCTGCCTTACCTCGACCCCTTCGGGCCCGTCTTTTGTCATCCTGGTTATCAACTGATCTCTTCCATTGATGACCATCCTACCGAGCTTGGCTGGTGACTGCATGGTAAGTCGTGGTTGCTGGGTGACCGTTCCTGAGAGGGCGTCCTTGATGGTCATCCCTTGACCATTGCTGTCCAGCCACAGAGTGCGATGGACAGCAAGATGATTGGGGGCCGGTTCCGGATCCCCTCTTTTCAAGGTTTCAAAGTTCAGTGATTGCCCTTTTTTTATCAGATACGAGGGAAATTTGTGCCAGGCTTGGGGAAGAGTTGTCTGGGTTGGGTCAACCACCGCGGCCTGGCTGTTTATTTTTACCATTCGCAGCTGATTGTGTGCTTCAAAACTCCAATATTCGCTTTCCGGTCCTGCCTGTGCAAGGGAAAACAATAAGCTGTCCACTTGACCTGGCAGGCGTGACTTATAGACGATTGTATAATTGCCGGGCCGGGCCTGCATGTGAATACGGTTGTCTGTTCCGATTTTCACCGGTAGGGAGCAGTGCAGGCTTATCGGTATTTGATTTTCAGGAAGCTGCCAGTCAATCAGGATTTCACGGGGCGTTCCCGAGACCTGTACCTCGATTTGACTGGTGATCACCATCGGAATCGTATCGTTAATATGCCGGTAAACTTGAGTCTGAACAGTATTTTCGCCCTTGATCTTTTGTGATGAGGACCTGCCGGAAAGCCATAGGGTGTTGTTGTTTATATCAGCAAGCGTCTTTTTGCCGTTGAGCTTGAAGTCGACAATAGCGGTACCGGCTGGAATGCTGATTGATTCCGGGGGGCTTGTCCAGGTGAAATTCCCCTGAATAATATAGACTCCAGGCTGTGCAACATGCAGTGCTGGAATACCCTCTTGGTTAACCACCAGTGCAGGCTCATTGTTGATGACCACCTGTTGCGGCCAATATTTTGTTTGGCCCGGAAGGATAATCCAGCCTGCCTTTTTCATCTCCCACGTCTGCGAAAAATGTCCCGCATTGGCCTGTACTTCCAGTTGAAGAGGGTGAGGCCATACACAGAATTTTTTTTCGCCATCAAACGAGGATGTACACAACCTGTTGTCCTGATCGTGCAATACCCAGGGGACCCATGGCTCAAGTTGCTGGGGAATATCTGCTGCTGCAACCGGCAAGCAGAAGAAGCAGGCGAGAACTGATACTATCCAAAAAAATGATTGCTTGTGATGGAGCATGGAAACCTCCGCAAAACACTTTATAATGATGAAAAAGGTAGGACTGCCAACCTATCAGCCCGAATGGGGATCTTTTTGATTGAAAACGAAAAACAGACTGTTAATTGTACAATTGCTTTTGAATCAATAATATCAATTAATTGAGTTTAAAATCAAAAAGTTCATGAGAAATTCGGATTAAGTATTCTATTTAGTACAAAGAAAAGCATAGCACAAAGTGGCTAGATTGGTAGCGGAGAAATGCATTCTGCATAAAAGTGATCTTCAGCCGTTGAGCAGCTGTACATGTGAACGGTGCATCCGAGCAGAAAAAAAGCAAAACCAGATGGTTTGCAAGCAGAGTTGAACAAGCTATAAGAGATGTTTTTGCTGTCGTTTACCCGGACTTGATGAACTTTTTTGCTTGTTTTTTCGTAATGGAACAGTGGTGTGCTCCCTGATGATGGGGGGGAGCCTGCGTCCCTGCACTTTTTGCATATCTGCTGCAATGCTGTCTGCAACCATTGCAGGGGGCAACTGTTTTTCCTCGACCAGAAAGTGAAAAAGAAGTTCAGCCATTCTGCGAAGGGAAATCTGCCAGGTTGAGAGCGTGTTTTGATAGAGCCAGGAGGAAAAGGCAGCAAAGCCACTGTATGTATCTGTGTCCTGCAAGAGGAGGGTAACGCTACCACGAAAATTGCCGCTGTTGTAGAGGAGATCCCAGAAGCGGGCAAAGCGTTTAAATTGCTGCATGGCTGGAAAATCGATGAGGTCATTGGCCAGTATTTCATAAGGCGGCAAAGGTGAATACACCATGCTGTGTACCAGGTCATGCCGATTGATGGTGGTGCCTGAGAGTTTTTTGAGGACACCGAGCTGTATTTCTCCCGTGGTCAGTGTGGTGAGAGTGTTGAGATTGCGGGCAAAACTTTCCAGGGATTCCCCTGGAAGACCGACAATAAGATCGAGGTGGAGATGGGCGTTGGTCTGATGCTGGAGAAAGTGCAGGTTTTCCTGTAATTTGACCATATCCAGCCTACGGTGGATCGCTGCTGCCACCGAAGGGGTCAGGGTCTGAATACCCACTTCAAGTTGCAACGAGCCCGCCGGAAACTGTGCCAATCGTTGTTTAATTGGGGCTGGGAAGTAATCAGGAACGACTTCAAAATGGACCAGGTAAGGAGGGCTTTTAGCGAGAAAGAAGTCGAGTATCCTGATGACGCGATCTGTATTCAGGTTGAAGGTTCTGTCGATAAACTTGATATTTCTGGCACCGCGCTGCCACAGGCTTTCCAAAGCGTTGAGAAAGCTGTCTATATCAAAATATCGCACCTGCTTGTCAATGGAGGACAGGCAAAACTCACATGTATACGGGCAGCCTCGAGAGGCCTCTACATAAAGAGTCCGGTGTTGTATGTCCTGCTCACTGTAATAGTCGTAGGGCAGGCGGAGCGTGTCGATATCTGGAAGGACTGGGCCAATGATTCTGTCCGCTGATCCAGGTTGGGCTGATAAGGTCCGACAGAGTTGATAAAAACTGGTTTCCCCCTCTCCTACGATGATATGGTCAGCGGCGTCCAGATTCACTCTGTAGGGAGGGTGGCCGGCTTCCGGACCACCAAGCACGACGATGCTCTCTGGAGAGAGGAGTTTGATAATTTGAGTGAGCTGTGCAACCTGAAGTACATTCCATATATAGACCCCTATGCCTATAATGCGCGGCTGAAGGGCCAGGATTTTTTCAGCGATGTCCTGGAGCCGATCCGCGGTGGTAAACTCGATAATTTCCGCTTTTGATTCCAGTTCCTTGAGGTTTGCAAGCAGGGAGCGTAGTCCGATGGAGGCGTGAATATAACGTGCATTTAAAGTGGTTAAAACTATATCAGGCATATGGAGATTCTAATTCAGAAAAAAGGCAGGCAACGAACTGATTTCACAACCATTACCTGCCTTGGGTATGGTTACCCGGTGATTATCTGGCGCAGTACTTTGTGCAGTATACCACCGTTGCGAAAATAATCGATCTCCATCTCGTTATCCAGGCGAAGGGTGACCGGTACGGTTATTTGACTGCGATCAGGTCTTTCAATACACAGCTCAAGTTGTTGGTTTGGCGTAAGCTCACCATCCAGACCTGCAATGGAAACGACTTCTTTTCCGTTGAGATGCAGTGTTTGAATGTCTGTGCCTGGCTCAAATTGCAGGGGCAGCACTCCCATTCCCACCAGATTTGAACGGTGGATTCTTTCAAAGGAAGAAACAATCACTGCACGTACGCCAAGCAGCATTGTCCCTTTGGCAGCCCAATCTCTGGAACTTCCGGTTCCGTAATCTTTGCCGCCAAAGACAACCAGCGGCGTACCTGCTTGTTGATACTGCATTGCAGCATCATAAATGGACACTTCTGCGTCGGTCGGCATTAATTTAGTGTACCCCCCTTCCCGATCAACCATAAGGTTGCGAATGCGAATATTGGCAAAGGTGCCACGGAGCATGACTTCATGATTACCCCGTCTTGAACCATAGGAGTTAAAGTTATCGGGGCTGATGCCAAGGTTTTGTAAATACATACCTGCAGGACTATCCGGCGCAATAGCCCCTGCTGGAGAGATATGGTCAGTGGTTATGGTGTCACCAAACAGAGCGAGAATCCTGGCCTGTTGAATATTGGTTGTTGGGGGTAATTCTTTGCTGAGACCTGTAAAAAAAGGTGGTTCGCGGATATAAGAGGATTCGCTGTCCCAGGGAAAGAGACTATCACTGCCACCGTGGAGCTGTTGCCACTGTTCGTCGCCGTCAAAAACGGTTGCATAACTGTCCACGAACAGGTCAGCGGTGACGGCCTCTTGTACGGTTTCACGTATTTCTTCTTTGGTAGGCCATATATCTTTCAAGTAAACAGGTTCGCCGGCAGCACTCATGCCCAACGGGTCGGTTTCCATATTAATCAAAACTGTCCCGGCAAGGGCGTAGGCAATCACCAGCAGAGGGGAGGCCAGGTAGTTAGCATGAATTTGCGGGTGAATACGGGCTTCGAAATTTCGGTTACCGCTCAGTACCGCTGCAGTGATAAGCTGCTTATTCTGAATGGTATCTGCCACTGTTTTGTCCAGGGGGCCACTATTCCCGATGCAGGTGGTGCAGCCATAGCCGACAAGATTGAAGCCAAGTGTTTCAAGATCAGGCAACAGATTACTTTTTTCAAGGTAGCTTGTCACCACCTTGGAACCGGGGGCAAGGCTTGTTTTCACCCAAGGTTTGCAGTGCAAGCCCAGTTGCACTGCCTTACGGGCCAGCAGTGCCGCACCGATCATCACGTCTGGATTGGAGGTGTTGGTGCAACTGGTAATCGCTGCAATAACAACGGAGCCGTTGGTGAGCTCATCGCATTTTTTGTCAGGAGAGCCGCATGCAACGGGTGTGGTGTCACAGGTGGGACAACCGTCCATATTGCCCGCTTCAATGGCTGTTGAGCGGTCATCCAGCTGTTTGGAAAACTGGTTGTAAAAATCATGAGTTACTGCAGACAAAGGTAATAAATCCTGCGGCCTTCGAGGTCCAGACAGGGAGGGGACAGTATCACCTAAGTTGATATCGTACACAGCAGTATATTCCGGATCAGCCGTGGTTGATGTATACAGGAGGTCCGCCGCCTGAAAATAATCGGCAACCAGTTGTACTTGCTCTTCCGTTCTGCCACTGTTCCGCAGATAGCGCAGGGTTTCCTTATCCACCGGGAAAAAGCCCATGGTTGCACCATATTCAGGGGCCATGTTGGCGATGGTCGCCCGGTCGGGAAGTGTAAGCGTATCTAACCCAGGTCCGAAGAATTCCACGAATCTGCCCACGACTCCTTTTTGACGTAGAAATTTAGTGATGGTCAACACCAGGTCAGTGGCTGTTGTTCCCGGGGGAAGCGAACCGTTTAAGCGCATTCCTATAACTTCAGGGATCTGCAGGGTGTATGGTTGGGCAAGTAGTACTGCTTCAGCCTCGATGCCGCCGACGCCCCATCCCATGACACCTATCCCGTTTATCATGGTGGTGTGGGAATCTGTGCCTAAAACACTGTCTGGATAAATATAGTCGATTCCGTTTTGTTGTTCTGTTTGGGTAACGGTGGCCAGGTATTCAAGGTTGACTTGGTGGACAATGCCGGTTCCAGGTGGGACGACCCGGAAATTATCAAATGCCTTCTGCCCCCAGTGGAGCATGGTATACCGTTCCCGGTTACGCTCCATTTCACGGGCAACGTTAAAGTTGAACGCATCCTTTGACCCATACTTGTCTACCTGGATGGAGTGGTCTATTACCAAATCCACCGGAATGAAAGGGTTCATGGACGCAGGGTCACCTCCATTGCGGGCAACAGCCGAGCGAAGTGCTGCAAGATCGACCAAAGCAGGAACGCCTGTGAAATCCTGGAGAACAACTCGACTTGGCATAAAGGGAATGCCCATGTTGGGTAAAACGTCTGGTCGCCATGAAGCCAGGGCCTCGAGCTGGCTGCCAGTCACCATGTTACGGTGGAAATAGCGAAGCAAATTTTCAAGCAGGATGCGGATAGAAAAAGGGTATCTGGACACTGGGCCAAACCCGAGATCGTCAAGACTCTTGACAGCGTAATGGGAGTATGACTTTCCGTTGGAAGTGAACTCCTGTCTGGAATCGAAACGTGAAAAATCAATCTGGTGAGACATATGATCTCCTGCGTGAAAGTGGTGGCTGGATGTACGGGTATTTATTAACAACCAATAGACCCTTTACTGTTTTGCGGCCCGGAAAAGACAGGAAAGAAAGAAGATAGGCCGGTGGAATATATCCACCGGCTCGTAGAGGCTACCAGGTTATTCGTTTCTCAGTACAACGTATTGGCTTGATTTGCCTGAGCGGATGCGGAGAAGCACCTGGTTTTTATTTTTGCTGGAGGATAGAACTTTTTTCAATGCAGAGAGGCTGTCCACCTGCTGTCTGTTCACCTCTTCAATTAATTGTCCGGCCTGCAGGCCGATCCGTCCGGCAGGGCTGTCCGGCTCAACCGCCGTAATCAAAACACCTTGGTTTTGCTCGTATTCAAATTGTTCAGCAAGTTCAGGGGTGAGTTCCTGGAGCGATAGCCCAAATTCTCCCAGGGTCGTCGTTTGTGATGTGCCGGCCGGTTGCCTTGCGGACATGTTTGCTGGTTGTTGACCAATGGTAACTGATATATTTTTAGTCTTTCCGTCTCTGATAAGTTTCAGGCTGACGTTTGAATCTGGTGGAGTCATGGCAATTTTGTTGCGCAGGTCAGCTACATTGGCCAAGGGAACAGTGTCTAGAGCAACCAGGACATCCCCCTGTTTGAGACCGGCTTTGGCAGCGGGTGAATCATCGCTAACTTCTGCGATCAAAACACCACTGGTATTATCCAATCCAAAGGAGTCTGCCAGGTCTTCTGTCACATCCTGGATCACGACACCTAACCAACCACGGGTAACTTTGCCGTGGTCGAGTAACTGTTGCTTGATGGACTGAGCCATGTTGATGGGAATGGCAAAGCCTATCCCCATATAACCACCACTTTTTGAAAAAATAGCAGTATTAAGACCAATGGCTTCCCCATGTATATTCAGCAAGGGGCCACCTGAGTTGCCGGGGTTAATGGCAGCATCGGTCTGAATAAAATTTTCATAATCAGTGATGCCCACCCGGTTCCGTCCTTTGGCACTTACCACACCAACCGTTACCGTTTGGTTAAGCTCAAAAGGACTACCGATGGCAATGACCCATTCGCCAACTTCCAGATTGTCTGAATTCCCCAAGGGAAGGGTCGGCAGGTTTGTACCGTCAATCTTGATGATGGCCACATCGGATTGAGGATCGGTGCCGATGACTTTAGCTTTGAACTCCCGTTTATCATCAAGGCGGACCGTTATTTTTTCAGCACCTTCAACCACATGGTTATTGGTGAGGATATAGCCGTTGCTGTCAAAAATAAATCCCGACCCTGCACCCTGCTGACGATATTGGCGAGGCTGCTGCTTCCCGCGAGGCTGTTTGAACTGGGGCCCGAAGAATCGCTCAAAAAACGGGTCATTAAAAAAATCGTGGGGGCTGACTTGCATGCCACCGGTCATAGCTTTTTCAACCGCCACATGAACCACTGCAGGACCAGCCTTTTTGACCACCGAGGCAAAGGCTTTGGCAGAGCGGTCAAGCAGGGCTATGTCAGCTTCATCCTGAGCGTGGACATTGATAGTTGTGAATAAAGCTATAACGCAGAAAACAAGGGCGCTGCGTAGGGTTCTCCTTGAAAAATGTTGATTAATTTGCATTCACAAATTCTCCTAAAGGTACATGTTTTCAGTCCGGGATGCCTTTATGCTGAGCACGACACTTCCCGATGGTGGATTATAAACGTTTGCAACAGGCGTTTAAAATTCCTCCGATATAATTATACTTCCATGCGCGTTAGTCAAGGCCGGGGGTTAGTTCTCAAGTCTAGAGCAGGGGTCGCTTACCGGTCCTTTGAGCTGGAAAAAGAACTGTAGTCCTTTTTTCACAGTGTTGGAAAAAATTTTCGGCGATAGATAACTGCCTGCTACTCTTTTGTTGATTTCCCCCAGCGTGGGGTAGGGATGTACGGTTCCTGCCAGGGTTGAGAGCTTGACACCGCCACTGAGGATGGCGACCCATTCACCGAGCAGGTCGCCGGCCCTTGGACCTGCAATCTGCACACCTATCGGTTTTTCCTTGTCGTTGAGCAGTAGCTTGAGCTTGCCGGTGGTTTCTCCTTCGGCCTGTGCTCGATCGTTGTTGCTGAACTCTTCGGTCCATACTGTAAAGTCAATTCCGGCTGCACGTGCTCTTTTTTCATTATAGCCAAGGGAGGCCAGTTCCGGATCAGTGTATGTACACCACGGCATCCAGGTATAGTCGGCCTTGCGCGGCAGGCGAAAAAGAGTGTTAGACACAACTATACCACCTTCATACCCCGCAGCATGAGTGAATTGAAATCGACCGGTGATATCACCAGCGGCAAAAATATGTGGATGGTTGGTTCGCAGTCGTTGATCAACGGCAATCCCTGAAGGACTGTAGTTCAGGCCTATATGGTCCAGCCCTAGATTGCGCACATTAGGTGAGCGTCCCTGGGCAAGAAGAACTGTGTCAGCCGTCAATGTTTCCCGTTGGCCACCGCTTCCCTCTATCACAATGTTTTTGACCCCATTTTTTTGATGGGCTTCAACTACGGTAGCATTGAGATAAAACCGAATCCCTTCTTGGGTAAGTACCTCCATGACCGTATCAGCCATATCCTTGTCTTCTTTACTGAGAATTTGTGCTGAGCGCTGGACAACTGTGACAGCGGTGCCAAGCCGGTTAAAGGCCTGGGCCATCTCCATGGCTATGGGACCTGCACCAAGGACCACCATGGATTTGGGTAAAGCATCCAAGGAGAAGATGTCTTTATTGGTAATGTAGTCTATATGAGTAAGCGGTTCCCCTTCCGGTGGTGAAGGTTCAGATCCGGTTGCAATGACCCAGAATTTTGCAGAATGGTTCTTCCCGTTGAGGCGTACAGCGTGTTCGTCTATAAATTCAGGATGACCAAAGGCAACCTGGGCACCAAGCTTACAAAAACGCTCCACCGAATCATGGACCTGGATGGTATTGATCACCCGCTGAATACGGTCTGCAATATCCGGGAAGTGTACAGGTCCGATGGTAGCTTGCGGCAGACCGAATTTTTGGCTTTGTTTGATATTGTGGTAAACGTGGGCTGATTTGATAAGGGTTTTACTGGGAACACACCCATAATGGAGGCAGTCACCTCCCAGGAGCTGTTCTTTTTCTATCAGTAGCGTTCGCGCCCCCAGTTGGGCAGCACCGGCTGTGATGGTCAGTCCTGCTGCGCCGCCACCAATAATACCTATATCATATTCATATTTATGCATTTTTTCTCTCCATTTCCAGTTAGCTGGAGGGATACCCTTTTTTTGCTTGATACAGTGCAAGGAGTTTTTTGGTGAGAATCGGCAGGAAGCCGAGCAAGGCAAAAGAAACAATGAGACGTGGTGAGAGGATGCCGGCCAGGCTGTCGATCTTTGCTAATTCTTTTCCGGCATTAACGTAAACAATGGTCGCCGGCAGCATGCCCAGCTGAGAGACCCAGTAGTAGGTGACCAGGCGAATTGATGTCAATCCCATGACCAGATTGATCACAAAAAAGGGAAACAGCGGTACCAGTCGGAGACTGAACAAATAAAAACCACCCTCCTTAGCCATTCCTTGGTTGATTTTTACCAGTTTATCTCCGAATTTTTTTTGCACCCAGTCACGTAACAGAAAACGGGCGACGATACAGGCCAGAGTGGCTCCGATGGTTGAGGAAAAAGAGACCGCAACTGTGCCTGTGAACAGACCAAACAGTCCGCCGCCGGCCAGAGTCATTACTGCCGCCCCTGGAAGGGAAAGCGCTGTCACACCAATATAGGTGAAGCAATAGAGGGATAAAATAAGCAGTGGTCGAGCTTCGTACATACTCAGCAGGGCATCTTGCTTTTGTTTGAGAAAGTCAAGGCTCAGGTAGTCGCCCAATCCGAAAAATTTGAAGAGCAGGACCAGGACAAGGATAACAGAGATGATGATGACCTTTTTGATCATGCTTTTGCTCATAACAGCTCCTATGAACCAGCTAAGAAATGTTTTTTAGTGTTGCTATTTTTTGAAATCCGTATGCAGCTGCACCCATGGTTGCTGTCTGCGGGTTGATTATAATTTTGATAGGAATATTTTGTAACAGGTCGTGATAAATGCCTCTGGTAAAAAGAGTCATGAAATGTTCCTGGTTAATAAAGGGGGCAAGTCTTGGAGCAAGCCCACCGCCAAGAAAAATTCCCCCCAGGGCCATGGTGGTCAGGGCTAGGTTGGCTGCCTGATCGGCAAGGATATCTACAAAAAGGAAAACAGTTTGCAAGGCAATATGGTTGGTTTGATTATTATGTAAAGCTTCCAGAGCAGTGCTCACGATTACCGGTGTTTTATCAATAGCAGAGGCCAGGTCGTGGGTAAATTGAGGGGGCATCGGTATCTGTGTCTGCATAAAGTCAAGCAGATTGGGTAATCCGCTGCCGGAACAGACGCGTTCAGCAGAGACATGTGCATATTTCTGCTGTAAGTGGGCAAGCAACTGCATTTGTCGTGTATCTCTAGGTGCAAAACTAATGTGACCACCTTCAGATGGGTGGGGAACGAGCTGAGTGCCGTCATGGGTTAAGAAGCTCTGTCCCAGTCCGGTGCCAGGGGCAAGCACTGCAACCGCAGAACCTGCTACAGGACTGCCGATATTGAGTGTCTGGAGGTCGGCCACCGGCAGCAGGACTGCTCCCATGGTAGTCGCAACCAAATCGTTGATCAAGAAAGCCTGTTGAAAGTGAAATTGTTGCTGAAGATCTTCGCCAGAGATAGTCCAGTCAAGATTTGTCATTTCTGCCTGGTTGCCAAGCACAGGACCGGCAATACCAAAGCAGGCGAAAGCAGGACTTGATTTAGTTTGCTGGAGGAACCGCTCGATGAGTTGATGAAAATCTGTTGCCCTGCTATTTTGAAAAGTATGTTGAGCCAGCGGGTGCGCGGGCGATTGCCCCTGGTGGTACAGCGCGAGGGTTGTTTTGGTACCGCCTATATCACCGGCTAAAAGAAGTGCGTTGTCAATCATGGTGCTGAGGAGGTGTGCCTTTTTCGAATTTAAAAAAGAGGGAACATAACCGCCCTGTGATTAGGAGCCTGCGTGCAGGAGAAAAACCTAGCCCGAATTTCTCATAAACTTTTTGATTATACACTCAGTTAACAGTCTGTTTTTTATTTTCAATCAAAAAGTTCCCCTTTCGGGTTAGCTGTTAGAAAAAAATAATTCTCAAGAGCCTTTCATGGTCGCAGGTCTCACATCCATTTGATTATAAAGGATATACATAATCCACTGGTTAAAGCATAACCATCGGTTAAGTATGATTCAATCAAGAACGCAAATATCTTGTCACTGTTGGAAAAAGAGTGACAAGATAGAGTGCAGCAGGTCATGGCTCTTTGAGGAGCCTGATATCCCATGCCTCTGAGCGGTTATTGTTTGCAGGGTTTTCAACGATACGAAATTCGAAAATTCTTCCTTGATCAAGGAAATATTGATCCGAACCCAGGGTAGATTTAGAGAGGTGAAAAAAGACAGTGTATGGAAAAAGGCGTTTATTTTGCAATCGGTAGTAGCGGAAAAAGCCAAATCCTCTTTCCATATTAAAATTAGCTACCGTACCGCGTTGCCATTGATCATGGGCGCAATCCTGGGAGCAATGAGTGTTGATAGGAAGAAGACCGGGGATGAGGAAGCCGGACATGTACGAGTCGGCAACCTCTCGTAACGCATTACTCACATTATGGAAACCGATCACTTCAACCCTGCATCCCATATTTTGTAAGGCGATAATCAAGCGAATAAAGTCACCATCACCAGTGAGCAGGATAATGCGATCAAGGTTGCGCGCCTGCAACAGAGCATCAATGGCCAGATCCATATCAGCATTAGCCTTGGTCGTTATATTACCTTCGTCATCTTGAAAGCGACGCACATATTTTTTAATCACCTTGAATCCGCACTGGCGGAGAATATCGTGATAGGAGTACACTTTTTGGCGATACTCCTGATCGCTTTGGGTCCTTTCGCGATCTTCAGCAAGGTAACAATTGGCCCTGAGCAGGGCGGAATGGCCTTCGTTGGCAATGTCCACCAGGACATCGTAACGCATGCCATATCCACCGCTCATTTTGATGTTTTCGGCATCAACGTAGATGCCTGTTTTCAGCATAATATACTCTTTATTCCCATTCGATAGTGGATGGAGGCTTTGATGAAATGTCATACACGACGCGGTTAACGCCTCGAACCTCATTGATAATTCGGTTGGAAATACGACCGAGAATATCATAGGGCAGGCGTGACCAATCCGCGGTCATCGCGTCTATGGAATCAACGCATCGTAAAGCAATAACATGCTCATAGGTTCGTCCGTCCCCCATAACTCCAACAGTCTGGATCGGAAGCAACACCGCAAAAGACTGCCAGACCTTGCGGTACCAGCCGGCATCTCTTATCTCTTCTAGAACGATAACATCTGCCTGGCGAAGGATGTGAAGGCGCTCACCGGTGACCTCACCCATGATACGGATTCCAAGGCCGGGGCCTGGAAAAGGCTGACGGTAGATGGCCTGTTCCGGGAGGCCGAGCTCGAGCCCGAGTTCGCGAACTTCATCCTTAAAGAGTTCCCTGAGCGGTTCAATCAGGTCAAGATGCATTCTTTCCGGTAACCCGCCCACATTATGATGGGATTTAATAGGAGCCTTCCCCCGGAAGACGACCGATTCGATCACGTCCGGGTACAGGGTACCTTGGGCTAGAAATTTCACATCACCCAATTTTTTCGCTTCTTTCTCAAATATTTCTATAAACCCAAAGCCAATTCTTTTCCTTTTTTCTTCGGGATCTGCAATACCTTGCAGTTTTTCCAGAAAGAATGATTCCGCATTGACATCGATGAGCTGCAGACTGGTTTTCTGGTTGAAAAAATTAAGAATACTTTCAGACTCTCCGGTCCTCATAAGGCCATTATTGACATAGATACACGTTAGTTGGTCGCCAATAGCCTTGTGGATCAGAGCGGCAACCACCGATGAGTCAACTCCGCCGGAAAGGGCACAGATGACCTTTTCCTCCCCTACTTTTTCTTGAATTTCCTTGACTGTTGCATCGATAAAGGAATGCATTGTCCATTCTGGTTTACAGCCACAGATACCAAAAATGAAATTGCGCAGGACATCATTACCAATAAGCGTGTGCGCGACTTCCGGATGAAACTGCACTGCGACAAAAGGTTTTTGTTCATGACGGAGAGCTGCATAGGGAGAGTGGTTACTGGTCGCAGTTACAGAAAAGCCGGAGGCAAGTTCTTCAATACGATCACCGTGGCTCATCCACACCTGATAATGCGATGGCCCGGTTTCCATACCAGCAAAGAGGCCGGCAGTATAGTCGATGACAAGATCAGCTTTGCCGAATTCTCGTTTTTCAGCTTTTTCTACTCGGCCGCCGTTTTGGACCATCATCAACTGGGCGCCGTAACAGATACCAAGAACAGGAACCCCCATTTCAAATATTTGCGGGTCACTTATCGGAGCATCTTCATCATACACACTTGCCGGACCGCCGGAGAGAATAATTCCGGTTGGGTGCATTGCCTTGAGTTCATCAAGCGGTAGGGTATAAGGGTGAATTTCACTGTACACTTTTTGCTCGCGGATGCGGCGTGCAATGAGTTGAGTGGTCTGTGAGCCAAAGTCGAGGATGATGATTTTTTCGGAATGACTTGTCATATCATGTAGTTTGTCTGTGGTTGATAAGTGTACGTTCCATGGTTGTATGGACCTTTAGCCCGGATTTATTATGGATGCAGGCTGCGTCAGGTTCAAAGTTTTTGGCTATGAATAGGTAAGCGAAGACTCCGGGTAAGCGAAGACTGGATTCATAGCCAAAATACTGAAGAACATGCTATCTACGAGAAATCCGGGGCAAACTTACTCTGTTCGGTAATTGGGCGCTTCTTTGGTAATGATAACGTCATGAACATGGGATTCACGGAGCCCGGCAGCTGATATTTGGACGAAACGGGCACGTTTGTGCAACTCTTCAATGGTGGCCGCACCTGTATAACCCATGCCCGAGCGGAGTCCGCCGAGGAGCTGGTAGATCATTTCTGATATGGGGCCGCGATATGGTACCTTCCCTTCAATGCCTTCCGGTACGAGTTTACTCCCCTCTTGTTGCTCCTGAAAATAACGGTCGCTTGAACCTTTTTTCATCGCCCCAATGGAGCCCATGCCGCGGTATCCCTTGTATTTACGCCCCTGGTAGAGAAAGGTCTCCCCTGGTGTTTCATCGGTGCCGGCAAAAAGAGAACCGATCATAACCGAGTGAGCGCCAATGCCGATGGCTTTACAGATATCGCCTGAGTATTTGATACCACCATCGGCAATAACAGGGATATTATGTTTGCCGGCCTCGGCAACACAGTCTTTTAATGCCGTTAATTGTGGGACGCCGACACCGGCAATAATACGGGTGGTGCATATCGATCCGGGACCAACGCCAATTTTGACGCTATCAGCACCTGCCTTGATTAATGCCGCTGTACCCTCTGCAGTGGCGACATTACCGGCAATGACCTGCAGGTTGGGAAAATGACTCTTAATCTCGGTAATACCATCAAGAACATTTTTTGAATGGCCGTGGGCCGAATCAAGGGTGACCACGTCGACATGCACATTAACCAATGCTTGGGTTCGTTCAAGCATTTCCGGGCCGATACCTATGGCAGCTCCGGCAAGGAGCCTCCCCATTTCATCTTTGGCGGCATGGGGATATTTTTTTATTTTTTCTATATCCTTAATGGTTATCAGGCCTTTCAGGTTGCCGGCTTCATCCACGACCAACAGTTTTTCAATTCGGTGCTCATGGAGCAGGGCCTTCGAGTGTTCCAGCGAGATACCAACCGGCGCCGTGACCAAGTTTTTACTGGTCATAACATCACTGACCCGTAGGCCGTCATCAGAGACAAAACGTAAGTCTCGGTTGGTTACAATCCCGACCAGCTTGTTGCCGTCAAGTACAGGGAGGCCGGAAATTTTATAGGTTCCCATTATGGCCTGTACTTCAGCCACACTCTGAGTACTGGCTACGGTGATGGGGTCTACAATCATGCCGGATTCAGATTTTTTTACCTGTTCAACCTCCTTGGCTTGGCTTTCTATACTCATATTTTTATGAATTATACCAAGTCCTCCCTCCCTTGCCATGGCAATGGCGGTTTTATGTTCGGTGACACTATCCATGGCCGCGCTAACAAGCGGAGCACAAAGGTCAATGGACCGTGTCAGGCGGGTCTTTAAGGATACTAAAGAAGGAAGTACCTCTGACGGACCTGGAACCAGAAGTACATCATCAAAAGTAAGGGCCAGAGGAATGTCTTTGTTAAGCATAAACTCTCCTGATGCGGTGGCGTCATTAATGCCGGATGCTTTGGGTTTAATGTAATCGATCCAAACCTTTGGTTTGTATGCAGGTGTGGATGTAATATCTGTGGAAAGAACAACAGCTCTCTTTGTGTAGCTCGTAATAAGAGGCCTGTACAAAAGTGTGCTGGGTTAGAAATTGTGCATTGGTATATGAGTAGAGCTGAAAATGTAGCATGTTCTTGTTTAAAAGGAAATAAGCGGACATGAAAAAATCCCTGGATTTTTTAGGCTGTTCCTGCTTTACTTCTGAGCCGTTCAGCAGCGGGAATATTTTGTTATATCCCTTTCGCCTTTTTTACTGAAAAGCAAGGCACGATTTACCAATGGCCAGGATACTTGAAATCAATCCATATAATCCGCAGGCGCGACTCATCGCGCAAGTGGTGGAGACCCTGAAAAAAGGTGGTGTAATCTGTTACCCTACCGATACCATGTATGGCATCGGCTGCGATATTTTCAACAAAAAAGCTGTCCAGCGTGTCTATCAGATTAAAAAGCGACCCAAGCATAAACCTTTTAGTTTTATGTGCTCGTCACTGACGAATATCAGTGAGTACGGGCATGTGGGTAACGTTGCCTATCGCTTAATGCGAAAGAATTTACCTGGAGCCTATACCTTTGTCTTGCCCGGCACCAAGCTGGTACCCAAGATAATGCTCACCAAACAGAAGACGGTTGGTATACGCGTTCCTGATAACCCTATCTGTCAGGCCCTTTTGCAGGAACTTGGTAACCCGGTCCTTAATACCAGCGCGACAGCTGAAGATGATGAATCAGGGGTGACCAGTATTCTAGACGGCTATGATGCCGATCAACTGTTCGGTAACCTGGTGGATCTTATCATTGATGGCGGTGAGGTCTATCCTGACCCATCTACCGTCATTTCTCTTATCTCAGATTTTCCGGAAATACTGCGAGAAGGAAAAGGCGAAGTCGAACCTTTTCTCTAAAAAGTATCCCTGAACTATGGCATAGCTGTCATCTAATAGAAAAAGCCGGTATCTGAAATCAGTTACCGGCTTTTCTTATAATGTACAGTACCAGTTACTCAGCCTTTATTAAAACCTCCTTCAATGATTTACTCATCGTAAAATGAAGGGTTTTACGAGCTGGTATATCCATCATTTTGCCGGTTTTGGGGTTTTTAGTCGTCCGTGGTTTTCTTGTTCGGACTGAAAAACTGCCAAAACCACGAATTTCAACTCTTCTTTCTTCGGCAAGTGCTTGAGCTATTTCTTCAAGTATAATTTCAACTGCTTGGGCGATATCCTGTTTGTAATAATCACCAAGTTGTGCTGACACCGCGTTGACCAGTTCACGCTTAAGCATGATAATTCATCCTTTTAATATCTTCTTCCGCATTGTTGAGTGTGGGGGCAACGAATCCTGCCTATGCGGTATAATAGAAAAGGATGTTTCAATATCGTTTTTCGACGATACCAAAACATCCTATTGCTACCAGATTTTCCCTTGTCTATCAGGACTTATTTTCGTCGTCCTCACCAGCGGCGGCAATCAAAAGGTCTCCAAAAGTTGATGGTCCTGCAGTTTGTTTCTGAGCGTATTCCTCAGGAACTTCTCCATCATTATCATCTTTTTCTTCGAGCGCTTTTACAGAAAGACCGATCTTCCGGTCATCAGCAGATACGTTAATCACCATGGCCTGGAGAGTGTCGGCAACATTGAACATGCCAACCGGTGTTTTAACCTTGTCTCTTGAAATTTCAGAGACATGTACCAAACCTTCAATACCTTCTTCCAACTGAACAAAAACACCGAAATCCGTTACATTGGTAATGGTTCCTTCCACAGTGGAGCCAATGGGATAGTTATTGGCTGCGGCCTGCCAAGGATCGGGCTCGAGCTGTTTTACGCCAAGAGAGAATCGCTCGTTTTCCTTGTCGATCTTCAGGACAACCGCCTGAATGGTCTCACCTTTTGCATATTTTTCAGACGGATGCTTGATGCGCTCAGTCCAGGAAAGATCAGACACATGAATGAGACCGTCAATTCCTTCTTCAATGCCGATGAAGATACCAAAATCAGTAATGTTTTTGATCTTGCCTTCTATGACTGCGCCAACTGGATAGCTTTCTTCAACAACATCCCATGGGTTGGGTTGCAGTTGCTTCATACCCAGTGAGATACGCTTTGTTTCGGCTTCAACATTGAGCACCTGAACGTCAATTTCATCTCCAACTGCCACAACCTTGGATGGGTGACGAGGCTTTTTAGACCAGCTCATCTCAGAAATATGAACAAGTCCTTCTACACCTTCTTCCAGTTCAACGAACACACCGTAGTCAGTTATGGAAACAACTTTACCTGTGACCTGAGCACCGGCTGGGTACTGTTCAGGCACGTCTTCCCATGGATCCGATTTCAACTGCTTGACACCGAGTGATACACGATCGGAATTTTTGTCATATTTAAGGATCTTAACTTCAATTTCTTCACCCACTGTGTACAGTTTGGATGGATGGGAAACACGCCCCCAGGAGAGATCGGTAATATGACAAAGGCCGTCCATGCCGCCAAGGTCGATGAACAGACCATAGTCGGTAATGTTGGTAATTGCGCCACGAATGGTCTGGCCTTCCTCAAGGGTGGTGCGCATCTGCTCACGCATTGCAGCACGTTGTTCCTCAAGGATAGCACGTCTGGAGATTACCACATTGTTGCGTTTGCGGTTGAACTTCAGAATTTTGAACTCAAAAGTCTGGCCGATCAGAGCATCAAGATCTTTTACGGGGCGCAGGTCAATTTGAGAGTATGGGAGGAAGGCTGGAACACCGATGTCAACGGACATGCCGCCCTTGACCCGGTTGTCGATTCGACCTTCAATAGTCCCGTCGTCTTCCTGGATTTGCGCAATTTTCTCCCAAACCTTAATGGCAATGGCTTTTTCTCGAGAGAGAAGAAGTCCACCTTCTTCTTTTCTCTTTTCGATAAATACCTCAAATTCATCACCGATTTTGATGACCCTGTCTGGGTCTTCGTGACGGAATTCAGATAAAGAAATATAACTTTCAGCTTTGTCTCCGACATCGATTAAAACTGCATCGCTGTTAATATCAACGACCGCCCCAATGGCGACTTCGCCAACATTTATAACGGTGTTGTTTTCTTCCTGCTCGAAGAGCTCGGCAAAACTCATTTCTTCGAAGCTATTGTCATCTGCCGCTGATGCGGGTTGAGTTCGGTTGTCAGTCATGGATTGTTGTTCCTGTTTTGACCAGTGTAAACCGGCCGTTTAATAGGTTAATGGTTATACGACTTTATAGGGAAGAAATAAATTCCATCCACTACTCCAAATCGGAACAAATAACAGAGTTGATCTGGAAAAACAACTGTTTCTTGTTGAAAAACTGTATTTTTTAGCTTTTATGTCTGGATTCCAGTTTGTTCGGGCAGCATCAGGTTCAAAGTTATCGACGAACTACTCACGGGGTGGATAGCTCCTTGAGGAGCAACTAAGTAAATATTCAGCAGTGCTCCAAATGTTCTCAAGCTGACCGATTAGCAAATAAGCCCCGATTTCGGTACATCGGTATGCCGGGCCGGCAGATCCTGGGGAGTTGGGGTGCTGCTGAAGAGTTACGTTACTAGATTGTAAGCATAACGAGATAAGCACAAGACTCGGGAAGATCAGGCTAAATGATAATTGTTCAAGATAGCCGGTAATGGAACAAGGGGGCATAATGTCGGCAAGGCGCTCACTTCAGTGAAGGACGCTGGTAATGCCCTGGGAGATGTGTTGTAGTAGGCCCCTTTTCAAAATATATAGATAAGTGATGGCTAAGTACAAAAGTTCGATCTACAAGGCGCAGGTTTTGTACTTAGCCATCTTTAGTGTGTGATGGACTTTTTACGAGTCCATCAATAAGTAAGAGGCCATTCTCTTGATGCGCTGCTTATTGAAACAACAGACAGGGCGGCAGGTTAATTCTTTTTTTTACCGCTTGCCATACGCTCCGAGTTCTTCCATTATCGGGCCGAAAAGCTCTTCGTAATCTGGAATTGTCTTGTGAAGAATAACATCTAAGTATTTGATATCGTCAAGATTGACAGTCAGGTTTGCACTGTATGCCATTGCTTCCAGATTGTAGAGGGTGTGAAAAACAGGTCCAATAAGGATATAAAATATATAGCGTCGTCTTTCCATGGACATCTTGCTAAGGTATCTGTGGAACGTTGCTTGCTCAAGGGCTCCTTCGAGATCAGCTTGGTAGACCACACAGGCAAAATTCACAAAACGCATCCTTTCAATTGCTTCTTGTGATGTTTCGGCGCGAACAACCTGATACCCCACAGACTCCACTGCACTGCAAATAGTATCGCAAACAGCTGATGGCTGATATAAGACCAGGGCCATGGGCACATCTTCTACTTTTTCCTCACCTTGAAAGACGCCACTGGTAAGCCAATCAAGATTTGGCGGTTGCGGAGGTTGGATTGTGCCCCCGATTGAGGGTGATTGTCCATCTTTGTTAATTTTAATCGACTGTTGGCAGTGGGGACATTTGAGTGTAAGCAACTGGCCCTGTTCCAGTTTTGCCAGAGCCTGTTCCAGTTTGCCTTGCTGGTCCGGATTAAAACGTATGTTTCCCTGACAATGGGGGCATTGATTGATCATGGTGATTTATATCCAAGAATAATTATGCATATAGAGTGCTTATCTTACGACCAGTTGTCAAACAGGTCTTTTTCTTCCTCTTCCATGTGCAACCCGCTGATGCTTGAAGTACGTTCACCACGAGCAGCCTTGAGGGTATCCATACCCCGTTTGATTTCACTTCTATGGGAGGAGTAGGAGAGAGCTGACTCTTCGGTTATCAAACCGGTTTCAAACAGTTCCAGTAAATGCTGGTCAAAGGTGCGCATGTCCCGTGTCGACCCCTCTTTGACGACATTGTAGAAGGTTTTTTCTTCTGTCTCGCCATTGATGATCAGGTCTTTTATGCGCAGACTGGTACAAAGAACTTCCAGGGCAGCGATCCGTCCTCCACCAATACGAGGCAGCAGACGCTGGCTGACCACCCAGCGGATAGTGTCTGCCAGTCGATTACGGACCTGGGGCTGTTCATCCTGTTCAAACATACCCAGGATACGGTTGATGGTTTGGCCTGTGTCGATAGTATGGAGAGTGGAAAAAACAACGTGACCGGTCTCCGCAGCGGTAAGAGCTATTTCCAGGGTTTCCCTGTCCCGTATTTCTCCGACCAGAATTACCTTTGGTGCCTGACGAAGAGCGGCCCGGAGGCCGTTTGCAAAAGAGTCAAAATCATCCCCCTGTTCACGCTGGTTAAACGTGGCCATCTTGTGTGGATGAACGTATTCAATAGGGTCTTCCAGGGTTACGATGTGAACAGGACGGGTTTCGTTGATTCGGTTGAGTATGGCAGCCATGGAAGTGGTCTTGCCGGTTCCGGTGGCCCCGGTAAAAAGGATGAGCCCATTCACCTCTTTCGACATCTTGGAAAAGGCATCGGGAAATTGAAACCCCTTGATGGTAGGGATGGTCGTTTCCAGTTTTCGGAGAACCGTAGAATAATACCCCCGTTGGGAAAATATATTTACCCTGAAGCGGGTTTTATCATCCAGAGAATAGGAAAGGTCACATGAACCTTTGGTGACCAGATCTCTGAGTAGCCGTTTATTACCGCCGATGATATTTAAAGCAAACACCTCTGATTGAAAAGGGGTCAGTTCTGTGACCGGTGGCTGAACGTCCACCGAAACCAGAGCACCATCACTTTCAACCTGTAAGGTCTTACCAACGGTAATATTAAGGTCGGACACCCGCTTATGCTTGTTGAGCATAGAGGTTATCCAATAATTAATCTCCTGCTGCTTCATATTGTATCTACCAGTATAGAATTGACAAAGGTCTCTAATAAGGTACTATCGCGGACTAACAGTAAAATACAAGAAAAAAATAAAAAAACGGGCCAGTGCGACAGGCTCCTTTTTTTATCCATCATACCTGGGATCTCCCCAGGAAGGTGTCAGAAAAACAGGAGTTGAGCTGTTGCTGGGAACCGCATTGTCGGTCTTGCGGATTTACTGCCGTCAGGCGAACTGCTGTAAACATACGTAATGTAATTTTTTAGTTTTAAGGGAGAAGAGAGCATGGCAATTCCATTAAGAAGTGCAGAGACAACGAGCGGAAGAAGAATGGCGGGCGCCAGAGCCCTATGGCGGGCCAACGGCATGCAGGAAGAACAGATCGGCAAGCCGGTAATTGCTATTGTCAACTCCTTTACCCAGTTTGTACCCGGTCATGTGCACCTCCATGCAATTGGCCAGCAGGTAAAATCCATGATCGAGAGCCAGGGTTGTTTTGCTGCTGAGTTCAACAGTATTGCTATTGACGATGGTATAGCCATGGGGCATGACGGAATGCTCTACTCATTACCGTCCAGAGATCTCATTGCTGATTCTGTGGAGTATATGTGCAATGCGCATAAGGTGGACGCGATGATATGCATCTCCAATTGCGATAAGATCACCCCTGGGATGCTCATGGCAGCAATGCGGTTGAATATTCCCGCTGTTTTTGTTTCCGGTGGTCCCATGGAAGCGGGAAAAGCGGCTGACAAGGCTCTTGACCTGGTAGACGCCATGGTCATGGCCGCTGATGACAGTGTCAGTGACGAAGAGGTGGAAATTATCGAACGTTCTGCCTGTCCCACCTGCGGGTCTTGCTCAGGGATGTTTACCGCCAACTCCATGAATTGCCTCAATGAAGCCCTGGGGCTTGCAATGCCTGGAAACGGAACCGTTGTCGCCACCCATGCCGTTCGTATGCGTCTTTTTGAGCAGGCTGCCCAGCGTATTGTTGCCATGTGCGATGCCTGGTACGAGCATGAAGACGACTCGGTGCTTCCCCGCTCCATTGCCACTAAAGCAGCCTTTAATAACGCCATGTCTCTCGATATTGCCATGGGAGGTTCCACCAATACCGTCCTCCACCTCCTTGCCATTGCACATGAGGCAGGGGTGGATTACACCATGGCTGACATGAATGAGTTGTCCAAGTGCGTTCCCAACCTTTCCAAGGTAGCACCAAATTCAAATTACCATATAGAAGACGTTAACCGGGCAGGAGGAATTCTTGCTATCCTCGGAGAACTGGACCGGGGTAACCTGCTGGACACAAGTGTATACCGTGCCGATGGGCTGACGTTGCAGGAAGCATTGGATCGCTACGACATCATGCGGCCAACCGTGATCGAAGAGGCGAAGCAGTTATATTATAGCGCACCGGGCGGGAAACGTAATCTGGTCATGGCCTCACAGGATGCGACGTACCCTGAGCTTGACACTGATCGTGCGAACGGGTGTATCCGCGACATGAAGCATGCCTATTCTAAAGATGGGGGCTTGGCTGTACTGTATGGTAATATTGCTGTAGATGGCTGTATCGTAAAGACTGCCGGAGTGGATCCGTCCATCCTCCATTTCAAGGGGACGGCCCGTGTCTTTCATTCTCAGGAAGCCGCCTGCGAGGGAATACTTGATGGCAAAATCAGGGCAGGGGACATAGTCTTTATCCTGTACGAAGGGCCTAAGGGGGGACCGGGGATGCAGGAAATGTTGTACCCAACCTCCTATTTAAAGTCACAGCACCTTGGCGCTGCCTGTGCTTTGGTAACCGACGGGCGATTTTCAGGAGGTACCTCCGGGTTGTCCATCGGTCATGTATCGCCTGAAGCGGCTAGTGGCGGTGCTATTGCCCTTGTACGTGATGGTGATTCTGTGGATATTAACATACCTGAACGTTCCATTAATCTGCTTGTTGATGACGAAGAGCTCAATGCACGGAAACTGGCAGAGGAAAACAAAGGGGCTGCAGCATATACACCAGATCGGGACAGAACCGTTTCCACAGCACTCAAAATATATGCCCATTTTGCCTCGTCGGCAGATAAAGGAGCTGTTCGAGTTTTGCCTGAGTAGAACTTTTTTGGTATTTGATTATATGATGGACCTGCAGGACTCTGGGGCATGCGATGCAAATGCTTCAGAGTCCTGTTTGTGTTTGGAGAATAACAGCAATGGAAGTTGATCCGTTTGTTGCTACCCCGGATTTCTCATCAATAAAGTTTTTCGCAGGACAAGGCACAAGCCGCGCAGCAGGTAAGCGAAGACTCCGGTAGTAACCTACCGCAAGTGGTTTGTAACGAAGATCCTGCGGAAAAATCTATTGACCCGAAGGGGGAACTTTTTGATTGAAAACGAAAAACAGACTGTTAATTGTGTAATTACTTTTTGAGCAATAATATCAGTTGATTGAGTTTGAAATCAAAAAGTTCATGAGAAATTCGGGCTACTCTGCCTTTACCGGGTTGCGCAGCGTCCCGATTTTGTCTATCTCCACCTCTACCACATCCCCGTCTTGAAGAGGACCCACCCCGCTCGGAGTGCCGGTTATAATGATGTCGCCCGGTTCCAGGGTAAAATTTTTGGAAACATAGGCGACAATTTCCGGAATTTTGAACAGCATGTGCCGGGTGTTGGAATGCTGCACCACCTGGTCATTTAAGCGGCAGGTGATCTCCAGGTTTTGCGGATCTTCCAGTGCATGGGGTGGAATAATAATCGGCCCGATGGGGCCGAACGTATCCAGTGATTTGCCGCGAAACCACCCCGCCTTGTCGGTCTTTTGCAGGTTACGTTGGCTGATATCGTTAAAGCAGGTGAAGCCGAAAATATGTTCCATGGCCTCGTTTTCGTCCAGATTCTTTACTCTGTCGTTGATGATCAGGGCAAGTTCCGCCTCATAATCAGTTCGCACATTTTCAAAGCCGTATGCATTCACAAATCGAGGTAGGATAATGGGTTGATCCGGGCCAATGAGGACGTTGGGTGTCTTGACAAAAAGCACCGGTTCAGCGGGGATTTCATCCGTAAAGTTCTGGACATCAACGGATTGGCTCTCCTTGATATGGTCGATATAATTCAGTCCAAGAGCGATTATCTTGCTAGGGTTGACGGTATAATCATCAGCATTCAATACAGGCAGTATCACTGGCATGGCAATTCGGTGGGGTGGATTTATGTTAAAGTGACTTTTCAGGTAAAGGGAAAAGTATCCGTTACTCTGAACCGGTACTGTTTAACTGCGCTTTGGATGTGCATAATCAACCTAGAAAAACGAGAGAATACCTTTGCTTTTGAGGATGATCGTACCCAGGTGGAGTGCTGGGCAATAGTTACCTTTTTAGTAACCACTCGCACAGGTAAGTGGAAACTCCGTGGGTTGCCTGTGAGCAGTTACCCTTGTTAAAAGGGTTTGTCGTCATCCAGCTCATCTTCCCCAAATTCCATGTCATGCATCATCATTTCCGAGGCAAATTTAAAATAGACCCCTGTTGCCTCAGAAAGGTTTTTGATCAGTTCGCTCAGTTTTATACGCTCTTCCAGATCCTTTGAGGCTGCCAGTTCTTTAATAGCCCTGTTCACTTCCTTTTGCAGTTTTTCCATATTTAACATTAAATCTTCCATAGTATCTCTCGTGGGAAAGGTTATGGATGCCCCCTGTCACTGTAATAGCCGGTCATCCAGTCATAATTATGCAAGTTAATCAGTTGTAGTCAATTTGGCAGGCTTGGTCAAGTCATGGAAAATGCTTGGTTTCTTTACCAATTTTTTACTTGTCATTCTATAGTATGATAATTATTTCTGTATATCGGAAGTGATTAATTTTAATGAAAAATTTAAAAAGGAGAATCCTCGTGAAGACTAGACAAAGCAAAAAGATGGGTGCAGTTATTCTTACTATAAGTTTATTGGTTACCCCGGCAACCATCTTGGCCACAGACCTTGGCAAGACTGCTGGATCAATGACGGATATGGCAGATCAAGCTGCTGCCGTAGCACAGCAGCTGAATGTGAACACAGCCAGTGTTGATGCTTTGGCGAATATCCCGGGTATTGGGGAGAAGGTGGGGCAAGCCATTGCCGCCTATCGAGAAGCTAACGGTGCATTTACAAGCCTTGCCGACCTGGTCAATGTGGATGGCATTGATGCGGCATTGCTTGAAAAAATTAAGCCTTTTCTGTCGATTTAAGCAAGACCCATTTTGCCCAAAATGACCGCATCACATTTTTGTGCAGCGGTCAGTTACTTGTTTTACATGAAAAACGTCATTAACAAGGTGCTCTCTTCTGGCTATTTGTTTGTGGCTGTCTATCAAACAGAGTATTTTTCAATTATGGCAGAATGTTGTCTTCCTGGCAGCATTCGCTGCCGGCAAAGACTTTTTGCTACCAACGTGTAAAAAACGTTCACATCGGTTTATGATCCTGTAACCTATTTTTCAATGATAATGGTTTGCGTGGATTTCTTAGCGTTGACCCTTCTTTCCATTTCCGCCTTGGAAAAAGGTTTCCAACCATCAATCACCTTTTGTTCACACCATGGCTGCAGACGCGTGACATCTGGGTTGTCGCTGAGCAGCATATATTGATCAACGCATATGTTGGTTTGATGAATAACTGCCTTGGCATTGTATTTGGTGCCATATTTTTCCCTGATACGTTTTTCTTCAGCCGTGAGTGCAGAGGCAGTTGTCGTAATCAATAAGAGGGTGAGCAGACAGGCGAATGTTTTCATGGTCGTATGTTATCTCCTTGTTGAAAGAATGTTTAAATTTTCATTGCTTAACAACTATATGTGAACAGCTTTTTGGAATCAAATTGAAAATTTCTATTTATCTGATGAATACACACAGGGAAATATAACTTGAGTGAGTAGGCAGAAATCAGGCTGCAACCCATTTTCAGCTTTTGGCTGGTCAGGTGCCGGTGTGTGTTAAAAAATAAGTGGCGGATTCCTGTGCATGGTTCTAGTATGACTCTATCGTAATATACCATTTTCTTTTGGTCAGGATCACGATATGGATGGTATCTATTCTATCTCAGCTGCTGAAATACTTGATCGTTTACAGACCTCGCAGAAAGGACTTTCTCAGCTAGAGGTGGATAAACGTCGACGCCTGTACGGTGCCAACCGTATACAGCACCAACCGCCAGTGTCTGCCTGGCGTATTCTGATCCACCAATTCACCAGTTTTATTATATATTTGCTACTGTTTGCAGTGCTTTTTTCTCTTGTTCTGAAAGAGTACACGGATGCAATGGTCATCCTTGCTATTTTGATTATGAATGGGCTGATTGGTTTTGTTCAGGAACTCAGGGCAAACCGGTCACTTGAAGCGTTGCGTAAAATGACCACGATTACGGCAACAGTGATCAGGGATAACAAGCGGCTGCGTATTAATGGGGAGCAGCTGGTACCTGGTGATATCGTCTGCCTGGAATCAGGTGACAAGGTTCCTGCTGATGGACGTTTAATCAATGTGACCCAGTTGGAAGTTGAAGAATCAATCCTCACTGGAGAAAGCCAGGCTGTTCCCAAAATAATAGACCCTTTACCGGGTGAGCTGCCTTTGGCAGACAGGCGTAATATGGTCTTTTCCGCTTCCTCGATTGTCAGTGGCCGAGGCGTGGCGGTTATTACCGGCATTGGCTTGGACACTGAGGTCGGCAGAATTTCGCAGATGATCGCAGCCGCCGAGCATCAACAGACCCCGCTTGAAAGAAGACTCGATACTTTTGGCCGTAAACTAGGGCTGGTGATCACTGGAATCTGTCTGCTGGTTTTTTGTCTTCTTGTCGGCCGATCCGTTACCGATGGACAGCAGTTGGACATGAAGGTCTTTATCGATTTTTCCTTTGTTGTCATTAGTCTTGCGGTTGCCGCTGTACCCACGGCACTGCCTGCGGTGGTGACCATTGCGCTGTCAATAGGGACCAAACGCCTGCTTGGAAAAAAGATACTGGTCAGGCGCCTTACTTCTGTGGAAACCCTTGGCAGCTGCGATGTCATTTGTTCGGACAAGACAGGGACACTGACCAGAAACCGGATGACCGTGGAAAAAGGATGGACCATGGAGCGGGAACTTGATCTTAACAGTCCGCCGGAACATAAAAGTTTTTCGTTCACAGAGCGTCTTCTTTTCACCATAGGAGTTACCTGCAACAATGCGGAATCCGGCGACCAGTCAGGCGATCATGTGCTTACAGGAAGTCCGACAGAGTGTGCCCTGCTTGTCAGTGCTGCAACTGCAGGTGTAGCTTTCCATGGAGAGCGTCTGAGTGAGATTCCTTTTGATGCAAAGCGTAAATGTATGAGTGTCCTTGTTCGGACAGAGGGCGGCACGTTTATGCACACCAAAGGTGCTCCGGATCACCTTTTGCAAAAATGTGCCTATTTTCAGAAAAATGATAGCAGCAAAGCTGCTCTTACCACAAAAGAAAGAGCCGTTATTACCAAGGCGATAAACGACTTCGCAGGCCGGTCCATGCGGATTATGGCTTTTGCCTATCGTGAGGCTGAAATCAACGATACTCTGCATGAGACAGGGCTGGTTTTTGTCGGGCTTCAAGCCATGATCGATCCCCCCCGTCATGATGTGGCCGTGTCTATCCAGCGTGCAAGAGCGGCATGCATTAGACCGATTATGATTACCGGTGACCATAAAGAGACGGCAAAGTCGATCGGTGAGCAGATAGGGATCACAGGGAGAGTGTTGACCGGCAAGGAGCTTGACGATATGGATGATGATGTGCTGATCAATGCTGTGCAGACCACCGATATTTTTGCAAGGGTAATTCCACACCACAAGTTGCGCATTGTTCAAGCCCTGCAGCAGAGTGATCACGTGGTAGCCATGACCGGGGATGGTGTCAATGATGCACCGGCTTTGAAAAAGGCTGATATAGGGATAGCGGTCGGCAGCGGAACGGAAGTGGCAAAAGAAGCTGCTGATTTTGTGGTGCTTAACGATTCCTTTACCAATATTGTTGATGCTGTGGAAGAGGGGAGAGGGATTTATGATAATATCCAGAAATCCATCATGCTGCTCCTGTCCGGTAACCTGATGGAACTTTTGCTGGTCTTTCTGGCCGTAATTCTGGGATGGAATTTACCGCTCACCGCTTTGCTCCTGTTGTGGATCAATCTTATCACCGATGGTGCTCCGGCATTGGCTTACACTGTAGACCCTTACAGCAGTGATATTATGCGGAGACCTCCAATTGCTAAAAAGGCACCCATCCTTTCCGGATATCATCTACGGTTGTTGCTATTTCTTGGAGTTACTGGTGCATTGATAGGGCTGTTCTGTTTTGAAAATGCAGGGGGGGCCAGGCTTGATCAGGAAGAGCTGGAGCGGGCAAGAACGGTTGCCTTTACCTATGTGGTTTTTTTTGAAATGCTGCTGGTTTTTGTCATTCGCAGCAGCTACAGGGTACGCTTGTTTACTAATCCATGGTTGTGGAGTTCGGTTGCATTGTCTCTTCTACTGCAGGGCATTATCCTGTATACTCCAGTTCACCGTCTGTTTGGGGTGGTATCGCTTACCATGGATGAGCTGATACAGCTTGGGGTGTCTGCAGTTGTATTCGGTTGCTGCTGTTTTATCCCCCTTGGCTGGGCTCGGTGGAAAACGGCCTTTTCAAGTGGATGAAGATGTTCGTTTGCCAAGAATTCAAAGACGTTTGATATGTTTATGGTATCTCGGTCAAGGACTCGCCTAAACGAATCGCTTCTGTGGTAAGTTGCTCAACGCGCATGATTTTTTGTTTTTCGCCGAGCAGGTACGTCATCTGCTCTGCATAAGGGGTACCCTCTTTTGGGGGTACATATTTGTGCATCCACTGCATCATCGAGGCCTGGGCTTCCTGCAATTTTTGAATAGCTTCCTCCCACCTTTCTCCACTTGCATTGTTCTTCTTTTGAGCTATCAATTTCTGGAGGTTACTTTCAAGTTCATACATATAGCCCATTTTTTCCATGGTACGGTCATGGATGCGCATTACTTCGCTTTGCAGCTGTTCAAGCTCCCTCTGTTGGCTGTTTTGGCATCCTGCAAACAGGCCAGGTACAAGAAGAAGGAAAACGAATACTCTAAAAAGATGATAGCGTCTCATATCGTTACCTCACAGACGGGAAGTTGAAGAATTATTTTGTATTACGGGCACATTGTTTCAGCTGGTACTCTACTTGTTCAGGGGTAATCGTGGTTACCTCTGCAGGTCCGCTGGTGGAAAATCGGGAAGTATAGCGGAGCAGAAGGGCTATTTGCTCGGCATTGAGGGACCTGTTGCCGGGCATGGTTTGATTATAGGTCCCGTTTTGTAAACGGATGGTGCCGGTTAGTCCGTTTTGAATGATGCACGGGAGCTGCATCAGTTTTTGATCAAAGTAGGGTGAGCCATGGAGGGTGGGATAAAGACGGCGAAATCCTTGGCCATCCATACCGTGGCAACCACTGCAGTGGGTCTGGTAAAGTTGCTCTCCGTCATCCGCAGCGGCTGGAGTAAATACTGCGAAGAGCATTCCCACTCCGATGAGCAGAAGGATCAGGTGCCTGATCTTCATTTTACTTTTCTCCCTGCAGTCTCCCTATATCTTTAATAAGTTGGTCCACTTCAGCACTGTCTGTTCCGTCGTAATAACCGCGAATGTTCCTGTTTGCATCTATCAGGCAGAAACTGCCGCTGTGGATGTAGCCGCCGGGAGCCTGGCTCGACTCAACCACTCCCAGCATATATTTTTTGGCCAGGGGATAAATAATGCTTTTGGGCCCGGTAACCATATGCCACTTACTGGTCTCTATTTGCAAACGCTGTGCAAAGTCGTGGAGCACCTCCACCGTATCATGATCTGGATCAATGGTATGCGACAACAACAGGATTGCCGGATTATCAACAAATGCCTCATACACTCTGGTCATTTGGACTTTCATGATCGGGCAGATGGTTGGACAGGTGGTGAAGAAAAAATCAGCCACGTAAATTTTGCCCTTAAAGGTGGCAGGGGTAACTGTTTGACCATCCTGATTAGTCAGTGAAAAATCTTGATCAAAGGATCCTAGGACAGGGAGAGGTGGTGTATTTTGTTTGCATCCGGCGAAAAGGAGCAGGCAAAGGAGGAGGGGGCTGACGGCCGTGGTGAAAAATCGTTGTAAGATCATGTTATTTGATGAAAGTGTACATGGATCATGTTCTTTTTTTTTGAAATAACAATTAATTGGATAGGTGTAAAGGTAATAGTTTGAAATTATATTGTTTTTATATAAGTGACCGACGCCTGGCAACAGGTGAATGCAAGGAGCTGCTACAGGAGAATGACTGTTTATTTATTGGGGTACAGAGATATTTTTATCCTGCAGTTTTTGGATTGTTTGTATGCAACTATTTTTATAGGTGTAGTCTAAACCGTTGACAGCCTGCAGGTGGTCGTCGGCGAGAAAATCAGTGGTGGCGTAATCCCGTACAATACGGCCCTGATGCATAACCACTGTCCGTTTGGTGAGGTTGCGGATGAAAAAAAGATCATGGGTGATGAGTATTGTCGTGATTGGTAGCTGCTCAAGGAGTTCCATGAGCAGTAATGCACTTTGCGGATCAAGGTTGGGAGTGGGCTCATCCAGGATGAGGACAGCGGGCTGCATTGCCAGCACAGCCGCAATGGCCAGTCTTTTCCGCTCCCCACCGCTCATGTGCAGTGGCACGCGGTCATCATATCCCTCCAGTTGCATGGCGGCGAGCGCCTCTTGTACCCGTTGCTTAATTTTTTGTACGGGCAGCTTCATTTGCTGGGGACCAAATGCAACTTCCTGCCAACAGGAGGGGCAGAAGAGTTGATCACTGGAGTGTTGAAAAACCATGCCTATATGCCGGCGAAGTGTACGGCGTCCGGCTTTTGAGAGTGGACAGTCTTGAAACAGGAGGTAACCCTCTCCTTGATGGAGGCCCATCAAACAGTGGGCCAGTGTTGATTTTCCTGCCCCGTTTTCACCAATAAGTGCCAGGGTGTCTCCCTTATTGATGCACAGGTTGATATCCGATATACCGGGACTGTTGTCGCGATAGGTAAAGGTATAGTGTTGGAGTTCAATCAGTGGGGGGGTGGGGAGAGAGGGAGCTGGAAGGTGGCTTTCCCGGCTGTTGTGATCATGGGTATGGTGATGATGGTGGTGATGGGATTGCTCATGGTGCGTACCACAGCAGGTAAAGCGGAACATGAAGTTGAGTCCATGGTCGTGCAGATGTGTGGGATCGGATACCAGCTCATCCATTGAAAAATCATGGCAAACCCTGCCTTTTGCCAATACAACAGCGCGGGTGCATATCTCATACAAAAAGAGCAGGTCATGGTCTATAATAATGAGCGTACCCTCAAAACAAGTAAGGAGTTTTTTGAAGATTTGCTCTTGGCGGGGGTCAAGATTGGCGGTCGGCTCGTCAAGGATGAGCACTTCCGGTTCCATGGCCATAACTGTTGCAAAAGCAGCCCGTTTTTTTTGGCCGTAACTCAGCAGATGTGCCGGTTTGAACAGATACTGTTCCAGGCCCACATTGGTGAGGTTTGTCCTGACCAGGTGGTCGACTTCTTGTCTGTTTTTTCCTTGGTTCAGAGGGCCGAATGCCACATCTTCGTATAAGCTGTTGCAGAAAAGATGGTTGTCGGGATCTTGAAACAGCACACCAACCTTCAAGCGGATGGCTGAAAGATGCTCGCCTGCAAGTGGTTTCCCGTGGTAAAGGAGTTCGCCTTTTTGTACGGGGAGGATACCATTAAAATGCCGAATAAGGGTGGATTTACCCGAGCCATTGTGCCCCACAAGAGCGATACGGTCCCTTGGGCCTATTGCAAGATCGATGTCATGTAAAGCAGCTGTATTGTCGGGGTAAGTGTAGCAGAGTTGCCTGCACTGGAAAAGTGGAGAAGGAGCTGGAGGAAAAGATCGGCTCATAGGGTACATTGGCGAACGGTTGTTTGGTTGTAGAAGAGAGATCGGTTACACCCACAGGGCTTGAGCAGAAGCGTCAAAAAGAAGTAAGACAAGTCCGGTTATCAGCCAGCCACCAGTAGTGACAATATCTTTAACCGAGATCCTGTGTTGGGTATACACGGGAAAAACACCATTGTATCCGCGGCTGAGCATGGCCTCGTACACATGCTCGGTTCGCTCATAAGAGCGGATAAAGAGCATCCCTAAAAAGTTCCCGGTAATGCGCATGGTCGCTATATCGGTTTTGGGGGAGAAACCTCGCAGTTTCATGCTTCTGTGCATGCGGTTTGCTTCCTGTTGAAAAAGGTAAATAAAGCGATGGGTAAGCAGGATCATCTGGATGATGGGCGCAGGCACACCAAGCTGTTGCAAGGCCTGCAGGGAAACCGTTAACGATGAGGTGCCGAACATAGGCTCCATCAACAGTGCCACGCTGCAGGCTTTAAGGCAAATGAGAACAGCGGTCAGCAAGCCGTACATATGGAAAGGGAGGGCTGATAAAAATGGAAAGAGAAGAATGGTCTCGTCCTCTACCATAGGACTGGTAAATGGCATTATGACCAGGAACATGGCAAGAAAGCCGGAAATGGCGACTAATCTTTTTCTAACCCGAATCCAGGGCGTGTGACTGTACAAGACTGCCGAAATTGAGATAAGCAGTGCTGCCAGGCAGGTGCCGAGAGCGTCCAGAGAAGCAACCACAAAACAGAATGTAAAGAGGGTGGCTATTTTTAACCTGGGATCCCATGCATGCAAAAAAGACTGTTTTTTTTCTGCTGCAGTTCCTGGAGCGATCGACCAGTCCGGTGGCGCAGTATTACGATTATTGTTGCTTGCTGAGGAGCGCCATTTTTTTTTGCAGAGCAGGTAGAGCGGCCAGGCGATGAAAAGGCCGATGAGTGCACATGTTACCCAGGGCGAAACAAGAATAATTTTATCTGGCTGCATCATTTGTGTAAAGGAGGGTGCGTGACCAGTAGAGCATTTCAGGTTTTACCCGGAAGATGAAAGAAACTGTAGCCGCCGAGACCACTGCCTCAATCAGGGCCACCGGAATATGGGCGACAAGGGCAAGTTGCGCAACCCTGAAAAAACTTTCACCACTTGTATAAAGTAGGCCGGCCAGGATAAGGGCGGCCAATACGGTCCCCAAACCTCCAACAATGGCAGCGCCGGCGACATTGCTGCGCAGAGTCGACCCTTGGAAACGAAGAAAAAGCAAGCCGCACAAAAATGCGGGTACACCGATCATCAGGCTGTTTGCTCCCAGAGCAGTGAGCCCGCCGAATTGAAACAGAATGGATTGCAGCACTAACCCAACGACCACACTGAGAAACGCAGCGGCAGGTCCCAGGAGAACGCCCATTAAACCGGGGAGCAGTAGGTGCACGCTTGTTGGTCCCAGAGGCAGGTGAATCAGGGAGGCGACAAAAAAAGACGCGGTGACAACGGCAATTTTGGGCAGGTCCTCCGGGTTTATTTTGCGTAGGCTGTAAGCAATGCCTGCACTTGAAAGGGCATAGGTGGTAAAGATGATGGAAGTGGGTAAAACGCCGTCTGCAATATGCATGATCTATTGGTGTGTTTTGGTCTGTTTTCGCCGGGAGGCAACAAAGGCTGCAGTACCGAAGATACCGAGAATGTAACCTATACCGGCTGTAATATCCTCTATGCCCGGCTGATCCATTTTTTGCTGCAGAGCTGCCATGTCCCGCTTCAGGCTGTGCAGGCTTTGGGTGCACTGTTTGTGCTGGTTTATAATCAATGTTCCCAGTTCGCTGCAGGTGTAGTGTTGTGCCGGCTCTGTCTGTTTTGATTGGCTACTTTTATTATTGTCTGCTGCCCAAAGTATGGCTGGCTGCATGAGTATCATTGTCAGCAACAGAATACTTGTCCGCAAGCAATGTTGTAATGGCTGTAGGCTCTTCAAGCGTACTCACTCCCTTGCTGCTGGTTTGAGGGTAAAGCTGTTTTTGTGACCCAGGCCGGCATCAAGGACAATAGTAAGTGGGCCTTTGTTTGCAGGCAGGGGAAAAGTGAAAAAACCCTGCTTGTCTGTAGTTCCTCGGAGCAACAGTTGCTTTGCTTGGTCTGCTACCTCAATTTTGCCTTCAATAACAGCTCTGCCGTCGGAAAAATAGCTTTCCGTGTAGACGGTGCTTCCGTCAATATAGGCAAAAATATTGACTTTATGGGCCTGTGCAGGGTGGGTGGCGCAAAAGAAATACAGAGAGCAAAAAAAGAGCAATGTAATTGTTCGTGTTATCATTTACTCCATGTCCCTGGTGTGTACCCAGTAGACAGCTCCCAGCTCAACGTTTTTATCCGTTCCATCGTGTGGCAGTTTCCATTGGGCCTGGTTGAGGGCTGCAAAACCCCACCATCCTTGTCGCGGCATGGCATAGGAAAAGATACCCGCCCCATCTGCTTTAATCACTTGGGTGACAAAAGGAGCACTTGGTGGGGTCACCAGGGATGAGTTGTCTTTTGATCCGTTTAAATACTCTACCTCGACCTCGGCAAAGGGAACAGGTTGGCCATTGAGCAGCACTTGGCCGGTAAAGAGGTTATTGGTCCACAACCCGTAGGGCCGAGTCAGGGGAATAATTTCCGTTGTCAGTCCAACGGGTTGATCCCATCCTTGTTCCAGACCAAATCCATGGACACACACTTTCGTATAGTGAATGATAAAGGTATCTTCTGTGGGCTCCCAATATGGCTGCGGTTCCATAAAAAAGGTGTAGTCCCCCGGACGTTTGAGGGTATATGTGGCCTGCCAGCGGGTTACCGATTGGTTCTGATCAGGGGTGTTTTCTTTCGTTTCCTTCAGGGTTGGAAGAAGGTCACTTTTTAGCCCGCCACGAACTACAGCAAATTGTTTCGGCTTTGCCATATTCATCAGCTCTTGTTCCATGGGGTGGAGAAAGGCGACATTCAGAACTACAGAAGGGGGATCCCCTTGACTCACAATGTCAGTACTGGGGATGATGGACCCAAAGTGGGCGTAGACGCTGGTTACAATGGTGAAAAAAGAGAAAACCAGACTGGTAAACAAAAAGAGTAGAAAACGAAGCTTGTTCTTCAATGCAGACTCCTGGTAAATTATTGTTTTGTGAACTCTACCGTGAGCGGTGTGATGATTTTTTAATTCGTAACACTCAATACACTGGTATTCGTGAATGTGTCAACACGAATTATAAAAAATGTGTTAGCTGGCAGTGCAATGTAGAGGGTAACGACATTGCAGTCGGCTTTGAATAATTACATGATAAATTGGGCAAAAGGAGCAGTGTGATCATGCCGAAATCAGTGGATTCCGTGCATCAGCCGCTTTTGGTGGTCAAGGAACTTTCACACACAACACCTGACAACCGTTTGGTGCTCGATAAGGTGTCTTTGACGGTCCAGCCTGGTCAGTTTATCGTGATCACCGGACCTTCCGGAGGAGGGAAGTCCACTTTCATGCGTTTGTTGGTCCGGCTGGAACACATTCAGTCAGGAAGCGTCGCATTCCGTGGCCGGGAACTGACTACGCTGGATGCACCTGCGTTACGGACGAAGATGGTCCTCCTCCAGCAGACACCAATCATCAGTCAAAGAACAGTACGAGAGAACCTGCTGATGGCCTATGGTTTTCAAACGAATCGATCACTTGTCCGGCCATCAAGCGAGCAACTTCGCGAGCAGCTCGACCACTTACTGCTCCATGATGTTGAACTCAAGGCACCTGCAGGCTCTCTTTCCGTTGGGCAGCGTCAGCGTTTGTGCCTGATTCGTGCTTTATTGCTGAAACCAGAGGTATTGTTGCTTGATGAACCGGTGAGTGCCCTTGACCCGGTGAGCAGGAAGGTGGTTGAAAAAGTGACGGAAGACCTCAACAAAGGGGGCTTGACGATAATTATGATAAGCCATGCGCATTTTGTCCCAGAGCAGGTAACTGTCAGAAGGCTTGCGCTTGACAGTGGGAGTTTCCGTGAAAGCAATTGTCACTTGGAGGAGTTACCACGATGACCGGACAGTTCATTGACCTCTCACTCTGGCAGCTGCTACTGGCACTTGGCCTTGTTCTTGTTGCCGGAGGGTGTTCGTGTTACTTGCACTTAGGACTGGGAAGAGACCTGTTGATCGGAACGCTTCGTTCGGTTAGCCAGCTCTTTATTCTCGGGTACGTGCTGACTCTGGTGTTCGGGCATCCCAGTGTGTGGATTTCCCTGGCAATATTTATCATTATGATCGGATCGGCTGTCCACATCATCAAGGGTCGGGTCGGGGAGCGTGAGGTGCCGGTGGCCTTTCCTGTCTTTATTTCGATGTTTTTAAGTTATCTGCTTATTTCGGTTCTTGTCACAGGGGTCATTGTTGGAGCCAAACCATGGTGGAGGCCTGATTATTTTATTCCGCTTGCCGGGATGATAGTTGGCAATTCCATGACTGCCTTGTCCATCAGTCTAGAAAGATTATTTGCGGATTTGCATGCCAGACGTCAAGAAATTGAAATGCAGCTTTGTCTGGGTGCTTCCTCTGCAGAAGCTGGGCGACCCTTTGCGCGGGAGGCAATTAAGGCGGGTATGATCCCGTCAATCAATTCCATGATGGGTGTCGGTATTGTCTTTATACCGGGGATGATGACAGGACAAATTCTGTCCGGTACAGACCCCATGGTCGCGATCCGGTATCAGATTATAGTTATGGTTATGCTCACAGCCTCCACAGCTTTAGGGTCGGTGCTGGTTATTTTTCTGGCTGTCAAGCGTTGCTTTGGTGCTAATCACGCCCTTGTCTTTCAACACAAATGAATTGTTTTTTAAGGACGTTGCTGCTTCATATCTTTTTTGCGCTCCACAATTTCGAGCTCACGGTGGCGCAGTATTTCTCTGTTGGTTCGAGTCTGCTGGGGATCCCGGTAGGGAATTCCGCGCAGGGTTTCCATTAAAAAGAGATCGCGTTCCGGTAGCGTTTGGCTGATGATTTTTCGGCAGCGCCCGGCAATGGTTCCGCCTCTTGGGCGGCCAAAGGCATCGGTCTCTCCCACTGTAAAACCAGCAGCCACTAATCCAGCTCTCACCGGAATAGCTGCACAATAGGTGAGTAATGCGCCCGAAGGGTGGAGCAAAGGAAGCAAACGTTCAAAAAAATCGACGGTCCAGAGTTCACTGTTTCTTTGGGTAGAGAAGGCATCGAGCCATATGAGATCAAAGGGACCTTTCACCTGAGTGAGCGTGTGACGGGCATCACCCCATAAAAGGCGGATCGAGCACCCTGCTTCGCTCCATACTCCTTGTTTGCAGAGTGTTTGTAAGCAGTTGTTCCAGTGAAAAGCAGTATCGGTCTCACACATTTTTTCAGCAGCAGTCGCCACAACCCCTCTATCTATTTCCAAGGCAGTTATTTCTACATTTGCACCATCCCGAATCGCCTGTTCACAGGCAGTAAGGCTGTTATAGCCAAGCCCAAAGCAGATATCCAAAATACGGACTGCGCCGTTGCCGAGGCGTTTTTTCAGTTGGCCGGGTAAACAGTATTTTTCGCCGGCCTCTGACCTCGCTCCGGCAAGGGTATGATAATATTCCTTGAGTTCCGTATTCCAGAAGGTGATGCTGCCATCTTCGGTAAGAAAAGCTTCGGGTGGTGTTTCCATCGGTTGCTTGGGGGATTCTTTTCGTGCTGGAGAATGGAGGGACATGCCCTGGCGTATTTGCCTTTTGTGCAACTGTTGCAGCAGGTACTGACGGAACTGGCCCTTGGTCCTGGACCATTGGGGGGCAATCAATACGTCTTGCGGGGTGTCGGTTGTCAGACGAATAAGCGGACGATCCGCAGGAATGAGTGGCAACAGTTTGAGCAGGATTTCAGCATATTCATATTCATCGAACACTGGAAAGGGATGTTTATTAAAGGTCTTGGCCAGCGTGGTGTTCTTGATTATATGCAGGTTATGCAGTTTTACGGCATCTATGGGGAGTGGGGCTAGAGTGTGCATGGTTTGTTGGAAGTCATCCAGGGACTCGCCTGGAAGGCCGATGATCAGATGAACACCGACAAAGATTCCAGCCTGGTGGAGCCGGTAAATTGCTTCTTTTCCTGACGCCCAATCATGGCCACGATGGATACGTTTCAGGCTCTTGTCATGTACTGTTTGGATACCGAGTTCAACCCATACATCAAGTTGCTCGCTGAGGCTTTGCAGGTAGGTTATCACCTCTGGAGAAAGACAGTCGGGTCTGGTACCAAAGGTTATGGCTCGGAAATGCTGTTCCTTCCTGATGGTGTTGACAAGTTCGTTCAACAGCTTTGGTGAGGTAAAGGTACTGGTAAACGCCTGGAGATAGGCCATAAATGCCTTGGCTTGGTAGCGTTTTTTTGCAAATGCCACTCCTGCGTGGATCTGTTCGCGGATATCCTCAATACTGCCTATCTGTACAGCACGGGCTCCGTCTTCAGGGCAGAAAGTGCACCCTCCGGAGCCATTGCTGCTTCGGTGAGGGCAGCCAAATCCAGCATCCAGTGGCACCCGGTAGAGAACGTCACCGTAATGCTGCCTGAGATAATCACGGTATTCAAATATGGGGGATTGGTTGTTCATCAGATTGTGAAAAAAAGAAATGAGAGTGTACGCTTCGGAGTCTTACCGGGATATATTGGGTGAGCAAATTTTTACTTGTTGTTGGCAGTAGTAAATGAGTCTGGCCCAAAAAATGAGCGGTTTGGCTTTTTTCTAACCGAATGCTAACACACTGGTGATATATTCGTACCTTTTTATTCTACCTCCTTACAGTTACCCGAAGTTACTGGTGGCAAACCTGAAGTTCACAATATTACAGTTATGAAAGAAGAGACAAACAGCAGTATCGAAGACGTTTTAAAAAGCCTTGATTATCAATCCTGTGAGCCTGAGGCTGACAGCTATTATCATGAGCAGATGTATGCCATATTGCAGGAGCGACATAAGCAGGAGATCATCAAGTCTGCCCTGATAAAATACTATAAAGCAGAAGAACTGAAGATCTACCAGGCGGAGCTCATAAAAATGCAGGCGCACCTGGAGCGAACCGGTAAGAAGATGATCATTCTCTTTGATGGACGGGATGCTTCAGGCAAGGGGGGGACAATACGGCGGATAACCAGGTATATGAATGAAAAACACTACCGAGTGGTGGCTCTGGGAAAGCCCAACCCCGTGCAGCGGACCGAGTTGCACATGAAACGATATATCGAGCAATTTCCCAGAGCAGGTGAAATCGTTCTTTTTGACCGATCATGGTACAACCGGGCAATGGTTGAGCCGGTTATGGAGTTCTGCACCAATGATCAATATAATCGATTTTTGAAAAAGGTAACCCTTTACGAAAATAACTTTATCCTGGATGCGGGACAAACGATTTTGCTCAAGCTTTATTTTTCTGTTTCCAAAGAAGAGCAGGCCAAAAGGTTTGAGCGACGCCGCAACGATCCCCTGCGCCAGTGGAAACTCTCCGAAGTTGACCTCCAGGCCCAGGATCTCTGGGATGAGTTTACCGAGAAGAAGATGGTGATGCTGCAAAAAACGCATACCCGGGAATGCCCTTGGTGGATTGTAAAATCAGATGATAAGCACAGGGCTCGTCTTGAGACCATGAAGCTGATTTTGAGTGCGGTTAAATACAGGGGGCGCAGAAGAAGTCTGGATTACAAACCGGATGCAGAAGTCGTTGTTCCTGGAAATATTGAGTTGCTGAGAATGAAAAATCAAATAAAGGAATATGGAAAACCACTCCTTTAAGAAATGGTGTACGCCTAAAGTGAGCTCCATTATTGACTATTTTCGGTGGAATATATCATCCCGGATTTATTTGCACAGGATAAGCCAACGTATCACATGGTGTAACCGTTTACAATCAAGAGGAATCCGGGGGGCGTATGGTGCTGTTGATGAGCAGTGGACGCAGTATGTTTGACAAGACTACCTTCTTTGATCCCAAGACTTGCTATCAGGAAAGCCCTCTGTAGGTGCTGGGCCAGAAAAATGTCTCCACAACGCCATTGGTAGACATTTTCGTAGCACCTGTGTCGGCCAATGACTGCTGCCGTCTATATCTTCCATGGCAAGCGTATTAGCCACTTCTACTGCATCGTCAAAGGCAATAAAAGTCCTTTGTCAAATAAACAGGATCATTTTTGTGACCTGCCCAGTAAACCTGAAAGCCTTCAACCATTAACAGAAATTCGAGGAAGCGTAGTAACGGTTTGTGACCGGTTGCGCATGCGGAGGCAGCGGTAGCAGAGCTGGTGATAATTGAGCCGGCCAGGTGTGTTGTGACGGCACAGGTCTGCCTGCACTTGCACTATGTCGACCGCAAGATTCGGGGTGTACCGTAGGGTGCTGTATAGGTGCCGGTCTCCGGTTTGGATCATTACTTTGGGTACATTATGGTCTTGTTTTTTGGAAATTATTTGAAAAAAATAATTGATTTTAATAACATATAGTGGTGGTGTTAGAGGGTGGATATGGAGCACCAGCCAGAGCTGCAAGAGAAGAAAAGGAAAGGCCTATAGAAAGTATGACAATGCTATAACAGTACCTATGCTATGGAGGACAATTGCTCATGAATACGTCGGATACGTCCAAGTCTTTTCAGAAAGAATTCATCGAAACCGTCATTAAAATCTGTATTCTTGGAACAATGGTTCTCTGGACCTTGCTTATCATTAAACCGTTTCTGATGCCTGTTCTCTGGGGGATTATTATTGCGGTTGCCATGGAGCCCTTTATTGCCGGAGTTGCGGCAATGATGGGAGGACGGAGAAAAGCAGCGGCTGTTCTTTTTGCTTTGGTTGTTATTGCAGCCCTGATTATTCCTTCCGTAAAACTGGTTGCCTCCTCGGTAGATACTGTTCAATCCATTGCAACCGCAATGGAAGAAAATACCTTAAAAGTTCCACCCCCGCCTGCAAGTGTCAGTGAATGGCCGTTGATCGGCCCCTCACTGAGTAAAACCTGGACCCAGGCCTCCATCAACCTGGAAACAGTCTTGAAGCAATACGGCCCGCAGCTAAAAACCGGAGCCCTTACCCTGCTCGGTTCTGTTGGCGGTGGGGTGAAAGGCGTTTTTATGTTTATCATTTCCGTGGCTATTGCTGCCGCATTTCTGGCTACAGCCGAAAAAAGTTCTGCAGCAATTGAAAAAATTATTACCCGGTTTGCAGGTGACCGCGGGGAAGAGATTACCAGTCTTGCCACAGCAACCATTAGAGGCGTGATGCAGGGCGTTGTCGGAGTGGCGGTTATCCAGTCAGTTCTGTCAGTCATTGGTATGGTGATTGTCGGCGTGCCTGCGGCAGGGTTGTGGGCTGCTCTTGTACTTGTAATGGCAGTGATTCAACTGCCGCCCATACTTGTTCTCGGGCCTGTTGCTGCATGGGTCTTCACCGCAACTACCACTGTGCCCGCAGTTTTTTTTCTTATTTGGGCCATTGTGGTGAGTGCCAGTGACGGCATTTTAAAGCCCTTGCTCATGGGGCGCGGGGTTGATATTCCCATGCTGGTGATCTTGCTTGGCGCCTTGGGGGGTATGATGCTTTCCGGCATCATAGGTTTGTTTGTAGGCGCAGTGGTAGTGGCCATCAGTTACACTTTGTTTACAGCCTGGGTTGATGAAGAAAGCGACGCTTCTCTGGCGGATACAACCGACAAGGCAGAATAGCGTAAGGGTAAAAACAACCATGAATACGGTATGGTTTCGATCATATGTTTATTCTGTGTTTGTTTTGCTCCTGCTTGGCGGCTGTGCGATGGTTGGGCCTGAGTATCAGACTCCGGAAGCAAAGCAGCCGACAGGCTGGAGTGTCGACGATACTCCGTTGTTTAAAAAGCCATCAAAAGATGATTCGATAGCCTGGTGGACTCTTTTTAATGACCCTGTGCTGGATCAACTTGTTGCAACTGCCTTTGAGCAGAACCTGGAGCTCCGTAGTTTCGGGCTGCGTATTATGGAGGCCAGGGCCCAGTTGGGACGTGTTAAAGGAAATATGTATCCCCAGGTGCAGGAAATGAATGGTGACCTGTTCACCATCGGAGCAACAGGTCCAGCTGACAACAGGTATTATAATGCCGGATCAATCGGGTTTGATGCTGCCTGGGAGATGGATTTCTGGGGTAAATTCCGTCGTGGAATTGAATCTGCTGATGCCAACCTGCTCTCCGCTGTGGCAGATTATGATGATCTGCTGGTCTCGTTGACAGCGGAAGTTGCTCGCACCTATTTTGCCATCCGGACCCAGCAGGAGCGTATCGACCTCGCGCAAAAAAATGCAGAACTCCAGCAGAGATCGCTGCAGTTGGTTATCCTCCAATTTGAAGCTGGGACCGTTACCGAGCTGGACGTTCTCCAGGCAAAGACTCTGCTTTCAAGCACCCTTGCAACCATTCCAAACCTGACTGCTTCGCTTAATTCCTTTAGATATGGATTGGCTGTACTTTTGGGAATGCTGCCTGAAGAAATGGATGCTACTGTTCTTCCCCCTGGTGAAATGCCTCAGCTGTCGACCAAAATAGCAGTTGGGATGCCTGCTGAACTGCTCCGCCGCCGACCTGATATTCGTCGAGCAGAAATGCAGGCTGCGGCTCAAAGTGCCCAGATCGGGATTGCCAGAGCAGAGCTTTTTCCAAGCTTTACTCTGTTTGGCTCCCTTGGCTGGAGCGCAACCGACAGGGGTAGCAACGACCTGGGGGATATCTTTGATGCCAATAGCTTTTCTTATAGCTTTGGTCCTGCCTTTCAATGGAATCTGTTCAACTATGGACGGCTCAAAAACGAGGTCCGCATCCAGGATGCCCGTCTGCAGCAGCTGATCACGGCATACCAGAATACGGTTCTCAATGCCGCCAGAGAGGTGGAAGATGCGATGCAGACACTGGATCAGGCAATTAAGGAAGCTGAGCTGCTCAAACAGGGAGTGGAGACTTCAAGGCGATCGACCGAGCTTTCCATGCTGCAGTACAAGGAAGGATTAGCCGATTATCAGCGTGTCCTTGATTCCACCAGATCACTTACCCAAAAGCAGGATCAGTATGCACAAACAAAAGGTAATATTGCCACTGATATGGTTGCGCTGTACAAAGCTGTTGGTGGAGGGTGGCAGATTCGGGAAGGAAAGCCGTATGTACCCGATGCGGTGAAAGATACAATGAAACAACGAACAGATTGGGGACGCCTGTTGGAGTATCCGCTCCAATAGAAAATGTTCTGCAGGAGCCTGAGGTTACTCTAAAGGGTATGCCCGGTCGAATGATGGCTGCAACATACGGTATTTTGATAATTCTTAACTGGGTTGAACTATGTCGAGTGAAAAAAATGCCACCAACGAAGAAGCCCCTTTAGCAGGTACTGCACCAGTGGAAGAAGAGGGGACTAATAAACCAAAGAAAATCGATCGAGTTTCACTGTGGACGGCAATTATTGTCGGTCTCTGTGTCCTTATTTTCTGTCTCCACATTTTAGCGGATAAATATACACCCTATACCAGCAACGGCAGAATAGAAGCCTTTGTGGTGCCCATCGTGCCACAGGTCTCTGGCCCGCTCACATCGGTCAATGTGGTTCACAATCAATTTGTAACAGAAGGGCAGGTTTTAGCAGTGGTTGATACCGCTAAGTATGAGCTGGCAGTTCGTCGAGCTCAAGCAGACCTGCAGCTGGCTACACAAACATCGGAGGCGGATATTGCCGCAGTCACAACTGCCCAGGCAAGAGTTGCTGAAGCAGAAGCCAACCTCCGCAATGCCCAGGTGAAAGGGCAGCGCATTATAACACTGTCAAAACAGGGCGCCGCCTCATTATCCAGGGCAGATGATGCCCGGTCAAGAATTGAGGCCAGCAAGGCAAAATTGGCAAGTGCGCGCTCAGAGTTGGAAAAGGCAAAAAGTCATCTTGGCGAAACAGGTGAGGATAATGCAAAGGTCCGCTCAGCACTGACGGCTCTTGAAACGGCTCAACTTGACCTTAAGCGGAGCACTCTACGGGCCCCTTCAGATGGTATAATTACCAACTTGACTGTTGATGTCGGCCATTATGCTGCTACTGGAGCACCGGTGATGACCTTTCTTGCCACCAAGTTTGTCTGGATCCAGGCTGATATGCGGGAAAACAGTCTCTTGAATATCAAGAAGGACGACCCGGTGGAGCTGGTCCTGGATGCTGCACCAGGCCATATTTTTAAAGGGAAGGTTTTGAGTGTTGGGTATGGTGTGTCTGATAATGCAGGTAACACCCTTGGTGGTCTGACAACTGTGCAGCCTTCTCAGGGGTGGTTGCGACAGGCGCAGCATATGCCGGTGCTGATAGCATTTACCGATGGTTCTGCCAAAGAGTTTAAACGTATGGGCGGGCAGGTGAACGTCATAGTGTATACGAGCAACAAGCCGGTGCTGAATACACTTGGCCGATTTTGGATTCGGATGATCAGTTTTCTCTCCCATGCCTATTGATAGAGAGGCTCCAGAGGAGGACAGGACCATGCTGACGGTAGCTCTTCACCTGGTGTGATAATGAATGTAACCACTGTAAAAATAGTGCGCATGACCGCTGGCCTGACCGCCGCGGTGGCCGTAAGTTACGGTATTGCCTGGCCACTCTCTTTTGTTACCCCTATTTTTGCAGCGATATTTTTGCTGTTTCCTGTCTGGATCGGCTGGGAAATGGCTGTTCAGCTCATAGGTCGCCTTGTATTTAGTCTGTTTATCGGGCTGATTATCAGTGAATATCTGCTCGTTTTCCCTCTTCTCTGCATACTGATTTTAGGCATATTGCTTTTTTATATCTATTATAACGACACGCCTGCCGCACCGCCGATGGCCACCCTGTTTATGACCATAGGCGTTATAATGGTACCAATTATGGGGCTTTCCGGAGCCCAGCTTTCCCACATGATAGCCATTGGTCTGCTGTTTAACATGACCTGCGGCCTTTTTTTTGCTTGGTTGTTTCACCGGCTCATTCCCGACAGCCTGGCTGCGCAAAAGGCAGGAGGTCCTGCCGCTGCCAAGCCTCCTCCACCGCCGGAAACTACACCAGAAGAGCGGGCGCGCCTCGCCCTTACAAGTACTCTTGTTGCCCTTAGCGCCGTTGCCTTCTTTTTTTCTTTCAATCTTGCCCAGTACGCTCTTGCCATGCTCTATATTTGCCTCATGGCCGGCACACCAAGTACTGTTGCCTCCTTTCAGGTGATGAAGGCCAATTCCCTGGCCACCTGCATTGGCGGAGCTGCCATGATTGTTGCATTCAACCTGCTGGTAGCCGTTCCCACTTATATGTTTCTATTACTGGTGGTGTGTCTGTTTGCCTATCTGTTTTCAGTAAAAATTTTTACCGGCGGAGCGCATGCAGCAGCTTTTACCTCAGGCTTGACGACATTTCTGGTTTTGCTTGGCAGTTCAACCGGAGTCGACAAAGAGGCAAGTATCAACTTTTACCTGCGTATTGCCCAGGTGTTGTTTGCAGGATTGTTTACGATTGTTGCTCTCAGGGTGGTTGATCATATCCTCCGACCAAAAAGAAAACGGATAAAAACCTGATACCTTAACAGGTGTATTATCTGGGACGGGGGTTACAGTACAGATTGTTTTCTGTGTTGAAGTGCTTAATATAAATAATAAATTAATGTTTATACTTGAATGTGCTCTGCCCTGAGTGAGTCTTTTTTTCCGTAGTTGTTGCTATTCGGTTTCCTGATGGTCGCTGCCTGGTCACCGCGGTGCCAGGGAGTACCGGTTGAAGTGTTTTTCAATGTAACCTGGAGAGAGGTAATCATGAAAAAACAGTATTTACTATTATTGGGGATGCTCATCTGGTGTTTTTTGTGCCCAGCGCTGGAGGCTGGTGAAATAGAGCGGATTCAGGACAAAGGGGAGCTCATTGTTTCACTGAACAAGGACTACCCCCCCTTCTCCATGGAGCAGGAGGGGAAACCGACGGGATTGGATGTTGACCTGGCTCGACTTGTTGCAGACTATATGGGGGTAAAACTCACCTTTATCCGCCCTGCGCTGTATGAGGAGCAGATTCCAGCCTTGCTGTCCGGCAAAGCGGATATCATTATCGCAGCGATGACCCGGACCGTTGAACGCGGCCTGCTGGTAAACTTTACCCAGCCTTATTTTACAGTGAGCCAGGCCGCCTTAGTACGAAGGGATAAAATTGACAGCGCTGCAGAATCGTATTTTGATCTGACATCCATCAAAAACATACGGGTAGGGGTCAAGGCGGGGACCACCCATGAGGAATTTGCACGACAACTCTTTGCCCCTGCCTCGATTCAAACCTACCCCACGGTGGAGGCCGCTGCTGCGGCATTGGTCAACGGCGAAGTAGATGCCGTGACAGCGGACTCACCTTTTGTCAGCATATGGAGGGCTACTCACCCCAGCCTTCATCCTCAAATTAAGGCCCTGCTGGCACCAGTAACCCAGGAGTCCTATGGGTTCGCAATCCGTAAGGGCGACCAGGATTTTCTGCACTGGCTCAACCTGTTTATTGATCAGGTTCGTTCGGACGGTACCCTGGATCTTCTTATCCATGACTATTTTGTCGCACTCACCTGGGCCAGGAAAACAGCATCACCAACCTCTCTGACCCCCGCTCAAATGCTACAGAATAGATTTATCCAGCAAAAGAAGGAAATGCTGGAAGAGCGAAGGAGAAAGGCTATCAATGCAAAGGGCGGCAGCTATGAATAAGCAGGGAGAACAATTATGAAACTATTCAACTGGTACTTTAAATCTAATCTCCTGCTCAGAATCATGCTCGGTTTGATATGTGGTGCTGTGGGCGGGTTGGTGCTCGGCGAGGAGATTAGCTGGGTTTCCCCTTTTGGTGATATTTTTGTCAGGCTGTTGAAAATGATCGTTATGCCTGTTGTCATGTTTACTTTGATTGTAGGCGCGGCCAGTGTCCACCCTGCTCGTTTAGGACGCGTAGGTGTCAAAGCGCTGGGCATATACATGGTCACCACCGGATTTGCCGTTGGCCTTGGCCTGCTTTTCGGCAATATTTTTAAACCAGGAAGAGGTCTTGATTTGACCGGTGCCGGGGGCGAAGTTGCCAAAACAACCCTGGAAACACCATCGTTGCTTGATACCGTTATCAATATTGTGCCGGTTAACCCCTTTAATGCCATTACCTCCGGTGAAATTCTCCCCACCATTTTTTTCTGTCTCATGTTTGGTATCGGCATTGCTTTTTTGAGAGAAAGTGAGGACCAGCGTATTAAGCATGCTGCGACAACGGTATTTCATTTTTTTGAAGGCGGTGCGGAAATCATGTATCTGGTGGTTCACTGGATACTTCAGTATGCGCCTATTGGAGTGTTTGCACTTATTGCGGTGGTTTTCGGGACCCAGGGGGCGGAAGCTTTTGGCCCACTCGGAATCACCACCTTAGCTGTCTACCTTGCCTTTTTGGCCCATATGTTTTTGGTGTACGGGGCTGGACTTGCTATTTTTGGCCTCTCGCCGATCAAATTTTTTGCCAAGGCCAAGCAAGCGATTGTTACCGGCTTCGTGACCCGTAGCAGCGGCGGTACCCTACCGGTGAGCATGGAGGTCGCTGAAGAAGAAATGGGTATTTCCAAGGGCGTGTATTCCTTTTCACTCCCCTTGGGGGCGACCATTAATATGGACGGCACTGCCATCTACCAGGGGGTTTGCGCCATTTTCATTGGTTTTGCCATCGGCGCTCCGCTGAGCTTTGAGCAGCAGATGACTGTCATTGCCACTGCTGTATTGGCTTCCATCGGGACTGCGGGAGTTCCTGGAGCAGGTGCACTTATGTTGATGATGGTGCTTAATTCTGTTGGCTTGCAGGTTGAGCCGGGTACCACGGTAGCCATGGCCTATGCGATGATTTTCGGGATCGATGCCTTGTTGGATATGGGTCGGACAGCCTGTAATATCACAGGTGACCTGGCCATAACCTGCATCGTCGGTAAAACTGAACAGGAAATGGATGTGAGCAAATGGCGCTCCTGATTTTTTGTTCAGTTTTCAGGAGAGCCACATGTCCTTTGCATGGGAAACTATTGTTGTTTCTGCCAGACCGAATCAGATGGAAAAAGATGGCTGCCGGTTGAAATGTCTAGAGGGACGGCAAGCCAATCCTGTGTACTTTCCAGCCAGGTTATAAAATGCGGGGTTTCCTTGTGCACCTCAAAAGCCTTTTCACTTGTATAGACTTCATAGAGGTGCAATTTGTTGGGATCAGAGTGGTCTTCAACGATATTGAAGAGCAGGCAATCAGATTCTTTTTCTACAGATCCGCGACCATCGGCAAGCATGGCTTCAATGAATTCTTCCCGATGTTCGGGTTTGATCTGTACTTTGACAATAACAGCAAACATGGTTTCTCCTTTTTTTATAGAAATCCGGGCTTGAGAGTAATGGTACAATGAATCCGCATTAATATTGGTTGGTTGCGAGCATCACTAAAGTACATGCTCGCAGTACCTCAATACCTTCCTCTTGTAACCTTTTTTCAGCATCATCGTCTTCCGTCCCTGGGTTCATAATCACCCTTTTCGGTGCCGATGCAATAACGTCATCTATATGATCCTGGAATCTTTTTGGATTAACATACAAGGTTATAGTGTCAATCTGTTCTGTTATACTGGACACAGAATCGTGACAGTGCTGATCTTCAATTTTTGCCTTAAAAGGATTGACCAGCAGTACTTGATGACCGTGACTGGTTAAAGATTGCATCGCTTTGTAGGCATATCTTGCAGGTTTTTCACTTGCCCCTAAAATTACGACTGTTTCAGCCATTTTTTTTACCTCTTGTTTCTTGTGTATCCAGGGTAAGGAATCCTGACAGAGTTATGTCTCTGTCAGGATCGTTTTTATTTACTGCAGAATTGTTTGATTTTTTGCGCCAATTCTTTCCCTGCCTGCTCCATTGCTTCTAAATCCTCATCTCCAGGTGCGCCTTGGAATTCTATACTGTCCATAATGTCCCAGCCGGCCTTTTCGGTTCTCGTTCTAAAGTCTTTTTCCGCACCACCAACCCAGCCATAGGAACCAACACGCAGCACCTTTCTATTTTTGACCTTTTTGATCATTAAATCCTCAATAACCTGCGCCATGGGCGGAAACATTTTATACTCGTAGGTCGGCATCGCAAAGACCAATCCAGCAGCCCTCCATGCGGCGGCAAGGATATGGCCAAGGTCATCCTGCGGAACACGGAAGGTGCGTACTTCCACGCCTTCTGATTTGATGCCCTTTATAAGAGGAGCTATGGTTTTGCCTGTGTTTCCATACATGGAGGCCCATATAAGACAAACCTCAGGTTCTGCCGGTCCCTTAGCGTAGGAGGCATAGCGTTTATAATGGTTAATGATTGCCGAAGGATTTTTGCGCCACACAATTCCATGGGAAGGGGCAATGGCGTCAATGGGAAGAGAGCTTAGCTTTTCAATGGCTTTTTCAACAAAAGGGGAAAAGGTGGCAACAATATTTGCGTAGTAACGGAGCGATTCTTGTTCAAAAAATGCAACACGTTCATCTGAGAGTTGATCATCAAAGGCCTGCTCCTTCACCGCACCATATGAACCAAATGCATCACAAGGAAACAGTATTTTTTCAGACTCAAGATAGGTTGCCATGGTTTCCGGCCAATGCACATTTGGAATCATAAAAAATCGCAAGACCATGCCGTCCCCCAAATCAAGGGTGTCACCATCACCGACAATATCAACTCTGCCCATGGGGACAGAACTGAACTGTTCCAAAAGAGGAGCTGCTTTAGCAGAACAGACAATTCTGCATGTCGTATTTTTTTCAACAAATGCACGCAACATGCCTGAGTGGTCTGGTTCCATGTGGTTGACAATCACATAGTCAATTTCTTCTATGTTGACTCCGGTCTGCTCCATCTGCTGTTCGAGTGAGCTGGTCAATTCATAGATATCCTGGGTTAAATCAATGATCGCTGTTTTATCTCCCTTTATAAGGTAGCTGTTTATACTTACCCCATTGGGAACAGGCCACAGTCCTTCAAAGAGGTAGCCATCTTCTTCAATGTTGACTTTGAGCTGGAAAACCTGATCGCTCATTTGTGTACAATTCATTCTATACTCCTCACTAGTTGCCACTAAACGGCTGAAAAATTTCAAATAAAATATAGTTAATCATTTTAGAAAAAAGGGAAATAAAGAAGAGCATATGATTGCATGATTATTTGCTGTTTTTACCCTTTTCATGGGGGAGTGGAAGCAAATAGCGTAGAGGTAAATGAAAACGATCGGCAATCATAACAAGTCAAGATGAATCCATACCAAGTTGTGAAACAGCCTGAGCAACGATCCAGCATCAAATAACTGAAAAAGAAGAGATCAATCACGGTACCCTCAAAAATTGAGCGGTCATGGACTACGATGAAAAGCAGGGGAAATTCGATAGAGAACAAAGACTAGGGTACAATGTAGTGGTACATTGTTGTTGCACAGCATAAAGCTTCTATCCTGAAAGGGAGGGAAGAGAAGCTGTATGCCGGCAACTTTTTGTGTTAGCCTGGATTTCTCACCAATAAAGTTTTTCGTAGGGCAAAGCACAAGCCACGCTGCTGAAGTGAACTGCCGCAAGTGGTTTGTAACGCAGATCCTGCGGAAAAATCTATTGGCCCGGAGGGGGATCTTTTTGATTGAAAACGGAAAACAGACTGTTAATTGTACAATTACTCTTTAGGCAATAATATCAATTAATTGAGTTTAAAATCAAAAAGTTCATGAGAAATTCGGGTTCTAGGCCGCTTCTTTATTGAGCTTTTTAGCCATGGAAGCATTGGTTAACTGGATAGCACCATTCTCTGCTGCAAGCATGATATGATAGAAGAGCGGTGAGGCTGTTAAAAGAGGATGGGTGGCGTATTGCATGGTTGCCAGTTCCTCTGCGGTTGCACCGGTCTGGATAGCAACGGAAATTGCGTTAACCATGTCGGCCGTAGCCTCTCCACCAATAACATGACCACCAATAATTCTACCGTTATCTTTTCGAAACAGCAGTTTTGCTTTCATTTCGGTAATACAGTCAGGCAGGCTTGCAGGATGTCGATTGGGAGTTGTGGCTTCACCGATCACAACCTCAATACCCTCATCCTGAGCGGCCTTTGAAGTTAATCCTGCCGCAGCTATGGAATGGTCCCCTACCTTTGTCGCAAAAGCGCCAAGTGCACCCAGGTTTTTTCGCTGAACCGCATTGTACAAATTGCTCGCTGCAATCATGCCCTCGCTACAGGCGACCGAGGCAAGGCGGATACCGCTTGGTTTGCCGGTGATAAAGGAAGTTTTTGATGCGCAGTCACCGGCAACATAGACATCCGGATCTTTGGTTTGCATGTATTCATTTACAAACACACCTTGACGTGGATCAGCCTCCAAACCACATTTTTCAGCCAGTTCTATGTTGGGTGTTGCACCAATGCAGACCAGTACCAAATCAGCATCCAGTTCACTACCGTCTGCCAGTTGGACCGCATTGACGGCACCTTGGCCTTTAATTTCCTGCACACCACGATTGGTCATGACATGGATACCGAGTTTTTCAAGTTGACCCTCCGCTTGAACACAAAACTCTTCTTCACAGGCCATCATGAGACAATGAGGGAGCATTTCAATGATGCTGACATTGAGATTGCTGTTTGCAGTACCATCCGGCCCACCCATGAGTGCGATTTGCTCAGCCATCTCAACGCCGATAAACCCTCCTCCGACAACAACCACATTTTTAGCTGTCTGCAATGCAGCATACAATGCCTGCAATCGACATGGGTCTTTCTCTACGACAAATACGTTGTCCAGATCAATACCTTTTATAGGCGGCACAAAAGGTTTTGATCCGTTACCAAGAATGAGCTTGTCATATTCAAGAGTGGTACCGTCTGCAAATGCAATACTATTGTGTTTTCTGTCTATACTCTCCACTTCCAGGTACATGATATCTATACCCATATTGAGGAAGTTCTGATCCGGAATAATGTTCTTTTCAACTTTTTTCAATGTTCCGTAGATATACGGAATACCGCATGGAACCGGTGTTTTTTCCACATTACGAATGACAGTGACTTTTTTCTCAGGATTACGTTTTCTTAAAGTAACCGCCGCCATTAAACCTGCCGCAGATCCGCCAATAATTGCTACATCTGTTGATTTCATCTCGTTCTCCTGTCGTAGAATAAGTAATAAATAGACTCAATATAAGAGTAGATTAAAATATTTTAAAATGAATGTTCGTTCTAGTTGTTACAAAAAAAAATAGAACCGTATAACTTAAAGTAATGGGAAAACAATTTGTATGTAGTGATAATTTAGAATGAATGTTCGTTCATTGAGCGGCCAAAAAAAAACTACTCGATATTATTTTTTAATTGAGGCCCAGGAGCATTCCCAGATTTCCTCTAAATAGTGAGATATCGGGTGTTCCAGAAAAGCATCCAAATCGAGACGGATAATACGTAACGCTCCCCCAATCAGGCAGGCACTGGCAACCACAGGATCCATATTGCGAATTTCTCCTTTCTCTACCCCTTCATTGATCATTTCCCGTATTATTGCAAAAGGAGGGGAGGAGCAGATGGATTTTTCTTCAGGCATAAACTCCTTGTGCGTGGCATAAAGGAGATAGTGCATTTTATCGGGAGCATTTTCTGCAAGATCAAATAAATAGTTGATAACTGCACGTCCACGGCCCTGGGTGGTTTGATGGGTGTTTCTTATCTCCACCATCGCCATTTCCATATGGATGATTAAGTTGTTGTAAATCGCCCTGGCTATGGCTTCCTTATTTTTAAAATAATGGTAAATGCTGCCTATACTGACATTCGCTTCTTTCTGGATATCGTGAACCGAGGTATTAAAGTAGCCTTTTTCTGTAAAAAGCTTGAGGGCTGTTTCAAAAATTAAGCTTTCTAAATCCTGCGATCGTTTTTTCACGGGTGCTGTCATTGTTTAATCTCTTTTAAAACGAATGTTCATTCTAGAAGGCGACAGTAGATCTACTTTTAATAAATGTCAAATTCTTTTTTGAGGTAGAAGGGCGTTTGTTGAAATTTATTCTGGGAACAACGTAACCTGCACTTTAGAGCGGGTTAAAAAAATGCTCAAGTTATCATGTGGTTGGAGGCGAGAGTAACTTCAAACTATCATTTTGGGTGATACATTTCGTCTGAAATAATATTTGCTATGTTGAGAGGTGTACAGGTACGGTCAACTCCGGTCAGACAATCAGTGGTGGCGGGCTATCTTTTTTCGCCATATTTCCTCGGAGTTTCCCCTTCTTATCTGAACTGTCGTTTGCGTAAATAATAAAAGGCAAAGGTAGTGGAGCAACCTTTGCCTTGTTAATGCGGGAGATATTCTACTTTACTTTTTCGTCATCTCCTGACCACAACACTGCAGTGGTACTGTGCAACAGGTATCTGGAGCGTCTACACTGCATGTACAAGGCTTTTTGACACTGAGTTCCAAACCGCATTTTTCGCACACAAACACATCACCTTCTTTCATGTCGCAACAGTTAGCCATGGAATTCTCCTGGTTAAGTTTTTTTGTTCGTTTGATTTTTATTTACTGCCTACACCTACTTTTTTTCCACTTTTGCACAATTTTTACATATTCCATCAATACGAATTTCCACCTTCTCAATCCGGCCAGGATACGTCTTTAATAAAGGGGCTATGTCAACGGTTACACTTTCTGGGCTTAAGCAGTCCATCTGCCCGCAGATTCTACAGTAAAAGTGAGGGTGCGGTTTATGGTGTTCGTTGGGAGCAATACCGTAATAAAAGGCTCTGCCGCCAGTACTTATACGATCAACGACACCATGTTCAACCAATAGATCAAGAATACGGTAGACCGTCACACGATTGATAGAACTGGTACGCTCCAGGATAGCGTAGATGTCGCCGGCGGAAAGAGGAAACGTGTTGTTTCCGACAATTTCCAGGACCTGAATACGATTAGCGGTCGCTACCAGGTCAGCATTCGACAACAAGTTTTCATAATTGCATTGGTCACACATAAGCCTTGTTTATAGATATCTCATGACACATTTTATGTTCTGTGGCAAGCAAAGCGTATTTTATCTACAATCAGGGAAAACAAAAATACAACACCTGCAACCAGTATAATCGAAGCGCCTGATGTGAGGTTGTACTGATACGAGAGCCAGAGTCCGGTAACCGTAAAAGCTGCTCCAAGTAAGCTGGACGCCACCATCATCTGAAAAAGTGATTTTGCATATTTTTCAACCATAAAAGGTGGAATCGTCAACAGGGCAATGACCAAAATGAGACCAACGACCTGGATGACCAGAACAACGGTAACAGCCAGCATGCCGATCAGTACAAAGTAGAGCTTTTTAACCGGTACCCCCCTGATTTTGGCGAATTCCTCATCATAGGACATGGCCAGCAGATCCTGATAATAATAAGTAACGAGGAGTATCATCGCAATACCGATAAATGCCATGAAGAACAGATCCGACCTGGGAACAGCAAGTATACTGCCGAACAGATAACTCATGAGATCCACGTTATACCCGGGTGTCAAGTCAACGAGAATAATGCCGAAGGCCATTCCAAGAGCCCATATAACGCCGATGACGGTGTCGGCCCGGTGCTTCATCTTGTAGCTCACAGAAGCCATGAGCATGGCTGCGAACAGGGAAAAACCAATTGTACTGGGCAGATAGGGCCATTTGAAAAATGACGCAAGCCCAATACCACCATATGCAGCGTGGGCGATGCCACCGGAAAGAAAGACAATTCGGTTGACCACCACCAGGGTGCCTATAATGCCACAAATTACGCTGGCCAGCAGGCCCGCAGCCAGGGCATTGCGTATGAATTCAAATTGCAAGGCTTCAATCATGGGGATTGGTTCTCATGTTCTGATAGTACTCGATGGGGGAGGCCGTGGGCCACTAATTCTACAGGACACACCTCCTCGTCAGTACTGGGGTACATGGTTTTCAGCATATCGCCGGTAATTTCGGCCTGGTCATGATAATGCAGTTTTTTGTTGACGCAGGCCACCGATTTTACATAGCGGGATATCACCAGCAGGTCATGGCTGATCACTAAAATTGTAATATCCTGGTTGAATTCCCGGAGAAGCTGATAAAAATCAGCCTGCCCCTTAGTGTCGATACTGGAGGTGGGTTCGTCTAATAAAAGCAGCTTGGGCTTCGTCGCCAATGCCCTGGCAATGAAGACCCTTTGGCGTTGACCTCCGGAAAGGGTACCGATTTTCTTGTCAGCATAGGCTGTCATGTCCATACGTTCGAGAGCTGCCAAGGCATCACGGCGATTAGCTGCTGACCTTCGGGATAAGCGCTGTTTGGGATCAAGCTTTCCCATCAGCACCACATCGATGGCAGTGATAGGAAAGCTCTGGTTCAAATGGATATCCTGCGGTACGTAGCCTATGCACGACGAAGCTTCTTGGGGAGGTTTCCCATTGATGAGAATCGTCCCCTTATCCGGTGTCAGTAACCCTAAAATCAGTTTTAGCAGGGTGGTCTTACCCCCGCCGTTGGGACCAATAATAGCGACAAAATCCTTCTCCGGAATGGCAAGATTCACATCCTTCAGGATGGCTTCTCGGTTATAGGTAAAATCAAGATTATTTATTTCGATCATCGACATGGAAAACCCATTTATCTTATTTCAGTGCGGCCTGGAATTTAGCTGCGACCTGACGTAGATTGGCCATCCAGTTTTCAGCTAAAGGATTGGCAAAAACTACTTGGCCGCCAATCTCTTGAGCAACGACTTGAGCATCTTTGACTGAAAACTGGGGTTGCACAAAGATTATATTTATCCCACTTTCCCTTGCATGCTGGATCAATTCCTTCAACTGGGCGGGTTTAGGACTCTTGCCTTCAATCTCGACGGGAACCTGTTGTAGCCCATAGTCATGGGCAAAATATCCCCAGGTCGGATGAAATACAAGAAACTGCAACCCAGACTTTCCAGCAAACATTTTTTTCAGATCAGTATCCAATTGATCAATCTGCGCTGTAAACTCCTGGAAGTTGGCTGCATAAGCTCTCTTGTGCGCCGGATCAGCCTCCTGCAATGCTGCCAAAATAGCATGAGCCTGTATTTTTACCAGTGATGGAGAGAGCCAGATATGTGGATCTTGCCCAGCGGGTTGTGGCTCTTCATGATGCTCTTTTTCCCCATGATTTTTATCCTTTTCGTGATCATGATCGATGTCATGATGTTCTTCTTTGTATTGTGCCTCTGTGTGGCTGTCATGGTGGTGGGTTTCCATAGCCAGCTTTTCGATACCATGATCTGTGTGGATTACCTTGAGCTTGGGATTTGTTGCAACGAGTTTGTCCAAATGAGCCTTTTCAAACTCAACTCCTATGCCGAAATATAATTTTGCCTTGGAAATGGCTACCATCTGCTGCGGCTTTGGTTCATACGTATGTGGACTCGCTCCAGGTTCAACCATAACCTGAACATCAACTAAATCCTTGCCAATTTGTTGCACAAAATATTTTTGTGGTACAATGCTGACAAATACCGGGAGTTTGCCGGATGCAAGGCAAGTCAGCGGCACCACGCATGTCATAACTAAGCAAAGTAAAGAACAACGAATAGAGTGATACATTTTCTTCTCCTTCAAAATTAAGTTAACTCTGCAAGCTATTGCATGTGCAACTTAATTGCACTCATGGTAACTACAAATTATACCTTTTTTTAAAGGTAAGCTAAGTAGATAATGGGTCCAGGTATTCAAATATGATGATGCAAATATATTGCATTGCTGCGGAAGGCACAATAGATTTATCACCTAAATCCTGCAATTGGAAATTTCGGAGTCTACGCTACCTGCCGAAGATGTGAGGCACCGGAGGCGCAGACGTATAAAAATACTTCAAGCCTTCGGTAACGTAGCAGATTTGGTGAAATTGCCGATCCCGAAGGGCGTTGAAGGTGAGAAAAAATAGGTTCACTCAAACAGTGAATAGAACTTCAAATCAATTGTCTGCTCAATATGTTGTTTTTTAAAGTGGAATTTATTTTTTCTAACTTTCGACGTGCAGGATTTAGGTATCATTACATGTATAAAAGCTGCTGGGAATACAAGCCTAAATTGATTGCTGGAGAAGGGAAACCGTTAATTTGGAAAGAACACTTCACCATATAAGTGGATATGGCTGCCGTTTGATAGTAGTACATAACGATGGTGGACTCGTAAAAAGTCCATCACACACTAAAGATGGCTAACCCGGATTTCTCATCAGTGAAGTTTTTCGCAGATCGAGGCGCAGGACACGCAGCTGTAGTAAGCTACTGCAAATGGCCTGCAACAAAGAGTCTGCGGAAAAATCCGCTGACCCGGAGGGTGAGTTTTTTGATTATCGACGAAAAAACAGTCTGTTTTTTACCTCTACCGTATTTTCTGTAAATATCAAAAACTTAAGTCGAAAAGCAAAAAACTCATGAGAAATTCGGGCTAAGTACAAAAGTTCGATATACAAGGCGCAGTGTTTGCCCGTTTTTGCTCGCCATAGCTTCTTGGCGATTTTTTCAAAGTCGATTTTTTATGGCCGTAGCTTTGCAATCAGGTCACCTGAACTTTCACGCCACCGGTAATCTGCTGGAGGTAATCAGGACTCAGGGGGATGCCGGTGGAATCTGTACCCGCCGCTGGATAGATGGTGTCGTATTCATCAAGGGATATGTCGAGTAAAATAGCTACAGGGCTGTCTTCCAAGCCGAAGGGACAGACCCCGCCAGGAAGAAAGCCTGTCGCTTCTTGGGTCTCCTCGGCACTTGCCATCCGGTGTTTTGCCCCGGTTGCACGTTTAAGTGCGCCACTGTTAATTTTCTTATCTCCTGCAGCCACCACCAGTCGGTAGCTGTTATCCTTTCCTTTGAACAAAATAGATTTTGCTATCTGACCAACAGGGACCCCTATTCTTTGAGCTGCTGTTTCTGCTGTTGGCGTTGATCCCGGCTCAAATTCGAGGGCGGAGAGACTGTGATTTTCTAAAAACCTTTGTACTTTTGCAGGGATATTGCTCATTTTTAACACTAAGTTATTATTATACATATTTTATACGACCAGAGTCGAATTACCAAAGCTGGAAAAGTAACGCAACCTAACTTTCCAAAAAAATTGTTGCTCCATGTGTACAACCTCCCCGCAGGCCGCGTTGCAGATAGACCTCTGCTGTCAATACAACAAAAAAACTCCCAACAGCCGGGCTACCGGGAAACTTTGTTGGCGAAAAGGTTCGGGTTATTATTTCAGCTCAGCCGGTTTCAGATTCTGTTCCGCCATGAACTTGATCATCTTGTTCATCGCTTCCAGATGCTCTTTTGAATCGATGGTGCCTTCGGTGGATACCTTTTCCCACAGTTCCGCTTCACTCATATTCTGGTGGCAGCCCATACAGGTGCCGGCCCTGAGGAAGTTATCAAGCTCTTGCTTGTTGAATGCCCGGGACTTGGGCCAGTGTGTACCTACCGTGGCCAACTGGACACCCTCGCGGGTGACAATCTGTGACCAGTCAAAGTTCAGCTTGGGAATGGCCGGAATCTGTACGCTGTGCTTGGCTGGTATGATCTCTCGGGTAGTAGCGTCCATAAGATCCATTACCACGCTTTCGTCCTGACGGAGTCCAAAGGTACCATTGCCTAAACCAAGTCCGGCAACTTTAGGATTGGTATGGCAGGATTCGCAGGTCCTGGCTTGACGCTGAGCCGTATGGGGCTGTACCGGAGCCATATCAATGGCAAGTGGTACATGCTTCTGGCCAAGCTGCCGGGCCTCTGTCGGGCTCTGGGCGATTTCATTGTTGAGCAGGGTTTCACCCTTATCGTTTATAATAGTGTAGGTCACCTGACAACCGGGCATAAGTGGGGAGACACGGCCTTCGCCGCTGATGCCGAGGACCGGATCTTCCCAACGCAGGTAGGAGCCGGTCTCTACTATTTTTCCCGGAGACGTGATGCCGCCAGATCCAAGGATTGATTCTGCGGTCTGCCCGTTTGGTTTTCGGTCGTTTCCAGAGGCTACCCAATCAATACCAGTGACAGGCGTTCCATCTTTGGGTTTGTAGTTGACCTGTACATGGCAGCCATAACACTGCGGCGCCCAGGAGGCATGGCAAGAGTAGCATTCCAGGTTGGTCATATGCTTGTAAACAGCGTACATGGCCACTTCTGCAGATGGGTCTTTCCACTTTTTCTCATCCTTGAGTACCTTCAGTACTGGAACTTCAAAGTCATTGCCCGTGGCTGAATGGACAATAACCTTGTTGCCACGCTTGATGACGTTACCAAAGGGATTGCCGCGGGAAGTGAGGACAAAACCATCTTCAGCCTCGTAGGGGTAGCCGAACTGTTTGCCGGGTACTAAGCGTTCTTTAGCCACACCACGCGGATTTTTACTTAGGTCCTTACCAAACTCATCCCCATAACCCACCGGCAGTTCCCATGGATACTTGTCGGTCAGGCCATGGCAATCGGAACATTCGATCTCCACCTGGGCAAGAGTCGTGCCGTGGATATTCCCGTCACCATGCATATCAATGGAAGTATGGCAGTCCTGACAGAGCATACCACCTTGAGGGTTGCCTTTACGGCTTGCCTGCTGGTGATGAAGATCGTCAGCGATAAAGAGGTAGCGCTTGGTGTGCAGTTTTGGTTGTTTGTTTCCTTGCTCATTGTAGGGGGAGCCATAGGGGGACTCCATCAAGCCCTGGAAGGATACACCGATTCGCTTCCCGCGGTTATGGCAGGAAGAACAAGCTTCCACCGGAATACCGCCGGTTTTTCTGGTTGCCACTATCTTATGCTTGAGCATGTGACCGGGTTTGTCCTTGGAGATGGTTTTATCGTCGCCCATATAGTACCCATCGGTTCCGTAAAGGACATGGCAGGCTGAACAGCCCATACCCCTGAAGTCGCCACGCTTCTCCCGACCGCGGACACCTATGTGACAACGTTGGCAACTCTGACGTTGGTAAGTGATAGCGGCCATCTTGGGATCAGCATTGACCTCATCCATGGTCACTTTGGGCATCTGTTCAAGGTTTTGAGGATACTGCCGGGGATAGATTGTTCTCTGGTGTTTCATGTACTGCTTGTAGGCAGGAGTACCGGACAGGGGGGTAAGACTGTCTATATCGTGGACATCGTAGTTGCCCCAGGGAACACTATAGTCCTGAACTTCTTTAAAGCCCCAAGTTGCCAGGTTGCCTTGTATTTTCCCTGCTTCGGTATTCATCAGACCCAGTGTAGAGCGATAAACATATCCTGGATGGCAGGCACCACAGGATTTTTCCGCAATCCATATGGAACCGGGATCCGGGTAGTAATCTTTCGGGCCTGGAGCAATACGCAATGTCGGCGGTACACCTTTATGGGCCTCTTCCTTTTTGGTGGCTTTGGGATTTCCACCATGACACATGACGCAGCCATCCGGGTCACCATGCTGGGAACCGGTCATTTTAAGGGTGCGCATCATTTTATGGTCGGCTGGTTTAATATCGACAATGCCTTGATGGCATTCCTGGGTCGAGCAGCCACTTGCACCATATGCAGACGTCACGCTAACCAGACACAAGCCAATGGCCGTTGACGCTAGTCCTCTCCATACCTTGAACATAGCTGACTCCTTTTTTAATGGTGAGAGCTGCGTGATATTATGCGTTAAAAACATAGGTAATACCACCTCTTTGAAAAGAGGATGAGTCACAGTTGTTGCTGCGAGCATCTATTTTTCATGAATCTGACCCCGTATCTATTGACAATGTGGGGCGGGGTAGGACTGTGTACGATCAATAATCGGCATAGCTGCCTTGAGCAGCTCACCGGTTGATGGAACATACTGGATTACATCGCCGAGCAGAGTGGGAATAAAGCCGGGAACAACGGACCCGAGCCCTTTTCCGTCCAGATGCCGGGAAGGGTCATGATACAAGATAGGATAAGAAACAAAGTTTCTGCGAAGTGACGAGAGCCGGCTCAGGCCCGCAAGGACATTCAGGCCAAGGGCACCCCTGATCTAGAGTGCAAGGAAAGAGGTGCCACGGAGCCCGAAGAGATGGCTGATATGGACGGTAGGCGTGGTTTGACAACGTGGCCGGGATGACTCTTTACCCTCCAAACTGCTTTTTAGTCTTGGTTTTGTTCGATTAGAGGCAGGAATACAGCAAAGCTTGAGCCTTTTGAAACCTCGCTGGTAACAATGATGTGTCCTCCATGGTCCTGAACAATCTGGTTGGTCAAAGCCAGTCCCAGCCCGGTTCCTCCATTTTTTCGTTTGGTTGTAAAGTAGGGATCAAAAATCTGTTGCATGTTTGCCTGGTCAATGCCATTGCCGTTATCACTCACCGTTAGGCAGAAATAATCTCCAGGGAGCAATTTCACCTGCTCGGCCTGTCCCGGCTGGTCAATTAGCGTTCGGGTTAAACTAACTTGAACGATGCCTTTTTTGCCCTTGATGGCGTCAAACGCATTCGAGCATAAATTAATCAGTATCTGGTATACCTTTGTGGCTTCCAAGGTAGTCTTTTCACTGTCAACGGAAATATCCTGGTAAAGCTCGATGCTGGGCGGCAGGGCTACTTTGATAAATTTCAATACCTTCTGCACTAAAGGTCCTAATTTGACAGGCTTGTCACTGCTTTTGCCGGCACTGCTGAATGAGAGAATCTGCGATACAAGATCGGTTGCCCGATCGGAAGCCTCTAATGCCAGGCCAAGATGGGCATGCATCTCTGTTTGAAGCGATTTGTCAAACATTGCCAACTTCAGAATACCATTGATAGTGAAGAGAATATTATTGAAATCATGAGCAATGCCACTGGCCAGATTACCCAGTGCTTCCATCTTCTGGGCTTGCTGTAACCTTTCCATCAGGTACTGGTTTTTTTTCTCCAGGTTTTGATTTAATTCAATCAGCTGATCGGCTTCACTCACGACCTGCCTGCACACACCACCGCCATTTCTCAGGGTATAATCGTCAACCGCTGTTTGAATAATCCGTTTCAGCTCCGCATCATCCCATGGTTTAAAGATAATGTTGTGCACATTTCCCTTGTTGACAGCATTCAGGATAATATTCATTTCCTGGTAAGCAGTCATGAGTATTCGGATAGTCTCCGGCCTCTGCCGTTTAATTTTCTCGAGAAAATCAATGCCACTCATTTCAGGCATGCGCTGATCTGAGACCACTACGGCAAAATCCATTTCATTGAGGAGGCTCAATGCTTCCCCTGCTGATTTACAGGTCAAACATCCATAGGGTTCATCGGCGAAGCTCCACTCCAGAGCATCGAGCACTGCGGAATCATCGTCAATGAACAGTATATTATTTTGCATGGTTATCCGATTCTCTTACCTGGACTTAGTGCAGCACAACAGCCGCGATATCTTCAACTTCGTTTACATCAAGAGGCTTTTGTAAGTATTTGTAAACACCGTACTGGTGAGCCAGTTCTTTGTATTCTTCTTGTGGTAATGCCGTTACGACTACGATGATGGTGGATAAATTCCTCTCAGCTATATTTTTTAATAGTTCCAATCCGTTCATTCGAGGCATTTTTAAATCCAGGAACATGAGGTAAGGCTGATACCGATCCAGATACTGTAATGCATCAACTCCGTTGTTCACCATATACAGAGGATAGTTATCGCCCAGCATGGCATCAAACGAATCCAAAATCCCCTGGTCATCGTCTACGATGAAAATCGAATCTTTTTTTATTGCTTCCATTTCGTACTCCATCTCATAGCTGTGATTGCTTTGAGGGGCAAAGGTATAACTCTGTCCTTCATCAGCATAGATAGTGTTTTGCGCTATATTGAGACTAGCAATTCTTATGCCAGCGAAGTCGTCAGCATGGCAAGCAAATAGGTCGGATTTTTTAACTGAATAGACTTAGGGCCTTATTCTATTTTTCGAACACCTTTTTTGCTGTTCATTGCACTCACACATTCCCTTAAATTCAGCTTTACCCCCGCAAGCGCCTGATAAATTAGTGTGCATTCACTGCACATAATAATGTGCATAGAACATTATCATGTGCAGTGGGTGTTTTGTCTTTATTTCAATGTGTTATGCAAATGGCTATGCCTTGCCTCACACTACTATGTGCTATTAGCCCAAATTTTTTAAATTTTTCTCCATGCTGATTAATCACCTTTTTTCAGCATGTTAACCTATTTGAGAAGGGCGGCCTCAATTGGCACAGGCATTGCTAAATTTAAATGCAAACGCGTTAAATCCCAATTGTCAGTTCGAGTGGGAATAATTGATAATATTGGCAAAAACATAACAGGAGGAAGTGAGAATGAAAAAGGTAATGATCCAGCTTTTTATCGTCAGCGTCGTGGTTAGCGGTTATGTATTACCAGTTTTAGCAGCAGGTGGAGCTGGATTCTAAGTGGAGATAGAAGTTTCTCTTTATAATTGTTGAATCATCGTGATTCCTTCTTGGGGTAACCATAGAATAAGGTTTGTCTTCGCCATATGGGCCCTTTGGTGCAAACTGCCAGGCAAACCTCGCACTTTCAGGAATGCCAAGGAACGTGCGATGGTTCAGTAATAGTATTCTCTTCTTGGAGTAGGTGATGAGGTGAGATAAATGGTAGTAACTTTCAGGCCACTTTGCATGAGGGGCTCTTCACAACACTGCTTCTCTATCCTGTAGAGTTGCTGTAAACGCTGTAAATCCGATCCCTTTTGGGGATTGTGTCACACATTTTGGTGTAAGTACATCACCCTCATATGCGCCGGAAAAGCATGCCAGGGCATGGGAGCACGGAGTGGCTGCCCCTCTGGTTGCTTCTTTTAGGGTAGACCTCTATAGTTGTCAAAATATAATATGCCAGATGGATAAAAAACACGAATCCTATGATTTGTGTTTTTTTTTTGAGTAGCTTGAATCCAGGAGACTGCTTTTTACCATCAATCACATAAAGCTGTTACAATAGCATTTCTTATGTGATACTCTAGGTCATTATTTATGATAAAGGGAGGAATTTGAATGGGTTCGTACCGATTACTTAGGCTGATATTCATCTGCGTCGGCGTCTCTTTTATGTGCCTTACCAGTTCGTGTGAGCAGTCGCCTGAAAAAGCCGAAACGATCAAGAAGACTAATCAAGGCCTAAAGCAGGCAACAAAGGGCGGCATCTACCATGCCCCTTTATTAAATAACCCCGCAACACTTGACCCTGCTTATGTACAGGATCAATATGGTGCAGCGGTAGTTCAGCAACTTTTTGACGGCCTGGTTCGCTTCGACCCCTATCTTCTTGTACTGCCAGCCCTGGCTGAAACCTGGCAGGTCCAAGAAAACGGTAAGAGCTATAGATTTACTCTTCAAAAAAATGCCCGTTTCCATAATGGTACTATGGTGACAGCTAGAGATGTGGTCTTTTCCCTCAGCCGTCTCTTGCGGGTTTCCCCGACCCCTGCTATCCTGCCCCAGCTGCTCAAAATAGACGGGGCGCAAGCATATCGCGACCATGATACTGATGTGGTAGCTGGATTACAGGCAATCGATGAGCACGTCGTGTTAATACGATTGGAAGAACCTCATGCTCCATTTCTTACCGCATTAGGGATGTACCAGGCCAAGATTGTGCCCAAAGCAGAGGTGCTCCGATTAGGAGAGGAGTTTGGTCGAAAACCGGTGGGTAGTGGGCCCTTTCGATTTGTCTCATGGGAGCAGAATAAGCGTATTCAGTTAGAGCATTTTGCAGACTATTTTGCCGGGGAAGCCCTGCTGGATCAGGCGGAATACAGGATTTATCCGGGGGGAGAGATTAATCAGGTATTAACTGATTTTCGAAACGGAGAACTCGATGAGATGCTTGTTTTAGGCAATATTCGAGAGGCGTTGTCTGCGCAAAAAGGTCTTCAGTGGTTCCACCGTCCAGCCCTGAGTCTAATGTTTTACGGTTTGAAGGTAGATCATCCCAATTTGAACAATCCCGAATTTCGCAGGAAACTTTCCGCAGCCATTGATCGTGAGAAACTACTGCGTGAGGTTTACAGTGGTCAGTTTGAACCGGCAGACAGAATTCTGCCACCCGGCATGCCAGGTGTGAGCCAGGAGGAAAAACCGCAACCGCCAGCAGCTAATGTAACAGGGCCAAAGGAGAGTAACAGCTCGTCGGGAGGGGGAAAAGGTGGTGTTCTTTCCCTTGAGATTGTTTCCGGTTCGAAATCTGCCTTTGCACAGGCTGAATTGAGTTTTGTTCGTCAAGCGTGGGCTGAGTTGGGGGTCGATTTAGCAATACAATACATTACTGACTGGTCAGAGTTCGAGGTGTATATCAATTCAGATCAGGTACAGATTTATCGCTATGCCTGGTTTGCAGATATGCCGGATCCGGACAGCTTTTTCTATCCGTTGTTCGCAACCAGCTCTACAGTCAACTTTATGGGATTCAAGGATGAAAAGGTAAATAGCTTGATTTTATCTGCCCGGGGAAAAAGCGATCCCGCTGAACGCGCAGAAATGTACCGTGAAATCGAAGCGCTGATAATGGAATCTATGCCTGTCATTCCTTTAATTTATCCAAGTGTTGATCGGGTCTATAAATCTTATGTGCAAGGTGCTCAACCAAGTGCATTAGGAGCTCATTACATGCCTCTGCATCGTGTCTGGATACAGAAGGGTATGCAAACTCAGTAGCTTTATGGCGGGGCTGTTCTATTGTTATGCAAAATTGGCCACTTCAGCTACGACTGTTCCGCAAACCCCGCTTCATTCCCCTCAGGTATCGAGTTGTCTTGGCAAATGCCTGCATGCTTATCTTGCTGCTTGGCGTTCTCATTCTCACACTGGCATGGTTTCAGAATAACAGCATTCGCCAACAGCTTGAGCAGCGAGGAAAAGCTATTGCACAAAGTCTTGTTGCCACCTCAACCAAGGCACTGCTCACCTACGATTATATAACTCTTGAACAGTTCGCCAACCAAGCAGCTCAAGACCCTAACATTCTCTATGTTGTTGTGCATGACAAAGAGAATCGGGTAGCTGGTTTTAGTAACCGGCCGGATCTTCAGGGGAAAAAATTAACCGATAAAATCAGCCATGGCGCAGTCTCAGCCACCTCTCCACTGGTGCAAAGGTTTGATACGGAATCCGGTTCACAGCCAGGGCTGGATGTGGCCCTACCGGTTTTTTTGCCGGATTCGATGAGCCGTTGGGGAACGATTCGGGTCGGGTTGTCCCTGACGTCTATGTATCGGCAAATACAGCAGACGATCTGGATCATTTTAGGAATAGGCATCGTCGCATTAATCACCGGAACCGTAATTTCTTTTTTGGGGGCCCAGCGAGTCACCCGGTCTCTGGGAGAACTGGTGTGGGCTACTATGGATATGGCCAAGGGAAACTTCACCCATACGATAGGAATAAAAACCGGTGATGAAGTTGAAGTGTTGGCAGCTAATTTTGCCGTAATGACCAAAGAAATTGTGGCCCATCAGGAAAGACAGGAGGAACAGCTTAAAGAGATCCAACGACTCCAGGACTACACCGAAAAACTGATGATCACCATGGCCGATGGGCTCATGTCTGTGGATATGAAGGGGACCGTTGTAACCATTAATCCTGCGGCAAGAACTCTCTTGGGGCTTTCTCCCATTAATGGAATAGAGGGAAAAAATATTGCCGCCATCCTTGGCGAGTCCTCCCAGCTGGTTTTGCTGGTGCAGGAAATCATTCATCAGCCGGCCCCGGTTTCTCACCGGGAGATTGAAATCAGAAAGGACGCAGAAGTCCAGACAATCCTCCTCGGTTCCAGCATACTCCATGGTGCCAAAGGAAACCGTCTCGAGATCATACTGAATCTTCATGACATCACCGAGCTTAAGAAATTGGAAGCGCGTATTCGTCAGTCAGAGCGATTGGCCGGTTTGGGTACATTAGCTGCCGGTATGGCCCATGAAATCAGAAATCCACTCTCGGCCATCAAGACATTTGTCCAATTGCTTCCCCGCAAGATTGATAAGCCCGGCTTTCTTGAAAAATTCAACCGTACGGTCCCTAGGGAAACAGAGCGAATTAATGTACTGGTAGAGGAGCTTCTGGAATTATCCCGAATTCCCAGGTATGAATTCGCCACAACCGATATCAACGGATTGTTGAGACAATCTGTTGATGCAGTAGAAGAAGATTTACAACGGTCTAATGTTGAATACCATCAGGATCTACAAGATAACCTGCCGCTGATACAGGCCGATTCCAATCAACTGATTAAAGCATTTAACAATTTGATTCGGAATGCCATCCAGGCCATGCCCGACGGTGGTCGATTGACAACCAGAATCTTTTACGAAGAATTTGCTGATGATGGAAAACAGCCGATTACACAAACAAACGGCAGGATCATTATCATTTTCCAGGATACCGGCCAAGGCATATCCCCGAAGGAACTGCAGCAGATTTTCAATCCATTTTTCACCACCAAAGACAGCGGTACCGGCTTGGGACTGCCAATAACACATAAAGTGATTACCGAACATGGGGGCCGGATTGATGTGGAAAGCAAAAAGGGGCAAGGCACCAAATTCACCATCCAGTTGCCTATAGATGAAAAAATTTCTGTCCTGACACCATCCAGTCCAGGACTGTTGTAAATATTGTCAGGCTGCATAAAAGCCCCCTTTCTTCAGTCGCGGTTACGGATATTTAAGGACTTCATTTTCTGAATAAGGGTATTTCTATGTATTTTCAGCAACCGCGCAGCTTCGGTCTGGTTCCAGTTACATTTTCGAAGAGCCTGCATTATATAGCTGAACTCAAAAGAGTTGCGGGCTTGAAGTAGTCCGATATTGCTGCCTTCAGGCCCTGGCAAATTTTGAACGGTCTTTTCGTGAAAAAGGACGTCAGAGGGAAGATCTCCTTGATCTATCTTTGTATTGTTGGTTCCCAGCACCACCATGCGCTCAATCAGATTTTCCAGCTCGCGTATATTTCCCGGCCAGGGATACGTTTCCAAAACCGCCATCGCCTCAGGTGTTATCGCTTTGATATTTTTATTCAATTTCCGGTTAAATTTTCCCAGAAAGTAATGTGCCAAAAGAGGGACATCTCCCTCGCGATGCCGTAATGGAGGTACATTAATCGGAATCACATTCAACCGGAAAAAAAGATCTTCGCGAAATTTTCCTTCACGGACCATGTCTTCCAGCCTGGTATTGGTGGCCGCAATGATGCGCACATCCACTTTTATTACTTTGTGTCCACCAACACGCGTAAATTCCCGCTCCTGCAACACTCGCAACAGCTGGGCCTGAAATTCACTTTTCAGCGAAGAAATTTCATCCAGCAACAAGGTGCCGCCATTGGCAAATTCAAACTTGCCCGGGGTACGGTGGTGAGCACCGGTAAATGCGCCTTTTTCATGACCGAACAATTCACTCTCAATCAACTCTGAGGGGATAGAGGCACAGTTCAAGGCCACAAAGGATTTTTGAGCGCGCTCGCTGGCACTATGGATTGCCCTGGCAATCAATTCTTTACCTGTTCCGCTTTCACCGGTAACCAGCACGCTGCTGGAAGTGCTTGCCACCTTATTAATGGTGAAAAAAATATCCTCCATCTGCCTGGATTGACTTATGATTTGTGCATGTTTAGAGTGCTGCGCCATTTCGGAGCGGAGAAAGGAAACCTCTTGCTCGAGATATCGTTTCTGGAGGGCTCGGTCAACTCTGGTCAGGATGGTTTCCGGGTCAAAAGGTTTGGTAATATAATCGTAAGCACCTTTTTGAATGGCTGCCGTCGCTTCCAAGGCCCGATCGATGGCCGATACAATGATCACATCAATGGACTTGTCGTAGATTTTAATCTGCTCAAGGGTTTCAATTCCGCCCATTTTGGGCATCGACATGTCGAGCAGCACAAGATCGAATTCCTCTTTTTGTATGGTATTTAAGGCCTCGTGCCCGTTTTCGACACAGACCACCAGAAAATCATCTTCAAGAATAGCTTCAAGGGATTCCCGTGCACCTGCCTCATCATCGACAACAAGCAGCCTCGCTTTTTTGGGTAAATCTATCACTGTCATGAAAGTATCACGCAAGATGTCAGGTAAAGTATACAGTTGAGATCAACTGACCAGAGACCATGCCAATATATACAGGCATACGTATCATGAGTATACCTGCTGGGCATTGGATATACTAGCCATTTACTGTCGGCTATGCCAAAACAGCAGAGCAAACAAAATCTTTTTGTCCATTCTTTTGGGGACGGCTTGTAGTACCATTTCAAGGACCTGGTCGCTCTAGTGATGCGTTAGCTACTAATCTGTAGCTTCTATGAGGTAAGGTTAACTGCTGGTATGCAGAGGCTGGGGTGAGCTTTTGTCCTGCAAACTAGACTCGGCGACTCTCGGGGAAAATCTCAGACTTAATTAACCATACGATATGTGAAGTCAGATCGCATGGTTTGGACTTATGCAGACAATCTCCCTTTTTTGTGAGACCAGTACCTTCACAAATTTTCTCGAAAAGGTGTTCTAACCAAGCTTGGCTTTTAGGGGAGTGGAATGAAACTAGAGTGGAAACATTCTTTTTTGGATGCAAAGGCTGGACAAGAATACAACAGATTGCCTGTAACAAAACAAGGGGTTAAGCCAAAATGACTTAACCCCTTGGGATTACTGGCGCGCCAGGGAAGATTCGAACTCCCGACCTACGGATTCGTAGTCCGGCACTCTATCCAGCTGAGCTACTGGCGCATAAGTGAAGGAGGATATACCCTGGTTTTGGATGAGGTGCAAGTTTTTTCTTTAGTGAGCATGCCTTTTTGTCTTTTATAGAAAAGAATATCGGCCATGTTAGTTTTCGTTGTCGACATTTTGTTTATTTTTGACAAAATCTATTTGGTTGTCGTTGGGTCGCATCTCAACAATAGGTAAAATGTCGATGAGTGCACTATGTTTGAGTTCCAACTCACAGAGTTCGTTTCTCTTTTTATTGAGCAGGTACTGGGCAACTTCCAGCGGCAGTCTACATTCCACTTTATCGACTTTTTTGCGGCTGATGCCTGTTTGTATCCTTCTTAAATAGTATAATGCCTGCGTCTCTACCGAACGAACTACTCCTCGGCCCTGACAATGGGGGCAGGTTTTATAACTTGCCTTCTCAACAGGTGCGCCCATTTTTTGACGCGATATCTGCATAAGGCCGAATCTGGATATTTTGCTGGTATCCACCTTGGCCTTGTCACGCTTCATGCTGGTTCTGACCTGTTTCTCAACCTCACGGATATGTTTCTTATTTCGCATATCAATGAAATCGACCACGATAAGGCCGCCAAGGTCGCGCAGCCGAAGTTGGCGTGCCAACTCCGCAGCTGCCTCCATATTGGCGAGAAAGATGGTTTCTTCGAAATCGGCATTTTTGGAAGTACGACCCGAATTGACGTCAATGGCAACCAGCGCTTCAGTAGGATCAATGACAATGGATCCGCCGGATGGCAACGCAACCTGCGGTTTGAAAATAGATTCAATCTGTTCTTCGATGTTTAACTGATTGAATATGGGCTTGGCCCCACGGTGCATTTTTATTTTTACATCTTTCTGCTTGACCGGGAGCAGTTTGACGAAATTGGTAACACGTTCGTACGACTGATCAGTATCGACTGTAATTTCTGTAATTGCAGGGCTGAAGTGATCGCGGAGGAAACGGGTAACCGTGTCTTCGTCTTCATAGATTAATGCAGGGGCATTTTTTGTCTGTCCTCGGCGTTTGATATCTTCCCATTGCAGCAGTAGGAAACGGAGGTCTTTTTGCAACCCTATTTTGGTAATATCGACACTCGCAGTTCGGATGATATAGCCAACCCCCTCCGGTATCGTGAAACTACTCATTATTTGCCGCAGGTTGGAGCGTCGCTCCTCACCGGTTATTTTACGGGAGATACCTGCGCTGTCACTGCCGGGCATGAGAACCAGAAAACGACCTGGAAGTGACAAGTACGTGGTTATATTGGCTCCTTTATTACCCGTCACCTCTTTAACTACCTGGACAAGAACTTCCTGACCTTTTTTGACAACATCCTCAATTTTCAGTTTTTTCCACTGATGTTGGGCAATAAGCCTGCGATTTTGCTCGCTCACATCCTGCCTGAAATATTCAGGATGAATTTCACTGAAGGGAAGAAATCCGTTTCGGCCTGTTCCTATATCCACAAAAGCGACTTGGAGATTGGGCTCAATGGAAACGATGGTTCCCTTGTAGATATTGTTTTTTGTTCGCTCACGGGAAACGGTTGTTACATGATAGGACTCAAGGCGACCTTCTTCAATAAGCGCAATCCGACACTCTTCAGGCTCTTCGGCATTGATGAGCAGTTTCGCGGAAACAGTAGGCTCTGGCGGGATACTTTGCTCTTTTTCTACTCTTTTTTCCTTTCTGCCCCTTCCCTGTTTGCTACGGCTTGGTTTACGGGGGCTGGTTTTTTCAGCTTTTTCCTCTAGGGCAACCGATAGTTCTGTTTCAGTGGTTATGACATCAAACTCTAAGATATCGCTATCATCAGCGATGGGATCTTTTGTTTGGTCATTCTTTTTTTCTGCCTTTAGAGTTTGGTCGGCAGAACTCAGCTGGGTAATTGTTGTGCCGGGATCAACACTCTGCTTGTCTTCAGCAATGGGGTCTTTCGTTTCTTGTTGGCTGTTTTCTTCTTCTATAGTTGGTGAAATGGATGTCAGCTCGGTGATACTGATATCGGAATCAGCTACCTTATTGTCAACAACAGCTTGTTTTTTTGTTTCTTCTACGTTTTTTTCCGCCTCTATTGCTGGTGGAGGAGAAGGCTGTTCGCTGGTTTGCACACCGGAATCGGTTGTCTCAATACTATCGGCGCTACGTTCTTTTGTTGCCTCTGCTTTGGTTGCTGTTTCTATAGCCGGTGCGGCAGGAGCAGGGGTGAATATGTCCGGCTCAGCATTATCTGGAACCGTAAATGCTTCTTGTTGCTCTCCTTCCTGCTCTACCGGTAGTGAGAGGGGAGCTGGAGGGGAGGATGGAACTTTTTTTTCCGGAGTGGTTTTTTTCCGGGGGGTGGCGCTGACGCTTTTCCACCATGCCCCGGTGGTAGCTTTTCTGATAGTGGGTTTGGGTTCTTGAGGGGTTTTATTTTCGTCGTCTGTCATTCTTGATCCTGGGCTTGATTTAACAAGCAACATTTCCCTGGATACGTTGTGTCATTTCGAAGTAAAGTGTTCTTTTACCATGGAAAGTATCCACAGATACTTAACTGCTCGTAATGGTCAGGGCAAGGAATACACTTTGTCTTGGAAAAAGTATGTTGGTGACGTGGTGACCAACAGTGCTTTCTGTAAATAATTGTTTTTCCGATTAAGGTGTGTTCAGGTGCACTTTCCCTGGCGAGTAGTTCAGGAAGTTGCTCAATTTTTAGGGACCTTTTTTCACAAAGGCCTCATTTAAATCGGCGCATATGTATCGTCGCCGTTTTTGTCATCCTTACAATTTCTTCAGAACCATTACCACTAGCCGGCTATGGTTCCGAAGTTGTGTCTGTTTTTTTGATTACAGCTTAGTTCAATGCCGGTTTAGGCCACTTTGCAGTTATCAATGTTTCCCTGGCAAAAGGAGGTATGCGTTCTCTCTCCTCATCCCTGGATATGCATTAAGAGATGTCGTTTTGAGTGACCTCTTGCGCTTTTCCTTCGAAAAAGTCTATGTTTGTCGTAGTGTGAGGGAAGGAAAGGCGCATTTATTTAATCAATGATGGAGAAGAACGCTTAAGTTTACAAAAAAAACAGTTCTTTCCAGTGTATTCTTTTTCCGTATTGTGCCCCAATAGCGGTATTCTGCCAATATGTATTTACTGGATCATGCCTATTATGCATGAAAAGGGGTCGTTGGGCAGGAGACGGAGGAAGAGCCTGTGCAATTCTGCAAGTAATAGAGGGCAAGCAACACTGCGTAGGTCATCGTGAAAGTATTGTGCATAAAGGACGCGCTCACAGTATATTGCCTGGAACTGCGCCGATACCCGTCAGGAGCCTTGTTACTCTTTTTTAAAGGTATTTTTTTCACCCCCCTGGTGAATTAGATAAACCCCGAAGGCTCTCCTCTTCCAACCAGCCGTTTCTTAAACTAAATTCAATGGCTGTGCAAGGCAAATCTATGACTTTTAACTTGACACAATTTGGCCGTACGCGTACATTCGAACAGATTTCCATGCTATCTTTTTGCCTAATTTGAGCACTGGGCGCGTCTTGCAATATTTCGTTATAAAATGAATCGGGAGTCATATTTTCTGTTGCACCTTGGGGTGTGAACAAGTCGTTGTTCTAGCTTTTAATTCTCAATTTAACGCCTAGGAGTAGATCGAGGTGAAACAATTCACTTTTCAGTCCCCGATCATCAGCCTTTTTTTCATTCTTATTCTTCCATGTAGTCAATTGCCTGCGATTGGTCATGCAGAATCGGTTGATGCCCAAGAATGGGAGATAACTGCAGATAAATTAACCCGTTATGAAGATCCACCAAGTGTGATCGCCGAAGGTAACGTGGTGCTTGAAAAAAAGGAATCAGTTACCCGCAAGAAAAAGGAAAAAGATAAAAGTGACTGGAGTGATCTTTTAGGTAAGAGTGCTGACGAAAAAGCCCCCGTTGATGGCGATCAGGACACTCCTGATAAAGAAGATGCTGATAAAGACGTGACCACAACCAAGGTGCTGACCACTATAAAGGCAGACTGGATGGTCTATGATGCCGATCTTGGTCGGGTTAAGGCTCGCGGGAATCTGCTCATAGATGTTGGACCGGATCAATTAAGTGCCGAATCAGGGGTGGTAGACCTGGAAGATGAAACCGGTACTTTTGAAAACGCTACTGTCCTGCGCCAGTATAAAGACATGCACCTTGAGGGACGAGTGGTTGAAAAGACCGGCGACTTGACCTACCACATAGAAGACGGATGGATCATCACCTGTAAGCTCAAAGATGGCGAAACCCCACCGTGGAGTTTTGCCGCTGCTGATGCGGAAATCACTGATGGTGGGTATGCTTTTTTAAAGCATGCTACTTTCAGGGTCAAAGGTGTACCCATACTATATACGCCCTACATGATATTGCCGGCCAAACGTAAACGACAGACAGGCTTTCTGTTCCCTTCTATTTCTACTTCTGACCGGGATGGCTTTGGTGTTGAACTGCCGTTTTTTATAAATCTGTCCCCCAACAGTGATATCACCCTTTATCCTCAATATTTGGCTGAAAGGGGAATGATGCTTGGTGGCGAATTTCGCTATGTTGTAGATCAGAACGATAAAGGCGCATTGATGGCCAACTACCTGTCTGATGATTTAAGCGATCCGTCGCAGACAGAATATTATGAAGAGACTGGGTATACGCACACCAATAAAGATCGTTATTGGATACGAGGAAAGGCTGACCAGGACATTGGTCTGTGGACTACCCGTTTAGATTTGGACATTGTCTCTGATGAAGATTATTTAACAGAGTTTAATACCGGTATGACCGGCTTCACAACCACCCAAAATCGATTTCTTGATGTTTTTGGTCGTGGTTTTCAGAATAAAACATCACTCTATCGAGAAAATTCTTTAGAGATCCTTCGTTCCTTTGACAATGGATCTTCATTGCAGGGTGAATTTCTGGCAATTGATGATTTGGGCGATAGTAGTCCGTCGCGATTGTGGAAACTCCCTTCACTGTCTTATACCGGACTTTTATCTGTGTATGATAACAGCGGGATCGATTTTTCCTGGGATGCTGATTATGTCAACTATTATCGTGAAGAAGGGGTCGGAGCCCATCGATTTGATGTCCACCCAAAGCTGAACATGGCTGTTCCGCTTAGTCGTTATCTGGAGACAACCGTTAATGTCGGGGTAAGAGATACCTTCTATGCCGTACAATTAGGGGGGGATGAGAGTGATGAAGACATCAACCCTGATGGGTTTGCAGATGGAGATACTGAGAATCGATTACTTTTCGATGCAGGTGCTGAGATTGGGACAACCATGATTGGTGATTTCAATGTTGATATAGGCAATGTTTATGCCTGGAGTCATACCTTTCGCCCCTATGTGTCCTATGACTATGTTTCAGACGATGACCAGGATGACCTCCCCTATCTGGATAGTGTAGACAGTATAGCTGATCAAAATATCATCTATTACGGGATCAATAACTTCTTTGATATTTATGGGGACCGTGATGGAAGTAAATATGACCGTGACTATGGATATTTTAAAATCTATCAGGGATATGATTTTACCAGCGACGAGACAGATACGCCGTTGACCGCCATCAATCTTGAGATGGGGTATTATCCGTGGGAGGAGGTACGGCTCAAATATAAGTCAGAGATCGGCGTTTACGGGGAAGGTGCATATGCCCATACCGTTGAAGTGGATCTGAAAAGCAACCGGGGGGATTATCTGTCAGCTGACTATAAGTACGATGATACTGAAGATACTAATTCCATCAGTCTTGATGCCTGGGTGGTTCTGCCGTACAACTTTGCAGTGGGCTATGGAATTGAACGCTCCATCGAGGACGAATCGACCATTGAGGAGAACTTTCGCCTCCTCTATCAACCGGCATGCTGGTCTGTTGAATTTTTAACTAACCGTGCGGACGGTGATCAGACCTATATGCTCATGTTTAGGCTGGCAAACATCGGTAATCCTTTAGGGCTTGATCTGCCTGGGTTTTAAATGATCCCTTTTGTTTTTCTTCTCAGTTTATGAAATATATTGATGTCTTTAACGGCGATGCAGATGGTATTTGCGCTTTGCATCAACTTAGACTTGCCACGCCTCAGCCGCAAGCGCGACTTATTACAGGCGTGAAGCGAGATGTGCTTCTCCTGCAGCAGATTCTTACTGTGGAAAATGCTCAGGTGACGGTGTTGGACATCTCCTTTGATAGAAACAGAAATGCAGTAGAACGGCTTCTTCAACAAAATAATCAGATAACGTATATAGATCATCACTTCAGTGGCGACCTGCCATTCTCTCCTCAGCTTACAACACATATTGACCCCCACCCCGAGACCTGCACCTCCCTTATTGCGGATTCCCTTCTGCAAGGTAGGTTTGCATTATGGGCCATTGCCGGTGCCTTTGGTGATAATCTTGATGAAGTGGCACAGGAAAAGGCCACTCAACTGCGTTTGAGTGAGCAACAGGTGACCCAGTTGCGCGAAATTGGCCATCTGCTGAATTATAACGGCTACGGCATTACTCTTGAGGATCTACATATTCCACCAGCCGAGCTTTTTCTTGAGGTTCATGCCTACCGCGATCCATTTGATTTTTACCGGCAGTCTACTACCTTGGCCTCATTGCAAGAAGGGTATGCCCAGGATATGGAATATGCACAAAATTTAGGGCCACTGCAGGACGCTCAGACAGGAAGAGTCTACCAGCTGCCCAATGCTGCCTGGGCCCGACGAATTGTGGGCGTCTTTTCCAATCAGCTTGCTCGACAGGCACCGGAAAAGGCACATGCAACCCTGCTTGTCAACGATGACGGCAGTTATCGGGTAAGTGTCCGAGCGCCTCTTGTCAACCGGACAGGTGCGGACACACTCTGCCGTCTCTTTCCCACAGGTGGTGGAAGAGCCGCCGCAGCTGGGATTAATAGCCTGCCAGAGGACCAGATGGATCATTTTCTTTCCGTTTTTATTCAGCATTTTTGAAACAGCATGTTTGTTGAGGGAGGCGAATTGCAAACAATAAAGAGCACCCCTTGAGAATCCGTCAGGACAAGAGTTGTCGCAACCTGGGGTAAATGGACATGGTGGACACCGGTGCTTTTCTGTTTCCCCGTTGCTGTTGCTTTTTCTTACAAGATAAAACTGTTGCTATGCAGCAGGGCCTTTCTCCTTTTCCGTCGGACTGCTGTTCCATTGCCGGAAAGCAAAATCCTTTATGCTATCATCGTATTAGAACTTCACCTATTTCTATCAACATGCGGTAAGATGCTTTTTTTTGATGACATGAGTGAGTTGGAAAATTTAACCGCCACGATATGGTGTGACCGCATTTATTAAGGCAATAATGAAACCGACTGTATCTTTTGTACTCATTTTTTTGCTTCTTTTTTTGCTCCCTTTTGGATGTGGCCAAAAGCCACTCTCTGAGATTAGCAAATCTGATTACCCCTTTTTTACAGATGACCTTGCCTATCAAGACCTTGATGCTGCTCTTACAAAAAGTCTTGTTTATCTGCGACGCCTTCCCCCTTCAGCTGTTTATACCATCGATAACAGGAGATGTACGGCTGCAGATATCACCCGTGCAGTAGAGTTTTTTCAAAAAATTTTAACTGACAAGCCATCTCCAACAAGATTGAATGAGCTGATAGCTCGTCATTTCAACGTGTATCAAGCAAGGGGCATCGCTGGATTTAATCCCGATCGATCCATGCTCGTAACTGGTTATTATCAACCATTATTTCCCGGTAGTCTCAAGCGCACACCAGTCTTTGCCTATCCCTTGTACAAGGTGCCGGCAGATCTGGTAATACGGCATGTCGAGCAAGGCCGGAAAAAGCAAACTGTCGGCAGGATGGACCAGGACCACTTTGTACCGTATTGGACAAGGGGGGAAATAGAACGTGACAACCTGCTCAAAGGGCAAGAACTGATTTGGCTCAAAAATCCCCTTGATGCCTTTGTCCTTCATATTCAAGGCTCAGGATTGATCTCCCTTCCAGACGGTTCCATACGCGGAGTACATTACGCCATGCGAAATGGCAGGCCTTACAGCAGTATTGGTAAATATATGGTTGAAAGTGGCATGCTGACGTTGGAAGAGGCCGGTCTTGACTCGATTCGCTCCTACATCGACAAAAATCCGGAACAGCGCGATTTGATCCTGCACCACAATGAATCTTTTATTTTTTTTGATTGGGGAAATACCCAAGGGGCGGTTGGCAGTATCGGGCAGGTTTTGACTCCAGGTCGGTCAATTGCTGCAGATAAAACCTGCTTTCCGCCCGGCGCATTGGTCTTTCTTCAATCCAGAAAACCAGTGGTTCGTGACCAGCATATCGTGCAGTGGAATGATTTGCAGCGGTTTGTCACTATTCAGGACTCCGGTTCTGCTATTCGTGGACCTGGAAGAGTTGATTTGTTTTGGGGGAGCGGTGCAGAGGCAGGGTTGGCTGCAGGAAGGATGAAAGAAGATGGTGCGCTATATGTACTGTTGCTCAAAGACGAAGAGGGCTGATAATTAATGGAACCATCAGGGATTGTTACGCTCATAACTGACTTTGGCATTAGTGATCCTTATGTGGGACAGCTCAAAGGTGCATTACTCAAGCGATGGCAAGGAGCAAAAATTATTGATATCACCCATGCCATTGGCCGGCATGATATTCAAGGGGCAGCATTGACACTGTTCACCTGTTACCATCATTTTCCAGTGGGTACCGTTCATCTGACAGTGGTTGATCCGGGTGTTGGCAGTCACCGGGCCATTCTTGTCGCACGGAGCAACGATTATTATTTTATTGCACCGGACAATGGGGTGTTTTCAGCATTAATCGAAAAAGGGGCGCTTCATGATATCAGGCAGTTAACCGCAAGTGATGCTGAGAGTAGTGCAACATTTCATGGACGTGATATCATGGCTCCACTGGCAGCAGATCTTGCTAAGGGAGAGCCGTTTATTACTGCAGGTGAGGCAGTTCATCCAGCAGATTGTGTTCGCTTACCTTGTCTGAAGGTGCAGCGGACAGATGACCAAGTGATCGGAGAGGTGGTCCGAATTGATCATTTTGGTAATATTCGTCTGTCGATTCGCTATGCGGATCTGCAGGGGTGGGCTGACCCTCCCGACACTATACTGGTCCAACTTGGGGGAGAACAGATAGGTCCCCTGCTCAGGACCTATTCTGATTGTAACCCCGGTAGTCTCTGTGTGGTTATCGATAGTGACGGATTTTTGGAAGTGGCCGCCAACCGTGGCAATGCTGCCCAAAAATTGCGGTGCAAACTCCACGATGCAGTGACTGTACTTCCCCGTTTTGTCCCCTGATTTTCTTTTGTCTGTTACTAATGGTGTGTGGCAGCGGAGAGACTACCCTCTGAGCAGTTCAAATCGTTCCCAGAAATCCGGAAATGATTTGGCAACGCATGATTCGCCAGTGATCTTTACCCCAGGAATGCGCAAGCCTGCCACAGCAAAACACATCGCCATTCGATGATCTTCATAGGTTTCCAACGTAGCACCATGATAGCCGTTGTTGCCGCTTTTCCCGTGGATTCGCATTCGTGACGGTTCTTCCTCAATATCTACGCCAAGCTTGCGTAGTTCGGAGACTACTGCCGATATGCGATCACACTCTTTAATGCGGAGATGAGCGATATTGTTGATAGTAGTTGTCCCTTGGGCAAAGGCTGCGACAACAGCCAGGGTTGGAGCAACATCGGGCATGTCTCCCATGTCCACCTCAATGGCCTCCAGCGTTTCCGGCCCGCTGACAGTCACTCCACCATCTTTTTGTGATACCTCACATCCCATTCTGGCCAAAAGCGGCACCAGGTTGGTGTCACCTTGGAGAGAGGGGACTGGAACATTTGCCACTGTAACCGTGCCGCCGCTGATAGCTGCTGCCGCCCAGAAGTAGGATGCGCTGGAGGCATCACCTTCAATCAGATAATTTTTTGCTTGGTACCGGCCCTGTGGAATTCGAAAATAGTTGAGCGTTGGCGCTGCTTCAACCCGAATTCCAAAATCAGCCATCACCGCCAGAGTCATTTCTACGTAAGGTTGGGATAGAACCTCACCTAGTACCTCAAGCTCGGCAGGCTTTTGTGCGTAGGGTGCTACGAGGAGCAGGGAGGAGAGGTATTGACTGGATTTACCTTCCGGTAAAATTGTTTTGCCGCCACCAAGACCAGCAGCACGAATTGTAAGAGGGGGACATCCGTTGTTCATATTGCTTTGAATGTCAACCTGCCAACCTTGCAGGGCCTTCATCAATGGGAGAATTGGCCGTTCTGTCATGCGCCGGCTGCCGGTAATCTGAAAAAGACCTTTGCCCAGCGAGGCGACTGATGTGAGAAACCGGGTAGCGGTACCGTTGTTGCCAAGAAAAATGGTTTCCTCAGGTTGAGCAATCAAGCCTCCCTGGCCTTCAACTGTCCATTTATCAGGGTTTTGATCATTAACCGCTACGCCCATGGCACGCAGAGCAGCAATGGTATACGAGGTGTCTTCACTGGAAAGTGGACCATGGAGGGTGGATGTTCCCTCGGCAAGAGCTGCAGCGATGAGCGAACGTTGGGTTAAGCTCTTTGATCCGGGTACGGAAACAACAGCATTGATCTCTTGCAGCGGTTTGATTTCAATCATAGGAGTAGATGTCTTTTTGTTTAATGGGTGACAATTCTTGGTTAGTTTATAAGCCCCTAGAGCTTATCAATGGCCTTAAGCAGAGCTTTGCGCATGACGCTGGGAGGTGGTTGTACGCCTGTCCAGATACGGAATTGTTCAACGCCTTGGTAAAGGAGCATATCAAGCCCGTCTATAACTTTGCAGCCGCAAGCAATGGCTTGTTTAAGCAATGTTGTCTGCAAAGGAGCGTAAACAATATCCATGACGACCTGATAATTGGGTAAAAGCTCACTGGCAACCGGACTTCGGCCACTGTGTGGAGCCATACCCACTGTGGTCGTGTTAATAAGGATATCCGCAGAAGTTGTAGCTATGTTCTCAAACGGTACAGAATCACATCCCAATTCCAAGGCTAAGCCTTCTGCTTTCTCCTGGGTACGGTTTGCGATGGTTACCTTGGCCCCGGCAGTAAGCAGCCCAAAAACAACAGCCTTTGCCGCTCCTCCTGCACCGATTACCAGAGCTGTAGCGCCCTTTAGATCGATAACTTGTGCAAGCGCGCTGTTGGAGCCTATCCAATCCGTATTGTAACCATTACATATACAAATCTTTTCTTGGTCTGTCTGGCGAAAAGCAAGTGTATTAACAGCACCAATTTTTGCCGCTGTCGGGTCAATTTTATCCAGACAGCCCATAACTGTTTCCTTAAAAGGGACGGTTACGGAAGCGCCAACAAAGCCAAGTGTACGGAGTCCGGCAACAGTTTGCTCTATGTTGTCTGCCTTTATAGGTACATACGCTGCATTTATACCGAGCTCGGCAAACGCAGCGTTGTGCATGGCAGGGCTTAAGGAGTGGCTGACAGGGTTGCCTATTATTGCAAAAAGCCGGGTCTTTCCATTAATGTTCATTGTTTTCAAAAAGGTGAATGAGGGAATGGAACTGCTCTGTTGTGAACTGACCAGGGGCGGTAGCAGAGAGATCGTCAACAGCAACATAGCTCATGCAGCCACCCAGATAAAGGGTTGCCAATCTACTGATCCTACCCACGGCACCCATACAGAAGGCTGAGAGTTGAAATTGGTTTGCATGGGAGAGTTGCAACAAAGAAAGGACACGAATTACATCTGTCGGTTCTTGGGCTGTGGTGACAATTTTGCCAATATCAGCCCCGCTGTCCATCATGTGCTGAAGGGTATCTTCAAGGACTTGAGTTGTTGGTGTTTCCGTAAAGTTGTGGTTTGAGACGATAACAGCTGTTTGACGGTCCTCAGCGGCTAGAATAACTTCGTTGCGCAGTTTTTTGTCGGTGTCGAGTTCAATATCTATGTAGGCCACATCTGCTGCGATTGCATCTTGCAACACTGTGATTCTATCCTTTTCAGTGCCACTATACTTGCCTCCTTCCCAAAGAGGTCGATTGGTAAAGAGCAGGGGGATGTCAGGCAGACAGGTGATGCAGTTTGCTACTTCGGGTTGTGCCATTAAATCCAGTCTTATTTCGACCACATCTACCTTATCTCTCACAGGTTCTATAAGGGTGGTGAGATCCGAAGGATGTTGAGCTGCAGTGGCAGCGCATATAAGTCCTCGTCCTTGCTTCATGATAACACACCAGTATCCAGTGAACCAATGAGATTGATGAGCGAGGTTTCATTATGTTGCTGAAGATAGGTCGTAAGGCCGGATATGATGGTGTCGGCAGCACCAGGGTCATAGAAGTTGGCAGTCCCTATTTGCACTGCAGTGGCTCCGGCAATGAGAAATTCAAGTGCATCTTCGGTTGTACCTATCCCACCAATACCGATAACCGGAATAGAAACGGCATTGGCTACTTGCCAGACCATGCGCAGGGCGATGGGTTTGATTGCAGGCCCTGACAGCCCACCGATAATATTGGCAAGACGAGGACGTCGTTTGTCAATATCTATGGCCATGCCAATGAGGGTGTTGATAAGTGAAATTGCGTCCGCGCCTCCGGCTTCCACGGCTTTTGCCATCGCAGCGATATCAGTGACATTTGGAGAGAGTTTAACAATAACGGGCAGGGTAGAGTGTTTCTTTACTGCCTCGGTGACTGCCTGAGCCATTGCCGGATTGGTCCCAAAGGCGACACCACCTTTTTTAACATTGGGGCAGGATATATTGACTTCAAGCCCATCTATGCCTGCATGCTCGGAGAGTTTTTCGGCAAGATAGGCATATTCTTCCACAGAATCGCCTAGAATATTAACAACAACCCGACATTTGATGGAACGTAAATAAGGAAGTTTTTGCGCAATAAACCGTTCCAGGCCGACGTTTTCAAGTCCAATCGCGTTCAACATGCCGCAGGGGGTTTCAACTATACGCTGGGGCGGATTTCCTGCTCTGGGTTCAATGGAAATGCCTTTGACCACAATACCGCCAATGGCATCGAGATTAACAAATTGAGCAAATTCGCGGCCGTAACCAAATGTACCGGATGCTGTCATAACAGGATTTGCTAATTGTATGCCGCCGATATTAACAGAAAGATCCACCGGTGATTGGTTGTTTAGATGGTCCATAATACCTCCTTAGCATCAAAGATCGGACCATGTTTGCACACATGCTTATATGTGCCGTCACTTCCGTGTATGGTACAACCAAGACAGGCGCCAAGACCGCAGGCCATATGGGTTTCCATGGAAGCCTGACATGGGATGTCAATCTCGTGGCATTGGTTGGCCACTTCCTGCATTAGTGGGGTCGGACCACACACATATACCCCTTGGACTGAAGGTAATATCGGGGGGAGGAGTTGACTGACAAAACCATGGTGACCTAAGCTACCGTCGTCTGTAGCGAGGTCAACGTTATATCCAAGAGATTGAAATGCAGTGGCTATTGGTTGGAGTTCTCTGCGATGCCGTGCTCCAAGTAACACGCGATGTGTACCCGGTTTAGTTACGCCTGAACTCAAATGCCTTGCCCAAAAAAGTAATGGCGCAATACCCATACCACCGCCGATGAGGCACACATCGTGGTTACCCGAATAGGTAAAACAATTACCCAACGGGCCAATAAGGTCAACGCTCATTCCTTGAGTAAGGGCACTGAGCAATGTGGTTCCTTTGCCGATGGTTTTATAGAGCAATAAAAGATCTCCATCAGCTGAGACGTCATGGATGGAAAAAGGACGCCGAAGAAGGGGATCAAGGTTAGAAGAAGTTTTGACCATTACAAATTGGCCGGGCTTAGCCTGGGACACTATCATAGGAGCGTGTAGCGTCAGGCGAAAGATATCTTCCGTGATTTGTTCGGCTGATTTGATGCGCGAATTTTCCTGTATGGAAGTCATTATGCAGAAGTAGGATTGTACGGATTAATAAAAAATGATTTTTTTACCTTCCATGGCAACCACCAATAGGGATACAATGCCAAGTAAGTAATGGTATTTCAGTAATAAAGTTTTCTGTGAGCGATTGCAGTTTATGCGACAAATATGGGGGTGTGTTTAATGGAGTTTGTAGTCATGTTCGTAGTCATACTATTTGGAGCTGTCGTCGGCTCTTTTCTCAATGTGGTGATCCTTCGTTTACCTGAAGAGGGTGCCTCCATCGTTTTCCCCGGTTCACACTGCCCAGTCTGTAAAACAGCTCTCAGGTGGTATGATAATATTCCAATTATTAGTTATTGTTTAATCAGGGGGAAGTGCAGGAGTTGCAAAACGTCCATATCATTACAATATCCGGTGGTGGAAGTCTGCATGGCTTTATTGTCGGCAGCTCTGTACGTACGATTTGCACTGAGTTTTGATTTTTTGTATTATTTTTTCTTTGTTGCTTGTCTATTGGTTATCATATTTATCGACATTCATCACCAAATTATTCCTGATGTGATCAGTCTTCCAGGTATTGTTGCTGGTGGTGTTGGTTCATTTTTTTGTACGTACCTTACCTGGCAGGAGTCAATTATCGGCATTCTTGCTGGTGGCGGGGTACTTTATCTTATCGCTTTTTGTTATTATGCCATCACCCGCAGGGATGGTATGGGCGGCGGGGATATCAAGCTATTGGCAATGATCGGGGCGTTTCTTGGCTGGCCATCTTTGCTCTATGTAGTTTTTTTCAGCTCACTGACAGGAAGCATCGTAGGCATTGCAACGATGATCAGTAAGAAAGAAAGTACACGGCTTAAGATACCCTTTGGCCCTTTTCTCTCTCTTGGTGGATTATCATATCTATTTTTTAAACCGCAAATAATGTATTGGTGGCAGCAGTATATTGAAATAATGGCCCGCTAAAAGGTAGGCCGTTTTAGGAGAGCTGAAATCACTCGTCGAGACCCTGTTTTTGTCAGGAATCCAAGTACCTTGAAGGATAAGAACAGTACATTCACGCTGATTTCGATGGCTACCATTGGTGTGCAATCACCAAAGAGGATTACGTTAATAGGGTTGATGGCAAAAAACAGGGCATTGGGTTTAAACAGTAGCGACCTGGTGGACGGTAACTCAGAGCCTGGTACAGGGACTCGGGAGACAGATCGGAGTCTTCGCTCAGTCTCCCGGGTTTAAAAGAGAAATAAAATTAGTCCCCTGTCTGTTTCGGTAGATAATTGGCTGAGTTTTGTACGTAATCAGATAAAAAAAAGCCCCTGGCTCTCACGAGCCAAGGGCTTTTTTAACTAGAAGTGAAACAGAAATCAGGCGAATCAAGCTTCTATTTCATGCTCTACGCCAATGGCGATTTTATACAGGACCGTCAAGATGAAAAATCCTGTTGCCCATATACCGATGGTAATGAACAGCTCATTGGCAGTCGGATAATACTCAACAATTTCTTCCAGTGGGGTTGGTACGAAGCCACCCAGTACGAATCCAATACCTTTATCAAGCCAGAAAGAAAAGAAGATAGAGGCACAACCAACGCCAAGCCAGAGCTCACTTTGCTTGCGTGTATATGGATGGCTGATGAGTCCGATCCCAAGCAGGAACAAGGCAACAAACGCCCACATGTACGGAACTAAATTGTTATATACATGACCATGATGTTCAAGACCGAAGAACAGGTAAGTCAGTGTATGTTTGTGACCAGGAATATTGGAATAAAAGCCGACAAAAAATTCAAGGCCGACAAAGAACATGTTGGCTAGCGCTGCATAAATGATGATAGTCACCATTTTGTTAATAGCTTCTTTGCCGGCATCAAAATTGGCCACACGCTTCAATATAAGGGCCAGTACTACAATCAGTGCTGGTCCTGCAGCAAATGCTGATGCCAGGAAGCGAGGTGCAATAATGGCTGAAAGCCAGAAATGCCTTCCTGGAAGACCACAGTACAGCATCGCTGTAACCGTGTGGATCGAGATAGCAAAAGGGATAGACAGGTAGACAAAGAAATAAATCCACTTTGGTGGTTTTACCTGTTTACGTTCTGCGGTCAAGATCACCCAGCCACAAAGTGCATTGAGGATCAGGTATCCCCAGAGCACGCACATATCCCAAAAAAGCATGGAGTTAGGCGTGGGGTACAAGAGGACATTCAATCCGCGCAAAGGCTGGCCAAGGTCAGCCATAATAAACATAAGGCACATCAGCAAGGATGCTATTGCAAGGAACTCTCCAAGAATAGTGATTCTTCCAAATACCTTGTAGTTATGAATATAATACGGCAATACAAGCATAACACCCCCGGCGGCAACACCAACCAGGAAGGTGAACTGCGAAATATAAAGTCCCCATGAGACATCACGGCTCATGCCGGTAAGGCCAAGACCGTAAAAATACTGTCGCAGGTAGCAGATGACGGCAATACCAATAAAAAACCCGAGGAAGGCAAGCCACATCCAGTAGTAATTGTTTCCTTTTAGTGCTTTTTCAAACATGGCAACCTCATACTATGTAAAAGACGGATGGATGGGTACCCAGCGAGGGTTTTCGCTGAATGGTATAGTTCTCCTTCAGTATTTTCCTTACCTCTGAATGCGGATCGTTCAGATCACCAAACACCATGGCCTTACTTTCACCACAGGCTTCAACACAGGCTGGCTGTTCTCCTACACCGATTCTTTCGGCGCAAAAGTTGCATTTTTCAACCACACCGCGCATACGGGTAGGAAATTGCTTATTAGTTTCTTTGATAAAAGGTCTTGGGTTACGCCAATTAAAACTTCTCATGCCGTAGGGACAAGCAGCCATACAGAATCGACAGCCAATGCAACGGTGAAAGTCCATGATGACCACACCATCTTTGTTTTTGAAAGTAGCCTTGGTCGGACAAGCCCTTACGCATGGTGGGTCATCACAATGGTTACAGAAGACCGGCACCTGGTGTGACTCGGTGGTCTCGTCCTTGTACAATTGGCTCTTTTCAGGAAAACAGTTCTCATAATTGGTCATCCAGATCCATTTGATTTCATCCTTCTTCTCTGGAAATTCTGGGATGTTATGAGCCTCTATACAGGCTCTTTCAGCTTTTTCACCCAGTGAAGGATCATTTTGGAACTTACGGACATCTATGACCATCCCGTATCGTTTGCCGGTTGCAGCAACTGGTGCTTTGGCATGTGCCGTGTCTTTTTCTGCATGTGCAGCAGTAGAAGCGTTGGCAACTGCCGGGCTTGCACCTGCAACAATTTTATCGACAACCGCTGTTCCACCAAGGCCTGCCAGTGTTGAAATCCCGGCAACCTTGAGGAAATCTCTTCTTTTTTTATCCATCAGTATATCTCCTCCTTTGCCGTTCACTCAACCGGAGCTATGTGGCAGTCCCAGCAATATGGCTTAACAGAAGCATAGTCATGACAGGTGTCACAGAATTTTTTCTTACTGGTATGACACTCCATGCATGTCAGCATCAAGCTCTTCTGATATTGTTTACCATCAATAGTAATGGTGCCCCTATCTCCGTCTCGCAATACCTCATCTCGCCATTCATTCAGCAGCTGCATATGGCCGGAGCGCATAGCTTCTGCAGAAAGGACGCAACTTTTTGCATCTTTTGGCAACTCCGGCTTTGGTGCATTGCCGGCATCGCCATGGTTGTACCAGATGGGGATCGTGATAAACAGGACGAAAATGATCAGCCCCGGAATGATTTTACCACTGTCGTACATTGTTATTCCTCCATTTCAACCGGGGGGTTAGACCAAAGTCCTGAGACCTTCGTCGAGTTCCTGTCGCTGTTCACCTTCCAATACCAGTGCATTACCAACAAGTTCGCTAATACCGGCAACCTGAACAGGCGGTACCCAGTAATCACACAGTGTGGTGAGCGTAGCCCTGTCAATTGCACAAACACAGGCAAGTGTATTGACATCGTGCTTGTCACGTACGTATTTGACGGCATTGGCTCGTGGCAGTCCTGAACGCATCCTGAGTTCCATGATCTCATCAGTGTTGAGAGCAGTTCCAGATCCACAACAATACGTTTTTTCACGAATGGTATTTTCAGGCATCTCCACCCAATCACACACATGATCCATGATATAGCGTGGCTCATCAAGCAGCCCCATCGCCCGGGCAGGGTTACAGGAATCATGGAAAGTTGCTTTTACATGGGCATTACGGCTTTTATCAAGATTGAGTTTGCCATGCTTGATAAGGTCTGCCGTGAATTCTGAAATATGGACCATCTTGGTGGAAGCAGCGTTCTCAAAGACCGTACCGGTCATGGGTGACTTCGGTATTTCCAAGAAGTCAGCTGGGCCGTTCATGGTCTCCATATACTGATGGACAACACGCCACATGTGACCACATTCACCACCAAGAATCCACTTAACACCAAGACGCTCAGCTTCAGCATACATTTTGGCGTTTAATTTTTTCATGACTTCATTGCTGGTAAACAGACCAAAGTTTCCACCCTCAGAGGCATAGGTCGACCACGTGTAGTCAAGTCCGATGGCTTCAAAGAGAATCAAATATCCCATGCAGGTAAAAATACCCGGTTCAGCAAAAACGTCTGCTGAAGGGGTAATAAAAAGTACCTCCGCACCTTTACGGTTAAAGGTGGGGTTAACTTTTACACCTGTGAGATTCTCGATATCTTCGCAAAGAAAATCCACATTGCCCTTGAACGCCTGGGGGGTCAGCCCCATGTGGTTACCGGTCCTGTTGGAGTTGGCTACTGGCTCCATGGCCCAGTTGATGCCAATTCCGAGCAGATGCAGTAATTCACGCAACATCATCGTGATTTCTGCTGTATCAATCCCGTATGGGCAAAATACAGAGCATCGACGACATTCAGTACACTGGTAAGCGTACATGAACCACTCTTTAACTATACCTACTGTCATTTCTCGGCCACCGGCGAGTTTACCAAGAATCTTACCTGCTAAGGTAAAGTTCTGTCGATAAACAGAGCGAAGCAATTCTGCCCGCAGTACCGGCATGTTTTTGGGGTCGCCTGTTCCCAGAAAAAAGTGACATTTATCTGCACATGCACCACAGCGAACACAGCAGTCCATGAAAATTTTTAGACTGCGGAACTTATCCAGTCTATCAGCGATTCCCTGGATGATAATGTCCTTCCAGTTTTCTGGAAGTTTCCAGTCGTCTTCTTCAGGATTCCAGTCCCTTGCATTGGGTAAGCTGATACCCTGCTGACTGTCAAGATATTCTAATTTTTCTGGCTTTGTGGGGTAAGCGTAGTTGCCGGGTTTAAAAACCGCCGGCACTTCCATCCAGTCTTTGGTTGGAAAGGCGCCAGTCATCAGAGAGGGTCCCTCGGCAACGCTTCGTGCCAACTTATCTACCTTTACTACTGCCATTGCGTTATCCTTTTACTCTTGGTTTTGTCGAGCTTACTCGGCCTCTTCCTTGGTTTCAGCCTCAGGTTTTGGCGGTAATCCTTTCTCGACAGGGATACCCTGTTCGATCATGTCTTCCCTGAATTCATCTTCATAACCAGCATAAGAGTGTGGCTTGATGTCAGGATTCCAAGGATTAATGTGACGGACCATGCGAGAATCGTTTGCCATGTTCCTGGTAGGGCTCATGAAAACACCACCCATATGCATCAGTTTGCTAAATGGAAAGTAGGCGAGCAGTGCACATACCAGAAAGAGGTGTGCATAAAAAATCGCGCTGATTTTTGCTGTAATGGTTGGTTGAAAGGTAACCAGACCCACTGCCAGCTCTTTAATGGCATTGATGTCTACATCGGTGCGTAAAAAGAAGCGCATCAGGATACCGGTGGTAGCAACCCCGAGAAGCAGAAAAAGAGGGAAGTAATCGTTAGCCAGTGAGATGTAGCGGACATGCGGATTGACCAATCGTCTGCCAAACAGAAAGAGGAGGCCCAGTACCAATGTAACGTCTGTCATGTACATGGTTGGTGCGCCAATCTGTAACAAGGAATCCCCAACTTCCACAAATGATACGAGGAAAGGAACTGGCTCCATAAACATTCGCATATGGCGAATAACAACCACCAAAAAGCTATAGTGGAAGAGGATACCGAAGAGCCATAACCACTTGCTTGATTCATAGGTCAGCTTCGGCCCATCATACACAGTGGCTTTTGTGTTACGCCACAAGGAGCGGAAAAGGAAAATTTCCAGAAACATCCTTGCCACCACCTGAGAGGTGTTGTTGGGCGCTTCCAGCTTATCCTGCTTGATCCAGGGCAGGGAGTATCCCTGGCCGCAGGTAGTTGGAATTTTAAAGGGAACAGGTGATTTTGCCCAGTAGAATATCCTGTAACAAAATCCTCCGAGGAACAGCGCCATGGCCAGATAGGGGATTACAACACCGAAAAAGTATTGCATTCCTGGTATCTGTACACCAATGAGCGCTATCAGCACCAAGGCAACTACTGCCGCGAACGGGAAGGCGTACTTCATCGATCACTCCTTCGCATTTCAAGTTAAAATAACTTAAATAAGTTATTACGAAAGCCAGACTGAACGGTCACAGGTGACATCGCTGTGGCCATCTGGCAGGTCACACTAGTAAGGTGTAATACTTTAATTGCTTTCCAATGTTGTCGGTTTATCCTGCAACAATTTGGAAGGACAGCCTGAGTCGGTAATGACGTGGCTTCCGCTTTTAATCTCATTAATCCGGCAACGATAAATTTGTTCCCGGCACTCCATGTATAGATTGAATCCCATAAGGGCTATGCGGTCAATATCGCAATCCAGAGTGTCAAGCTCACTCAGCAGTGGCTCAGCATCTTTTTTGGTAGAAAACACCTGTTTAATAACCCATTTGAGTTCTAATAAAGGTGCTACTGCCTGGGCAGGAGTAAATGTTTGTACTGCGCGAATTCTGATTATCCGGTCAAGAGGGTCGGCGTAATCAGGATGCTCTGCATTTGCTAAGAGTAAATCAAAAATTGTACTCAAGGCATCCTTGATATTCACACCAACCGGATTGGCAAAAGAATCACTTTCTTTTTTGAAAAAACCTGGGGATTTGTAGCTATTAAGGGTTCTTTCAATCCACAGTGATACTATTTCTTTTTTGTGACCTTCGAGGGCCTCTTTTAATTCCATCGTTTTAGCTAAAAAGCGTGAGTCCTGGCAAAGAAGCAACAGGAAATTAGCGAAAAGTCAATGCAATTTGTGAGGCGATTATGGAGCTGTCTGGAAGCGGGCCTTTGTTATCAACCTGATAACTCACTCTAGAGCATAAACTTTGCGCAGAAAAATGAATGATGATTCATGCAGGACATGCTCTATCATGATTATCAGGCGATTTCAAGGTAAAAATCATTGGATCTGAGTTATGACCTGGTTTGTGCCGCCTTTATCTCCCAGTAGAAAAAGAGAGACCTGCACAAAAGGGTCATCTTCGAGTTCTTTGCCAAGCGGGATTTCCTTTTTATGATTTTCGTCGTCTGTTTCTTCGTTGAACAAACCGGCTTTTTTCGCTTTTTCACGCGCCATGGCCACCTCCTCCCTTTCCTGTTTCATTCCTTCCAGGTCAATGGCGAGTTGGGTTTTTTCCATACGTTTTTTGGTTCGTTCAGCTTCTTCTTTTATCTGTTGAAATTGTTTGTTGGTTTTGATCCATTGGCGGCCCTGCTCTTTAGCAGCTGTTATGTCAAATCTTGGTCCCTGCCAGGTGTCGAAACCAACATTTTCCACCTGGTCCCAGGGTAGAGAGTTTTCCATATACTGTTCACCGCTCTCTAGGTTGTCCAATAGAGAAGGAACGACCAGGTCCGGCTCAACCCCTTTGAATTGAGTGGAACCACCGTTTATACGATAAAATTTTTGAATTGTTAACTTGAGTGCGCCCAGGTCTTCGTATTTTTTGAGTTGGAGAAGTGGCAGGTTTCTATTCATGTCCAGCAATGCCTGCACTGTACCTTTACCATGGGTATGTTTGCCACCTATGACCAAAGCCCTTCCATAATCCTGGAGAGCGGCAGCGAGAATCTCGGAAGCTGAAGCACTGAACTGATTAACAAGTACAATCAAAGGACCGGAATACGTAACGCGCGGGTCTTCATCCTCCAGAACCCTGATCATTCCCTGTGAATTCTTTACCTGCACTACCGGCCCGCCAGGGAGAAAAAGGCCTGATATGAGTACTGCATCAGAAAGAGCTCCTCCGCCGTTGTTGCGGAGATCAAGAATGAGACCCTGGATGTTTTCCTGCATAAGCTTGGTGAGTTCTTTTTCTGTATCAGCTGTTGCGTTTCGTCCGTTCTCACCATTTCCATTGGCTGCAAAATCCCGGTAAAAACTTGGGATACGAAGATACCCAATTTTTTTATTTTCGTTAGTTTTAAGGGTAGTTGATTTAACGTAGGTCTCCTCGATCTGAACAACATCCCTGGTGATGGGAATAACCATCCTGGCTCCATCGGGCTTTTGAACGGTCAGTTTTACTTCCGTACCTTTTGGGCCACGGATGTAGCTCACCGCATCCCTGATGCGCATGTCGGTAATTTCAACTGGTTCCCCATTCGTCTCAGAAACAGCAAGAATGATATCTTCTCCTTCAAGCTGACCTTGTCGCTCGGCAGCACTTCCGGGGATAATTCGGACAACTTTTATCATGCCGTCTTCTTCCCGGAGCAGGGCGCCGATGCCTTCCAGAGAGCCGCTCATGTGAATATTGAAGTCTTCCTTGGATGTTGGTGGCATGTATGTCGTATGTGGATCAAACGCCCGGGCCACAGTGTCAAAGTATCTGTTGTAATGGTCCTGACGGGTTTGTTTGAGTAATCGGTCCAATGAGCGGTGAACCCGTTTGCGCACTTTTTCTGTTGCAGCAGCTATACGTTCACTGAACTGTGATGAATTATTGTCGATCTGCTTTTCCTGATTTTTTTTCTTGAGTTCGTCTAGCTCATCAAAATAAGTCCCCAAAATTTGCATCTTGAGGATTTTATGCCACCGTTGCTTAAGTGCCTCTGCGTCTTGAGCATAAGCTATTTTTTTGGGATCCCCTTCCAGGAATTCCTCTTGGGAAAATTCAAACCCCTGTTCAATCAGAGGGTCAATATACTTTTGTACCTGACGAATTCGGTCATTGAGTAGTTCCGCCCCTGCGTCTGCCAGTATTATACGGCCTCTCTTGAGTTCATCATCAATGTGGTCTGCAAAGGCATTGAGCTGGTCAATATCGGATTGGAGAAGAAAGCGTTTGCGGGGATCAAGTTGCCTGATAAACAGATCAAAGGCCGCTCTTGAAAGGGAGTCGTCAAAAGGCTCGTGGGAAAAATGTTGGGCCGGCAGTTGATGGCTTAATATGTAGGCTATAAGCTGATTACGCCCTGTATTAAACTCAGCCGGAAAAACTTTGGCCCAAGAGGATATGGGAATAAGAGTGGTATAGAATAAGAAAAGGATGAGCGTTAGTCGTCGCATAGTTGTCCTCTGGCAAAGAAGAAGGAGAGTAGTGCTGTTGTGATGATGAGATAAATCCTGATTGATGCTTTTAAGGGACAACAATCCACATTATGAGGGGAGGACCTATATTCGCCTTTGGTTCCTCAAGGTAAAGGAGCATTGTAAGTCACATCTATCTTACTTGTTAATTTATGATGGCGTCGTAAAAAGTCCGATCTACGGTGTTGCAGGTTTTTCCCGAGGCTTTGACATACCATATGCATAGTCAAAGCCTCGAAAAAAACGCTGCGCCTTGTATATCGAACGTTTGTACTTGGCCATCTTTAGTGTGTGATCGACTTTCTACGAGTCCATCAATTTATAGCGGGCTGACAACCTTTGATGCGCCAACCATTGTGTCCATGATATCATACATATTTGATATCTGACCGATCTTGATTGCTGACTTGAGTTCATAAAAATCAAGGCAGGTTCCACAGACCAGTATCTCTACCCCATTGTTCTGCAGCTCTTTTAGCGCTTCAATTGCGCCGGACTCTTCTACTACAAGTTTCACTCCACTGTTATAAAAGAGAATTTTGCTTGGCGGAGGGGTCACTTCCTTAATTGTTTGGATAAAGGTCTGGAGCAGAGCCCAACCGAGTTCATCGCTTCCGCGGCCCATGGTATCTGCAGCAATGACGTAAATAAGTGAATCTTTACCTTGGTGAGGGAGATCGCACTGATAAGCATCATTGTCAACTGTAATCGATTCCTGGATGGAACCATCGCTTTGGATAAGCACCTGGTAGTTTCCGTCTGCCATTACGGTCTCTGAGACATCACACCCCTGGTTCCTGCCAAAACGGGTAACATTGTTTTTTGAAGCCTCATTGTCAACAGTGACACTGATGAGAGTGTGTCCTTGTTCAAGTGCCTCTTTGGTTTTGAGAACCGGTTTGGGGCAGGGAAGTCCTATGCAGTCAAGAGATATGGGTTCCATGTGGCTTTGTAGAGTAGTAATTGGTAAAGAGTGATGGACTTTTTACGAGTCCATCAATAGTAAATAAATGTAAAATCTGCGTGGGTAATTGCTCTCTAATTACTGCTACAATAATCATTACTGATTGTGGTACAATATTAGAGGATAATTTCCTGCCCTTCCTTGGCAAAGAAAAGGTCCATTTTTTCCGAATTTTCACCTGTACAGTAAAGTTCCGCCATGTGGTCGAGGTCTGTGTCACTTCGTTCAGGGTCATGATGGAAAAGAGCGAGTTTTTTTACACCTGCTCTTTTTGCAGCAGCAATTGCGTCTTCAATAGGGGTGTGGCCCCAGCCAACTTTGCCGTTTTCGTATTCTTTTCTTGTATACTGCGCATCGTGCACAAGAAGGTCTGCACCGGAAAAAAAGTCTTCCAGAACTTTGTTTTGCTCCTGGGCGGCAAGCTCACCTTCATGAGCCATGAGCTCATCATAGTTCGGATCATCTGGGTCTGAGATGAACAGATTTCGAAATGGCTCGGTGTCATAGGCGGTGCAAAAAACGGCACCTTTGTAAGTGAATCGATAACCTAAGGCAGTGATGGGGTGATTGATAATGGTTGTGGCAAGAGTGATGCCGTCGCCTAGGTCTATATTGGGGTCTTCCTTGAGACGAAGGTATTCGATGTTACCAGCAAGCTCACCCATGTTGACGGGGAAATAGCGGTATTTCATCTGTCCGCCCACCACTGCTTCCAGTGGTTCATCTTCGTAGGTAACAGGACCGTAAACCTTAATCGAAGAACCTGGGATATAAAGGGGGACGAAAAAAGGGAACCCCATTATGTGGTCCCAATGGGTGTGGGAGAGGTAGATGTCTGTTGATATGGGGCCATTGGGAAGATCGTGCTGCAGCATATAACCGGCGAGTTCACGGATACCAGATCCTGCATCGATGATGATATGGCGATTAACTTCTGGAAAACGAAGTTCGATGCAGGCTGTGTTGCCTCCGTATTTCATCGTGCTTTGCCCTGGGCAGGGGATAGAGCCTCGGACTCCCCAAAATTTTACCTTAATCATGTAGTGTCCCAATCAATAGAGTTCAAGTACATTTAGACCTGAAGAAAGATTTCCGCCTTGCTTATCTCCTGTTCTACGCTTTCCGACAGGCTGGCAATGGTTTGCCAATCAAGCCCGGTTAGCTCCAGCAAGATCGGCAGTTGTTCCGGATCAGGAAAACGGTTGCCGGCATTACCGATGTCAAACAAGCAGACATAAAAATCTGCAAGGGCAATGGTCGCAACCAAAGCCTGATTTTCAGGAGCCGCATTCAGTGGATCGTGGTGATAAGAGATCGAATCGCTTAAAGCTTCGTTTAATTTCCATTTTTCAGCGATCATGGCGCCGGTTTCCTGATGGTCGATCTCCATTAATTCTTTCTCAACATGTACCAGTGTACGCTGTTGCCGGCGCGTTTGGGTGATGACTTCGCTGTATTCATCGCCAAAGGGGATTTTGCCCAGATCATGGAGTAGGCCGGCAACAAAGTATTCCTCACGCTCACCCAAAGGGACATCACGCTCAGCTGCGAGCATTTTGGCAAGAACTCCGACCCCGATGGAGTGAGCCCAGAAATGTTTTATGGGCAGTGATTTGGTTTTTTTTGCTTGATCGACACTGCGTATAATTGCTGTTGATAAGGCGAGGTTCTTTACCGTATTCAGACCGAGCATAATAATGGCTCGGGTGAGGGACGTAACTTTATTCATCAGTGAATAATAGGCCGAGTTAATCAGCTTCAAAACTTGCCCGGTCAGGACCGGATCCAATGAAATAACTTTATTCAAGTCATTGGGGGCAGTGTCTGGACGGCTGCATATTTCCAGAACTTTGCTCACCGTAGTCGACAGGCTTGGCATTTTGTCGACAAAATTGCGTATTTTTTTTAGTTTGTTGTCCCGGTCATTCATGGGCGTGCAATGTATGGAAAAGGGGTAAATGGTACCGTTAGTGTTCGGGGAACAGTTTTTCTTCTGGAACCAGTGATAGTTAAAACACACTGTTATAATAAGTGACCTGTTATGCCTGGTCAAGCAGAGTACGCGTTTTAAGGGAAATCGTCAACATTCGTGCTTGATCAAAAAATCATGAATTACTTCTTCCATGATTTCGATTTGACTGCGTCCTGTTTGGTTGACAAGTATCCACACGCATCGCTGGAAGGCACGGTAGAGGTGGTCCGGGACAAGGAGTTTTATTTCCTTGAGAGTTTGGTCGGAAGAGGTGCTTTGGTCGCTATTTGTCATGTTTGAAAAGGTTTACAAGCTCTCTGTAACCTATTCCCGTGCCGCCGAAGATGTCCAATGCGGACCCAACTGTTACATCAATCCTGCCTTTCCCTGCTGAGCGAATCAGGTTGATATCATCCATGGTGGCAATGCCACCTGCATAGGTAGTTGGAACGGGAGTGCTTTGGGCAAGGATTTCTACCAGCCTTCTGTCAATGCCCATACTCTTTCCCTCCACATCTACAGCGTGGATGAGGAATTCGTCACAATATCCTGCCAATTCTTCCAGGATTTGAGGACTAATTTTTAGAGTTGTATAGTTCTGCCATCGATCAGTTACAACGTAATAACCATCATTGAGCCAACGGCAGCTGAGGTCAAGGACAAGTCGCTTGCGGCCGACTTTTTTAATGAGCAACTCGAGTCGTTCTTGGTCCAGTATCCCGTTATGGAAAACCCAAGAGGTGATAATGATGTGTGATGCACCGTAATCGAGCCATTGACCGGCATTGTCACTATTAATACCGCCGCCGATCTGTAGACCGCCAGACCAGGTTTGCAGTGCTTCCTTTGCTGCCGATTCACTGCCTGGGCCCAACATGATAACATGTCCGCCTTCCAGTCCGTCTTGTCGGTACATTGAGGCATAATAAGAGGGTGGATGCGGGGATGCAAAATTGACAGTCAGTGAGGCATTGTCTCCATCACTGAGCGTGGAGCCGATAATTTGTTTGACCTTGCCTTGGTGCAGGTCGATACAGGGTCGAAAACGCATCGGATAAGGATATGAAAAAAGGCTGCCTGGAAAGGCAGCCTTTGAAGGGAAATTAAAGTTTTTTAACCATCATGGTTGTTGGGTCAAGGCGTAATCCTTTACCCGTTTCAACCACTTCACCGCTGTTGCGGATAATTTCCAGCAATATAGTTGCATCCGGCTCCGGTTTGAGGAGAATGATGGTGTCGAACATGTCGTCTATTTCATGACATGGAGCAGGTACTCCCGTGGGTGAAAAACGATCATCGTTACGATGGCTGATTGCGGAAAACCATGCCTGCAGATTCATGTTTTCAGACAAGTCCTTAATATCTTCGAGCACCTGTCGTTCGGTGTTGACAAAGTCAAAGCCGTCAATAACCAGGCAGTTTGGTTTGAAAATATTTTGCAGAACCAGATCGTTGACACGCTCTTCGAGCTTGGGTCTACTGAATGCAGATTCGTTGAAGGTCATGATCATCCGGTTTTTGGCGACCATTTCAATGAGTTCGCTCGCGTTGTCGAACTTTTGCTCTTCGATGATAACTTTTAAAATGTCGTCATACCAGAGACGTGTCTTGTCGATAGTTTCGCCGATACTTACATGGAGGACATTTTCCCCACGCAGTATGGCATCCAGTGCTATTTGGACCAGAAGTGCTGTCTTGCCCAGGCCTGCACGGGCCATTACCAGGCCCAATTGATTTCGTTCCTCGCCCATGCTGAGCGAATGCAGCGGATTTTGGTTTGCCAGTTGTTCGTATCCCATTATTTTACCTCACCAAGGTTATAGTATTGCATGATTAGATCACAGTACCCATCAAGGTTACGAATCTTTTTTCTGTTCTTGAAATGCTTTAATTAAGTCATCACTGATGCTCTTGGGTACCTGCTTATAGGTCGAGAATTCCATTGTGAATTCTGCCTTACCCTGGGTCAGAGAGCGTAGAGTGGTTGAGTAGCCGAACATTTCAGAGAGCGGAATCTCTGCTTCGACCACAGTGTAGTTCCCTTCCTCAAAAGTACCGATGATCACACCCCGGCGCTGGTTAAGGCTACCCATAACTGCACCCTGAAATTCTGAGGGACCTTCAACCGCCACCTTCATGATAGGCTCCATGATAACCGGGTTAGCCTTTGCATAACCCTGCTTGAAACCGCCAATGGAAGCCATCTGGAAGGCAACATCAGAAGAGTCGACAGCATGAAAACTACCGTCATTTATAACGGCTCTGATTCCAGTGATCGGGGACCCTGTTAATGTACCCTTAGCGAGGGATTTTTGAAAGCCCTTATCACAGGAGGTGATAAATTCTCTAGGAATGACACCACCGACAATATTATCAACGAATTCGTAGTCGCTTTCTTCGATAGGCTCGAGGTATCCTGCAACTCGACCAAACTGACCGGAACCACCGGTTTGTTTTTTGTGGGTGTAGTCGAATTCTGCTTTTTGGAGGATGGTTTCCCGGTAGGCTACCTGTGGAGCGCCTACTTCTACTTCAGCCTTGTATTCACGCTTCATACGTTCGATGTAGACCTCGAGATGAAGCTCGCCCATACCGGAAATAATGGTTTCGTTGGTTTCGTGGTCGACGAAGGTTTTAAAGGTCGGGTCTTCTTTTGTGAACCGGTTAAGCGCTTTGGACATGTTGACCTGAGCCTTATTGTCCACTGGATTGATTGCCAAAGAGATAACTGGAGCAGGCACGTGCATGGAGCTCATCGACCAATTGAGCCCACCGCTGCAGAAGGTGTCGCCGGATGCGCAATCAACACCAAACAGGGCAATAATGTCACCGGAACCAGCGCTTTCGATCTCTTCCATCTCGTCGGCGTGCATACGTACCAGGCGGCCGATTTTGACCTTCTTGCCCGTACGGCTGTTGATCATGGTGTCGCCTTTGTTGATTGTTCCCTGGTAGGTACGAATATAGGTGAGCTGCCCATAGCGTCCATCTTCGAGTTTGAACGCCAAGGCTACCATTTTGTCATCAGGGTCGTTGGATACCGCGATTTCCTCTTCTCCATTATCGAGATCAAGGGCGATGTTTTCAATGTCGGTTGGACAAGGAAGGTATCCGTTAACTGCATCCAGGAGTAGCTGCACTCCTTTGTTCTTGTAGGCGGATCCGATAAGGACCGGAGTAAGTTCAAGAGCCAGTGTGCCCTTGCGGATGGCTTCATGGATCATCTCTTCCGGGATCGCTTCCTCTTCAAGCATGGCTTCCATGAGGTCATCGGAAAACATGGAAACCGCATCGAGCAGTTCCTCACGTTTTTCTTCGGCATCATCTCTCAGATTGTCAGGGATTTCTTCGATGCGAATATTTTCTCCCTGGTCACCGTCAAAATAAACGGCTTTCATGGTTACCAGGTCGATTATCCCTTCCATATCGTTTTCCAAACCGATGGGCAACTGCATCATGATAGCGTTTAAATCGAGTTTGTCTCGGAGCTGGCCGGTAACCCTGAACGGATTTGCCCCGGTACGGTCGCATTTGTTGATAAAAGCAATGCGTGGAACTTTATAGCGGGTCATCTGGCGGTTGACTGTGATGGATTGAGATTGTACGCCACCAACTGAACAGAGAATGAGGACTGCGCCGTCAAGCACCCGCAAGGCTCTTTCCACCTCAATGGTAAAATCAACGTGACCAGGGGTGTCGATGATGTTGATATCATGGTCTTTCCAGTTGCAGTAAGTAGCTGCAGACTGAATGGTGATACCGCGCTCTTTTTCCAGCTCCATGGAGTCCATGGTGGCGCCGACGCCATCCTTGCCACGTACTTCATGAATAGCATGGATTCGCTGGGTATAAAACAGTACACGCTCGGTCAGGGTGGTTTTTCCTGAGTCAATATGGGCACTGATGCCTATGTTACGTACCTTGCTTAAATCTTTTTTCATTACGCCGTCCTCGGTTGCTGCTTGCAGGCCGCCAGATCATTCTGATGAAATTAACAGTTAAATAAAAAAGGAGTCACAGTGGGCCTGCAACTCCTTGTTTCGTTCGCCTAAAAAAGGTCTGCAGGGTTAGGAGAAAACCCTGAAAAGTAACACCTGGCTCTGTTGGTATAAATAAGCCCGTTGTTACTCTGGTTGTATTTTGCAAGAAAAATCGCTCAATATAGTGGTAAAAAAAAAGTTTGTAAAGAGAATAATGTAAAATGTTATTTTTAACGCTAGATTGACAATTTAGGCTCTTGCGTGCCTTTGCGAGGCAGGGTCAGGATGAAGGGAATGGCGCCTAGGCCCAGGCCCGCACTGAGAAGAAAGGTCTGGCCAAGGCCGATAAAGTCTGCAATTGCGCCAACCGCCACAACTACTGCTGAGCGTGATAAAAAGGAAATCATCATAAAAAAACCGTTGGCAGTGGCCGGGTTTTGATGCGCATGTTCCTGAACCATAGCTAACATTACCGGAGTTGTGGAGAGGAGGGTGAACCCCAATCCGAAAAGGGTAAGGAACTTGAGCCAGATGGGCGTTATTATAATAAACAAAAATAATAACGGTGGAGCTGACAGCAGGGAAAAGAGCAACATGTTGCGGCGGCCGAATGTATCACTCAGCGGACCGATGGTGAGGGCGCCAATAACTCCTGCAGCCTCATAAACGGTGAGGCTGATTCCAGCCAGCCACAGGTTGCCTGTGTCTTGATTGACAAAGGTTGGCAGAAAGGTCGCCCCGGAAGCATGCATGAAGCCGCGAAAAATAAGAATGCCGGAAAGCGGCTTCAGGATATGACGTGATTCTTTCCATGCCCTTTTCATGGATGGGGGAGAGGTCGCGGCACGAGGCGGCAGGGGCATGTTGCGGAGTCGGAAGTAAAGCAGCAATGAGGCCGCGATGCCGATGGTCATAAGGGGGGAGATATGTTCAAGCCCCACCAGGGAAACGGCACCAATAGCTACCAGTGGCCCGACTGTACGCGCCAGTTCGCCTCCGGTCATATAAAAACTCATGCCAAGGCCTTTGCGTTGTCCGGCAAAACGGTAAATAAGGACAGGCGCGGGAACATGAAAAAGGGCGGCGCTGATGCCTGCTATAAATAAAAGGACGACCAGGCTTGCGTATCCGGGGGCAACGCCAATGAGGCTCATTGTGATTGCCGTTAGCCCGGGGGCAACTATTATAAAATAACGGACGCACACCTTATCTGCCAGAATACCGAGATAAGGGTTCATAAGGGCAGGTATTTGGGTGACGGTTGTGAGAAAGCCCGCCTGCGTGAGCGACATGGAGAGTTTTTCAATTAACAGAGGGAGGAGCGGAGCCAGGAAACTGGAGTACGCATCATGGATAAAATGACAAACAGAAATGGTGAGTACCTTCGCCAGCTGAAACGGCTGGTTTAAGATCTCTTGATTTTGGTCTTGGGAGCGCATAGTCAACCTGTGGGTGAAGGGGTGTTGAAAAATAGTTCTTGCTCACCGTATATCTATGAAGAAAAAGGGCAATAAAAATAGTGTGCTGCAGTGTGAAAAGTTGAGGCTACGCAATGTCAGGCATCTGTTTTCGGAGTCTGGGGTATGGAAAAAAACGCTAATAGAAGGTATCTCTAATGGATAGTGAGTACAACGAAAGGGTAGTGCATAAGAAAAAATTCAACACAGGTGAGCAATCAATGCTTGAAAGTTATAAAATAGCTGAAGAAGGACGGCTGCAAAAAGGGTTGCCGCCGCTTCCTCTGAGCCCTGAGCAGGTCGCGGCAGTCACAGAGCTTTTGATGGAGGAGCATGGTGAAAGTCTTTATCTCCTTGAGCTGCTTGCCCAAAGAGTAGAGCCGGGCGTCAGTAAAGCAGCAGAGATCAAAGCTGCTTGGCTTGAGCGAGTTGTCCGGGGAGAGGTTGTTGTCAGTCACCTGTCAGCTGATGCTGCCATTGAGATGTTGGCCTCCATGGAAGGGGGGTACAATGTTGCTGCGCTCATCAGGTTGCTTAAAGCTGATGACACGAGTGCGAAGGCCGCCGTTGCCTTACGGGGGCTGATTAAAATTTATGATGCTTTGCAGGAAATAATAACGCTTGCAAAAGAGAATAGTCATGCCCGGGAGCTTTTACAGTCATGGGCTGCGGCGGAGTGGTTTACCTGCCGTCCCGAGTTACCCAGAAAAATCGTCTTGACCGTCTATAAAGTTGATGGAGAAATCAATACAGATGATTTTTCACCAGGCAACCAGGCACAGTCACGGGCTGATATCCCTTTGCACGCGACGTATTTTGGTAAAACCAGATTTGCCGACGGCGTGGAAACCATCCAGTCGTTTCGAGCTCAAGGAAAGCGGGTCTGCTTTGCAGGCGATGTGGTTGGGACTGGATCTTCCAGAAAGTCGGCCATTAATTCCATGGCCTGGCACATTGGTGAGGCAATCCCTTTTCTCCCCAATAAAAAAAGCGGTGGTGTCATCCTTGGCGGAGCCATTGCCCCAATTTTTTACGCCACCGCACGTGATGCAGGAATGTTGCCGGTTGAGTGTGATGTCACCGGGCTCAAGACCGGAGATGAAGTGGTGATTAATCTGCAGAGCTGGTCCATGCAGACAAGTGGTGGGCAGGTTGTTGCTATGAAAGACGCACCAGCTACCCTGCTTGATGAGTACCGCGCCGGAGGTCGCTTGAATCTCATCATTGGCCGTAATTTGATGCTCTCAGCCTGTGAGGCGCTCGGTGTTACTCCCCCTGTTTTGTTTAAGGAAGTTGAAAATCCTCAACCGGTTCCAGGCCAGGGGTATACGCTGGGGCAAAAAATGATTGGTCGTGCATGCGGCTGTGAGGGCGTTCTTCCCGGAACTGTCTGTGAACCTGCTATGACAACGGTGGGTTCCCAGGATACAACCGGTCCGATGACCATGCAGGAAATAGCTGAATTAGCCTGTTTGAAATTTAAAGCCGATTTGTTCATGCAGTCTTTCTGTCATACAGCTGCCTATCCCAAAGCCTCTGATGTGGAACGGTGGCAAGTGATGACGGAGACTACCATTGAATGCGGGGGCCTGGCTCTTAAACCAGGTGATGGTGTGATCCATAGCTGGCTGAATAAGATGCTTGTCCCCGATACTGTGGGCACTGGTGGCGACTCCCATACCCGATTCCCTTTGGGTATCTCTTTTCCCGCCGGTTCAGGTCTGGTTGCCTTTGCCGCGGCGCTTGGTTTTATGCCCCTTGAAATGCCGGAGTCTGTGCTGGTGCGCTTCCACGGTAAGAGACTGCCGGGGATATCCGTGCGCGATATGGTCAATGCCATCCCGTATCAAGCAATCCAGCAAGGATTGTTGACAGTGGATAAAAAGGGAAAGAAGAATATCTTTGCGGGCACGATTCTGGAGATTGAAGGCGTTGATGATTTAAGTGTAGAGGAAGCATTTGAGCTGGCCGATGCCTCGGCAGAAAGGAGCGCCGCAGCCTGTACTCTGGCAATGCCTCTTGAGGCGGTAGTCAAGAATGTTAAGGAGAACGTGGCGCTTTTGAAGCAGCTGGTGAATGACGGTTACCAATCGCAGGAAGCCATTGAACGTCGGATTGCAGTGCTGGAAGGGTGGTTGGAAGAGCCGGATCTTTTAACCCGCGACAAGCATGCTGAATATAAAACTGTACTTGAAATTGACCTGGAACAGATTACCCAGCCCCTGCTTGCCTGTCCCAATGACCCAGACGATGTCCGCCAACTTGAGGAAGTGGCAGGAACTGCTGTTGACGAGGCTTTTATCGGCTCCTGTATGACACATCTTGGTCATCACCGGACTGCGACCAAGCTTTTTGCCGGAGAACCGTATGCTGCCGGCAGGACCTGGGTAGCCCCGGCAACCCGCATGGATCGGGATCAGTTGCAGGTGGAAGGCGGACTGAATGTGTATGCACAGGTCGGGGCAAGGATTGAAATTCCAGGCTGCAGCCTGTGCATGGGCAACCAGGCAAGGGTAAAGCCCGGGGCAACGGTTGTCTCTACTTCAACCCGTAATTTTAATAATAGATTGGGTGATGGCGCTCAAGTATTTCTTGGATCTGCGGAGGTGACGGCAATCAGTGCACTGACAGGTGTCTTGCCGACTGTTGATGCGTATTTTGCTTTTTTAAAGAAAAAAGGACTGGTGGACTAGTCGGGTTGGTGGTGGTCCCTTTTTGCTAAGCGCACTGCAGCTTGCTCAGGAAGCTGCAGCCGGTTTTTTGGCGGCTAGAGTGTAGAGTTCTTCCGCTTGATAGGAACTACGCACAAAAGGGGCTGCTGCAACGCCTGCAAATCCTAAATGCAGGGCCTGTTGTTTTAACAGTTCAAATTTTTCCGGTGACAGGTAGTGTTCAACAGCAAGGTGATCTTTTGACGGTTGGAGGTACTGGCCCAGGGTGAGGATGTCGCAACGAGCATCTGCAAGATCGGTAAAGGCTGTTTGCAGTTCCTCTATAGTTTCGCCAAGGCCGACCATCATGCCCGATTTTGTTATCATGGTCACCTGCTTTTCCTTCACCTTTCGGAGCAGTTCCAGTGATCGGTGATAGACTGCCTGTGGACGTACGGTTGGGTAGAGGCGCTTGATGGTTTCCAGGTTATGGTTAAGTACGTCAGGTTTGGCTTCGATAATGGCATCCAAAGCATCCCAGTTACCTTGCAGGTCCGGGATAAGGACTTCGATCAGCGTATCCGGGCTCAATTCACGTATCGCTTCTATTGTCTGTGCAAAGTGGTGGGCACCTCCGTCAGGCATATCATCCCTGGTCACGGAGGTGATCACAGCATAGCGTAGCTCCATGGTTTTTACAGCCTGGGCAACTCTTGTGGGTTCATCGTTTTCAGGAGGTCCCAGCGCACCGTGCTGGACGGCACAGAACCTGCAATTTCTGGTGCAATGATCGCCTAGAATCATGAAGGTAGCTGTTCCCTTGCCATAGCATTCAAACTGATTGGGACACATGGCTTCCTGGCAGACAGTTGCCAGGTGGTTTTTCTTTACCAGTTGCCGTATTTTTTCGTAGTTTGGTCCTGAAGGCAGTTTTCGCCTGAGCCAAGGTGGTTTCCCGCTTTTTTTTATTTCTTCCATTTCTTATGCGTTGGTTGCCACCAGTTCTGTCAGGGGGGTATCCTCAAACTGAAGATCAAGCAAGGTGGCAAGGTGTTTTTTGAGGTGGAATTTCACCTTTTTCAGGTCAAGGGGGGTGCCTGTTTCTTGTGCCAAGGAGGTCATTTTCGTGTCAGTCAGACCGCACGGATTTATCCAGGAAAACGGTTCCAGGTCTATGTTGACATTGAGCGCCAAGCCATGGAAGGTCACGCCGTGACGAATGGCAATGCCGATGCTGCCCATTTTTCGATCGCCGACCCATATGCCATGGTTCCGTTCATTTCGGCAAGCACTCACGCCTGCATCCTCAGCACTGCGTAACATCACTTCTTCAAGCAGGGAAACATACTCGCTGACCGAAATACGTTTGTCGCGTAAGCTGAAAATGGGGTAGAGAACAAGTTGGCCCGGAGCGTGATAGGTGATGTCACCACCACGCTCGATATGGACCAGGTCGATACCCTGCCGGTTGAGAAAATCGGTGCTGACTCCAAGGTGTTGCTTACCGCCTCTTTTGCCTAGCGTAAAGACCGATGGGTGCTCCAGTATGAGGAAATAGCCCTTCTCGGCTTGTCCTCTGCACAGCGTGACCAGCCGGGTCTGGAGGGCGTACGCCTGCTGGTAGTCGATCAGGCCAAGCTCAACCCAGGCAGGATGCATCACTGTCCTTCTTACTCGGCAGGGAGGGTTGGCCCGATAAGGCATGGACAACGGGCAGCATGTGTCTCGTCCAGACGCCTGACCTTGCTGATTTGAGGGGCGTTACGCAGCTTGTCTGGTTCCTCTTTGGCTTCCCTGGCGATTTCCTTCATGGTGGCAATGAATTGATCGATATCCTCTTTGCATTCAGTCTCTGTCGGTTCGATCATTATCGCCCCATGGACAATCAGAGGGAAATAAATTGTCGGCGGATGAAAACCGTAATCGATGAGTCTTTTGGCCATGTCCAGCGTCGTTACCTTATAGTCTTTCTGGAGTTGGTCACTGAAAACACATTCATGCATGCATGGTTGTGGATACGGCAGGTGGAAGGTGTCCTTGAGCTGTTCCCGGATATAATTCGCATTGAGTACTGCTAACTGGCTGGCCTTACGTAATCCTTCCGCCCCCATGGAAAGGATGTAGCTGTAGGCGCGGACCAGCACTCCGAAATTGCCATGGAAACTATGGACCCTGCCTATGGAATCTTTACGGTCTTGTTCCAAACGGTAAACATCGCCGTCTTTCCAGGCACGGGGAACGGGTAAGAAGGGCTCCAGCTCTTTGGTGACGCACACAGGGCCGGCTCCTGGTCCGCCACCGCCATGGGGTGTGGAAAAAGTTTTGTGCAGATTGAGATGGAGGACATCGACCCCGCATTTTTTCATGTCTGCCACCCCAAGGACGGCATTCATGTTAGCACCATCCCCATAGACAAGGCCGCCTTTGGCATGGACGATGTCGGCAATTTGCCTGACTTGGCCTTCAAACAGCCCCAGGGTGTTGGGGTTGGTCAGCATGATGCCGGCTGTTTCTTCATCCATCAGTTCGCGGACATCAGCCGCATCCAGCATGCCGTTTTCGTTAGATTTGAGAGCAATGGCTCGGTAGCCGCAAAGTGCTGCAGAGGCAGGATTGGTTCCGTGAGCCGTGTCCGGGATGAGAATCTTGGTTCGTTTGGAATCGTGGCTTTGGTGATAGGCGTTGAAAATCAACATCCCTGTCAGCTCACCGTGGGCACCGGCAGCTGGTTGAAGAGAGACCGCGTCCAGGCCGGTTATGTCGGCAAGATAGTTTTGCAGTTCATACATGATTTGCAGAACACCTTGGGAGTATTGGTCGTCAAGCATGGGGTGTGCTGCTGCAAGTTGTGGTGTGGCAGCTTGCTTTTCATTGATTTTTGGATTGTACTTCATCGTGCATGAGCCCAGTGGGTACATGCCGCTGTCCACTCCGAAATTCCATTGAGAGAGGCGGGTGTAATGCCGTACCACATCAACTTCACTCAGGTCGGGAAAATCTACGGGTGTACCTGTCAGCTCCTCGTCTAAAGGCGCTTGCGGTACATCACTGTGGGGAATGGACATGCCTTTTCTGCCTTTTTTTCCTTTTTCCCAGAGCAGTGGCTCGTCCAGGATCAGGCCGCTGGTTCCTACGCCATTTTTCATGATTGCACCTCGTCTGCTACTCTGTCCATGTCCTGTCGGGACGTGGTTTCTGTTATTCCGAAGAGATATCGTCCCTTAAGCTCTGGATACAGCTTGCTAAGTTCCAAACCGGCGACAATGCCTTGCTCAAGCAAACGTTGATGGGCGGGTTGAAAGTCGTGAGGAAATTCAACGACAAATTCATTAAAAGTCGGGGCTTCAAAAAAAAGGCGCGCGCCTCGAGCAATGAGAGCATTTTTCAAGTACTGGGCTTTATCATAGTTGAGGCGGGACAGTTCACGCAGGCCGGTGCCGCCAAGCGAAGCCATATACATACCGGCGGTCATAGCACAAATGCCCTGGTTGGAACAAATATTGGAAGTTGCCTTTTCCCTGCGTATATGCTGTTCCCTGGTTGCCAGGGTCAATACATAACCACGCTTGCCGTCCAGGTCCTTAGTTTCGCCTACAAGGCGACCGGGAAGGTTCCTGGTAAAGGGTTGCCTGCAGCCGAACATTCCCAGCCCCGGACCGCCAAAGGAACGGGCGAGGCCGAAGCTCTGCCCCTCACCACAGACAATATCCGCCCCGCATTTTCCTGGGTTTTTGAGCAGGCCATACGCCAGTGGTTCCGAAAAACAGGTAATGAACAGAGCCTGCTGCTCATGGATTGCCTGGGCAGCGCCGGCAAGATCCTCTATCACGCCAAAAAAATTGGGGGACTGGAGCGCAACCGCTGCAACATCTTGCAGGCCAGAAAGCCCACTGAGATCAGTACGACCGTCTTCCAGGTAAGGCAGTTCGATCAACTCAAATTCTGTGGGGTGCAGGTAGGCCGCTGCGGTTGCTCTGTAGTGCGGGTGGATGGCTGCAGAAACAGCTACTTTGGTTTTCTTTTTGCCTATCCTCAGTCCCATTAAAAGTGCCTCGGCAAAAGCGGAAGCGCCATCATACATGGAGGCGTTGACAACATCCATACCCAACAGGCGAGCGGTAAGGGTCTGGTACTCGAAGATACCCTGCAGTGTTCCCTGGGCCATCTCTGGCTGATAAGGGGTGTAGGCAGTCAAGAACTCAGATCGACTCATCAGGGCTTTGACCGTTTCCGGGATGTGGTGATGGTTGCTACCCGCTCCGATCAGGACCTTGAAGTTTTGGTCAACCTTCATGGTTTGCGCAATTGCCTGCATATGATCGTTCAACTCCCACTCCGTTTTCGGTTCGGGGAGCTGCCATTCATTGGTCATGCGGCAGGAGTCGGGGATGCCGGAAAAGAGATCCTCCAGACTCTTGTTGCCTGTCACCTGCAGCATTGCTGTTATGTCTTCCTGGGTGTGAGGGAGGTATCGCATGGTGCTTATCCTTTGAGAAGGTCCATGTAAGCAGAGGCAGAAAGCAGTTGGTCGTATTCCTCTGGAGTGCTTGGTTTAATTTCGATCATCCAGCTATTGTAAGGATCTTCATTAACGAGTTCGGGGGAATCGTCCAGCTCCTCATTGATGGCAATAACCTCTCCGCTCATGGGAATATAGAGTTCGGAGACAGCTTTCACCGACTCCAGCGTGCCGAATTCATCACCTTTGTTGAAGGTGTCGCCGACAGTAGGAAGTTCTGCAAAGACAATGTCTCCAAGCTGATCCTGGGCATAATCACTTACGCCGATTTTAATGGTTTCCCCTGTCTTTTGGGCCCATTCGTGATCTTCTGTATAACCGAGGTTCTCGGGTAAATTTAATTCGTTTAATTCTTTCATAGGGTTTACCTCCAGGCAGTATTAATTAGGATGAAGCAAGGCCGGTTGTTCCTGTCTGGGTAAAACAGGGCTTAGTTTGATGAATGTACTAATATTGTAGATAAAAACAGCGTTATAATGAAGGAATCATTTTGGTCACCGGTCTGCGTGCAGTGCGACCGGGTCGAATATCCTCCCTTATCTCTACCTTTAGCTTACGCTTACCGTCTGTCAAGATTACCTGGGTGCCGGCATCGAGCTTGGTGTTGATTTTAACAAATCCGCAACAGAGGCCTTTTGGCTGAAAATCTTCAGGTTTGCCTTCTTCTTCGCTACTTGCCAGACTGATGATCGCGTGGTTAACACGGTCAATGGCCATGTCGGTTGTACAGGTCAAGGGGATGCCGAGGATGTTGCCATCAAGGTCTGTGACTTTACTTTTTTCGCCCAGCGGAATTTTTCTCAGATCATACCCTGCAAAGGGAAGGGTCCAAGCGGATGAAGCCATGCTTTCCAGCATTTCTCTTCCCACGAAATTTTTAGTAAAGCTGTTGCTATCCGGATCACGGGGCAGAGTGAACAACCACGGATTATCGGCAAAGGGCCAGTCGCCGATATCTTGATGGGAGAGCGGTAGACCTGCGCCTGACCTGAGGGAATCTCTTGCAGCCAAACCACAAGGGATAAGTCCTTCTTCTTTGCCGGCCTCAAGAAGTTGTTGCCACAGTGATGTAATGTGTTGTGGCGCAACAAAGAGTTCAAAGCCAAATTCACCCGTATACCCTGTTCTTGATACCATGAGCGGGGTGTTGTCGAGTAGTTCGGCCTGGAGGAAGGGTAGTTTGTTTTGGTCAAAGGAACCTTTAAAGGAAAAGTAGATCATTTTATCAAACAACACTGCCGGGTCTTTTATAATTTTGGCAAGGATTCGACCGGAAGCAGGTCCCTGGATATCCATCTTGCCTACTTGGTCGGTAAGGTCATGAACATTTACCTGTTCATCTGGAAGCACGTGGTCGGCAAGGTGCGTTTGTATGGTTTTCCCCATGGCTGCATTGACAACCAGCATGTAGTCGTTGTCGGTGAACTGGTAGACGATGGCATCATCAATTACTCCGCCTTCCTGGTTAAGAAAAATGCCATAGACACACCTGCCGGCGACCAGAGGTGTTTTGTTTTGGCCGATACAGGCATCAATGTCTTTGGTAAAGCAACGCTGGATGAGGGTCCTTCCATCTTTACCGTTAATGGTCAGGACTGCCATGTGGCTGGTATCAAATAACCCGGCAGTATTGATTACGGCAAGGTGTTCAGCTTTAGCCCCGGCAGGATACCAGAGAGGCATCTCATAGGAGCCGAATTCTCCCATGTTTGCACCTTGAGAACAGTGCCAGCTGTGAAGAGGTGTTGTTTTCATTTGCAACTCCTTATGATTAATGGTGGCAAACAGTTCTATCCAAAGGATAGCTCAGCCGGGTAAGGGTACTTTGAGATTAAAGCTCTTGTAGACAACAAAAGTCTCAACAGACCGTACGTTTTTTATGGTGGCAACTTCCTCGGTAAAAAATTCAAGCAGGCCGAAGTCATTTCTTAGCATGACGGTTACTATCAGGTCAAACCGACCCGTAACAACGCAGACAGAGATGACACCCTTAAGCTTGCTGAATTCTTCTCCTTTTTTGACCAGATCCATGTCTTTTACCTGTACCCCCACCATCACAACCTGTTGGTCCGGAAGGGCCTCTGGATTGACCAGACCGTTGATCGACAGAATTCCTTCCTCAATGAGTTTCCTGATGCGTGTTCGTACGGTACCTTCGGCAAGGGAGAGTTTGTCAGCAATGGTTTTATAGGGCACCCGGCCATCTTTCAGGTGATTGATGATGGCTATATTGATCGGATCTATTTTCATGGAAAATGGTTGGGCAAACAGTTTTATAATGCATAATAATTAAGAAATACTGCTGAATATGTCAATGAAGATGTCAAAAAATGAGTATTTCGATGGTTGGGGGCCGTGCTAAGACGGTTTGGGGGCACAGGTAGTCCGAAGGGAGGAACTTTTTGATTGAAAACGAAAAACAGATTGTTAATTGTAGGATTACTTTTTAATTAATAATATCAATTATTTGAGTTTAAAGTGAAAAAGGTCGTGAGAGATTCGGGGTAGGGCTGTTACTTGCGATCAGGCCTGTTTTATCTTTAGGATATGTAAAGAGTTCGTCATCGGTAACGACGTTCGGAGAAAATGACAAATTTACTCAGTCTGCAGGTTGTAGGTGCTTGGAAAGAGGTCTCTGGTTGAGGAGGGGATGGGGGAGCAGGAATGAGAAAGTGTTCCTCCAAAAAAGGGCACCTTGCCTCGTTCCGGTCGGCCCTTGTCGGGCCGACCGGAAAGGGAGGTCGGTATTGATTAGCCAAGTGCTGCAAGGGCAGCGTCATAATTCGGTTCTTCTGTAATTTCAGGCACTTGCTCCGAGTATGCTACATCGCCTTTTTCGTCGACTACAACAACAGCCCGCGAGAGCAGACCTGCAATGGGACCGGTTGTAATGGTAACACCGTAATCGTTGCCAAAAGCAGGTGAACGAAAAACAGAAACAGGTACGACATTATCAAGTCCGTCAACCTCACAGAATCTTTGGTGAGCAAAAGGAAGGTCGGCAGATACGCAGAGAACAACAGTATTGTCGTTTTGAGAAGCAATCTCGTTGAAGCGTCTTACAGAAGCGGCACAGACGGATGTGTCGATGCTTGGAAAGATGTTGAGTACTACCTTTTTGCCACTGAAATCGCTGAGAGAAACGTCCGACAGGTCTGTTTTTACAAGAGTAAAGGCCGGTGCTGCAGCCCCCTGTGCGGGAAGGTTGCCGACGGTTTCAATAGCGTTACCCTGTAAGGTGATCTGGGCCATAGTAGGTCTCCTTGATTGTGTTTATATGAAATGAAAAAGCAAGAAAAACGTTCTCAATATACTGCTGATGTATACAGTAGTATGTTCTTGTTGAGAATCATAATTTGTTGCATAGAGTAATCATTCTCTTTAAGCTGTAAAGTGTTGGCGTAATTTTTTTAAAAAAAGATAACGCCTTAAAATTATGAGCAAAGAAAACTCATCGCTATGTAATGTAAAATATGATCAAACCCTGAAAAGGGTGACTATGAAAGTCACCTTGCTTAACGTTGCTGAACAGTGACAGGTAGAGATGAAGGCGAAGCTATTTGTTTTATAACCACACGCTGATCTCCTGGACGGAGATCAGCGGTAACCCAAATTTCTCATGAACTTTTTGGTTTCAAATTCAATTAATTGATATTGTTAAACAAAATACAATTTGTACTGTTAACAGTGTGTTTTTTGTTTTTAATCAAAAAGTTCCCCCTTTGGGTCAAGTGATTTTTCCGCAGGATTTACGTTACAAGCCACTTGCGGTAGTTTACTCTAGGAGTCTACCTTACCTGCTGCGCGGCTTGTGCCTTACCCTGTGAAAAACTTTATTGATGAGAAATCCGGGTAAAAGTCCCACCAAAAGATAGTATTTTTACAAACTACCAGTTTTCTCCGAGCAGCTCAAAGTGAGCCTGTGGGTGATCACAGGCTGGACAAACCTCTGGAGCATCGTTGCCGGTATGAAGGTATCCACAGTTGCGGCAGCGCCAGGTGACCTTTTCCTGCCGTGAAAAGACGATACCATTGTCTATATTGGCTCTCAGGTCCTGGTATCTTTTTTCATGCTGCTTTTCGGCAACGGCAATTGCCATAAAAATGGATGCGATATCGGGGAAACCCTCCTCTTTAGCCGTTGCCGCGAATTCGGGATACATAACAGTATGCTCGTAGTTCTCCCCTTGGGCAGCTTCAGTCAGGTTTTCTGCAGTTGTACCGATGACCCCAGCAGGGAAGGCCGCATTAATTTCGACCTCTCCGCCCTCAAGGAGTTTAAACAGCCGTTTGGCATGTTCTTTTTCCTGGTTGGCGGTTTCTTCGAAAATAGATGAAATTTGAACATAACCTTCTTTTTTGGCCACGGAAGCAAAGTAGGTATAACGGTTTCTTGCCTGTGATTCGCCGCAAAAGGCAGTGAGAATGTTTTTTTCAGTTTGTGTTCCTTTGAGTTTTGTCATGTTTTTCTCCTTAGTTGTTGGGCAGTGCAATAAGATTACTAGTGTGTTTAGCAAGGTGGTTTGAACAAGAACTGATCCTTGCTGTTAGATTGTCTATGTGAACGACCACCGAACAGTTCTCATGAATAGCTGGATTTTGTCGATGAGTCTGACCAATGTTTTTCCGATTGTCCGGAAGGTGCATGGCATTCAGTGTCTGCCGGTAAAAAATCGGTATTCCTCTCTTCTTATGGTGTCACATTGGAAATGGCAATGTTAATCACCGGAACCTGCAAAATGGGCGTGGTTTTCGGGGGGCTCCATGCGCTGGTAGATCACTTTCAGCCCACCGGTTCTGCCGTTCTTTTCAAAACCATGTCATTAGGTGTTGGATATTCTTCATGGGCATAGAGAAAAAGAGTTGAAAAATATAGTAATGAGCAGCCCTTTTTGAACAACGAAACAAGATGCGCAGACTGCTGAAATAAAACTTCCCGCCACGAATAAAAAGCCACCCTATTTTATTATATAAGCAGTAACTAAGATAGTGGATAAGCGGGGATACCTCAACCAATTTGCATCATTTTTTTGCCTGCTGGAGAAAGGGCTGTTAACCCCTCTTTTCCTGCTTGAGTAGCGATAAGAGCTGTTGGTGTTTATTCAAACCTGTTAGCCATTCGTTCGGGATGGCCTGACTCCCCAAGTAGGCGCCCAAGAGCATCCCTGCTGTAAGTCCACGTGCGGCAGAATCCCCTCCTGCCATGACATTGGCGATAAGTGCCGCCTGTAGATCGTTTTCATATTTTACTACGAGATGCACTGCGCCGGGAAGGGCAGAGGCGATTGTACAGGCTTGGCCGAAATCCTTTATAACTTTTTCCGTTTCCTTCCCTTGGGTATCCAGAGCGGACCGAATACGGTTGTCAAGATCAAGGTCATTTACTCCCTCGTTAAGCGCTTCTTCCATGGCTGCCACAGGCGATAAGCCGTGAAGAATGTTATACGCCGACCGGGCAATGAAAACAGCACCGCTAATAGTTGCCGGATGATTGTGGGTCATACTTGTTTGCTGGGTAGCTGCCTCTACCAGATGTTCTTGGTCGTTTTGATACCAGAAAACAAGGGGGGCGATCCTTGCTGCCCCGCCAAGATCCGTGGAAGAGGAGCCACATGACTCAGGAACACCATTTTTTTGCAGATTTGCCAGGGTGGTTTTTGTAGCCGTATCTATATAACCATTGTAATCGACAAAGAGCTGCTGCCAAAGAGTAGAAAATGCCTGCAGGTCAAATCCGTTGTGTTGGGAAAGAGAGGTGAGCAATGTAAATGCCTGGTCACCGTAATGGGTAAAATCGCCTTGCTGCTTGTGCTGGTGATAAGAAGTGGGCAGCGGAGCGATGAGCTTATCTACCAAACCGAACTGGTTGGTGATTTCATTGGTATCATATATCCAGTGAGCTCCCAGGGCAAGAGAGTCAGCGGTAAAAGAGGCCAGTACCATTGAAGCAGCTTTGTCATTCATAATGTTCTCCATGGGCATATGCGGTGTCAGTCATTAGATATGATCTATGGAGAAATAAATAGGACTGCTCTAAAGAATTGTCAAATGTGAGGATGACGGGGAAGAGTATTCTTGAAAGAAGCGTTTTATTTTTGACCTTTGGTTGGTGTAAGTGATTTACTTCAACTAACAGTTCCATTTTTTTTCAATATTTTTGCTAAGGATAATCCTGTGAAATTCCGTGATCTCTCAATCAAGTGGAAAATGTTGGTTTTGGCCCTTACCGGTCCCATACTTATTGCTGTAGTCCTTGCTGCACAACGGACAGCCGATATTCGATCCAGTGCAGAACGTACTGTTGTCGACAAAAGTAAGGCCATTGTACTTATGGCCGAGGCGACGAGAAACGAAATGTCGAAAAAACTCGACATGGGCGTCATCAAACCTTTTGCAGAGATTCCACCGAACAAGGTGATCCAGGCTGTCCCGGTGGTGACCGCTATCCAAGCAGCAGCGGTTAATGCTGAAAAGTCAGGCTATACCTTTCGGGTCCCCAAAGTGAGTCCCCGAAATTCAAACAATGAGCCAACTCCTTATGAACTGGCTATCCTCGAAGAGATCAAGGCAAAAAATCTCAAAGACAAGATCATTATCACTGACAATGAAATCCGTTATTTCAAACCGATTAAACTCACCAAGGAATGTTTGTTCTGCCATGGAGACCCGAAGGGGAGCAAAGATCCCACCGGAGGTACTTTGGAAGGGTGGAAGGTCGGTGAAATTCATGGAGCATTCGAAATTATCAGTTCTTTGGATGCTGTTAATAAGGAGGTAAGAAGCACGACTGTTTCTATCATAATCTGGACTTTGGGGATTATTCTCTTTTGTTCCCTGGTAACATGGTTATTGCTTGATCGCCACGTACTTAAACCGTTACGATCAACCTCCAGTGAAATCAGTAAAGTGGTAGGTAAAGATTTGACAGGTTCCATGCAGGTGATGAGTAAGGATGAATTCGGCACCATTAACCGGGAACTGGGTGAGATGAAAAAAGAACTGCAGGGGGTAATGCAGGGTATCTCACAGTCGGCAGATCATCTTGAAGAAAATTCGTCGGAACTCAATCACGCTGCAGATGATTTATCAAGCGGTAGCGATGAGATGAAATCGCGCTCCATGAGCGTTGCCGCTGCGGCAGAAGAGATGAGTACAAATATGAGTTCCGTAGCAGCCGCAACCGAAGAAGCCTCTACCAATATCAGCCTTGTAGCAGAAGCAACAGAAGGGATGGCACGTACACTTGCCGATATTGTAAAAAATACAGAAAATGCGCAACGGATTACTACCATTGCGGTGAAGGAAGCCGAGTCGGCCTCTGCCAAGGTGAATGAGCTTGGAGGAGCAGCTTCAACAATCGGCAAGGTGACGGAGACCATCACAGAGATATCGGAACAAACCAACTTGCTCGCTCTTAATGCAACCATAGAAGCTGCACGTGCAGGAGAGGCCGGCAAAGGATTTGCTGTGGTAGCCAATGAGATTAAAGACCTGGCTCATCAAACGGCTATAGCAACCGAAGAAATTCGAAATCAGATAAATAATATTCAAACCTCTACATCGGAAACCATCGGCCAAATTGGACAAATCACCAGCGTTATTAACGAAGTTAATGAAACGGTCCAGGTGATTGTCAGTGCTGTTGAAGAACAGAACCAGACAACGGTAGAAATTGCCGAAAATATTTCTCAGGCAACCCTTGGCATTCAGGAGGTCACGGAAAATGTTGGTCAGAGTTCTGTGGTTGCAGATGAGGTGGCCAAGGATATTCAGACGGTAAGTAGCAACTCCGGTGAAGTTGCGCAGCAAAGCAATGAGATGAACCGTCGTGCAGCGCGCCTGGCGCAACTGGCAAGTGAACTACGCTCCATGATCAGCGAGTTTAAGGTCTGATCCTTTTATTAAGGGCGGGCATTGGGAATCATTGCCATTTAACCTGGAAAAATCCGGATTGATATGTTGGGTGATAGGGTTTGCAATGACATGCCTGGCAATCTGATAAAGGTTGTCAGGCTTTTTTTACTCTTTTAGGCGACTTGATTGTTTGTGTAATTTTTTTATTAAAAAGGTAGTGAAAGCCGCTGCTATGGGTGTGAGTTCTCTGTTTTTTCTTTGAATCAGGTAAAAGGGACGTTCCATGGGCTCGTTATCAAGCGTCAGCCCGACAAGGGTACCATTCTTGATTTCTTCGGCTACTGCTTTTTTGGAGAGAATGGATATGCCAAGCCCTGCCTTAACAGCCTCTTTGACAGCAGCCGTTGAGCCGATAGTCGCGATTTCGAAAACATTTTTTTCCTTGATCCCTTTATTTTCTAAAATCTTGGCCACCACTTTGCGGGTCCCGGATCCTTGTTCACGGTGAATAAAAGGATGCTGCAGTATTTCTGCAACTGCGACGTTTTTCTTCTGGGCAAGTGGAGAATTGGCCGGGACGATGATGAGCAGCTCGTCCATATAGAGTGCATGCCAGTCAAGGGCTTTATCGTTCCAGGCAGCGCCGATAATGCCTATATCATACGTGCCTTCGATAACTTTTTGCGCAATGCTTTTTGAGTTGGCAATATTGATATCCACTTTCACCTCACTGTAGGTTGCGAGAAAAGCAGCAAGAGAGCAGGGAAGAATGTAGGTCCCGGGGATTGTGCTGGCCCCGATAATGATGCGTCCTTTGAGATGACCGCTAAACTCTTCGATGGCCTCTAATGATGCTTGCTGGAGGCGAATAATTTTCAGTGCATAGGAGTAAAATAACTGACCAACTGGTGTTGCTTCGACATGCCTGCCAAGCCGGTCAAAGAGTTTTTGTCCCAATTGTTCCTCAAGGTTTCGAATATGTTCGCTGACAGTGGGCTGGGAGATCATTGCCCATTGGGATGCCTTGGTAAAACTCTTATACTCAACGACTTTGCAAAATACTTCGAGTTTTCTGATGTCCATATTCTGTTGACCGGCGAAGAGGAGGTTGATGGAAAGTGATGAGTGCAAATAAAAGTACGACGAATTGGAAGTAAAAACCAATGCTACCCGGATTTCTTATCAGTTCAGGCGGTGCCGGGTTCAATGTTTTTAGTAGTAAATCATAGTGGGCCACCGGAGTCTACGTTTACCTTTTACTGCCAAAATACTGAAGAAGATGGTACCGCCTGGACCGACCTTTGGTGAGTAGTTTGATTAATTTTATATCTGATTCGTTTTTAAAAGCATCAGTTTGAAATTAATAGTTTTTTCTGAAAATGACAAGATGCTCATGAGAAATTTGGGTTAAAAGAAAAAGAAGAGTCAGGGGTGATGTAGTTTTTTGTGCAGGCCTGAAAAACGAATGGCAGGACGAAGAACAGCGACTTTCAGGAGCTCCAGGTTTGTTTGGATGGTGAGGCTTTTTCGAGCGCGCGTTATCCCGGTATAGAGCATCTCTTTGGTCAAGAGTGGAGTGTCAACGTTTGGAAGCACCAGCAGCACATTGTCAAACTCAGAACCTTGGGATTTATGAATAGTAATGGCATACCCTGTTTGATGTTGCGGTAGCCGTAAGCGCGAAAAATTACGTAATGTTCCATCCGGCTGCGGAAACCAACCGTACAGTTCGCCTGTCGAATCCGGCCAGAGTATACCTGTATCTCCATTGAAAAGCCCCAGGGCGTAGTCATTTTTGAGGATCATGACCGGGCGGCCTGCATAATCGCCTCCCTCAGGCGTAATACATTTGTGCTGATATAAAATCGATTCTACCTCGTAATTGAGCGTCTCAACCCCTTGTTTTCCCTTATGTAGAGCACAAAGAATTCGGGCGTGATTAAAGTGGGCCAGGGCATCCTCTGGTGTCTGTGCTGTGAACAGAGGGGAAAAGTGACGGAGGACAAACTGTTGCAGATGTGGAGCCTGAGTATCTGAGTCTTGCTGCTCAACAAGCTGTATGTCCAGGTCGCCATACTCTGCGGTACAGCATCTATCGATTATGGTTGTATTCTGTCTGTTGATAGCGGATGCAAGTGTACCGATTCCTGAGGAAGCATCGAAACGATGACTTTGCTGCAGCTGGACCAGACAGTCGTCCATGGGCGTGGCCATGGACGATGCCTTGTGGGTTTGACCGGTTATCGCCACCAGGAGTTGTTTGATTTCTTCCGACCAGGCGGGCGTTTTCGGACCACATATATCGGCAAACAGGTTGCCTGCCTCCACTGAAGCCAATTGATCCTTGTCGCCGAAGAGGATTAGTCTGCAGGTAGGCGGAAGGGCATCAAGTACAGCTGCCATAAGGGGGATGTCGATCATTGATGCCTCGTCAATGAGCAGCAGATCCAGGTGGAGCTGATTATGTTTATTATGCAGAAACCTGCCAGAGTGATGATGGTATCTGAGCAGTCTGTGCAGGGTAAGTGCTTCTTCTGGAAAGTTTACCGCAAGATGCTGAGGAAGACTTTTTTTCGCCTGCAGGAGTGATTCCTTCAATCTGGCTGCAGCTTTTCCGGTTGGTGCTGCCAGGCTTATCCGGGTGGAGCCTGGATGCAGAGCTGCCTGTGCGGCCAGTATACGTGCTGCGGTGTATGTTTTGCCTGTGCCTGGTCCTCCTGATACTACCAGCAGGTGCTTGATCAGGCTAAGCGCTACTGCAGCGCACTGCCAGTCAGGGGCTGTATTCGGTTGGGTGGCGGGGAAAAGTGTTTGGATGGTCTGCTGTGCTTTGTTCAGGTCAACCTGGTCAACAGGATGACAGCGCTGCTGCAGATGATGGGTAATGGTATTTTCATACAAGAGATAGCGGTGGAGGTACAGATTGCCATGTCCATCCAGGATCAGTGGTGCTGCTGCCTCTGGTGTACCGACAACTGCAGTGGCCATCAGCGCTGCTTTGATTTTGGCTGGAGTTGTTTGAGGGAAGAGCTTCAACCGATTGATTGATTGGGTTAACTGGTTGAGTGGCAGGCAGACATGCCCTTCGGCAACGGCCTTGCTGGCAAAGGCTGTGGCAAGGGGGAGAACAGTTCGGGTATCCTTGCCACTGAGTCGATGTAAAAAAAGTCCGGCCTGGACATCGATTGCGCGAAAGGTGCCGTTGTGTTGCAGCTGGTACAGGATTTTGTCCATGATCAGGCGATTTTTCCTCGGAAATATTCATCAAGACGATAGATCAGTTCTGGAGCCGGCTTGGTGAAAAAGATACCGTTATTTTGTTGGTAATCAGGGTGCATCCCTCGAAGAAACAGGTAATAGATGCCGCCGAAATGGCTGTCAAAAGTGTACCCTTTGACTCGGCTTGCCAGGAAACGATGCAGAGCAAGGCTGTAAATGAGGTATTGAATGTCGTAGCGGTGTTCGGCCATGGCGAGCTCGAGCATATCTGCAGTGTAGTCGGATGCAGCGGAGCCAAGATAGTTGGATTTATAGTCTGCGATATAAAAACGATTATTGTGGATAAAAACCAGGTCAATAAACCCCTTCATCATACCTTTTATTTCATGAAGCTGGGTAGAAAGTGGTGAAAAATTCCATTGCGACAAGAGGTGATTAAACCCAGCTACATCGACTTGGGCCAGTGGGAACAGGAAAGAAAGTTCGTTAATTTTCTCACTTGCCGTTATCTCTTGCAGAGAGCACGCCTCTGGTAATTGCACAGAGAGAAGGGCTGCGTACCATCTTTCAATGAAAGGCAGCCACTGGTTGTCGATCCCTGCCTGAGTGATTGCATTGGTGATGGTTTCTGTCCAGGTCGAAGGAGAGGCTGTAAAATCGATTTTTTCAAAAATTGTATGGAGACATGTTCCCGCAGTTGCTCCTCGGGGAAAAGAAAAGGCGTCTTGAAATGGTTCCTGTTCGATCGGTATTGGCGGTAACTTGTGACCGGAAGAAGCAGTGCTGAAAGTTGTATTGTCTGCGGTCAGCTGAGAATAACTGGTCATGTGCCATCCGGATTGGATACGGGCCTCAAATGGTGCGACCTGCAGCTGTTCCACGGTCTCATCTGCCGCTAAAATATGATCTGGAAATGAAGGAGGCGATTGCTTTATTGCGATCAGCTTTTCTTGGATATTTAATTGTTCCAACTGCTGCAGTATCGCTTCTTCGCTGAGGAGTGTGCCGCCGGAGTCCGGATGAACAAGGGCTGCAAGAGCAGACGTCTCCATGGAAGATATGGTTCCCCAGCAAAAATAACAGCAGCAGCGTGCCCTGGTCAGTGCCACATACAGCAGTCGCATTGCCTCTGCCTGTTGTTCCTGCTGCGCAAGCTGCTGGTTCTCTTTGCTGCTACTGTCCAGATCAATCACCGCATCAAAAGTGGACCGATCATGAAAAATGAGCGGTCCGGTGCTGTTGGCAGCTCTACCGGACCAGAGAAAGGGTAGAAATACGATGGGGTATTCCAGCCCTTTTGATTTATGAATGGTGACTATCCTTACCAGGTTTTCATCGTTTTCAAGACGGATCTGCTGGTTTTCCGCCTCCTGTTCGGGCTTGTTTATTTGATTGGCAAACCAACGAACCAGGCTCGCTCTGCCGTGATTCCCGGCAGGTGATTGCTGGAGCAGTTCCATGAGGTGTAGATAATTGGTTAACTTTCGATCACCGCCATGCAGCGCACTCAGCCGGTGTACCACTTGCTCGGTGGCAAATAATTGCTGCAGCATGGGCATCACTCCCTGATCCTGCCAGAGTTGCGTATACTGCTGGAGTCGATTGAGGTACTGATCCCATTGATCGGGATGAGTGCGCAGTGCAGCAAGAGTGTTACCGTCACATCCGAAACAATCTGAAGCAAGGGCCGCACATATGGTTCCGGTATCGGTCAGGTCAAGCAGGGCAGTCAGGAGTGTGTAGAGCTGGCCAGCCTCTGCTGTGGAAAAAACAGACTCACGACTGTAATAGACACTGGTTATGCCTCGCCGATTGAGTGCCTGCTGCATTAGTTTTGCTTCGTTATGTGTTCGTACCAAGACAGCTATGTCGCCCGCTGTTAACGGGGTGGTTTCAATACATGCGCGTCCTCTGCCTGCAGCCTCCAGGAGCTGGAGTATTTCGTCGGCACAGTAGGCTGCTGAAGCTTGTGCTGCCGTTTCTTTGTTGATGGATTTGCTGCGTGAGCTGGTAATCAGATACTGGCTGGAGAGTATGAGTGCTGTCAAGGGAAGTGCTGGTTTCCCGTTGAGGAGAAGCGATTGCTCTTTCGCATTCGGTGCCGGACTGACAGGATGAAAAGATATATCGGGTTCAAAAAGAAAACTGTCTGGTTGTTGAAACAACGTATTAACCGCTCGTATCATGGATGCTGAGGAACGATAGTTCACTCCCATTGTATAACGGCAATTAGGGGGTGTTTGCCGCCGGGCATGGATATAGGTAAAAATATCTGCTCCACGGAAAGAATAGATAGCCTGCTTCGGATCACCGATCATAAACAGAGAACCTGGTGCATCGCCCTGGTAAATATGGCTGAAAATGCTGTACTGGAGAGGATCCGTGTCTTGAAATTCATCGACAAGTGCCACTGGAAAAATCTGCGCAATCCGTGCGGCTAGCAAGGGGCCTGAAACCGACTTTTCCAGAGCCCTGGCGAGATAGGTTAGTAAATCATCAAAGAAAAGCCAGGATTGCTCAGCCTTTCGAGATGCAAGTTCGGTGAAGAGATATGCCCGGGCCTTTTGGATGATTGCGATCCTGAGGCTGTGTATATATTGGTGATGGATGAGATAAAATTCTTCAAACGTGCTGAAAAAAAGGTGTGCAGGAGGGCTTTCACATTTTTTCTTGATATGTTGTGTAATGCTAGCCTGCTGTAACAGGGCAAGATGTTTTGGCAAGTGGTAGGGAAGGATTTGGTTTTGAGCCAGTTCCTCCATGGTCTCCATGATTTCCACGACCTTGTCATGGCGATAGGTCTTTTCGCTGCGTTTCAGGCAGGGATCCTGCTCCAGGATGAGGCTAACCTCTTCCTGACTTGAAGACCACAGACGACAAAGAGTCTTCCACAGGATTTGGCTGTCAGCTGCCAGCGCAGTCAGTTCTGCGTCTGTTACTTGCGGTATGACCACTGCCTGGGGGAGGGACAATGAATTTTTCAGCTCTGCCAGCAATTCTCCGGGACTGGACCAGTTTTGATTGACCCAGCCGGCCATTTCCCTGGTTGCGCTATAAAATTGGTTCCTCCAGAAATCTTCCATAATCTGGAGTTGAACAGGCTGTTCTGTTTCAAGGAACTCTGGGGAGAATGGTGCTCCTGTCTCAAAGGCGTTGTCCAGCAGGATGCGCTGGCAGAAACTGTGAATGGTGAATATGGCTGCCTCGTCCATTCTGACCAGCGCGTCACGTAGTCTTTGTGATGCTGTATCATGTCGAAAATTCTTGAGAAATACGGCAGTTTGTTGATCTTGCAGTCTGCCATGGGTGAAATAATCCAGGGCATCCCTGAGCCGGGAGCGGATCCGGGTACGTAATTCATCGGTTGCTGCACGGGTAAAGGTCACCACCAATATTTCATCTACAGACATCCCCTGCTCAACAATAAGGCGCAGGTAAAGCAACGTCAGGGTGAAGGTCTTGCCTGTTCCGGCACTGGCTTCCAGCAGGCGGATGCCGGAGAGCGGCATGCGGTAGGGGTCAAGTGGCTGCATCATCTGGCTCAATATGTTCCAGCAGCGGCATAAACAGTTCGCTGAGTTGGATAAATTCATGGTCTAGCGGATCAATACTCTCTGTACCGAACACCAATTGATAGGCAGGATGTTCACGCTCACCCCGGACCCAATAGTTTCCCTGCCATTTTTGGAGAGCATCTTTCGTTTGTTTGCCTGGCTTTGCCTTTGCCGCGGCTAAACTTGATTCCGGGAAGAAGTGAAGCGGTCGGGTTGCTCCTGCAAAAAAGAGGGTAAGGAGCTGGTGGAGGTGCTGTTGCGGATCTGCAACCGGCATAAAAACCATCGTCTGCTCCTTGGAACAATGGACGGAGCGTGGTGGAACCCCTGGTGGAGCAGCCAGGTTAAGGAGTAGGTGATTAATCCACATCTCTAAAAGGGTTGCACTTTTCACATGCGCACTACGCCAGGTAACCCTTCCTGTACCGTACAGATTGTGCAACCACCCTTTCAGCTGCCACGGGCCAATCGACGCGTCAATTTCGATCGGAGTACACTGCTCAAGGGTTAGGTCGCCTATTTTTGTGGCCAGCAGAGAAGAGCTCTGTCGCATTTCATCCATGAGGGTAATCCCGAATCCTGCCTGGGGAAGGATGCCGGATGTATGCAGGCGATGTTCAATGGCATCTATTTGCTGGTTGCTGATAAGTGATTGTACCGTCTCCTGCCGCAGGAAAAATTGCTCAAGAGCGTCCAGGGAAAATGGTTCTGCCTCCTCCAGGCTGACTAAACTCCCTTCTGGGCGAATTCCCAACTGGTTTTCAAGGAAAAAGCGGACCGGGTGTTTCCAGAAGGTGATAAGCTCCTGGGCTTCAACCGTGTGCTTAACTGAGTCGGAAGCGAACTTGAGCTCCTTCACAAAGGGGCCGGCAGGCTCTTTACGAACAGAAGGGAGCCATTCCGGCGCGTAACTGGAGAGTAGGTTTTTTACCTGGGCAAAGGATTTAGGGCTAAAAGGTTGCAACGGGTGGACAGTGGTTACCTGTTGGCTTGGCGGTGTTGGCTCTTGAGGAAAAGAGCTGTCCAGATAATCCAGTAGCTCACAGACAACCGCTGAGGGAGGAGATTCCGCATTGTCCCGCTGGTCTCTCCCGGTCCATGAAATATAAAGCGTATTTTCGGCAGAGAGTAGTATTTCCAGGAACAAATAGCGATCATCTTTCCGCCGATCCCGGTCCCCCAGTCTTGGTTCTGTGACGGTAAGGTCAAAGGAGAATGTCTGCTGTACACGGGGAAAGGCAGCGTCATTCATCCCCAAGAGACAGATGACTGGAAATGGTACAGCCCGCATGGGAACCATGTTGCAGAAAGTGACTCTCCCGGTGAGGAAGACCCGGCCGGATGCCGGCTGTTGCAGTTGCCTCTTAAAATGGAGCATGACAATGTCAGGATCAAGCAGGCTATCCAGTGCGGCATTGTGAGTATCTTGACTAAATTGAAGAATGGCTTCTGATACGATGGTAAAACCGACCGGGTCACGTTCCTGGTCAAAAAAAGTGTGAAGTAACTCTAGCAGGAGCTGGGACCATTGTTCTGCGTTTCCGGCTCTATGTAATCTGGGGAGCCAGTTCTGCAGTTGAGAGATAAAAGATGCAAACCCGCCCAGCAGCTCGGCATAGCTTTCACTCATGGTTGGGTAGGGGTATAATCCTTGAAAATGTGCATCATCGCCAACCATGAAGTACCCAAGCAGGAGTTTTTGCAGACCGAATTGCCAACTGTTTTCATCAAAAGCAGCGCCTTCAAAGCTGCATCGGTGTTGGTGGTCAATCCCCCATCGTATTCGGACTTCGTCGACCCATTGTCGTATTTTCGGCAGGTCGGTTCGTTGTAATGCAAAACGTGCCAGCAGTGGATCCGTCTCCAGTAAAGCCATGACCTCCGGTGCTGTGCATCGCCCCTTGAACAGGGCAAGGAGGTCTAAAAAAGCTTGAACGGTGACCGCTTCTTTACTCAGCGGGCTGTCAGCAATGGAGAAGGGGATGCGCCTATCAGGAGCAGCGCTGTTAAACACTCCGCGTATGGCATCGGCATATTTTTCAATGTCAGGCGCTGTAACGAGAATATCGCTTGCTGTAAGTTCAGGGTTGTCTTGAAAGAGATCAAGAAGACGGTTGTGGAGTACCTGGACCTCCCTTAACGGCGAGTGGCAGATGTGAAACTGAAGAGAGTGGTCGTGGTTGAAGGGGTGCAACTGTTGATAAAGAGGATCCGTGCCGTCTTCAAGAGTAAGTAATTGGTTCTGGACGGTGCCAAGTATGGACGGTTCGGCGTTTTTACAGTATTTATCAGTTACATCAATATCATACTCCAGTAAGTGTTGCAGGAAATCACGGCCCACCGCCCCCCATGAAGAAAGCAGAGGGTTACCGGTTGTGATATATAGATCTTGCTGCTCCTGGAGGGTGTGGCCGCGTTTTTTATTCTGTCGAGCCTGTTCTTTCTCTGATTGCAGGTCTCCCCAGTATTCCTGGCAGGGACTGAGGTGAAAAAGATGGATTTCAGAGCATGTACTCATTTGCACCAGGAGCTCAAGGTAGACCGGCGGCAGGGAGTTTAAGCCGAACAGAAAGCAGCGGCGGGGGAGATCCGGGGGACAGAAAGATTTTTTCCCGTGCTGGGAGAGAAAGGTGGTGAAAAGCTCGGCCTTGTGAACGACACCCTGGCTTACATGCCGCCACAGCTCAGCTTGCCAGGATTGATCATTGCCCTGATCCCATTGTGAAATAATATCAGGACGGTAAACCTGGTATTTATCAAAAATATCACTTATGGCTTCAGCCAGCTGATAACATTTGATCGCCTGGGTGTTACCTTGGATATATTGGTGCACTTCCTTGAATTGGTCTTGGGTGGCCAGTTGAGGTAGTGCGTCAAAGATACGCCATAAAAGTACCGGCTGCTCAAAGCCTGACAGATCTGCAGTCGTTCCGGTAAATGTGTTGAGCATGTCGCCCAGGAAACGACCGGGAAGCGGAAATTCAAGATGAGCAGCGATGCCGTTGATTGCAGCGAGTTGTAGCGAAATCCATTGTGCCATTCCATGGTGCTGAACAACAATGATATCAGTATCCAGAGGAGAAGAGGGGTTGGATGAGAGGATATCGCTCAATTGCCGGACTAGTGTTTTCAGCTTGTTGGATTGGTATAGAAACAAGAGGGTTTCACCTGTAAAAATGATCCCGATTATGCCGAAGGGATAAAAATAATGTTTTGTATGTGAACGAGTGTGATGGGCTTTTAGATATCCATCAATAGTTCAGTCCTATGATAATCGGGCAAATAAATTTTGGAAATAGATATCATTTTGCTATAATTTTAATAACTCACGATGTACCCCTGATTTCTCGTGGACATTGTATTAATTGACTCAATTGTACACAATTTCTTCATATTGGAACGGCAAAGCTGCAGAATGTTCACCTTTAATCCGTTAATTCTGCTTCATGTTCTGAGTTTTTGGTAATAAATATAGACTATTAACGGATTTTATGCTTGGCTATTTACAGCCGGAAAACTTGAATCCGGTGTCGCCTTAACTGATGAGAAATATGAGCTAGTGCTATTCATTAACAGCTAATTTACATGCGCCGATTTCCTTACTCATATGTGCTGCTTTCCCTGGCAGCGACCCTTACTTTGGCAGGATTGTTTTACCTACCATATCTTTCCGTGAGGAACAAAACGATAAAGGCCTTCCATGAACAGCAAACCTTGTTGCTGGACCAGGCCGTTAAAGGTGTTCAAGGGTATTTTTCTACTTACCAACACGCACTTGAGTACCTGGCCGAGCAAGACTCTATTCTTGAACTGGATAGCAGCGGAAAATTATTGATGGAAGATTTTTATGCTATTCATAAGTCACGGCTTTTGGCAGTCTTTCGTAGTGATGAGAATGGGGACGTTGTCTTTGCTACCACGGGAAGGGAGAACAGCCCATGGAGTGGGATAGATAAGCAGGTTCTGAAACAGGTTCTGTTGGAGAAAGCTCTGGCTGTCAGTGAACCGATTGATGCTCATCAGAAAGAATGCTGTGTCGTCATGACGCAACCTGTTTTTAGAGCGGATGTGTATTTTGGGAATATTTCCTTTCTCATTTCTTTTAAAGAGGTCGCCAAAAGATACATTGATCCGGTGAAGCTTGATCGTGCGGCTTATGTCATGCTGTTTAGCCGCAATGGTATAACACTCCATGCTCCACAACCGGAATTAGTCGGTACGCCGATAAACAGCTATCGTCATAATGAACTACAGCAGCTGCACGCAAAGATGGAAGGGGGGCAGAAAGGCTTTTTTACCTTGACCGAGGATTTTATTGTCACCGAGCAGAGGCGCGATCTTCACCGCCACGGAGTGTATCTGCCGGTGAATTTACCGGGTGGTACTTTTTGGTCTATTTTGATTGTCGCGCCGGAAAATGAAGTCCTGTATACAATGGCTGCCTTTCGCAAACAATGGTTGATAGTGACCGTCATTACAACCATAGCCGTCGGTTGTCTCAGCATGGGCTTGACCCTGGTAATAGCCGGAAGAAGGGAGGAAAAAAAACAAAGGGAGGTCGAAGAGCAGTTGGTGATTTTGCTTGATCATGCTCCCATGGGCGTTTTACTTGTTAATGGGAAGGGTACGGTAACGTATGCCAACAAAGCAGCATCCCACATGATAGAAGTCGATTCCCGGCAAACACTCTACAATACTCCTTTTTTAGAGTTCATTCATCAGGATGATCAGGGAAAGATCGCTGATAAATTGAGGAACCGACAGCCTGGAAATGCCGGGGAAATCGCTTCTGTCACCGTCACGACTACTGGAAAAACCAATCGTGATGCCAAGGTTTCAATAACTCCTTTTACTCTGGGCAGTGAACGGTGCGCTATTGTTATCCTTCAGGATATAACTGAGGAGCTCAAAGTAGAGGAAACACAGCGTCGCCTGGCAACAGCTGTTGAACAGGTCAGTGAGATAGTGATGATCACCGACACTGAAGGCATTATTGAGTATGTCAATGGGGCTTTTGGGAAAATGACCGGTTACAGCCGGGAAGAGGCTTTGGGAAGTGAATACTTTCTGATGTGTTCCAGTGACAATGACAAACATCTGTTTGAGCATATTGGGGAAGTTGTCAGCAGGGGGGAAACATGGCGGGGAAGGATCATCAATAAAAGGAAGAACAGTACAGTCTTTATTGTTGCTTCGTCTGTCTCACCGGTTCGTAATCATGTAGGGCGAGTCACTCACTGGGTAACTGTACAGCGCGATATTACCAACGAGGTCGAAATTGAATCCCGTCTCCGGCAAGCACAGAAAATGGAAGCAATCGGCACCTTTGCCGGTGGGATTGCCCATGATTTTAATAATATCCTGGGTGCTATAATCGGCTTTACCGACATGGCACTCTTGCAAAGTGAAAAAAGTTCCGAGCTCTATGATCACCTGGTCCATATTCGTCAGGGAGGGAAACGGGCTGCCGATCTTGTGCACCAGATCCTTACTTTCAGTAGACAGTCAACCATGGAAAAGATAGCTGTCACCGTTGCTCCGGTGATCAAGGAGAGTCTACGTCTTATCCGTGCCTCCATTCCATCAACCATTGCTATTGAAAGACATATCCTTGATCAGGACAGCAAGGTCATGGCGGCACCTGTCCAGCTGCAACAGATCATGATGAATCTATGTAGTAACGCTTTTTACTCTATGCGGGAAAAGGGGGGGACATTGACGATTATTCTGGAACAGGCCTCAAGCGACAAGTGTGGTGATCTTGACGTCGGTTTCGGCGATACCTGTCTCTGTCTGACTGTCCAGGACACTGGGGTTGGGATGGAGGACGCAACATTACAGCGCATTTTTAATCCGTTCTTCACAACAAAGGAACCTGGTGAAGGCACTGGAATGGGATTGAGCGTTGTACTTGGTATTGTCCAGGACCTGGGAGGCGATGTCCAGGTAGAGTCAGTTGTTGATAAAGGGACAACTTTCAGTATCTACTTGCCGCTTGCAGGCCAAAGCGGAAGTGGGGAGCTGTTGATCAGTGAAGCACCTTTGCCGAGCGGTACCGAGCATGTTCTTGTTATTGATGACGAGAAAGATATCAGGGAAACCTTCAAGATGATGCTTAATCATTTTGGATATAGCGTCACTACAACCAGCAATCCAAAAGAAGTTCTGTCCCTGTTGCAGGATAAAGATTGCAGCGTAGATTTGGTCATCACTGATCATACAATGCCGGTGATGACAGGACTTGAATTAACTGAAAAGATAGCAGAAATAAGACCTGAGCTGCCAGTGATTCTCTGTACAGGTTATTCTGATAAATTAAACTTAGATGCTGCCATAGGTGCGGGGGCATGCGCCCTTATGATGAAGCCCGTGGATCTTCAGGAACTTGCATCTTCGGTTCGCTCCGCACTGGAGAGTTCTGTCTCCTCTTGAGCAACAGGTCACCTTCTGGACAAACAGGGACAAGGAAAGACAGGGGGCTTTGTCTCTCTATGTCTACTTGGTGTAACCCCATGTTTTTAAACGATTATAGGCGTATTGTGCTTTTTCCCCCTGTTTGATGCGCTGGATATATCCCATGTAGTATTTGGCCGCGTCCTGTCTGGATCCCATACCCTCCTTTGCCACCCCTTGAAAAAAAGTTATCTCCGGATTGCCCGGCAGAAGATTGTCAAACGTCGAGAGATGGTGATACGCTTGGTCATAACGTTGGTTGACTATTTCACTGACCCCGATAATCAGATGAGCTTGTGCTTCCTGTGGATATATCTGTGCTGCCCTCTGCGAATAGTGCGCCGCTTTTTTGGTGTTTTTAAGAGCAAATTGACATTTACCCATCATAACTAAAGCTGCGTAGTCATCGGGCATTTGTTGCAGTACTTTCTGCAGTTTCTGTTCCGCAGAATCATATTTTCCTTTGGCCATGTCGGTGGCGCCTTTCTGCATAAGAGATATGGCCGCCTTGTTTTTGCGTAAAGAGGCGGTCATATCCATGAATCGTTCTCTATGCACAGGGGCAGCGTGCAGTTGACTATATTTTTCTTCTGCAGCCTTCTTGGCCCATGCAAGGCGTTCGTCACTCATGGGATGAGTACTGAACATGACCTCGACCGCACTTGGCTTGTGCTTGTTGTTTTGTAAGAGTATCTCCATCAGGCCAATCATGCCGGAAGGGTTATATCCGGTTCTGGTCATATATTCCATTCCAAGGGCATCGGCTTCTCGTTCATTATCCCGGCTGTAATGGGCAAGGAGCGCTCCTGCCCCAAGCTGACCAAAGCTTTGCACAAGATCGGCAGCACCTCCATACCCAGCAGCACTGGTAGCCACTGACGCACCGGTGAGCAATAGAGAGGTAAGCATCCCCTTTCCCGACTGTTCAGCAGTGTGCCTGGCGCAGACATGACCGATCTCATGACCAAGAAGGGCTGCCAGTTCAGCTTCATTTTCCAGTTCGACCAGGATGCCGCGGGTAACGGCAATGGAACCGCCGGGAAAGGCATAAGCATTAATATAGGAAGCGTTGACGCCGCGAAAGGTAAACGGCATGTGTGGCCGATGTGACCTGCTCGCAAGTTCCTGCCCAATGCGGGTGATGTACTGGTTGAGCTGCTGGTCTTGCAGGGGGCCGTAGTCTGTGGAAAATTGAAGGGGAGATTGTTTTTTGTCCAGGCTGATCTCTTCGCTTTCACTCATGATCATAAACTGATTTTTTCCTGTGACAGGATCGACAGCACATCCCGAAAGCAGAGGCAGTGAAAGATAAGAGGCTGTACCTGTGCCGAGGAAACGGAGGAGTTGTCGTCGTGTTAGTATTTTTTTTGCAATGGACATAATCTTTTCTCCAGCGGTTAAGGAATCAGCGGAGGTTTTTTTACCATCTTATTTCCTGAATCAGGGTGAAAACCGCGTTATATATGCGTGAATCATTTGAAGCGCGAGGCCCTGCAACATTCAGTGTCCGGATGTGGTTGTCCTGCAGCCATCGTTCAACGGCAAGGACCGATTTATTGCCGGGGAAGAGGTCAAAATCGATATGCAGGCAGGGACGATGATGTTTGATGGTAAGAGCTTCGGTGAGAGCAGACCCTCCACTGAGGGGCCCAAAAGAGCATATCAGGGTTCCATCGCTGTCTATGACATTTTTTTCGGTTCGCACGCGGTATTGACCGGTACTGAGCTCTTTGAGATTGTATTTGGAAGGGAGGGGGCCGTTTTCCGTTTTTCGGCCCTTGGGGAGCCAGCCTCCATGTTCAACGCCTCGGGAAATGGCTGCATCAAGGGCTGCCAGATCGGCACCCGATTGTCCACCGGAAACAATTCTCATCAGCAAACCTTTTTGAACCGGCGTGCTGCAGCTGTACAGATCGGGCAGGCTTCGGGTAGTTTGGCAGAGGCTATAAAACCACAAAAATCACAGATAAAGAAGGTGTCTGGAAGTTGTCTCTCTTCCTGGGCACGCTTTGCGAGCTGCAGGTTAATTTGAGTGATCCGCAATGCATGGTCGCAACCGGTCGCAACCGCCTTGTTGTTTGCTTCTACTGCCAGTTGATGGCACCTTTCATATTTTGTCAAGAATCCAGGTAGTTCCTCATCTATAACCAGAGAAAGATTTTCATCACTGTGGCTGATAAAGCCTCGGACCTGAAGCAGGATTCTACGGGCCTGTGCCCTGTGAGACAGAGTAAGAGCTTTATACATCTGGGCCAGTTCCGGTCTTTGATCCTTTTCAGCCCTTATTGTATAAACTTCCAGCCGGGTTGCTTCTTTTATTAGCTGGGCATAAAGATTGAGGAGTTGTTCTTCCATATTTTTAATGAATGTGCGCAGATTTGTAGAGTTACTGGAGTAGTGAGGCCCAGGCTGTCGGTACTCTTCTCTAGTGAGCCAGGGAAAAAAATATTTTGCAGACTCTATGATGTGATACAATACTTAGGAAGTATACAGTATCGTGCAGAGGAGAGGCATTGAAATGTATGAGTCGGTTGATGCTGCCTCCTTTGCTTACATCCAACCTATTATAACGGGAGGAGTGTTTGTCCGTCAACCGGGAAACACTGTCGTGAGTCATGCATGAAGCGATGTTCTATACTCAAGGAAAATCCGATACAGTTACCTGCTCGCTTTGCTGTCATCGCTGTACCATTCAACCAGGACATAGAGGTCTTTGCGGGGTAAGGGAAAATAGGGAAGGACGACTGTTCAGTCTTGTGTATGGTTTATTGGTGGCTGAGCATATTGACCCAATAGAAAAAAAGCCTTTGTTTCATTTTTTACCCGGTAGCCGCACCTATTCCATTTCCACGGTGGGATGCAATTTTCGTTGTCTTCATTGTCAGAATTTCGAAATCTCTCAGTACCCTCATATGCACGACCAGGAAATTATCGGTAAGCAAACCACGCCTGAGAAGGTGGTTGCCTTAGCCGAGCAAAAGGGATGCACAAGTATTAGCTATACCTATGTGGAACCTACTGTCTTCTTTGAATATAGTAGGCGGTGTGCTGAACTCGCCAGGCAGAAAAAAATTCGTAACGTCTATGTCAGCAATGGGTATATGACCCCTGAGGCTGCCAGAGATATTGCTCCGTTCCTTGATGCTATAAATATTGATATTAAAGCATTTACTGATTCTTTTTATAAAAAAGTATGCAAGGCACGTTTACAGCCGGTTCTTGATAATGTTCTTCTTTTCCATGAACTTGGTGTGTGGGTGGAGGTGACGACCCTGATTATTCCAGGATTAAATGATTCGGACGAGGAGTTAAAGGAAATTGCCGCCTTCATTTATCAAATCGACCCAGCTTTACCATGGCATGTGAGTGCTTTTTACCCTACCTACAAAATGATGGACAGACCTCGCACTTCTCCGGAACTGTTGCGTAAGGCGTATCGTATCGGAAAAGAAGCCGGGCTTCACCATGTTTATCAGGGTAATATTCCGGGAGAAGGTGAAGATACTTTTTGTCCGGAGTGTGGAGCAAAGATAATCGAGAGAAATGGTTTTTTGTTGCAAAAGAAGCAATTAATTGATGGGAAATGTGAAGCGTGTCAGGCTGAAATAAGAGGCGTTTGGAGGTAACTTATTGCAATTGCATGTCTTTTTAAATATTCTTCTTGACTTTTTTCAAAGGTTGCATTTTACTGGCTTGAATTATTTGGTTAAATAATTCGTATCGTTATGGAATCATAACATAAAGTCATTAGAGCAAACCTGAGGGAATGAGAGCGACATTTTTTAGCGAAAAGACTTCTTCAAGAAGACAGTTGATGAAAAAAACAGTTAAGCTGGGCCTTGCGTTGGCAGCTGGAACTAATCCTGTAGTGGCTGGAGCAAAAAGGCTCGAGAAGAAGACGCTCTCTTTTTATCATACCCATACCAGGCAGTCCCTTGGTGTCACTTATTTCCATCATGGAATGTACGATCCTGTTGCTCTTGGTCAGATAAACCATTATCTTCGCGATTTTCGTACTGGTGAAGTGCATACCATTGATAGAAGACTGCTGGACGTGTTGTGGGATATACAGCAGGATATGGGGTATAAGGGGACGTTTGAGGTCATCTCCGGGTTTCGCTCCCCTGTAACCAACAAGAAGTTGAGGCAAAACAGTTCCGGCGTTGCCAAAAGAAGCCTGCATATGGAAGGGCGGGCAATAGATATTCGATTTTCAGAGGCTCCGACACGTTACGTTCAACAATGCGCCATTGCCATGCAATGTGGTGGTGTCGGCTATTATCCTAAGTCAGATTTCGTCCATATCGATACCGGTCGTTTCAGGACCTGGTAAAATCCTTTTTACAGGATATAACAGTTTTTGCCTGATCAACTAAAAAGGGGGACGTGTGTTCCACCACCCCTTCTCGTTTTTTCTCAAATGTAAAAATAATACCAGACAAGGTGTTTAGCCCGGATTTCTCATCAGTGAAGTTTTTCGCAGATCGAGGCGCAGGATACGCAGCAGGTGAGCGTAGACTCCGATAGTAAGCTACCGCAAATAGCCTGCAACAAAGAGTCTGCGGAAAAATCCGCTGACCCGGAGGGTGAGTTTTTTGATTATCGACGAAAAAACAGTCTGTTTTTTTAGCGCTACCGTATTTTCTATAAATATCAAAAATTTAAGTCGAAAATCAAAAAACTCATAAGAAATTCGGGTTAGGAATTGTTTGCCTTGGCAGTAGGCAGCGCCTTATGCAGGACAATATAGCCTGCCGCCGCCGCAAGAATAGATGCTATGAAGATAGCGATTTTTGCATCGGCAATGAGTGTATCATCAACAAAGGCCAATTCACTGATAAAAATGGACATGGTAAAGCCAATTCCGCTGAGGAGCGAGGCCCCCCAGAGTTGGGTCCACGTAATACCTCCGGAAAGTTCAGCCAAGCCGCTTTTGATTACCAGAAAGCTGAAACCGAAAATACCTATCTGTTTCCCGAGGATTAAACCGAGGATAATGCCAAGACTGACAGAGCTTGGAAAACCCTGGAATGTTTCTACATCAATGGTAACCCCTGCTGCAAAGAGAGCAAAAAGAGGGAGAATTAAAAATGCCTGCACATTATGCAGGTTTTGTTCCAGGTAGATACCTGCCGGGATCATGTCTTCGGCCGCCAGATAGATCTGATTGATGGCTTGGAGTTGCTGCTTGTCGTCCACCATACTCGCTCGAGTGAGTTTCGTTGTCTCCAGTTTCGCAATGCGCTTTTTTATTACATCATAAAAATGCTGCGGATCAATGCTGGCTTTTACCGGATAGGCCATGGCAATCATGACGCCGGCGATGGTAGCATGGATTCCAGAGAGAAATACACAGAGCCATATGGAGATAATCAGGAGTAAATGGATCCCAGGTCTTCTCACCCCCATGCGAATGGTGTAGGAGAGCAGGAACAAAAGCGCTATTGCCAAGACCAGGGCGGCGATGGAAATAGAATCAGTATAAAAAAAGGCAATAACCAGCACAGCCATCAAGTCATCCACAATGGCCAGGGCGGTCAGGAAGACCTTGAGGCTTATAGGGACACGATTGCCGAATAGAGCGAGTACACCCAGTGCAAAGGCAATATCGGTTGCCATGGGAATCCCCCATCCAGCAGAGGTGGGACCGCTTTGGTTGAATGCGTAGTAGAGCAGAGCCGGCAAGACCGCACCGCCACAGGCTGCTGCCACCGGTAAAATGGCCTTGCGAAAGGAAGAAAGTTCCCCGATGAGTACTTCTCTTTTTATCTCTAATCCCACGACAAAGAAAAAGATAGCCATCAGTCCATCCTTGATCCAATGATCGAGGGTCAGATGGTACTGCTTACCGGCAAAATGGGTGCCTATATCCAGGTGGCTCAGGGTGTGGTAGACCTCTGCCCAAGGCGAATTTGCCCATCCCACCGCAATGATGGTCGCCAGGAGCAGCGCGATGGAACCTGAAGATTGGGAATGAAGGAATCTGTCAAACAACGTTTGTGAAGGGGTAATTTCCTGCGGCATTATCTCTTCCTTGGTGAATGTGCGGGCTAGCGGCGAATTTCGATAGTATGTTGTAAATGGCAAGTATAGTTTGCTTTGTTGTTGAAAACAAGGGGCATATTTGTTTGGACGGCAGGCAGGATTGAAGCGGGATGGGCTGGATGATGCAGGAAAGAACTGATCAAGCAGAGAAGAAAAAGTGCCTATCCTCAGTTTTTGATCTAGTATACTCTTTTTAAGACAGTTACAGTTCGGGTTAGATTGACAGCTTTTAGATTTTAGCTGAATAGTAGCCAAGATATTGAGTAGTTATGCTATCGAGTGAGGAGTCAGGCTCTTTTCAATCCATGCAAATGTACGGCTTGCCTATGAAGAACGGAGAAAAAAGACAGCTTGTTTTTGCTGAAATAAAAAAACTGATCAAAGAACTTCATCCGGAGCTCCATGTCCAGCCCCGCGTGTCGCTGGATAGTTTGCTTGATAAGGATCTGGGGTTAGACAGTCTCGGCAGGATAGAACTGTTGGTTAGGTTGGAGAAAAAACTGGAAGTACACCTTGCAGAGAGAGTGTTGACGACCGCTGAGACTCCCAGGGATATCCTTCGTGCGCTGGAGAAAAGCAGAGGAGCGAGGACACAAGGAGCGCCTGACGAGCGGGTTGTTACTGAACCGGTGGCTGATGTGGATCTCACACGCTATGAACCGCTCACTTTAAATGAAGTAATAACCCATCACGCAGAGTTCCTTTCCGACACCGTCCATATTACCCTTGATGATTTTAATAATGGCGAAAAAAATATAAGTTTTGCTGAATTATACAAGGGTGCCCAAGAAGTAGCAGGTGGGCTTCAGCAATATGGTTTGGAGCAGGGCGATACGGTTGCAATTATGCTGCCGACAAGTACTGCGTACTTTTATAGTTTTATGGCGGTATTGCTCATTGGTTGTGTCCCGGTTCCTCTTTATCCACCAACCAGGCCGTCGCAGATAGAGGAGCATCTTCGTCGGCACACAAAAATATTGGACAATGCCCAGGCAAGAGTGCTGATAACCATTGATCAGGTTCGCTTGATAGGCAGGCTGCTTCAGACTCAGATCGACTCTCTACGGGCAGTCGTCACTGTCGAAGACCTTTGCGAAAACAGGCAATCTTTTGTCCCTATCCCTTGTCGCGAAGGGGATACAGCGTTTCTCCAATATACCTCGGGGAGTACTGGCGACCCAAAGGGCGTTATTCTGACCCATGCCAATCTGCTGGCCAATATTCGGGCCATGGGGCAGGTGACCAAGGCCGGGTCAAAGGACGTCTTTGTTTCCTGGTTGCCATTGTATCATGATATGGGGTTGATTGGAGCCTGGCTGGGGAGCCTCTATTTTGGATGCAGGCTGGTGGTAATGCCGCCTCTTTCTTTTCTAGCTCGACCCGAGCGATGGCTCTGGGCTATCCATAAATATCGAGGCACTCTTTCCGCTTCTCCCAATTTCGGCTACGAAGTCTGTTGTCGTCGCATAGACGATGCTGCGTTGGAAGGGCTGGACTTGAGTTCCTGGCGACTTGCCTTTAATGGTGCAGAATCGATTAGCAGTCAGACCATCACTCGTTTTATCAATCGTTTTACAGCATATGGATTTCGCAAAGAATGTTATGCGCCGGTTTACGGTCTGGCTGAATCCTCGGTGGGGTTGGCCTTTCCGCCTCTTAACAGGGGGCCCCTGGTGGACGTTATCAAGCGTGACCTTTTTTTACGTACAGGACAAGCGACACCGACAGGAGAACAGGAGAGCTCGCTTGAGTTTGTTGCATGTGGTCAGCCTTTACCTGGGCATCAGGTAAGAATTGTTGATTCGGACGGCCGAGAGCTCCCTGACCGGCAGCAGGGAAGACTTCACTTTAAAGGGCCTTCTGCAACAAGCGGCTACCTGCGTAATCCTAAACAGACCAAAGAGCTTTTTGTTGATGAGTGGCTTGATTCAGGCGATCTTGCCTATATTGCTGATGGCGATGTGTATATTACCAGCCGGGTCAAAGACATTATCATTCGAGGCGGTAGGAATGTATATCCCCATGAGTACGAAGAGGCCGTGGGAGATATTGATGGTATTCGAAAGGGATGTGTTGCCGTTTTTGGCAGTCACGACAGGCAAGACGGCACTGAAAAGGTGGTGGTTCTTGCTGAATCCAGGGTAGTTGCTCCAGATAGACAGGCCGCATTGCGAGAGAAAATCACCAGTATCGGGGTAAACTTGCTCGGTATGCCTCCCGATGATGTCATAATTGCCTCGCCAGGCTCTGTGCTCAAAACATCCAGCGGAAAAGTCCGCCGTGCAGCCACCAGGGAGTTATATGAAAAAGGGATCATCGGCCAAAAACAACGACCTGTATGGTTGCAAATTATACATATGTCGCTGGTGAGTGTGCTGCCGGTTCTCCGGCAGTTGTACCGCAAGGTCGGCAGCTATGGGTATGCAGCATACTGCTGGCTGCTTTTAGCAGTGCTGGTGGTGCCTCTTACTGCAGGTCTTTCAATGATCAGATCTGCCGACAAAAGCTGGCTTCTTGCCCATCGGTGTGCCCGTCTGCTTGCCTGGTTAAGTGGAACGAGAATCGATATCAAGGGGAGGGCGCATATCGAAAAGCAGGAGCATGTACTGCTGGTTGCCAATCACATGAGTTACATGGATGCCTTGATCCTGACAGCCTCAATGCCGGTGAGGTGCAGTTTTGTCGCGAAAGCTGAGTTGGGGGAAAACAGATGGCTGCGAAGACCACTCACCAATTTGGGAACTATTTTTGTAAAGAGGTTTGATGCGGAACAGGGCAAAGAGGATTCGAAGAGGATTTCTCAGCAGGTTGGGAGTGGTCAGCGGATTTTGTTTTTTGCTGAAGGTACGTTGCAGCGCATGTCCGGTCTGCTTCCCTTTCAGATGGGCGTCTTTGTGGCTGCAGTGGAAAATAAAACAGGTATTGTTCCGATTACCATTCGCGGAACGCGCAATAAACTACGCTGCGACTCCTGGTTCCCACGCCGTGGGCCGGTACGAGTGATCTTTTCTCCAAAGATCATGCCCACGGGCGATGATTGGCAGGCTGCGCTTAGCTTGCGCAACGCTGTTCGAGGAAAAATTTTAAGCCAGGTCGGTGAACCTGATCTGGCAGGTGAGTTTAGTTCATTGGCGCAAATGGATATTGCAAGGCCGGAAAAGGAATAAAGGCATTAAGGTCGCAATTGAATATCCGTTTTGAAAGCTTTACACGTCCGCTCCAGGAGGATACCCGAAATCTGAGTCGGTTACCTTGCCTCGTTTTCCCTGAATCGCTTGCTCCATTAGGTCCAGGCAAAGGTCAAGAGCCGGCCCTGCATTGAAAAGCATTGGCGGCAACTCACCGAAACGTTTTTTGTATTCCCTTACCACCCTTGAGTATCGTTCATTGTTTATCGTGGTTGTCATTATTTTTTCCTGTCGTGTGTGTCATGGCTATGACATCAATGCCGGTGCAGGCGTCAGGCTTCTACTTAGCAGCAGCTCCGATTTGGGTGTCGAATGCTCGCGCCTGATTCATCCGTTGCACCTATGATACGTTGTTTATGCACCATTGATAGTGGTTGAAAAGGCCATACCTGTTTCTTCATCTACTTGAAGCTACCCTAGCATATCTTTACATACCACCTCTCCTTGCTTCTGAGAAGAAGAATTGTTCTTGATTTAATTGTTGACAGAACGGGCGTGATTTTCTATATCGGACTTTATCTATCTTATATATCTTTTTGGTTTTGTTTATGCGATTGACAAGAGCAGCTGAATATGCGATCCGGTGCATGGTTTATCTGGCAAAACGTGGTAAAGGTGTGTTGACCAGCCGTCAGGAAATTGCCCAACGTGCAGAGATCCCCGGACATTTTTTAGCAAAAATTGCCCAGGACTTAGCCAGGGCAGGTCTTATTGAAATCCGACAGGGGGCAAAAGGTGGGTTTGTTTTGCTCAAAGAGCCGGCTGCAATAAGTCTGCTCGAAGTTGTTGAAATCATGATAGGAGAAATCTATCTTAACGATTGCATTGCAAGACCATCTACTTGTAGAGTCAGCTACAGTTGTGCTGTTCATCAGGTATGGATGAAGGCAAGGGATCAGTTACGCACTACCTTAAGCGAGGTAAGCCTGGAGCAGTTGGTCAGAGAAGAGTCTTGTGTTGCACCCTCTCGTGGCCCCTGCCCTGGTTTGGAAGGTACTGATGGTGATCCTGAGAATATTCCCGAAGCTAACAGCGTTTAAATGAAAGAGGAGCCATGGAGCAAATTATTGTGAAACAGCCGTCTCTTCCCATACGAATTTACCGTTTTTATCTGGATGGCTTTCGCCAGATGACTTTGGGGAAGACACTTTGGAAAATTATTTTTATAAAACTGCTGATCATGTTTGGGGTCTTGAAACTTTTTTTCTTCCCCGATTTTCTAGCAACTAATTTTACAACCGATAAAGACAGAGCTGATTATGTGATTGATCAAATCACACAGTCGGTTCAAGTAACAAACACTTTGGAAAAAGGAGACCAGTTATGATCGAAAACTTTGACCTGACCATGGTTAACTGGGCCAGGGCACAGTTTGCTCTAACAGCTATGTATCATTGGCTTTTTGTGCCGTTGACTCTTGGGCTTTCATGGCTCGTTGCGTTTTATCACACTATTTATGTGAAAACAGGCAGTGAGGAGTGGAAACGGCTGACTAAGTTCTGGATGAAGCTCTTTGGCGTGAACTTTGCCATCGGTGTTGCAACCGGTATCATCATGGAGTTTGAGTTCGGGACCAACTGGTCAAATTACTCCTGGATGGTGGGCGATATTTTCGGTGCTCCTTTGGCCATCGAAGGGATTATTGCCTTTTTTCTGGAAGCAACATTTTTCGCAGTCATGTTTTTTGGCTGGAACAGGGTATCTAAGAAATTTCACCTGTTTTCCACCTGGATGGTTGCTGTGGGTTCTAACATGTCAGCAGTATGGATTCTTGTTGCCAACGCCTGGATGCAATACCCTGTTGGACAGGCATTCAATCCTGACACTGCACGATTTGAAATGCAGAATTTTTTCGAGGTTGCCTTTTCTCCTTATGCCGTGTCCAAATTTACCCATACAACCAGTTCTTCCATGCTGGTTGCAGCCCTATTTATTCTCTCCATCTCTTCCTGGTTCCTGCTGCGTGGCCGCCACGTCATCATGGCCAAACGATCCATCGTGGTCGCGTCTGTTTTTGGCCTTGTTGCCTCAATATTTGTTGTATTTAATGGCGACGAGTCAGCCTATCAGATAGCTGAAGTACAGCCGATGAAGCTCGCTGCTTTTGAAGGTCTCTGGGATGGAGAAAATAGTGCCGGCTTGGTTGCTCTTGGGATTGTTAACCGGGACAAGCGGGTTGATAATGAGGAGGAGCCCTTTGAGTTTGAATTCCGCATACCGGGTTTGCTGTCTCTCATGGCCAACCGTTCGTTTGGTTCCTTTGTCCCTGGTATAAAAGATCTGGTTTACGGTAATGAAGAATACAACATTGTCGGCGCAGCCCAGAAAATGGAAAGGGGGAAGGTTGCTATTTCTAATCTCGATGCCTACAAACAGGCGCTCAAGAGTGGCGATCAGGCAACAGCAGATATACACTTGGCAACCTTTAATGAACACAAAGAATTTTTAGGCTACGGTTTTCTGGAAAAGCCGGAAGACACTGTGCCTCCGGTAGCGTTGTCCTTTAATGCCTTTCATATAATGGTTGCCCTGGGGTCTCTTTTTCCACTGGTGTTTTTTGCTTACCTCTATTTCAGCCTTAAAGGAACCCTGGAGAACAAGAAACTGTTGCTGGGTGGAGGAACAGTGCTTTATATCCTGGGCTTGGTTGCTTCTCAGGCTGGGTGGGTTGTGGCTGAAGTTGGTCGTCAGCCCTGGGCAATACAGGGCTTGCTGCCGGTAACTGTAGCACGAACCAACCTGACCACAGGCACGGTACAGACGACTTTTTATATGTTTTTGATTTTGTTTACATTGTTATTGTTAGCGGAAATCAGCATTATGGCAAAACAGGTCAGCATCGGGCCGGAGGAGGACTAACATGATTGAAAATCTTGACTATGCAACCATGCAGCATCTTTGGTGGCTGATCTGTTCGGTGGTGGGTTCGCTTTTTCTTTTTCTCACCTTTGTCCAAGGTGGACAGAGCCTGTTATGGCAGGTGGCAAAAACAGAGACCGAAAAGGGCCTGGTTATTAATTCCCTTGGTCGAAAGTGGGAATTAACCTTTACCACTTTGGTTCTTTTTGGTGGTGCCCTGTTTGCCTCTTTCCCAAAGTTTTATTCAACCTCCTTTGGCGGGGCCTATTGGGTTTGGATACTGATTCTTTTCACCTTCATTATTCAGGCTGTCAGTTATGAATTCCGTACCAAACCGCGTAACATATATGGGAGCAAGGTCTATGAATTCTTTTTGTTCATCAACGGATCTGTGGGAATCCTTCTCATAGGGGCTGCTGTCGGCACCTTTTTCACCGGGTCCAATTTTCAACTCAGCGGGTATAACTTTGTGACCTGGATGCATCCGTTGCGAGGTCTGGAGGCTGCACTCAGTTTTTCTCTTTCCAGTGTCTTCAACATCGCATTAGGCCTCTTCCTGGTCTTTAACGCACGAACCCTGGGGGCAATGTATCTGGTAAACAACATCGATCTCTCCGCAGTACCGGATATGGAACAAAGGCTGAGAAAGGCCTGTTGGACGAATTTTACCTTGTCCTTGCCATTTTGCCTCTACGTTGTCGTCTCGTTGCTGGTGATGAAAGGTTTTGGTATCGTTGATGAGCAGGGAACCATTGAGTATGTGAAATTTAAATACTTCCATAATTTGCTCGCTAACCCCTGGCTGCTTGGGCTACTGTTAGGTGGTCTGGTACTGGTTATCTTAGGGGCGCTGCGGACCGCAAAAACAAAAAGTACCGCCGGCATATGGTTTGGCGGTCTGGGTACGGTGCTGGTGGGGCTGACTGTTTTGCTCTTGCCCGCATATAATAATACGGCTTTTTATCCATCAAAATTTGATTTGCAGTCCAGCCTGACTATCTATAATGCCTCTTCCAGTCCTTATACTTTAAAAGTCATGACCTATGTGGCCCTGACTATTCCCTTTGTCCTGGCCTACATCATCTATGTGTGGTGGGCAATGGATAGGAAGAAAATGAAAATTGAAGACACCGGCGATAGAGCTGCTTACTAGCCATAGGAGGTTAAGTATATGAATACATTTCTTTTGATCACATGGGTAGTGGTGATCGTTGCCTCTTTTAACTTGGCAATTCGATTTTTGAAAAAACTGAATTTATTCTAAGTATTTTTGCTTATCATAAGAAAAGCCGTTCCATTTAAGGAACGGCTTTTTTTTTGTCTTCTTATTTTTTTTCGACATCTCTCCTTGTTTGCTGAATCATGGGAAACAGGCTTTTACTTCCCTGATAAATGCTTCCATGGACTGTGAGAGCCATTTATTTTTATGCTGAATCATTAAAATGGCTGTCTCTATAGTCTCTTTTCCTACTTGAAAAGAAGCAAAACGTCCCTGCTCCAGTTCCTCTTTAACAGCTATCTCCGGCAGAATGGTCACTCCGACCTGTTGCTCCACACATGATTTGATTGTTTGAAGGGAGTTGAGCTCAATGGTGGCAGCGGGCTTTACCTTCATTTCATCCAGTGTTTGCAGAAAGATCGTATTGTATTGACAATCGTATTTCGGCAGAAGGAATGTTTCATTTTCCAAATCTTTCAGGCTGACATGCGACTTTTTGGTTAACGCACAGTGATTGGAACAAACGAAGAGCAGGTGTGTAAATCCCAAAACCTCACTTTTAAGGTCAGCTTCGTGAATGGCATCTATGAGGAGAAAGGCCACATCTGTGATGCCGGACCGTAATTCACGTTTCAAAGAGGAAAAGGCGCAACTGTTGATGTCCAGGTTGACCCTTGGATACTGTTGTTGGAAACGGCTAAGTACTTGTGGCAGGATATAATTTCCAAGGCTCTGTGGAATCCGCACAGAGATGGAACCTTCCGGTTCTTCCCAGCCCGCTACCTCTGCAAAGGTTTCCGCCTCCATGTCTGTTAATTTTTTTGCGTACCGAACCATTATTCTTCCTGCTTCGGTCAGTGCTACTCTTTTTCCCAGACGGTCGAAAAGTGGAACGCCGAGTTCTTCCTCCAGGGTTCTGATTCGTGAAGAAACAGTTGATTGTGCGTAATTAAGCGTGTCGGCAGCCTGACTGAAACTTAATAAGTCCGCTACCACCAGAAAGGTCTTGAGTTGTCGTAATTCCACCTTGATTCTCCTATCGGATATTTCGATAATAACTACTAATTTGATTCGCTGGACACGTAATTAACGATCGATTACTACATACCAGAATTGTATTTAAGAAGTCAATTCGGGTGGTTTGGACTATCCCTGCAATGAGGCTGTCTTTTAAATACCATACGAGTCCTGATGGATCTGTAAAAATGCTAACGTGTTGAGTGCGCGGTGAAAGAGAAGAAAGAAGAGGCGGATGGAAGCAGTAGGTGTCATCCGTTGTCAGCAAGTTGAAGATATATGTCCGGGGAAAAGAGCTGTCTCAAGGGCTCAGCTGATTGGTGATAGAGGTACGGAAAATATAGCTTTTGTACCATGTATTTCAAAAGGCAATCCGATTGGTATGGCCTGCCCCAATGTGAACAAATCAAAGATGCTGTTGCCGCAAAAATAAGAACAGACAGAGAGATACTTGACTATACCCATTAACAACAAACAGTGCTGAAAAGGGTCTGCGAGGTTGCGTGCCGTGTGAAGGGGACAAGAAGTGAACAACGTAACTTGGCCGGTTTGGTAAAGTTACACTGGAGATAACCATTGAGTGAAGGAGGAAAAATGAACACTATCTGGGCAGTCCTTATTGCCTGCATTACTGCCTGTTTGTTGGCAGTAACCAGTGCCGTGGGTGCTGGAGGGCCAAAGCCTGAACCGCGGCCCAAGGCAAAGACAATTGCTGAGCTTGCAGAGCGATATGATTCGAGCAGGTGTCTTGAATGTCATGAAGATGCCCATGATCAATGGTCGGAGTCACTTCATGCCATGTCTATTTTGGGCACGCCTCGCACCGCACCGACGATCATCACCGCCATTGAAAAGGGGTTAAAGCTGTTTCCCTATTCCGGGGTAAAGAAAGACGAAGATATCACCGTCGAAAGCCTGATGATGTGTATGAAGTGCCATTTGCCTCAATTGGACGAAGCCACCGATGATGTCGCCCGCGAAATTGTGGCAACCATCCGCGGCTGGCAAAAGGCATATAAAGTCGGAAATTATGATCGAGCTGAGGAGTTGGAAGAGACCATAGCCAGTTTGAACATCGGCTGCATGGTGTGCCACAATAAGCTGGCGCTTATTCACAAGTATGCCGATGGGTATCCGCAACCGGATACCGTCTATGGTGCCACCGAGGGAGACCATGAAGATGAAGAGTATCCCAAAATGGCAGTAGCGCCGGCATTGGGTGAAGCCATTTTTTGTGGGCAGTGCCATGGGCAGGGACCCAATTTCGAACTGGATCACCCTTCCCAGTGCGCAACGGCATATGGCAGTTACCTTTTTGCCTATATAGCACATGGCGGCAGCAAAACCTGTCAGGATTGCCACATGGATGAATCCGGTCTTGGTCATGATATGCAGGCATATCGGGATGAAGACATGATTGCCATGGCCGTAGATGTGAACGTGGACGGACAGTCATTATTCTGGCGAAAAAACAAGCAGGAAGGGGTGCTGCCGATTGGTATCATCAACGTTGAAATTTACAACAAAACCGGTCACGGTATACCGGATGGCTGACCTACTCCAAATAGGCTGGTCCTGGATGTGACTGCGAAAACAAAGGATGATACGGTAATTTATAATAAACAGAAATTTTATATGCCCTTTCCTGGACGCCTCGGGCGCGGGAAGGAGATGGGTAGAGGACCTTACGAAAAAAGCGGTATTCTCAGAGAAACAAGTATTCCACCATTGGCACGTGTTCACGAAACGTTTGAAATCACATTTCCCTATGAAGATAAAGTGGCAGGTACTTCCACCCGTAGGGAATTACTCGATGATGAAATAACGGTTTCCGTGGTTTTGTCGTATCTGCCGTTTGGCGAATTCGATGGCAATGAGGTCACTTTTTTTGAAGAAACCAAGGTGCTGGATTTGAAGACAGAATGGATATGGAGGTAGTCTCGAGTATGTAATTCGAGCCATTACCTTTGTCTAAGTTGCTTAAGCCCGTATGGTCACCCCATGCGGGCTTTTTTTTTGGGCGAGGAATAACGATTACCCGCAGAGGCAGTAATAATGATACCAGGGCCACATTAAATGAGAATGACGATCAAGCTATTGTGGCTTATGCAAAAATGAAAAGTATTTAGCTCCAGCAGTGCCGATTTTTCAATGACACTTCATTGGTGCTCTGGAATTATTTTGGAATGAAGATTTTCTACCCAAATTTTCAACATCCCAAAAGACTGCAAATTTTCAAGTATTATACGTCGGCCGTCCGGTTTAATGACCATAAAGAAAAAATTACCAACACACCATCGACTGAACAAAAAACTTTATCGAATACACCGTACTGCCGTATAATGTATTCAGAGGTGCAGAATAGGTGCTCTCCCCATTTATAAAATAAAAGGATTTGATTTTGGCCAACCAAGCAAGCGGGCTCAGATACGCCGTACGGCTTTATGTAGTCTTTAAGTATTTCGGTCAAATGAACCTTATTCTTGCCATATTGACATTAGCACCTTTGCTTGTGTCTTTGATATCCGGGGAGAGTCTTGCCGCTCTGAGATATACTATTGTAATATGCTGTCTTACTGGTCTATGGATTGGGACAGCTCGGATGAAACCCCCTGCCAATATGCAAGTCAATGAGGGGTTGGTTTTAGTAGTCCTCATGTTTTTTTTCACGCCGCTTGTTATGGCCTACCCTATGATGAGCTCTGAGTTAAGTTTTCTGGACGCATTTTTTGAAGCTGTCTCAGGTGTCACGACAACAGGGTTGAGCACGAAGACTACGCTCGTTGATGCACCGACAACCTTCCTTTTCACACGTGCTTGGATGCAATGGTATGGTGGACTTGGTATCGTCGTACTTTCTCTAGCGTTCATTATGCAACCTGGTTTGGTAACAAAAAGTTTAGCAGCCACAGGAACAGAAAAGGATGATTTAGTCGGAGGTACACGAGCACACGCCCGGCGAGTTTTTAAAGTGTATAGCATTCTCACAGTTGTAGCCGTCTTCGGATCCTTGTTGGTTGGAATTAATTTGTTCGACGCCCTCCTTTATTCTTTCTCGGCAGTTTCGACCGGAGGCTTTGCTCCAGATACCAAAAGTTTAGAAAACTTCAATTGGCCGGTACAAGTGTGGATAACAGTAGTGTGTATATGCGCTGCAGTCCCGTTGACTTTTTACTATCGATTGTTCTCTAAAAAACATCGCGATAACGTGGGATTATTTCAACTCAAAGCTATCTTGGTAGCTTCTTTGGTGATGTCGTTATTTGTGAGTGCATCTATGAGAGTAAATGGGAGCATGACGTGGTCACAAATACTTCACCATGCTCCTTTACTTGCTTTTTCTGCACAGACAACATCAGGATTTTCTTCAATCTCACCTGCTGAGCTTGATGTGACGTCAAAGCTTTTGCTTACTTTTTCAATGCTAGTGGGTGGTGGTGTGGAATCAACTGCAGGCGGATTCAAAATTCTGCGGCTACTGATAGCCATGAACTTCGTACACGTGCTTCTCCTTCGGACCTGTCTGCCGAAACATGCAGTTATTGAACACAGGATCGCCAACCATCAATTGCATGATGAAGAAATCCATACAGCTTTGATACTCATTTTATTGTTCATCGCTATTTTAGCCTTTTCATGGCTCCCTTTTGTAGCAATGGGGTACAATCCGATAGATTCTTTATTTGAGGTGGCATCGGCACTAGGGACGGTAGGTTTATCCACAGGAATCACGAGTGCAGCCTTGCCCACCCTGCTTAAATGGGTTTTATGCGTTGACATGCTGTTGGGGAGGCTTGAAATCATTGCCTGGTTAGTATTGCTGTATCCACGTACTTGGTTTGGAAGAAGAATAGAGGGCCTATGAGAATAGTATTTATTGGAGCCGGAAAAGTTAGCATTGGAACAGCTAGGGTGCTCATAAAAAAAGGGCACGAAGTTATCATTGTTGAGCGAAACAAGTTAAAAATAGATGAATTATCCAAAGATATGGACTGTAGCTTTCTGCATGGTGATGGCAGCCACCCAAACCTTCTGAGCGAGGTGAATCCAGCTCAAACAGACTTTTTGTTTTGCCTGACCAACAGCGACCAAGTGAACGTTATCGCAAGCCTAGTCGGACGTTCACTTGGTTTCAATCGCGTCGTTACGAGCATTGGTGATCAACAATATGAGAGTATCTGTCATGAACTTGGCCTCAAAGATACCATCATTCCATTGCTGACGATAAGCCGTTATCTAGCGGACATGGTTGATGTAGGTGAAAGCGTTGAACTATCAAGGGTTGTCAAGGGAGAGGCTCGACTATTTTCCTTTGTAGCCAAACAAGAAGAGGCTGTTGCGGTCAAAGATTTACACCTGCCTTTCGATGCAAGAGTCATTTGCTATTATCGTGATGGAGAATTTTCACATGCCGATAATGATACAAAATTTCGTGTAAATGACGAGATTGTGATTTTAACCCACAGCAAAAACATGCTTGTTTTACAGGAACGCTGGCAGTCATAAACTCAATTTCCAGAGAGTTTAATTTTGAGGAGGCAGCCTTTCAGTTCTCAGGGCTAGGAGTCTGTCGGACTGAACCCTTTTTATATTTAAAAAATCGGAAAAATAAACACAAATCGGAAAAATTTACATTTCTTTTAATTGCAGTAAGTTACCATTCAACCCTTTTTTTCTTTGTTTTAAATTCGGAAGCCCTTCTTCCAGCAGAAATACCCTCTAGCCAACGAAGAAAAATGATTTTTTATTAATATTACAAAGTGTTATAGGTTTTATTCTTATTTGGCACACTCCTTGATTGTCCATTTTCACAACCAACTCAGGGTTGAGATTATAATAAAATGAGGAGAAGAGATTATGACTAAGAAGAAACACCACACTGTGGATGCCGAAAGATTTGCCAAGTGTCAAATTTGCCTGAACAACATTCCAGTTGAATACTATTTCAACAAAGGTGATGAAATCATCTGCTATGAATGTGGAACAGAGTATACGCTCATATCCAAAAGCCCTGTCAAACTGGAAATGTCCGGAGATTATTACGAACAAGATGACTACTTCGGCGAAATGCACTTTGATGATTATTGATCATCAACAGCAGCGTATTACATCCCATGTAGCAATTATTTATAAAAAAGACCGGACGTGTTCATTCGGTCTTTTCATTTTATGTAGTTCAGTAAAAATGACTGCTTTATTTTCATTCTACGTTTGTTCCTTGCATTGCCACCGATTACACCGAATACATTATTTTTGTCCACAAAGCTACGACATGGACTGAGTGGTTTCGTGCATCAGTACCGGACGTGTTTTTCACAATTAAATACTCAGAGATCGCTTCGCCGCGTATCCCCTTTGCCCCATAGCATCACTTTAATGAACTATCGGTTGTAAATTCAGAGATGCTCGTTCCTTCCGCACCAAACGCAAAAGACCTGTCACTGCTGGTTGAATTCCGATAGACTCCCCGATATCTCGTTGTTGTATGCTATCAGTTTAATCGAAGAGTTGATCTGCGCAAATGATACCCATGTTCCCCTATGTGCGGGCCTCCCTACCGGAAGCTCATAAAAAAAGCGGCTGAGCATTGTGGGGAATCGGATAAGATAATAGGATGTGATAGACGATAAAGATTGGTATCTTTATCCCATGGATACTCAATGGAACAGATTTTCCTAAGTATCTTTTTCTCTGTTGCTCTAAGCTGCCTGGCCAGCTTTATGCAAACGTGCAATAAAAGTGGTGTTTTCAGCTACATTCATGTCAATTTAAACCTACTTGCTTGTATCTGGGAAATTGCGAGTGAATAGCGAAAAATAAAACGATTGTATCCGAAAAAGTCCTTCTCACTTAATTAAGGTTCAACTGCCATGCATAATATACTGGTATTTGGTTTAACTGATATTCTGGAAAAACTACAACGTGTGTTTACTTCAAGCGACTGCAGACTTCTTAATATCAACTCCGCCAATGAGTTTTATTCTACCGCATTCTCTCGGATATTTGATGCATGGATCATTGACGCTATCCATCAAGATCTTCACGAACTGTCTATTGAAGAACTAGCCACGGCCCACTCTGTGCCACAAATAATAGTGGTGGGTGAGCATGACAATTTACAAGACCAACCATCACGTTGGCCGGGGAAGACTCATTTTCTGAGCAAAAATAATCTGATGGAATGTAAAACGTTATTCCTTGAGTTGATGAATAATAAAAAGGAACAAAACAAGGAACGATATCTCGCCGGATACATCCACCAGCAACCAGGTCTTGAAACAATTGTAACTAAAAGTCCATTAATGGAGAATTTGGTCGACCTCGTGAAAGATGTTGCTCCAACTGAATCTCCGGTATTTTTAATTGGTGAAACCGGTACAGGCAAAGAGTTGTTGGCAAATATTTTCCACAATGAATCGCGCAGGAAATCCGGCCCATTTATGGCGGTTAATTGCGGAGCACTACCTGACTCACTCCTTGAATCAGAACTTTTTGGATATGAAAAAGGTGCTTTTACCGGAGCGACAGGCCGTCGTGTCGGTAAAATCGAGCACGCTGCCGGAGGTACTTTATTCCTCGACGAAGTAGAAGCTATGTCACAGGCTATGCAAATCCGCCTCTTACGTGTGCTTCAAGAACGGAGCTTGCAAAGACTAGGCAGTAATGTTGATATTTGTACCGATTTCAGGGTTATTGCTGCAACCAATACTGATCCAACAGAACTTTTGCATTCAGGCAGTCTTCGTTCAGACCTCTATTACCGCCTCTCTGTTTTTCAAATTCATATTCCACCGCTGAGAGACAGACCGGAGGATATACCAATCCTTGTCCAGCACTTTGTAAATAAAAAGAAGAGAAACGGACGGGACTACGTTACAGGATTAGATAATAGGGCCATGAACCTGCTCCTATCCGTCCCATGGTTCGGCAATGTGAGAGAACTGCAAAATGTGATTGAACGAGCCGTAATGCTGACTGTTGAGCATACGATAGAGGCAGAACTCATTCAAATACCAGGCATTCCCATTGCTGACACTTCAGTTGATGTAACCAACTTAACTGATAATGCATTCCGCCCAGGGACTACCCTGAAATCGTACAAAAAACTGCTATCACAGTCCGCAGAAAGAAAGTATTTGGTCGAGCTTCTTGACTTCAAAGATGGACGGATAGGTGAGGCTGCACAACTTGCAGGATTAACCCCACGGGCATTGTACAATAAAATGAAAATACACGGCTTGAAAAAGGAGGACTTTAAAAAATCGGAATAAAAATTTTAATTCGGAAAAAGAATATAATTTGTTTAAAAAACAAAATGTTACAGGTTGTTCTCTGCATTTTACTCCACTAATCGGAATTATTGAGTCAATCCACTTGCCTCGTCGTTTTACTCTGGGAGTTTAATTTCTCTATTATTTACAAGCGATTACAAGAAAACTCAATGTTAGGCACAGTCTTTGAAAATACATCTCCGCATTAGCTTTGTTGTTCGCTGTTAACAAATATGTGAGGATAGCATGGGGAAATTTAATGAACGCCAGGGCGACAGGGGGAGATTTGGTAAATGTCAGATCTGCTTAGATTACATTCCAGTTGAATACTATTTCGACGTAGGTGATGAAATCGTCTGCTATGAGTGTGGTACGGAATATACAATTTCCTCTATAGATCCCATACGATTTGATATGATTGAAGACAGGTACAACACAGACGATTATTGTGAGGAGATGCATTTTGACGATTATTAAACGATGACAGGTGTTTCCTCGATTGCTTCAAAAAGCGACTAAGTGTCAGACAGACACGTAAATAAATCAAAGAGGGCAATGAGCTGGTTATAATTACTTCCGGCTTCTTGCTCTTTTTCTATTATTCCGCAATAACTTTCAAGTACTACAATTCACCACAGAATATAGCTACTGACACAACACCGATTGGGCATACGTCAGGCTTGGCAGTAGAGCATTTGATGTCTTCTTTGAAATGATGAGGAGCATCGCATCTCGGAAGGATGCTGATATCATTCAGGCTTAGGTAGTTTGAATCCGGTAATCACTCAAATTTAATTTCATAACTAAATTTCATAACTAATGACCACCTCAACAAAAACACCAACAACGCCTTCAAAGGGTAAGAATATTAAATGCTGAGTGTTATTTCCAACTGCTGGGCACTGTTTTTAGGCATGGGACTAATCATGCTGGGAAATGGATTACAGGCAACCCTTCTAGGGGTGCGTGCTTCTTTGGAGGGTTTTGGGACAACCATTACTGGTTTTGTAATGTCCGGCTATTTCCTTGGCCTTATTGCTGGATGCAATATAGTACCCAAATTCATTGGCCAGGTTGGTCATATTCGCACGTTTGCTGCTCTGGCATCACTTGCATCCACTTCAATCCTTGTACAGGCCGTTTTTGTTGATCCCTGGATATGGTGGACAATGCGTCTCGTTACAGGATTTGCCTATTCCGGCACTTATATAGTTACAGAAAGTTGGATTAACGAAGCAGCCGAGAATGGAACACGAGGAAAATTGCTAAGTTTCTACATGCTCGTCTCCCTTGGTGGGATGGCAGGTGGGCAAATGTTATTAAACCTTTTCCATCCTTCCGGTTTTGAGTTATTCGTTCTGGTCTCATTTCTGATCAGTTTAGCTGTGATTCCGATTCTGTTATCGACGGCACGTGTGCCCCAATTCGGCATTCTTGAACATGTTGGTATTTTAAAACTTTACCAGGTCTCGCCGCTTGGGGCATTTGGCATGTTTATCACAGGAATGACGATAGGTACCTTCTTTGGTATGGGGGCTGTGTATGCCACCGACATTGGTTTGTCAGTAAAGGATGTTTCTCTTTTTATGGGTACACTCATTTTTGGCGGATTCTTTTTCCAGTACCCACTGGGCTGGCTTTCGGATCATTGTGGACCAATCAAGGTAATTATTTTCAGTTGTACGGGGGGAGCTGCAGTATCCTTTGTCGCTATGACTTTTACAGGAGGAGGCATTTTGCTCTATGTAATTATTGCCACTGTTGGAGGATTGGCCATGCCTTTGTATTCCCTATGCTGCGTTTACACCAATGATTACCTGACACCTACCCAAATGGTTGCCGCCAGTGGGACTCTAGTGCTGTTGAGTGCGTTGGGAGCTACAATAGGCTCTCCTGTTACCGCCTTTTTTATGGAGATATTTGGCCCGCAGGCTTTTTATGGAAGTCTGGGTGTGATGTTAAGCACGGTCGCAATTTTTGCACTCTGGCGTTCAACCCAAAGGGTAGATGTTCAGCCGGAGGAACAGGGTGAATTTATCGTAATGGCAGCCAGTCCATTGAGTGCATCATTAAACCCTGATGTCAAACTATCTGAAATTGAAGCAGCAGCAGATGAGGATCCTGAAGATATACAATTTAGCTTCGAAGAACTGGTAAATGATCTTGAAAACCAGTATGATAACTCCTCTGGCGCCGAAGAGAATTCTCACAGTAGCAAGGAACTGCAAGATGAATAACCACACTCTCCACTCAAAGAGCTGGTCAACACAAGAGGCTTCCAAGCACTACTGCATAGATAAGTGGGGAGCCAATTATTTTTCAATCAACGAAGCTGGAGATGTTGTGGTCACCCCTGGTGGGGCCGACAACGGACCAAGCATTAGTTTGTATGAGATCGCCCAAGAGATCGAAATGCGAGGTCTGTCCATGCCGGTGCTGCTTCGAATCGAGAATATTCTCGGAAGCCAAATCAAGCTTCTTCACGAAACCTTTCGCAAGGTTATTCGGGAAAATGACTATCGCGGCGTCTATAAGGGCGTGTTTCCAATCAAGGTGAACCAACAGGAACAGGTCATTGAGGCGATTGGTCAATTCGGGGAAAATTTCAACCACGGTCTAGAAGCCGGCAGCAAACCTGAGCTCATCGCTGCCATCTCCATGCTTAAAAACCGTAACGCCTGCCTGATCTGCAATGGGTACAAAGACGAAGAATTTATTGATCTCGGCTTGTTTGCGGTAAAAATGGGATACCAGGTGTTTTTCGTAATCGAAGTCCCAGGAGAAGTTGACCTCATCATTGAGCGGTCAAAATACCACAATATTACCCCAACACTCGGCCTGCGCATCAAGCTTTCCACACAAGCAGAAGGCCAGTGGGCAGAATCGGGTGGAGACAGCTCTGTTTTCGGTCTTACCATGAGCCACATTATCGATGTCATAGACCGGCTCAAGCAAGAAGAGATGCTCGACTGCCTGCAGCTCCTCCACTACCACATCGGGTCCCAGATTCCTAACATTAGGGATATCCGTGCCGGCGCCATGGAGGCCTGCAGACTTTATGAAGAACTGGTGAAAGAAGGGGCCCCCATGGGCTACCTTGATCTTGGCGGTGGCCTTGCGGTGGATTACGACGGTTCTAACACAGATTCACATTCGAGCCGCAACTATTCTTTGGAGGAGTATTGCAGCGATATTGTCGAATCGATCATTACCGTACTCGATAAAAACGACATACCGCACCCGACTATCATCACCGAATCGGGCAGGGCTATTGTCGCCTACTACTCTGTCCTTATTTTTAATATATTGGATGTCAGTTCATTTGAGCCGCATCCAATCCCAGCCACATTACCGGATGTGGACAGCGACTTGCTCGAAAACCTGATGACCACCTACAACATGGTCTCGGCCAAGGACATTCAAGAATGCTGCAACGATGCCCTGTTTTACCGCAGCCAAGCCAGGCAGCTCTTTAAGCACGGGCATATAACCATCCGTGAAAGGGCACAGGCAGAAAATCTCGTCCAGCATATCCTGATAAAAATATCCGAATTTTCGAGAGAGCTTACACACATCCCTAAAGATGTGCAGACGATGAATCGGTTAATCTACGATATCTACTATGGCAACTTCAGCCTTTTTCAGTCATTGCCTGATGTATGGGCTATTGACCAGATCTTGCCGACAATGCCGTTGCATCGCCATCTTGAAAAACCCTCTCGGCAGGCCATTATCTCAGATATTACCTGCGACTGTGATGGCAAGATAGACAGCTTTCCCGGTATCATCGAGAAAAAAAGCAATATTATGCTCCACCCGCTTAAACCTGATGAAGAGTATTATATGGGCGTTTTCCTCGTTGGGGCATATCAGGAAACCTTGGGTGATCTGCACAACCTTTTCGGAGATACCAACGTGGTGTCAATCCATGTCAACGATGACGGCAGCTATAAATTCATTCTTGAGCTTGAGGGAGACTCCGTGGCCGATGTGCTCTCTTATGTAGGGTATGATATTCGTGCCATCAGGACCAGGCTTAAAGCCCAGGCAGAAGATGCCATACAGAACGGATTAGTCTCCCCTCATGAACGAAAATCGATTCTGGCAAACTTTGAAGAAGGATTGCGAGGGTATACCTATTTTGAGAAACAAAGCACCACTGATATCTAGCGGTAAAGATACGTTTTTTATAAAGGAGGACAACATGTCCCGAATACTTATCATTGGAGCCGGCGGTGTCGGCAATGTAGTAGCAAAAAAATGTGCAATGCACAGCGATATTTTCACTGATATATGGCTTGCCAGTCGAACTGTAGCTAAATGTGAGGCTATTGCAGAGGAAGTAAACCAGTTAACGGGAGTTGTGATAAATACGGCACAAGTCGATGCCGATTCTGTTCCAGAGCTGGTAGAACTTATCGGCAAAATTAAACCTATACTCATCATCAACGTTGCCTTGCCGTATCAAGACCTGACCATAATGGATGCCTGCCTGGAATGTGGCGTCCACTATCTTGACACTGCCAACTACGAACCTGAACATACCGCTCATTTTGAATACAGCTGGCAATGGGCCTACAAGGAAAAATTCAAAGAGAAAGGGCTGATGGCTCTTCTCGGCTGTGGGTTTGATCCGGGCGTTACAAACATTTTTTGTGCCCACGCTCAAAAGCACGAGTTCGACACCATAGAGTCCATTGATATTCTTGACTGCAATGCCGGTGATCACGGTCATCCCTTTGCAACCAATTTTAACCCGGAAATCAACATCCGAGAGGTCACCCAGGTTGTTCGGCACTGGAAAGAGGGGGAATGGATTGAGACCCCGCCAATTCTTGATGATGACTGTGTACATTTCACCTTCGATTACCCTGTTGCAGGTCCCCGTGAAAGCTACCTGCTTTATCATGAGGAGATGGAATCTCTGGTCAAACACATCAAAGGTCTCAAGCGCATCCGTTTCTGGATGACCTTCGGGCAGCCATACCTTACTCATCTGAAGGTTCTTGAAAATGTGGGGATGACCCGTATTGACGAGGTTGAATTTGAGGGGCGGAAAATCATTCCGATTCGTTTCCTGAAGGCGCTGCTTCCAGACCCTGGGTCACTTGGCAGTAACTATACAGGCAAGACGGTTATAGGCTGTGTGTTCAAAGGGGAAAAGAACGGGCAGAAAAAGCAACGTTATACCTACAATGTTTGCGACCACGCAGAAGCCTTTGCCGAAGTGCAGTCCCAGGCGGTATCGTATACTACCGGTGTTCCAGCCATGATCGGCGCTATGCTGATGCTCAAAAAAATATGGCAGGGTGAGGGCGTGTTCAATGTGGAGCAACTTGATCCCGATCCATTCATGGACGAACTGAACAAAAACGGTTTGCCCTGGCAGTCGGTCGATTTCAACGGCGAATTGCCTGACTAATCTGAGCAATGAATATTTCTGACTCACAAACGCTGTTTGATTTTCCTCAAGAAATAATTAAACATGTTGAAACACCATGTTATCTCATCAGCGAGGATGCTGTGCGGCGCAACTGCCGCATTCTCGCTGACGTTCAACAACGGACTGGAGCCAGGGTTCTCCTTGCCCTGAAGGCCTTTGCTTTGCCGGCACTTTTTCCGGTTATTCGCGAATACCTGCATGGTGTTTGTGCAAGTGGACCGATCGAAGCTCAATTGGGAAGAGAGGAGTTTAACCGCGAGGTTCATACCTACGCACCAGCCTATACTGCTGCCCAGATGGAGCGGGTCGTTCACTACTCGGATCACATCATATTTAATTCCATCAGCCAGTGGCGTACTCATAGACAGCTTGTCTCCAGAGCGAGTCATCCTATAGAGGTCGGCCTTCGCGTCAACCCCGGACATGCAGAAGTGGAAGTGGATCTGTACAACCCTTGCCTGCCAGGGTCTAGGTTTGGTTTAAACCTTGAAGATCTGGACGGTGTTGACCTTACGGGCATATCCGGCCTGCATTTTCATGCACTGTGCGAACAGGATGCAGATGTCCTTGTCCGCGTTCTTGCAAGTTTTGAGAAACGATTCGGCAAATATATAAACAGGATGCGCTGGATCAATTTCGGCGGAGGGCACCACATTACACGTAGTGACTATGATCTGGAACTGCTTTGCAATACCATTGCAGACTTTCGCAAAAGATATGGCAACATCTCCGTCTATCTCGAGCCGGGTGAAGCAGTGGTGCTCAACAGCGGAGTTTTCATTACCAGTGTGATAGATACTATCCATAAAGACATGAACATCGCGATTCTCGACTCTTCAGCTGAGGCACACATGCCGGATGTTCTTGCCATGCCATACCGTCCTCATATCGTCAACAGCGCAAAAGAGAAGGAGCTGCGTCACACCTATCGCCTGGGAGGTATATCGTGTCTTGCCGGTGATATTATCGGCGACTATTCATTTGATACGCCGCTTCATGCGGGGCAACGGCTGGTTCTCACCGATATGGCTCTCTACTCATTTGTGAAGAACAATACCTTCAACGGGGTTGAACTGCCCGCAATCTATACCTGCTCCAGCAAGGAAAACACCTTGCGCCTTATTCGCCGTTTCACTTATGATGATTACCGGAGCCGCATAGCATGAAAAAGTTCAAATCACTCTATTTCCATGGTGAGGATGTTCCACCATCTGCTCCGGAGGATGCTCTCTTCCATGTCATACCGGTACCTTTCGAACGTTCTGTCTCCTATGGGGCAGGCACAGCCGGTGGACCGGATGCAATCCTTGAAGCATCATGCCAGCTTGAACTTCTCACCAAGGGATGCATTCCTGCGGAACATGGTTTCCACACCACTTCACCCGTGGACTGCAGTGGGCCTGTGGAAGACGTATTGAATCGTATAAGAAAGTGTGTTGATGCGACACTGCAAGTGGATAAAATTCCGGTTGTCCTAGGGGGGGAGCATACTGTCACACATGGTGTTATTTCAGCTCTTGTGGACCGTTTTGACGACTTCGGCGTTATCCAGTTTGATGCACACGCGGACCTTCGAGATTCGTACGAAGGCTCTCCCCACAGCCATGCCTGTGTTATGCGTCGAATCCATGAGCAAAACATACCCATCTATCAACTCGGCACTCGAAGTTACTCCAGCGAAGAACAGGAATATCGTCTCGTTCATTCAATACCTTTTCTGGATAGCGAGGATATCTGGAAAAAAGGCCATGAACTTTCACTTCCCGTTGATTTTCCTAAAAAGGTGTTCATCACTTTTGACATCGACGGGTTGGACAGTTCACTTATGCCGGCTACAGGTACGCCCGTTCCTGGTGGCCTAACCTGGTACCAGGCAATGTGGCTGATACAGCAGATTATGAACAGTAGAATATGTATCGGTTTCGATGTCGTTGAGTACTCCCCGATTCCAGGTTTCCATGGTTATTCGTTCACAGTTGCCCAGCTTGTCTACAACATGATGGGATACCTCGTCCTAAGCAGCACCAACAGTAAGTACTATATAAAATAGCTTGGGAACTGAAAACGATTTAATATCAGTCGCATCTCTTCAGTTGCTAAGGTTCTCTTAACGCCCGTTTCACCCTCAGCCTGATCGAGGGAGAAATGGAGAGAAGGAATGTGTCAGTTTAATCAGGTACTTGCTAACCCCCAATGCAGTATATGTTGAACAGGTAGCCGAAACTGTACTGGACATGATGCAACGGTTGACGGGAGTTGCCCTTTCTTGGGGCCCGGAATGTGGACAGGGAAAAATGGTTTATCTTGAGGCGTTTTCGGAACCATTTTAAGATACTTCCTGAGAGTATCTGGCACCATAGGTTCACGTTTTTCGAAAAGTTAATACGAATTGCACAGAGAACGTGCGCCCTTTTAGAGGCATATTTTCCCTCAAAAGAAAGGGAACCTCGCGGTGACGACAATAAATCGGAAATATTGCCTCCTTTCCAGATTGCCTAAAAGGGGCAGTAGTTTTGCATGCAGCTTATCATTCTAAAAACGGTTGATTTTTTTTCTTACACCGTCTCCATCGCCCCTTATTCAATCCCCATCGCAAACGTAAACGTTCTTGCCCTCTTATCGCAGTCCAGTTCTCAAGGATTTATCAACAATTGCGTTTTGCTCGGCCACTAATCAGGCATTGCTCAACTTCAGAGTATGATTTATTGTCGGGCTTATAATCAGGACGCAACTGTTAATGAATCCTATTCTGTATATCTGAACTAGTTATTGCTGTAACGCACTGCACGTTGGAATCGAAACTTGCTGGTTTTATGAGGTCGGTTCCCGATAAAGTCCAGTTTTCTTGAAAGGGCACTTGTGGTGCACTGGACGCGCGGGAAATGCTGCCCCGCGCTAAGTAGGCTGTTATCGGCAGCGGAGAAAAGCGACCTGCATCATAAGGGGATCTTCAAAGAAAACGGTTTTGTTCCCCCATTCGGAGAGACCGATATTAACCCACTCTCCCTGATCTTCCCACTCATCGTATCCATATTTCCAGCCGTCCCAGTTTTCCGCACAGAGATATTCCTGTTCCGGCCCGTAATAAATAAACTGGCTTTCCACATCATCTTCCATTTTACGGGATTGGCCAATGAGGACCAGGTCAGCTCCTTTTGCACCGGCTTCCTTAAAAACCAGATTTTGGATATCTTTGCCGCTCTGGTTAGCAGGGAGCATTGCCAAAGTTTCTGCAAAAACCCTGCATGGACGAGGAACCTGCGTATACTGGAAAGCGGTCGCAATTTTGTCGGTTGGAGTATAGATTTTGCCTGAATAGGCAGTTTCGTCTTTTCCGCCACAGCCCGAAAGGAGGAGCACTATGGTCGGCAGGAGAAGGGTAGATATAAACCTTATCATTGTTACACTCCGAGGAAGTTGATTTTTTACTGCATTTTCATACGTAAAGAGATAGGGTCTCAACTCTTATCAAAAAGAGACCAAAAATATTTTTTGATATATTAAACCCGAACCTGCCGTAATGCTACCTTGAATTCATGGTAACTCATTAATTAACGGTAACTCATTAAAAAATGCTGAAAGAGTTGAGAATGGTTAAACCAAGGGAAAAGAGCAGCCCTTATGCAGACCTGCTGTTGTTGCTGGTCGCCTTGATTTGGGGTTTTGGCTTTGTTGCTCAACGCGTGGGCATGGACCACGTCGGCCCGTATACCTTTAATGGATTGCGCTTTATACTTGGCGCTTGTTGCCTGTTGCCCCTTGTAATGCGGAGAAGCAGGCAGCCGGTTTTGACGGAACAGCAGATGAGTGCCTGGACGGCGGGGCTTATCGCCGGTGTCTTTTTATTTGCCGGAGCCACCTTGCAGCAGGTAGGTCTCCAGTACACAACCGCCGGAAAAGCAGGGTTTATTACTGGTTTGTATGTGGTTTTTGTTCCGATTATCGGTCTCCTGTTCGGACAGCGGACCAACGCAGGAACCTGGATCGGTGCCTTGCTTGCGGTGGCAGGGCTCTATCTGCTCAGTATCCAGGGAACCCTGCATATTGCCTTTGGTGATCTTCTGGAAACCATTGGTGCTGTGTTCTGGGCATGTCATGTGCTGGTGTTGGGATATCTTTCTCCTCGAACCTCGCCTGTGAAGTTGGCGATGGTACAGTTTCTTGTCTGCGGTTTCCTGAGCCTTGGAGTGGCTGTCGCCCTAGAGACGATTTCGCTTGCTTCCATTGTTCAGGCAGGGGTACCAATATTTTACGGCGGAGTTATCTCTGTGGGCGCAGGGTATACGCTGCAGGTTGTTGTACAACGCAAAGCACATCCCGCAAATGCCGCTATTATCTTGAGCCTGGAATCACCTTTTGCCGCTTTGGGAGGGTGGTTGCTGCTCAATGAATTTCTTTCCGGCAGAGGACTGACCGGCTGTATACTCATGCTTGGCGGGATGCTGATTTCCCAGCTGTGGACAGTGTTTAAGCAGGAAAAAGAGACTTCAGCTCTGCCGGGCTGATAAAAGGTATATTGCAATGGAAACAGTGGGCATCCTTGCGGCCGTTTTCTCCGCCCTTTTCATGGGCACTATTGGTATATTTTCCAAATTGACCGGTCTCTCTTCAGAAACCGTTACATTTTGTAGGCTTTTTTTCGGTGCAGGTTTCATGGGGCTCTTTTTACTCTGTATCGGTCGTGTACAATGTCTGCGCCAATGGCCCTCCTGGCTGGTGTTAATCAATGGCGGGATGTTGGCCGGGTTCATTATTTTCTATGTCCAGGCCATGAACTTTACCACCATGGCTAATGCGATCATGCTGGTGTATCTCGCTCCGGTCGCAGCTTCTCTTTTTGCCCACCTGTTTTTAGGGGAAAAATTAAGCTGGAGTGGACTGCTCCTTATCTGCAGCGCTCTTTTCGGGTTTGCAATGATGATGGAGTTCACCATTGATATGCAAGGCGGTAGTGATCACTTACTTGGCATAGGATGCGGTTTGGTTTCCATGGTTGCCTATGCGGCATTTATTTTACTCAATAGAATTGTCAAAACGGATATCCACGTCTATACGCGCACCTTTTACCAGTTACTGGCAGGAGCGGCAGTTATGTTGCCATTGTTGGCGTTGGATCCGCCTACCATCAGTCCCGTTAATTGGTTGTGGATGATTGGCACGGGCTTTCTCCCCGGTTTTTTGGCTATTTTCTGCGCAGTAATGGCCTTGAGTCGTCTGCCGGCGGCAACTTTCGGTACCCTTGCCTATGTAGAGCCTGTGGCAGTGGTAATTTTTGGTTGGGTATTGTTTAACGAAACACTTTCTCCTCTGCAGATGGGAGGCTGTGCTGTGATCATCTTCAGCGGCATTATCCAGGCCTATCTTAGTAGTCGACAGAAGCAAAGCAAGGTATAGTGGGAGGAGATGAAAAGATTCTGCAGGAGTTTTGTTCATTTTTTTTTACAAAATGAGGTCGTATGCTCATTCATTTAGCAGCTTTTGTGGTTGTTGTCGCCGGCATCATGTCGGCTAAATCGCTTTTAATTCCCTTTCTGCTGGCAATTTTTCTGGCCATCATCTGTATTCCTCCTCTTTTTTGGTTACGACAAAAAAACGTGCCCGTCGCTCTGTCGGTATTTGTGGTTGTTGTGGTGGTGATCATCATCCAGCTGGGCCTGACCACCTTGATCGGTTCATCGCTTGCAGATTTTTCCAAGGCACTGCCCAATTATCAGGACCGCCTGCAGAGTATTGCCCGGGAGGGCATTGTTTGGGTGGAGGGGTTTGGAATCGATATCACCGATGACATGATCATGGACCAGTTTAATCCTGGAAAACTGATGGCGATTGTCGGCGGTATGTTGAACAATCTGCTCGGGATGATGAAAAATACCTTTATGATTTTGCTCACCTTCATGTTCATCATGTTGGAAGCAGCAGGTATCCCGGCAAAGGTTCAAGCCATTGCCGGTGGCGGTAAAGGTGCTTTAGAAAAATATGGAGCCATCAGCAAAGGCGTTAACCGCTATCTCTTTCTTAAATCTTTGACAAGTCTTGGCACTGGAATATTAGCCGCTGTCAGCCTCCAGATCATTGGCGTCGATTTTGCTGTGATGTGGGGCATGGTTGCGTTGTTGCTTAATTTTGTGCCGACCATCGGATCCATTATTGCGGCTGTACCTCCGGTCCTGCTCGCCTTGGTACAACTCGGTGTCGGGCCGGCTCTGGCTACAGCTTCCGTGTATCTGGTTATCAATGTGGTGATTGGTAACCTGCTTGAGCCGCGCATTATGGGTGCTGGGGTCGGGTTATCCACCCTGGTTATTTTTATCTCTATGGCATTCTGGGGCTGGGTGCTTGGGCCCATTGGAATGTTGCTGTCCGTGCCGCTGACCATGGCCTTGAAAATTACTTTGGCCGCCAATGAAAGCACCAAGGGTCTGGCCTTATTATTAGGTTCCAATAGTGAGGCCGCAGCAGTACTTGCTGCTTTACCTTCCGATGAGAATGCATAAATTGTTGCATATGGCACTTAATTACATCAATGCAACCATGAGATCGTTCCCATGAAAAAGCTCGATCTGGATACCACCCGTGACTTCAGCCCGATGGGCATGAAAAGCATAGTGCTCCATGATTCGGAACACTTTAAGATTCTCAATTTTAATCTTGTCGCAGGGGCACTCTTTCCGATTCACTCCCATGATCTTGAGGGGCAGCTCAGCATTATGGTTATTGAAGGAGAAGGCGAATTTCTGGCTGATGGTGATGTGACCATGCCGGCCAGAACCGGAAATATGTTGATTTGCGATATCAGTGAACCCCACGGGGTAAAGGCAATCACTGATATGCGTATAGTGGTTACCATTGCACCACCAATTTAGGGGTAATAAAGCTGCTTGTTGGGCGTCAGGCATTTGTTGCAGCCTCAGTTGTAGTTTACGAAAATATTTGCTCCCTTGCCTCATCCATGTATAGTAATGCGCTTGAGATTTGGAGACTATTTGCCCGTATTGGGTGGAGAGCGTTTGTTACTAAAATTACCCTGGCTGGAAGAAAATGATTTCTTCACCAGGCAGGGAATAGTGGAAAAGGAGCATATATGCAGCGAGCAACCATCTTTTTTATTTATACCTTCCTGGCCGTTTTTATTACCTGTTCAAGCATGCTGCCTGCAGCCCAGGCAAAGATTATCGGCACAGAGAGCTACCTTGCCGGGCAGTCCTATAGTGCTGAACGTGAGCAGATTCAAGCATTCGTGAACCAGGAGAGCGTTCGTGCGCAGTTCATTGAGCTGGGTGTGGAACCGGCAGATGTGGACGCAAGGATTGCCCATATGACTCCTGAAGAGTTGTTGCAGGTACAGCAGCATATTGCTGATCTTCCTGCCGGTGGTATGCTGGAGATTATCGGTGCCGTTTTCCTGGTCCTGCTAATTCTGGAACTGGTTGGAGTTACCAATATTTTTAATAAAATATAGGTAACCAGTTACAGTTTGAGGTAGAGTGATAGTTTTAATATTTTTGCTGAATAGTGACAAATATAGATGATACTTTTTCGGGGCCTGTTGCAATGGGCTTGTCTCATCTGCATCCTGGTGGTATCGGGATGTGGGATCCATCCTTCTCGCATAGGCCCCCCTTTATTCAATAAGCCGATAGAGCTTGTTGATACCGTTTTTTTCCCTCAAAAGAAATACCAGTGCGGCCCTGCTGCGTTGGCCACAGTTCTTCAGTCCAGTCGTATAGACGTGGCGCCCGATGCCCTTGCCTCCCAGGTGTACCTGCCTGGAAGGAAGGGGAGCCTGCAGGCAGAGCTTATGGCAGCGACAAGGCGGTATGGTCGCCTGCCCTATGTAATACAGGGGACGTTAGCTGGTCTTATTGCCGAGCTTGAAGCCGGGCGACCTGTTCTTGTCCTGCAGGATTATGGTCGTGCAGGTTTGAGAATGTATCATTATGCCGTGGTGGTTGGCGGCATGGAACATACGCTCATCCTCCGATCAGCTGACGAAAAACGGTTGTTCATCAACGAATCGACCTTTTTAAGGACATGGAAAAGGGCGGGGTACTGGGGCATGGTGGTGTTGCAGCCGGGGCAATTGCCTGCGACCCTTGATCGGGAAAAATACCTGGCAGCAGCTGCCGGTTTGGAGGGCGCCGGAAAAGTCGAGCCTGCAGCTCAGTGTTACCAGGCTCTGCTCAGCAGATGGCCTGCCTATGATGATGCCCTTTTTGGTCTGGCAACAGTCCGGTTGGCTCAGCACCATTACCTGGAGGCGATTAAACTGTACCGGCAGTTGCTCATGGGTGATAACGATAACCCTGCCGCTATGAACAACCTGGCTGAGGCGCTTGCTGCAGCAGGTCGTGTTGATCAAGGTGTGCAGGAGTTGGACAGGTATCTAGAGCACACCGATCTTTCTCAGCGCCCGTTTTGGGAGAAGACGCTGCTCACGACCCGGAACGAATTGCAGCAGCGTTTAGCCCAGATTTCTCATCAATAGATTTTTCCGCAGGATCTGCGTTACAAACCACTTGCGGTAGTTTACTACCGGAGTCTGCGCTTACCTGCTGCGCGGCTTGTGCCTTGCCCTGCGAAAAACTTTATTGATGAGAAATCCGGGTTAGTGAAGAGGCCGGACAGGCTACCCAATCAGCCTGTCCGTAGTCAATTCGATTCCTTTTTTATTTTTCAGTATGTTCCATGCACCAGGCATAGGCATTTTGAAACATCTGCAGCCAGGGAGAGACCTGAAGCTCGTTCATCTCCGCAGGCAGCCAATGGGCCTGCCACGGTAAAAAGACTCGTTCCGGGTGTGGCATCATTGCCAGGTGTCGGCCATCCGGGGAGCATAGGCCGCCAAAACCACCAGGTGACCCGTTAGGATTGAAAGGATACACTTCGGTTGCCTGCCCTGCATCATCGACATACACCACCGGTACCAGGTTGTCTTGTTTAACGTTGTCCAGAACCTGCTGATCCGGGAAGTGGAGCCGCCCTTCACCATGATCCACATGGATACCAAAGACAAGTTCCTCCATCCCCTTGAGCATGATCGCCTTGCTTGGCAGCACCTTGACCGTTGTCCAGCGTGATTCAAACCTGCCTGACGTATTGTGGATAAAACGTGGCTGGTTTTCAGGAGCAAGTCCCTGGAAGGGCACCCAGCCCAGAAGTGCAAACAGCTGGCAACCATTACAGATCCCCAGGGTAAAGGTATCTGGGCGGTCATAAAATTGTTGAAATTGTTCCTTCATCCGTTCGTTAAAGAGAATGGTCGCTGCCCATCCCTTGGCACTTTCCGGCACATCGGCATAGGAAAAACCGCCAACAGCTGCCAAACCACGGAAATCATCCAACGTGACACGACCTTCAAGCAGATCATTCATGCAAATATCCCATGGCTCAAATCCTGCGGCATAGAAAGCTGAACTCATCTCTCGGTCAGAGTTTGACCCCTCATCCCTGAGAATAGCTACCTTGGGTTTGTTGGCCTTGCTGAGCAGCGCATCAGGTGTAGGTGCAGGGGAAAAGGGCAGGGTATAGATAGGGCCTTTACGGTCATAGCTGTTTTCTTTTTCCTGGTCCGCACAATCCGGATTAACCTGGAGCCGTTCCAATTGATAACTGGTCTCCTCCCACCACTGCCGGAGCAGCTGCATTTTTTCCTCAAGGACAGCTACATTGTTGCAAGAGATGGTAATGGTCTTGTCTGCTGTGGTTTTCCCCAAGACAGTTGCCGCTACATTTCTCTTGTTTAACAGCTCCATAAGCTTTGCCAGGGATGCCTCCGGGCATTCAACCACCAGACCGAGTTCTTCGTTAAAAAGGTGTTCCAATGGCGAGGTCGTATCAGGCAGTTCCAACTGCAGTCCGCAATTACCGGCAAAGGCCATTTCCAGCACTGTGGTAATCAAGCCGCCGTCACTCCGGTCATGGCCGGAGAGAATGAGGTCCTTGTCAATGCACTCCTGAATAGCCGCAAACCCGTTTTTGACCAATGCCGGATCGTCCATATCAGGTACTTCATTACCAACACTACCCAGGACCTGGGCCAGCGAACTGCCGCCAAGGCGTTGCTGGTTTCCGGAGAGATCAATCAGGACCAACGTGCTTCCAGGCTGTTTGACGTCCGGCGTAATCACTCGGCGGATATCGCTCATGGAAGCATAGGCAGAGATGACCAGTTCCCTCGGGGATTTAACGATCTCGTCACCCACCATGGTTGCCATGGAAAGACTGTCCTTGCCGCCGTCAACCGCCATGCCGACAGCTATCATGGCGTCCCGCATGGCCTTGACAGCATCATTCATGGCCGCACCTTCTCCTTCAAGCTTGGGAGCCCACATCCAGTTGGCGGAGCATTTAATCTGCTCAGGGTCATCGATCTGTGCCCACACCAGGTTGGTTAAGGATTCACCGACCGCCATCCGTGCTCCGGCAGCCGGATCAACCAGCATCTTAATCGGCTGCTCGCCAATGGCAGTGGCAATTCCGGTCAGGCCAAAGTGGCTTTGCGCAACCACCGCGACATTACTCACAGGCAGCTGCAGAGGCCCGCAGCACTGCTGTCTGGCAATCAGTCCGGTAACAGCACGGTCGACCTTGTTGGTCAGAAAACGCTTGGAACCAACGGATACCAATCTGAGCACCTTGTGGAGGGCATCGCGAACCGTGAGTGATTCCGGAAAGGTGAGTGGCTGCAACGCAGGCTGGTAGCGGGAATCGGTAAACTCTTTTTGTGGGATATTGCCCAGGAGTTCGTTGAGCTCAATGTCCACCGGGGTCGTGTTGTCTTGCGAATCATGGACAACAAAGCGGAGATCTCCCGTCACTTCTCCCAGGACTTCGCAACCTACCTTTTCCCGGTCGCAAATCCGCTGAAAGTGATCAATATTTTCCGGGCTGATCAAAAAACCGGTGCGTTCCTGGTACTCGGCCACATAGATTTCAAGCACCGACATGGTGGGGTCACCAACATGGACTTTGCGAATATCGACCTTGCCGCCGGAGTGCTCAACCAATTCCTTGAGCACGTTTGCCGGGCCGCCGGCTCCCTGATCGTGAATAACATCGATCAGGGTTTTGTCGCCCATCTCGTTACAGGCGCGGATCACGCGGTTCATCTTTTGTTCCATTTCCGCATCACCACGCTGGACAGCGTCAAAATCCAGATCAGAGGCATTTTCTCCCTGGAGCATACTCGAGGCCGCACCGCCCCCAAAGCCGACCCTGTAGGCTGGTCCGCCGACCTGGACGATCAGCATTCCCGGCCTGGCTTCATCTTTTTCTGTCTGACAGTCATCGATCTGACCAACACCGGCGGTGAACATGATCGGCTTCAGAAAACCCCAGCGCTGACCATCATCAAGCCGCAGGTCAAAGGATCGGGTGAATCCCTGGATGAGAGGTTCTCCGAATTTATTTCCGTAGTCCGATGCCCCGTTGCTGGCTTCTATTTCGATGTCCAGGGCTGGGGCAAGGTTGTCCGGACAGGGGTAGGACTGTTCCCACTCCAGTGGGTAGCCAGGGATATGGAGGTTGGCTACACAGTAGCCGGCAGTTCCAGCCATGACAAAGCCGCCTTTGCCTGTCCCCTGAACGTCGCGAATCCTTCCTCCTGTGCCGGTTTCCGCGCCGGGAAAAGGTGCCACACCGGTGGGGAAATTATGGGTTTCAGCGGTGAGCAGCGGGTGATAGCGAACATTCACCTCTGTCAGGGGTGATGGCTCTCCCGGTACCTGTGGGTGGAGCGTTGTAACCGGATGACCGGTAATAACACTGGAGTTATCCTTAAACGCAATAATACTGCCCTTGGGATTGGCTTCCAGGGTGTCGGTGACCATATCAAAGAGTGTCTTGTCCTGTTCAACGCCGTCAATAATTTGTTTGCCCCTGAAAAACCCGTGCCGGGAATGCTCAGAGTTGGCATTATTGAGGTCCATTATTTCAACAATGGTCGGGTTGCGGTCATGCTTGGTGACAAAATAATCATAATAAAAGTTACGATCCCATTCATCCATGGAGATGCCTGGTATTTCAAGCAGTCCGTCAGGGCCTTTACTTTTCAGGTCTATCTCATACACCGGCTCTGGCATGATGCCTGTTTCAAAAGTGTTGAGTGGCTCGGGATAAACACACTCGGTCATGCGGTCATGGTGTGCATCAATAAATTGCTGCAGATCTTCTCCTTCGGGCACCACATATCGCCGGGAACGTTCGACCCTGGTAACGCAGGTAAGATCAACCGCTTGACATATGGAGACCATATTTGACGACCAGGCAGTAGCAAAGTTAAGCCGGGGACCGATTTCAACAACCCGCTCCCCTTTGAGCACGGGCTCAAGGGAAACTGTTTCGACGAGAAAGCCATCAGCGAGAATCAGGCGTAGCTTGTGCAACTCGTCATCTGACATCGGCCGGGTGGATTCCACATTATAACAGTGGGCAAAGGTGGTATCTATTTTTCTGTAAAGCTGTGTAACGACTGATCCCATGATCTGGTTTCCTTTTCAAGCGCGGTCAGCGACTAACTATGTTTAAATGCAAATGGAGTAAAGTGAAGTCCGGCACGTTGTGTATTGTAGGCAGTGTCTGCTTAGGGAGCTGTGCAACTTGTTTTCGGACAACTCCTTAATCGGAATATGTGATTTTTTGACGATTCATCCCCTATTTATTCATTGTGAACCGAGCCGTAAAGTATTTTTTCTGTTTAAAAAGTGATGAGTCCGTGAAAAGTTCATCACACTCATAGATGGTTAAGTGAAAATACAGGTTATATTGGTAGGGTAGGCTTTAAGGGAAAGGGGCTTTCCGGGGCGAAGGCTCACGCAATGCATGGAAAGTGAACGCTGAGTCTGGAATTATTATTTTTTTCAAAAAATGATAAAATGTTTATCAGAAATTCGGGTTGAGAACCATAGTGGTACAAGTGGAGATAATTTTACAATATGAAAAGTGGTAATTTAGAGCTGGAGCTTGCCGACGCCTTTGTTCAGTCTACAGGGACTAACCTTTTTTTGACCGGTAAGGCTGGAACAGGTAAAACGACTTTTTTAAAAAATATTAAACAAACCTGCCCCAAAAGGCTGATCGTTACGGCACCGACAGGCGTGGCGGCAATTAATGCCGGCGGGGTCACGCTTCACTCTTTTTTTCAACTCCCCTTTGGACCGTACGTGCCCGGCAGCGAAGGATACAACCAGAGCAGCAGGCATAGGTTTAGTCGAGAAAAACAGAATATCATCAAGAGTCTTGATCTGTTGATTATCGATGAGATAAGCATGGTGCGGGCTGACATGCTGGATGCTGTTGATGCTGTATTGCGACGTTACCGTCGTAACGAAGCACCATTTGGCGGGGTACAGTTACTGGCGATCGGCGATCTGCAGCAATTGGCTCCGGTGGTCAAGGAGAGCGATAGGACCATTCTTGATCAATATTATGAATCACCTTATTTTTTCAGCAGTAACAGCCTACGTTCCACTGCATTTATCACCATTGAATTGAAGAAAATATATCGCCAGTCAGATGATCATTTTATTGATTTGCTGAATAAGGTCCGTGACAACAATCTCGATCCGGCAGCACAGGAGGAATTGAATAAACGGTATCAGCCTGATTTCCAGACAGCAGATGCCAACGACTATATTACCCTCTGTACCCATAATCGACAGGCTGACCGTATCAATGAAGTTCGACTGGAAACATTACCCGGTAAAGCGTCTTCTTTTACTGCGGAAATCGAAGGGGATTTTCCAGAACATTCCTTCCCCACTGCTGCAAGCCTGGATTTAAAGAAGGATGCGCAGGTGATGTTTATCCGCAACGACCCAACACCTGAGAAACGTTTTTATAACGGCAAGATCGGTCGCATTGTTGCGATGGATAACGATGAAATAACAGTGCAGTGCCCCGGCGATATGGAGCCGATTATTATTAAACCTTCAGTGTGGGAAAATATCGAATATACCCTGGATGTAGAAGAGGGCGAGGTCCGGGAAAAAAAGAAAGGCTCCTTCAGCCAGCATCCGCTGCGGCTTGCCTGGGCAATTACCATCCACAAGAGCCAGGGCCTTAGCTTTGAAAGAGCGATTATCGATGCTCAGGCCGCCTTTACCCATGGCCAGGTCTATGTGGCGTTGAGCCGTTGTCGGACCCTGGAAGGTGTGGTTCTCAGCTCGCCCCTTGGTGCCAAAAATATACAGACCGATGCTGCAGTATTACATTTTGTCCGGCAGGCAAGGGAAGAGCAGCCTACGCAACAGCAGCTGGAAGTTGAAAAAAACAGGTATCAACAGCGGCTGCTGTTGGAGTGTTTCAATTTTCGACCTCTACGTTCCGTACTGCATCGTTTTGTCAGTATGGTAGGTAAATTTCGAACAAGCATTGTCGTGAAGGGTGCGGAAGACGTGCTGGGAATGTGTCAGCCAATATGGGATGAAATCTGTACTGTTGGCGATAATTTTCAACGCCAGTTGGAAGGCTTTTTTCAGGAAGGCTGCCTGCCTGAACAGGATCCGGTCATCCTGGAAAGACTCAATAAAGCGTCGGGCTATTTTGACGAAAAACTTGTCACCCTGCTTGTTACCCCTTTTCAGCAGGTAAGTATTGAGACGGATAGTAAGGAAATTCAGAAAAGCGTAACCAAGATCCTGAAACAATTGGACAGCATCGGGGCTGAAAAATTGGCGGCTGTACAGGCCTGCCGGGATGGTTTCTCTCCCCAGCAATACCTGCGAAGTATATCAACGGCTGCTGTAAAAGCTCCTCCCCGGAAAAAGCAGAAGGATGCATCGCTTTATTTGGAAAATGATGTGGCACATCCGGAGTTGTTCGAAAAACTCAAGCAGTGGCGGACGCAGAAGGCAGCTGAAGAAGGATTAGCTGCCTACCAGGTTCTGCATCAAAAAACCCTGGTACAGATTGCCGTTCACTTACCGATTATCATCACTGATTTGAAGGCAATCAAGGGGATTGGCAACAAGTTGGCAGAGCGATACGGCGAAGAACTGGTCACATTGATCAGTGACTATCGCAAGGAGCATGGTATTAGTGAGGTTGTTCTTCCTGCAAAGCCGGAGCCAATAAAAACCGAGAAGCGGTCGGGCACGACCAGAGACCAGACCCTGGCTCTTTTTGAGCAAGGGTTAACGATTAAGGAAATCGCCGAAAAACGCTCCCTGACTAGGTCAACCATAGAAGGGCACCTGGCTTTTTGGGTGGGAGAGGGAAAGATTGCGGTCAACAGATTGGTTGCAGAGGATAAGTGCGAGCAGATAGAAGAGGCACTGCAGCTGGAAGGCGGGAGAACGTTTCGAGAAGTGAAAGAAGCATTGGGCAATGACGTCAGCTATGGCGAAATTAAAATTGTTCAGGCATTTTTGAAAAGTCAGGATGCCGTGGAAGAGGGGGAAACATGATGGTAGATGCATGCAAGAAAAAAAACATGATGAGCATCTGGCTCATTGTTTGGTGTCTGTTTTTTACTCAAAGCAGTTTTGCTGCTAATGCAGCATCAGCAGAAAGCTTGGTGAAGATCACAGGCATAACCCCCGACCAAAGGGTAGCAGAGAAAATCGTGCCGGGTCTGCTCCCTCTGTATTACCTGGATTTTTTTCAACGTGATCTGAAAAAACTGCCGCAAGGGTCTTCAGCAAAATATCCTTCTTTCCGTGGTGAAGCGATCCTTGAGCTTAATCATACATTCGGCAGGGGAGAGGTCTTTGCCAGCGGTGCCAAACAAGGAGTCGGCATGCGTTTGCAGGGCTACCTGTTGTTTGCAGAGCCAGGGGAGTACAGCTTGCAGGCCATGTCCAACGATGGCATCATTATGCAACTCGACGGAGTGCAGGTGCTCAGCGATCCCAAACAACACTCAGATCGATTGACCGAGATGGCGCAGGTTGTGATCAATCATCCCGGTTGGTACCCGGTGGTGATTGAGTATTTTCAACGAAAAGGCACCGCCACCTTGCAGTTACTGTGGAAAACCCCTGGCTCCTCCGATGTAGAGCCGATTCCTGCATCTGCATATGGGCATGTCAGTTCGCCTGAGAAAGGGATGTAATTGCTTAGCCCGGTTTTCTCATTAGTTCAGGCGGTGTCAGGTTTATAGCTATGACAGGGTGGATAAGTGCAATGCATCTATGCAGCTCAATCCGGTGCCTGCCATTGGTGGATGTGCCACGCTTATCCCACCTTACGTAGCCTGTTTTCCTGCCTGATCGTGAGCAGGTAGGGTACTTTGCTTAACCGCCGGCCAGTTTTGCCTTGTAACCGAGTTTGTTCAACGCATCGACCAGTGTCTGGCGGTGGTCTCCCTGGATTTCGATGATGCCGTTTTTCGCAGTGCCGCCGGAGCCGCATTTTTGTTTGAGTTGTTTGGCCAGCTTTTTCAGAGCAGCATCATCCAAGGCAATACCGCTGATGATGCTGACTCCGGCACCCTTGCGGCCCTTTGTCTGCCTGCTCACCCGAATTTGCCCGTCGCCCGGCGGTGAGCTTTTTTGCTTGCTGCAACAGCATTGCTTTTCAGGATGTCCGCATTGCGGGCACATGCGCCCTTTGTCGGTGGAGTAGACCAATCCGTAGTTTTTTGTTTTTTTCATGGTGGGGTAGGATGATTTGTTCGAATATATTTTTTTGGAGATAGTAACCGTGATGCAATAGTAAACACGCCCTGCGATCTATGACAAGTTTAAGCAGTCTGATATAACCTAATGCTACGCGGCATGAGCAATATTGAAACCACAACCTCCACCTGTTGCTAGAGGTTCTCAACAAATTTACTCGCTTCCGCTGTCGTAAGCCCCTTTGAGGCGAGAGTAAAAAAACTCATTGGTCAATGGCGTTGTATGGTAAGTGTGCTATCGTGTTGGTTATTACCTTTATTTTACCATTGGCAGAGGCAGAAAATAACCAGTTTGAAAAAAATAGCCGTTAATCGTTATGAAAAAGATACAATTAAAGGAAATTATTGGCCTGGTAGAGTCGTTCAGTGCAGAGTACTTGAACGAAGAATTAGCCGAGTGTGCTCTCAGGTTATGCAATAAATTAGGTCGTAGCCGCAAGCTGGATATTACCAGGGGCAAAAGAGAAATATGGGCCGCAGCCATCGTGTATGTGATTGCCAGGTCAAATTTCCTGTTTGATAAGGCCAGTGATGATTTCCTTACATCAGACATAATCTGTGATTTTTTTAATACCAAGAAGACCACGACCGGGAACAAGGCAACTGTCATTGAAAAAGCATTGAATATCAGTATCGGTGATAAGGATTGCTGTACCCAGGAGATAGTAGAGACCTGTTCATTTGTCGAGTTACCTGGTGGGTTTGTGCTGCCTAAAAGAATGATCGATGCTGTTTCCAGGGAAATTGTTATAGAAATCGGTGACGAGGAGAAGTCCCGGGAAATTGAAGAGTTCATGGCCCGGAAGCAGCAGGAACAGGAAGACAAAGAGCGGCTCAGAAAAGAGCGGCGAGCCGAAATAAACCGTGAAATTGCGGAAAAGAAGCGAAAGAAGAAGGAAGAGAAACAGGCAAAAATCAATGAACGGCAACTGAAGCTTTGGTGATGCACGTTGGTTTGGTTTACATAAGCGCTAAATCGTCGAAATTAGTAGCTGTGCCTTGAATCTCAAGAATAAACAAGAAGCTGTGTAGGGTCTTATAAGCCCTTGCTCCTCAGATTATCCTGATACCTTGTGCGAAATTGTTACAACCAGATGACAAATCCCAGACAGCATCTGGGATATCAGGAAACAGGGAGACTCCTGTAAGCAGTTGCAGGTTTTAGGTATAGTAAATTAAAGAGTTATCAACCCCGTGAGTTACCCTTTAGTTTTGTAGAGAAAGAGCTGTGTTTTGATAAAAAAACGTTGAAAAAAATGTGTGGTAATATCAGTATATTGCGAGCAACCTTTCCTTGCCGGAGTCTGATCGAAAACTACTGCTACTAAAAAAGCGGGAAATTTCAGTAAAGAAATGTCACGGGGGAAAAATGAATACAGCATTAAAGGATGTTATAAAAACGGCACAGCTTTTCTCTTTGCCTGACGTTTATTTGCGCCTGAAATCTCTTCTCGACGACCCGGATTATGCAATGGGGGAAGTCGCGGCGGTAATTAGCCTTGATCCTGCGATGACGCTCCGCTTGCTGCGCATTGTCAACAGCTCTCTCTATGGCCTTAATAAACAGGTGGACACTGTTAGTCGTGCCATCATTTTGCTCGGTTCACAGCAGGTGCATGATATCGTCTTGGCGACGTCGATAGCGCAGGCCTTTAGAGGGATCTCTAAAGATGTGATGGATGTGGGGAAATTTTGGAGACGCAGTGTTTACTGTGCTGTTACCTGCAGGCACTTAGCCCGACAACAGGGATCCTGCGACAAGGAAAGGCTGTTTGTGGCTGGACTTCTCTGCGATATAGGGCACCTCCTCATTTATCAGGCTATTCCTGATATTTATTGGAAGATGGCGCAGGAGTTGAAACATTCGGAAAAAACTATTGTCGACATGGAGCAGGAGCTGCTTGGTTTTGATTACGCCCAAGTGGGTGCTCTCCTTCTGGAGCAATGGAACCTTTCCGAAAGCCTTAAGGAAACGACCAAACTACATGTCCATCCAGGCAAAGCAGAGCAGTATCCACTTGAAACGGCTCTTGTTCACATTGGTTTCCTGATGACCAGGGCCGGAGACGGGGAGGGGGTGTTTAACGAGGCAGGGTTGAGTGTCGATCCATCGGCATGGGAGCGCACCGGATTAACTGCCGAAGACTGCTCAGACCTTTATAAAGAGATTGAAAAAGATGTTCGAGTGGCAATGGAACTCATTTTTTTATAAGCATACTGCGTGCAAAGTTGACAATGTCTTTTTTCGATTGCAAATGTTTATGTAAGCGCTGCTTTTTAATGTGCAATCAATACCCGAACTGCCCGGTTCAATAAACAGGGGATGTGTACAGCTCACTATGCAAAAGAGACCTTCAGCAGTTTTTTTTGATAAGAACGACTATCAACTCCTGCAAATCGTCAGAGATGTGCTTGAACGAGGCCCTCAATCGCAGGCTTTCCGTTCACTGTTGGGCAAGCACATGCATCCGCATGGAATAAAGGAAATGGCTGCTGCAAGAGGTTTGCGCATTGCTTATGCCATTGCGGGCCTGCTCGGCTCCTTCGAGTCCGGGAAAGCAAGTGATCGTCTTATAGCCTTGCGCTCCCTCCGGGATGAAGTTTCCCTCACCTCTACGACTTTTTTCCATAAAAACACTGCCAGAGTGCTGCTGCAAATAATGAAGGAACTGCTGCGCAGCAACAACAATGAACTCTACCAGCTGAAATTGGCGCATGATTTCCGAATGGTTTCAATGGGAAATCCAAGAAAAGTTCGCGCTGAACTCGCCAAGTACCACCTCCTTGAAATGCCGGAAGAATGGAATCAGCTTGCTTTTGATGATCATGTTCATGATGCCAACACCAAGGGGCGAAAATCACCCACCCATCTGGTAATGGATGCCTGGATAAAAGGAATCCGTTATCTCACCGTTGTGTATTACAACTACGTCCGTTCTGAAGTGGTTGAGGAGTTAATCGAGGCCAGTGCAATCCTTGACCTCAATGTCCAGGTTGGGATTGAGATGTCTGCCCGGTTTCGGGACAAATATGTTCGATTTACGTGGGAACCCCACGGCTTTCAGGACAACAGTGCGCTGTTGAAGTTTCTTGAAGATGATGCCGTAAAACAGCTGATGGAAAAAGGGCGCCAAGTCTCTCTTTATCAGCAAAAGTATGTTTTTGAGGTTCTTGAAGCATTTAACACCCGTCATCGGCATGATCTCAATGCTGAGCTGTCATTGTCACTGAGGCCATGCAAAAAAGAAGATTTCCTGGCATTTGTGGGGGCAGGGCAACCGTCGTTGTTGCACCTGGCGCGATTTATCCACAATACGCTTGCGCAGCAGATGCAGCCGGCATTTGTGGAAATATCAGACAGGCTCAACACTCCAGATCTCGGTGAAGAAGAAAAAAGAGGATTAGAGGCTCGTCTCAAAAAATTTCGAGAGGTCCACGTTCAGACAATTACCGATAAATATCTTCTTCCTTCACGTAACCCGACGATTCATGACCCGGCACACCCAGAGGATTGTCCGGATCTTCCTGAGCAACTACGACTCGGTCCCCATGCACTGCTCAGCCAATTGGCATCATTGCATTCAAGTTCAAAGTTTACATTAAACATCAACAATCTATCACTGCAAGATACCCTTGAATTGCTCTATGCCGGGGCTGGGATGATTACCCATATTGAAGCCTATAATCTGAAAAATGCTACCTACGGCATGATGTCGGGTAAGCCTCCTGATCAGAGTAAAAGCGAAGGGGAAGCGGTTGATCTGAAAAGTCCGGAGCACTACTATAAGCTCACCGGTGAACTGCAAAGAGCACTTAATGACGACAATGTCATTGCGCTCAAGCGAGCGGTACGTAGCATTATCTGGGATTACGAAGAGGAATTGTTACGCGCGAACGCAGCTGCGGAAATTTTTCAGGAAGAGAAGACCGCAACAGATACCCAGTCGCCAGAGCTTCACTCGATGCAGCAGCGGAAGCAGGAGCTCCTCGATATTCTTTACAATCTGGAAAAGTTTCATTCCTATTATAAGCTGCGGACACTCGGCTCTCGAATCGGTTCAGGCTCTACAGGGCAAGGGGAACACCAATACGGGATGGGGCTGGTTGTAATCGATACCTTACCAGCCAAGGGGAAGAAGGCGGCTATGGCTACAGTGGCAGGGCAACACCGGCGGTACATCCCCGTCAGTGCACTGTTAACTCATAATAAGCACAGCCGTAACTCCTTTGCTTCTAGAGAAACTCGTTTGAGCAGGCTCTTGCAGGTTTTCACCAGGAAAAATCGCCAACAATGGGACGATTGGACGCTTGATGGGTTTCAGGTTCACACCGGTCGGACAGGGAATATTGTTACCCTTGGCGGCCTTGGCAGGACAACGGAGGATGAATTTGAGCTGAATGCAGCAAACACCAAGCAGGAGCGGCTGGAAAATCCCTGGAAATATTTAAATACAAACGTAAAAAATACCCTCAAAGTGCTCCTTGGGTTTATTCCTGCTTTTTTAACCTTCAGCCTCACCAAGGACTGGTGGCTGCTTGCTTACTTTGGCGCTTTTATCTGGTTTGGTATCACCGGGGCACGCAATATCATACAATCTGTTCTCGGAGGAGGTGGCCTGCGACGCTCCCCTCTCCTTCCCTGGAATTCTCTTATCAGCTGGAGTCGGATATCCGACTCGCTGCTCTACACTGGTTTTTCGGTCCCGCTCCTCGACTATCTTGTCAAAAATCTGCTCCTTGATAAGGGGTTTGGCATAACCACAGCGACCAGTCCCATTATGCTCTATGCGGTGATGGGATTGGCTAACGGTATTTATATTTCCAGCCACAATGCTCTGCGCGGGCTACCCAAGTCTGCCACTATAGGTAATTTTTTTCGCTCTATTTTAGCCATCCCAGTTGCGGTCTTGCTGAATACCTGTATCGCGATATTTCTTCAGGCAGCTGGTGTCCCCGATGTGACCGGAACGTTGCAGAAATGGGCTGCAATCATCTCTAAATTTGCTTCCGATTGTGTAGCGGCAGTTATTGAAGGCTTGGCAGACAGGCAGACCAATATTCGAGCACGTCTTGCAGCTTATCAAACAAAGATACTGCAACTTTTCAGCGTGTTTTCTCGGCTTGACCTCCAGTTTCCAGAAGAAGATGTGCTGGAAATACTGCAATCTCCAAAGATGATGATACAGACACTGAGCTACGAGGCAAGGGATCAGGAAAGGCTGATTATTGTCAATGCGCTGGACCTGATGTATTTTTGGATGTATCAGCCTCGAGCACACAAGGCGCTGAGCATTATTTATGATACTATGTCTGCAGAGGAGTGGTTGATTTTCTATAGATCGCAACTGATTCTGAAACGACAGAAAGAAATTAGCCAGGTGTTTGTGGACGGGCTGGTCGGTAAGAATTTTGCCAAAGCATTATCCTTTTATCTGGATAGGTCTGAGGAATACCTCTCGGATATGGAGAAAATAGGCAAAAAGCCCAGGCAAATACAAAGCAAATGCAGATGGGGTCATAATTTCGTTTTTTAGATGTAAATTGGAGCGATTCAGTTGTACAACCGGGTCCCCTGGTCTCTACTTGAAAAATAACGTGCATAAACGGGTTTTAACAGCCTGAAAAAGCAGCGTTATTGTTCTCCAACTCCCCACGGAGTCTGCGCTTACCTTTTCGTCAACGATTCATCCTGACAGCTATTTGAAAAAAAATCAGGAAAATCTGTTTAAAGCCCAAGGCATTGCTCGCCTTGGCCATTGGGAAAAAAAATATAGGTTCAGTGGCTTTTCAGTTTCTGATTACCCATGAAACTCAGCCAATTATCTACCGAAACAGACAGGGGACTGATTTTATTTCTCTTTTAAACCCGGGAGACAGATTAATTTTCATAAAAAACCATGAAAAAAAATCAGTCCCCTACCTAAGTACTGAGAAATCTAATCTGTCTCCTGGGCCCAAAAAAATTGGCTGAGTTTTGTACGTAATCAGATTTCAGTTTACCAGCCCTTCACCGGAAATTTTTGGGCTCAGTTACCCTTGTACCTTTGCGATGCTTTTTGATTGTATAGTAGATGAAGAGAGAAGCGGGGTTAAGCTTACACTAGATAGTGCCTGTGCCACGCAGCAGCCTTTCAGTATAAATTATCGGATTGTATTACCGGATGGTTGTGAGCCGATTATTTTTAATCTGGGAGAGGTTGTTCATACTGATCAACAGTCCGAACCGTTGCTCATCGGTATTGTCCAGGATATTACTGAGCTTAAACAGGCAGAAGACAAGATCGACTGTCTTGCCTTTTACTATAATCTCACCGGTCTTGCCAATCGTTCACTTGAGGAAAACGAACTTGCCCCCTGCTATCTTAAGCTGGAGCTGACGGAGCGGGTAATGATGGAAAATGCGGATGACGCACGTGGCATGTTGTTGGAGCTGAAAAAAAGAGGAGTGCCATTGCTATTGACGATTTTGGGACCGGATATTCCGCTTTAAGCCATTTGCAGATATTTCCCCTGACAACCCTGAAAATCGATAAATCTTTTGTGCAAAATATCGACAAGGAAGGCAGTAATTCCTCCTTGCTTCCTTCTATTGTGGCGATTGCGAAAAGTTTTAACCTTAATGTGGTGGCAGAAGGGGTGGAAACCGAGAAACAGTGCGCCGCCTTACGAACAATGGAGTGCGACGAGCTCCAGGGATTCTTTTTCAGTAAACCGCTGCCTCACAATGAAATTGAGGCCATGCTGAATACACCTGGCGGGTGTTGAAACATTGAGCAGACTTTCCGGGTGATCAACACATCACTGCGCCGACAGCTTGCCTGTTGATGAACAAGAGGTAGGCTGGTGAAATGACGGATGGAAAAAGGGTGCATGATTGGAGGAAAAAAAAGGCGGATCCCTATGCACAATTGGGGCGATATCCGGGTGGCGTTTGAATTCTTTGTCGAGAAAGGAACGAATGTCTTTTCTGTTCCACCCTCTTGGATGACGAAAATTACAATACAGGGACAGGTCACCTTCGTAAAAGTCGTCAACCTTTACGGCTTGAGCATCCAGGCCAAAGATCGGCATATTGAAGATGGCCAGGTTGAGAAAGGTAATGGCGCTGTGGTGCTGAGCAGTGAATTTCAATGTTTCCCGAGCTTCCTGGAGAGATTCACTTGGCGTACCAAATAACAGGTAAACATATGTTGCTATCCCTGCCTGTTCCAAACAACGCAGTGTCTGGGAAACCATTTCAAGGGTGATCCCTTTGCGCATGGTATTGAGGACCTGTTGATTACCCGATTCCAACCCCAATTTGAGCATGACACAGCCGGATTGGCGTAATTGTTTACAGTACTCCGGATCTGCAAGATATGGGGCCACCCGTGCAAAACCGTACCATGGAATACCGGTTGGTTGGGCAATGAGTATTTTTAACAGGGCCGGCGAAAGAGCATTATCGAGAAAATGGAACAGGACCGGGCTGTGCTGCTGCTGAAGGTAGTGCAGGTCGGCGGCTATCTGGTTGGGGGGCATGTGATGGTACTGGTTGCCTTCTGCAACTTCAGGGCAAAATGAGCATTTGTTCCAGTAGCATCCAGATGAGGCGGCATAGGGTATGATCGTCCCTGGGGAAAGATAGTCGGCAAGCGGGAGGTCTGTATAATCAGGTGGTGATGCCGTTGTGTGCTCAGTGTTGAGTAATTTGAGCAGAGGCATTTCCCCCCTGCCTGTTACCCAGTGATCGACCAGATCTGCAAAGGGATTTTTCCACCCAGGTTGACTCAGCCAGGAGGTGACCAGGCCGCCGCCTACGATGATCGTTACATCTGGGAAGGTGGCTCGTACAAAGCCTATCATGGCAAAAGTGGCATTTGCCTGGCTCAGGTAGGTGAGTGAAAAACCAACATGGGTAAAAGGCTGTTGTGCAAAGAGCTGCTCAAGGCGTTGTTTGAAGTAGGGGAAGTAGATGTTTTGTTCATAGGCTGCCGCTGCCGCCCGGAGATCACTGCTGCGCAGTGGTGAATTTTTTTGGTCCTGGTAATTGACTAGGCTGAGTGTGAGTCCCGGTTGCAGCGCACTTTGCTCCACAACCCGGTTCAGGTCTCGAACTACCCTTTGGTAACGATCCTGGTTAGAGAACAGGGAAAGATCCTGCAAGGCATCTCTATTTTTGTTGAGATGACGTTCGGCTCTTTTTGACCAGGTATCTTCGGGGGTACGGGTGCGCTCTATAAGGTAATGGAAGCCTTCGATATTGGCGTCAAGGACAACACATTGTTTTCCATGTGCTTTCAGGGTGCCTGCCAGCTGGGCAATGCCTGTTGGGGGTTCACCCGGTTTAGCAACAGGCGGATAGATGAGCAGCATTTGGTTATTGATGATGTTGGCGTGGTAGTTGTGAAAAAAAAGAAAATTGCTCAGGCGGTTTCGGTCGGCAATCCCTGTTCATGCCACTCGTCAACCCCTTGTGGATAGCGAAAAATATTTGTATAGCCAAGTTGTGCGGCCACCCGGGCCGCGAAGATGCTTCGTATTCACGAAGGACCGTCTCAGTAAAAAGCGACAGGCCGACAGAGATCTGAGCCCAGCAGGGTGCGTAAAGCTCTTTTTTTGAGCAATTTGTCCCACAGGCTGGGTTTCATCGGAAAAGAGACCGCCCCCTTGATATGTCTTTGTACATATTTTGGACGGTCACGCAGATCAATAATCAGTAGTTTCTTGTCTTCAAGGTCTCGGTCATGCAGTTCCTTTGTTGTAATGTCGTTATAAACTTGGTTCATAAGTTACTCCAAAGTTAGACAGATTCTCGGGTCTTGTGAAAAACAATATCAGGGAATAGTTCCATGGTGTGCGACAAGCGCCACATGCCATCGGCCAGATAGGAAAGATGGCCTTCAGCATCAAAAGCCAGGTTTGCCTGATTTTTCTTTTCAAATTCCCTTAACTGCACCTTGTTTTCGCTGGTCACCCAGCGGGCAAGTGAAAAATTCATGGGCACGTATTCGGCATCAACCCCGTATTCCGCCTTCAGGCGGGTCATGGTCACTTCAAATTGTAACACGCCTACTGCCCCAAGCACATAGTCGTTGCCTATAATAGGGCGGAAGAGCTGTACAGCTCCCTCTTCGGCCATCTGCACCAATCCTTTTTGCAGTTGCTTTATTTTCAGCGGGTTCCTGAGGATAACCTTGCGGAAATGTTCCGGCGCAAAGTTGGGGATGCCGGTAAATTTCAGTTCTTCCTTGTCGGTAAAGGTATCGCCTATTTTGATGGTGCCGTGGTTGTGGATACCGATAATGTCACCGGGATAGGCTTCCTCGACGTTTTCCCTGTTTTGGGCCATGAAGACCGTTGCATTGCTTAAACTGATATCTTTGCCAAGGCGATGATGCTTCACTCGCATACCACGGGTGAATTTGCCGGAGCAGATTCGGAAAAAAGCAATACGGTCACGGTGGGCAGGGTCCATGTTGGCCTGGATTTTAAAGGTGAAACCTGAAAAAGCCGTTTCTTCAGGGGAAACCTCTCGGGTCTGGGTTGGTCTTGGCCCAGGTGGTGGAGACAGTTCTACAAAAGCATCAAGCAGCTCACGGACCCCGAAGTTGTTAATGGCGCTGCCGAAAAAAACAGGAGTCTGGCCGGCTTTAAGATACTCTTCATATTCAAATGGATTGGCAGCTCCCTCAAGCAGTTCGATGTCCTCCCGAAGCTTGTCCGCATCCACGCCAAGCAGTTGGTCAAGCTTGCTGTCATTGATGTCAGAGACTACGGTATGGTCTTCCGGTCGAGTATCCTGACTGGGAGTAAACAGGTTGAGTTCTTTTCGATAGAGGTTGTAGACTCCCTTGAAACCTTTACCCATGCCAATGGGCCAGGAAAGGGGAGCACATTCAATCTGCAACTTTTCCTCGATATCTGCGAGGATGTCCAGCGGGTCCAGACCTTCGCGATCAAGTTTGTTGATAAAAGTAATGATTGGGGTGTTCCGCATTCTGCAGACTTCCATCAATTTGGTTGTCTGGGTTTCAACCCCTTTGGCACTGTCAATAACCATTAAGGCACTATCCACCGCTGTGAGTACCCGATAGGTGTCTTCCGAGAAGTCCTGGTGACCTGGAGTGTCTAACAGGTTGATTTCATAATCGTGGTAATTGAATTTCATGACGGAAGTGGTCACGGAAATCCCGCGGTCTTTTTCAATCGCCATCCAGTCGCTGAGGGCGTGGTTGGACGTCTTTCGTGATTTAACAGCACCGGCCATCTGGATGGCCCCGCCAAAGAGCAGTAATTTTTCAGTCAATGTTGTTTTACCAGCATCGGGATGGCTGATAATGCCGAAGGTTCTGCGCTTTTCTATTTCGTTGAGGAATTTACCGCTCACGTTACAACCGTTACTTGAGAAAATGATAAAAGGGGAAACCGTGGCCTTGTTTGGATAGGGGGCCCGGCATTATAAAAAAAGATGGATCATTGCCGACCCATCAGGAACGAGGTATATACTCTATTTTACGTTTTTTGTCCAACTATCTTGTAAATTTGCTACTGCAATCCTTATTAACTCGAATTTCTCATGGGAAATCCGGGTTAAGACCCAAGACTGTTTGACAACGGGCAAGGAGAATACGGTAGTTCTCCGCAAGGGAAAGAATAACCGGATTGCAATCGAAAAGAGAACTAAGAGGACGATATAATGGATAAGACATGCTATTTCCTACACGGTCTTGAATCCTCAAGTCAGGGAACCAAAGGAAGATGGTTTGATGAGCATTTTCCGAACATGATTGTTCCCGATTTTAAGGGTACTTTAGAGGAAAGGCTGACACAACTGGACCAGCTCTGTGGTGACGGCAAAGACCTGCTCTTTGTTGGGTCGAGTTTCGGCGGACTTATGGCCACTGTTTATGCATCCCGCCACCCTTTAGCCTGCAGGCGCCTTATCCTGCTTGCACCGGCACTGAATTATGCCGGCTATGTACCTCCTGAAAAACCGATTCAGGTTCCGACGCTGCTTGTTATCGGCAGGCATGACACCGTAACCCCACCCGATCGTGTCGTTCCCCTTGCCGAAAAAAGTTTTGCCGACATTGAGATTCGAGTGGAAGATGACGACCACATGCTCCACAATATGTTCCCCGCATTGGACTGGTCGCTTTTGCTGGGTAAATGATCGTGCTTCTCAGGGTATCTTGAGGTATTCGCAAATTATCTGATCATCAGGGCAGTTGAAAAAACAAGGCAACCCATTCGTCTTGATATTCGGTGGCGGCAAGAGTATAGCCCAGCTCTTGATAGATGTTGATGATGTTGTGCTCCTGCTGCCCCTGGAGGATGCCTGCCAGGATGAGCGAGCCACCTGGGAGAGAACGTTGCCTGATGGCATCGGCCATGTCCACCAGTACGTCATGGACAATGTTGGCGCAAATAATCGCATATTGTCCCTGGATATCGTCCAGCGGAGTTATGCTGACGTCAATCTGGTCAGTAAGTCCGTTATTGGCCACATTGTCTGCAGCTGCAGCTACGGCATCCGGATCGTTGTCAATGGCGCTTATCTGTTGACCACCATAAAGGGCGCCTGCCATGGCCAGAATACCTGTCCCTGTCCCGATATCAAGGATAGTCGCCGCTTTGTCACTCATCTCCTGAAAAGTTTTTGTCAGCAGGGAAAGAGCCATCTTGGTTGAGGCATGCTGGCCGGTTCCAAATGCCATTCCCGGATCCATCTCTATGATATGTTCTCCCTTTTCAGGGACATACTCTTCCCAGGTTGGTTTGATGACCAGTCCTGGAACAATTGCAAAGGGATTAAAAAATTGCTTCCAGCTGGTTGCCCAATCCTGATCGTCGATAAGGGTTGTCTCGATGGCCTCCATGTGGTGGTCGTAGAGCGCGAACAGTTCTTCCAGCCGTGTACTCACCAGCGCTGTAAGCTTTTTAATCTGCGCATCAATGGGACTGCTGGAATCCAGTTGGAAAAAACCGCTGATACGGCAGCCGTTTTCCGAGTCCGGGCTTTGCTCAACCCCCGCATTGCTGAGAACACCGATCAGGTCTGCAGCAGCTTCGCTTATCAGGGACGGAGTATTGCATGTGATTTTTAACCATTGGTTGCCGGATGGTGCGGTTGAAGGTGTTGTGGTCATGGTCAATAAAAGTGAAAAAAGTTAAATTTGAATATCGGTTGGTATGATGAAAATATCTGCTGAGTATACCTTGAATTGTCGTAAAGAGCGATGAGTATCCTGCAGCCGACACAGGCAACAAAGCTCTTGAGGCAGGTTGCGCCGAGCTTTCCAGGATGGTCGATACATATACGTCTTCCCAAAAACTAATTTTGTAGTATAAGGCCCAAATAGCCGAACCTTTGTGTATCATTTTGTTATAATTGATGGCGTCGTAAAAAGTCCGATCTACGGTGTTACAGGTTTTGCCCGAGGCTTTGACATACCATATGTATAGTCAAAGCCTCGAGCAAAACACTGCGCCTTGTATATCAAACTTTTGTACTTAGCCATCTTTAGTGTGTGATGGACTCTTTACGAGTCCATCATAATTAATTTCCTGGGAAAAATATGCTTGGAACAATTGTAAATGCTGCGGCAATCATTGCAGGGTCTTTGCTCGGGCTCCTGTTTAGTAAAGGCATTCCTGATAATTATAAAGAAATTATCATGGGCGGTGTCGGTCTGTCGGTCATCTTGATTGGGATGAAAAGTGCGTTGGTATGCGACAACCTGATTATTGTGATTCTTTCGGTTATTCTGGGCGCCTTGCTGGGTGAATTTCTTAAAATTGAGAACCGGCTCGAGTTATTGGGGAAATACCTCGAAAGTAAAGTAGCTGCACGGTCCAGTGATACAAGCTCTTTTGCAAGGGGGTTTGTGACGGCAAGCCTGGTTTTTTGTGTTGGTTCGATGGCAATTGTCGGCTCCCTGGAAAGCGGTCTGACCGGCAATCATCAGACTCTGTTTGCCAAATCCATCCTTGATGGGGTTACATCTATTATTTTTGCTTCTGCAATGGGGCTTGGGGTGATGTTTTCCAGTGGTGCCGTTTTTCTCTACCAGGGCCTGATCACCTTGACCGCAGTGTTGATGAAAAATTTGCTGGTTCCGGAAACCATCAGCCAGATGACCTCTGTCGGCGGCCTGCTTATCTTGGCCATTGGTTTAAATTTGTTGAAAATAACGACTATTCGAGTTGGTAACCTTATTCCAGGGATTTTTCTGCCTCTGCTCTGGTTCGGCCTCCTGGAGTTAATAAAATAGGGAGCTTTGCTTCTGTTGTTTGTGCTTTTTGTGCTGTTTGAGCAGGTATTTTTGTCCCCTGCAGGTTCTTGCTTGACCCTGTTCTATAGCTTGACTATAAAAGAATGGGAAAAGTGCAGGCTGTATTGCATCTAGGTACAGGGATTATGGTCAATGGAGACAACCGATGGCACCTTCCCTGTAAGAAAAAAATCATCCGGAGGGAAGAGGAGTGAAGAGACTGATTGTTCGCATGTTCTTCGTACTGGCAGTGACGATGTTGGCTTTGGGATCAACTACCCAGGCTGCAACGCTGAAACTAGCCATGGATGCCGACCCGGTGTCCCTTGATCCGCATGTCCAGCTTTCCGGCGGCATGCTTCAATACTCACACATGGTTTTTGATCCATTGGTACGTTGGACCAAAGATGGTAAATTTGAGCCGCGACTGGCTGAAAAATGGGAACTGGTTAATCCAACAACCACCCGATTTTATCTTCGCAAAGGCGTCAAGTTTCATTCCGGCAACGATTTTACCGCTGAAGATGTTGTTTTCACTCTGGCCCGTTTGAAAAAATCAGACGATTACAAAGGATTATTTGAAAACTTCGCCGAAGCGAAGGTCGTAGATCCACACACGGTAGACCTGATTACCAAGGAACCCTATGGTTTGGTAATGGCCATGGGAACGTATATCTTTCCCATGGACAAAAAGTTTTACACAGGCGCTGACGAGAAAAATGGGAAAACCAAAGATCTCATCATTAAAACCGATTATTCCTTTGCCAACTTTAACGAGTCAGGTACCGGTCCGTTTACTGTGGCGGAAAGGGAGCAGGGGGTGAAAACCGTTTTCACCCGCTTTGCCGGCTATTGGGATAAGAATACAGGCAACGTCAGCGAGATTATCCTCACCCCCATTTCTGAAAATCCAACCCGTGTTGCAGCCCTGCTTTCAGGTGATGTTGATTTCATCATGCCTGTTCCACCGACAGATCTTGAAAGGGTGGAAAAAACAGATGGCCTTCAACTGGTCACCATGTCCGGTTCCCGTATCATTACGTTCCAGCTTAACCAGAAACGCCGTGAGGAATTCACCAATGCCAAAGTTCGTCAGGCAATGGCGTATGCCTACAACAATGTCGGCGTGGCAGACAAGATCATGAAAGGGTTTGCCACCCCCGCTGCGCAGAATTCTCCTCAAGGGTACCAGGGATACAACCCTGATCTGCAGCCTCGTTATGACCTGGACATGGCCAAAAAGCTGATGAAGGAAGCCGGCTATGAAAAGGGATTTGAGTGTACCATGATTGCGCCCAACAACCGTTATGTGAATGACGAGAAAATTGCCCAGGCATTCGTGAACATGATGAGTAAAATCGGCATCAAGGTTAATTTGAAAACCATGCCAAAGGCTCAGTACTGGGATCAGTTCGACGCCCAGGTGGCAGACATCCAGATGATCGGTTGGCATTCAGATACGGAAGATTCCGCCAATTTCTTTGAATATCTCTACATGTGCCCCAACAAGGAAACCGGACGTGGTCAGTATAACTCCGGCAACTACTGTAACCAGGAAGTTGACGACCTGACACTTGCCTCCAACAGCGAGACCGATACTGCCAAACGTTCGGCTATGCTGCAGAAGATCGAAAAAATATTGTTTGATGATGCCGCTTTTATTCCTCTGCATTGGCAGAACTTATCCTGGGCATCCAAGGATAATATGAACACAGAGGACATTGTCAATGTGATGAACTTTCCATATTTTGGAGACCTGACAATTAAATAGCCTGTAATGTCTGCAGGTTGATGAATATTTTTTTTTAAAGGGAACCCGGCCTGGCCGGTGTTCCCTTTTCTTGTATTGAGCATTCTGCCATGTTTGCATTTACCGTTAGAAGAGTTGCCCAGGCCATACTGGTAATGTTGATTATCAGCTTTATCGGCTTTTCGATAAAACATAATTTCGGCGACCCTGTACGTGAGTTGGTCGGGGAAAGGGTCACGCCCCAGGAGCGCGCTGAAATCCGTGAGAAGTTGGGGCTTAATGACCCTTTTCTTGTTCAATATGGACGATTTTTACAAAGTGCGGTCCATGGAGATCTTGGTCGATCCTTTTTTTTCAAAAAACCAGTCACTGAAGTCATCTTGGCTAAGGCACCTGCCACACTGGAGCTGGTTTTTTGCGCCTCGCTGATTGTTATCGGCCTTTCCATTCCCATGGGGATTTATTCGGCAATACACCCCAAGCGGTTTTTCAGCCGTTTGATAATGGGGTTTTCCATCGTTGGCGTATCGGTGCCGGTTTTTCTCACCGCCATCCTGCTGATCTATATTTTTTCCGTTGAGCTGGGCTGGCTGCCCAGTTTTGGTCGTGGTGAAACCGTGCGTCTCTTTGGCTTCTGGGATTCCGGGCTGTTGACCCGTGACGGATTGCTTCATCTTATAATGCCGTCGATCGCACTTTCCTCAATAATGCTGCCGCTGTTTATTCGTCTTATTCGCTCAGAGATGATGGAAGTGCTGGAAACAGAATATGTGAAATTTGCCTGGGCCAAAGGACTTAAGCCACGGCGTGTATGGTATGTCCATGCCTTTAAGAATACCCTGCTACCGGTTATAACCGTTGGTGGCGTGCAGTTGGGGATTATGGTTGCCTTTACTATTCTCACAGAAACCGTGTTCCAATGGCAGGGAATGGGGGCAATGTTCATAGAGTCCGTTTCCCGGGCTGATACTGCGCTGATGGTTTCCTATATCGTGGTGGTTGGTTTTATTTTTGTGGTGGTTAATACTATGGTCGATTTAATCTATGGGATTGTAAATCCGACCGTTAGAATTGCAGGGAGGAAATAAGATATGGCCTTTTTGCGAAGAATTCAGCGATCTGATTTCATCTATTATTTTTTCCGGGACCCCGTAGCCTATATTTCTTTTTTTATCCTGCTCGCTCTTTTTGTCAGTGCCTTTGCTGCTCCTCTTATCGCGCCTCACAATCCTTACGATCCAACGACCATTGATATCATGGATTCCGAGCTGCCGCCTGTCTGGTCCAGTGAAGGGTCTGCTCGGTTTTTACTGGGGACCGATGATATGGGCAGGGATATGCTCTCCACCATGCTGTACGGCATGCGCATTTCCATCATTATCGGCCTTGGTGCCGTCTTCCTCCAGGCAGCAATAGGCATAGTGGTTGGTCTTTTATCGGGCTACATAAGAAGGTTGGATGCGATTCTGATGCGTATTGCAGATGTACAGCTTTCTTTTTCCACCTATATGATAGCCATCTTTATCGGGGCGACTTTTCAGATGATGTTCGGGGTCGCAAACTACGAAAAGATTGCCGCTCCGCTGTTGATATTTATTATCGGGCTGGCTGAGTGGCCCCAGTATGCGAGAACCGTTCGTGCGTCCGTTCTTGCTGAGCGGAGAAAGGAGTATGTCGAAGCTGCCAGGGTTATCGGTCTGTCCAGGTTACGGATTATGTGGCGCCATATTTTGCCGAACACGCTATCGCCAGTCCTGGTTATTTCGACGGTGCAGGTGGCCAATGCAATCATGAGTGAGGCCGCACTTTCTTTTCTTGGGCTGGGGATGCCTCAAAATAAACCATCACTTGGCTCGCTCATCACGTCCGGGTTTGAATACATTTTTTCCGGCACCTGGTGGATAACTATTTTTCCGGGCATACTGCTGGTGGTACTGGTACTGGTGATCAATCTGTTGGGTGATTGGATCAGAGATTACCTCAACCCTAAGCTTTATAAAGGATAAGTTGTGGATAAACTGCTTACCATCAACAATCTTAACGTTGATTTTACTCTTCGCTCTACAACCCTGAGGGCTGTCAATAATGTCAGCCTTTCGGTGAATAAAAGCGAGAGGTTAGGGATTGTTGGCGAATCAGGTGCCGGAAAATCGGTGCTCGGTTTTTCAATAATCAACCTGATTTCCAAGCCGGGTCGCATCGCTTCCGGTACCGTCATGCTACAGGGGGAAGAAATTTCTTCCTATACCTATGAGCAGATGCGGCAAATTCGCGGCAACCGGATCAGCATGATTTTTCAGGATCCGATGATGACCCTCAATCCGGTACTCACCATTGGCGAACAGATGCGGGAAACCATCAATGCCCATGCAAGTATGAGTGCAGCCGATGTGGATGCGATCTGCCTGGAAAAGTTACGCAAGGTGTATATTCCGTCACCGGAAAAACGCCTTGATCAATATCCACATGAGTTTTCAGGGGGAATGCGGCAGCGTATTATTATTGCCATCTCGCTTTTGACAAACCCTTCTTTGATTATTGCGGATGAGCCGACCACTGCCCTGGATGTGACCATTCAGGCTGAGATTATGGACCTGTTGCTGGAATTGTGTGAAACAGAACACATGGGTCTCATTCTTATTACCCATGATCTGGCGGTAGTTTCTCAAGTCACCCAGCGCATCGCCGTTATGTATGCCGGATCTATCGTGGAGCAGGGTGCTACCGAACAACTCATTACCAACCCGCAGCATCCGTACACAAAAGGTCTGCTGGGTGCGTTGCCTCAAAGAGCTTCCCGTGACGGTCGATTAAATCAGATTCCAGGAGTTATGCCAGGGCTGGCTAAAATACCGGAAGGCTGCTCTTTTCGAAATCGATGCTCTTTGGCTGCAGATATTTGTCTAACTCAACCTGTGCTTGAAGAGAAAACATCAGGTAGCCAAGTTGCCTGTCATATGGTGAAATAATGGTATCTTTTATGTTGTTATACAGGCTTCAGGCCGTGGAATTGTATTGCTCCATGTGTATCGAAATTGAGAAAAAAGGCCGGCAAAGAAAGGAGGGGTGCTGATAATGGATCCTTTGGTTTTGGTAAGCATCCGTAATCTTGTCAAACGCTTTGATATCACCGGTGGCTGGTTGGACCAGTTCCGTTTTTCCGGCGGCAAGATTTCCAAAGAAAGAACGGTTGTTCGAGCTGTAAACGGCGTTAGCATTGATGTGGCCCAAGGAGAGACTGTCAGCGTGGTGGGTGAGTCGGGATGCGGAAAGTCGACCCTGGCAAGAACCGTTATGGGGCTCTATCCTGCTGAAGAGGGTGAGGTGTATTATAAAAACACCCGGATCGATAACCTCAGTGAGGCGCAGCGCCAGCCGTTTCGTGCACGCATGCAGATGGTTTTTCAGGATCCGTATGCCTCATTAAATCCCCGTATGACACTGGGGGAAATTTTACGTGAACCTATTCGTTTTCATCAACCCAAGCTGGACAAGGGGGCTGTAGCTGAAAAGGTTGCCCTGGTGATGGAGCAGGTAGGCATAGATCCTGATTGGCATACCCGATATCCGCATGAGCTTTCAGGCGGGCAGCGACAGCGTATCTCTATTGCCCGAGCACTGACAGTGGAACCGGAATTTATAGTTGCCGATGAGCCCATAGCAGCGCTTGATGTTTCTATTCAGGCCCAAATCCTCAATTTAATGATGGACCTCCAGGAACAGAACAACCTGACCTACCTTTTTATCAGTCACGATTTATCAGTGGTAGAGCATATTTCAAAGAGGGTAGCTGTGATGTATCTTGGTTCCATGTGTGAACTTGCTCAGGCCGAAGAGCTTTTTCAGCGGCCCCGGCACCCATATACCCAGGCTTTGTTATCGGCAATACCGAAGTTGGGAAAGGCAGCTTCCCATGAAAAATTAACCGGTGATGTTCCTTCCCCAATCAACCTGCCTCCAGGTTGTGTTTTCCATACTCGCTGCCGACATGCCAATGATCGCTGCCGCCTGGAAATTCCACAATTGCTGACTGTAGAAGGTGGCACGCAAGTAGCCTGTCATGGGGTAGAGGAAGGGCGGCTTTAAATAAATTTTTTCTATGATTTGTTCTCAGCATGGGGCGTATTCGAAAGTACAGTCTTTCACAACACTCTCTCCTCATTGTACACATTTATTTTTTTTTACTTATAGATGAATCCATGTCTGTACCCAAAAAACTGTATATTGAATCAACCACCCGCTGTAACTTGGCCTGTGATAAATGTATAAAGCAGATGCCTGGAAATCGTATATCCAATGAAGATTTACCGCTTCCATTGTTTGAAAAGCTGCTTCCCGAATTGGGTGAGGTGGATACGCTGATTTTAAATGGGATTGGTGAACCTCTGCTTCATCCGCATTTGGTCGAAATGGTGGCAAAAGCCAGGGCAGTGATGAAACGTGACGGGGTGATTGGTTTTCAAAGCAATGGTGTCCTCATGTCCACAACCATGGCTGAAAAACTGGTGGAAGCAGGACTCTCTTCAGTATGTTTTTCATTGGACGGGTTGCAGGGAGAGGGGGAAGGTAACAGTGTGAGCTCGCCCAGTTCGCTTTCAGTGGCCAGGGCGCTTGGTAATCTGCGGCCATTTATACGTCAAAAAGAAGTACAGACCGGGCTCGAAATTGTAGTGAGTCAGGATAATGTTGAAGCATTACCTGATTTGATACAATGGGGCGCTGATCAGGGCGTGAATTATATTTTGGTGAGTCACCTGTTTGCCTATGATAAGGAGATGACCAACAAGAGTCTGTTTAGTCCTATTACTCAGGAAGTGCTTACTCTTTTTGTCAAATACCAGGAACTTGCTCGGCAACAAGGAATCGATCTTGTGCGTGGATTGCACGCACATGTGAAGTTCAACAGAGCTGCACCGGATAAGCAGGCACTTGAATTGCTTGCCCAAATGCGCAAACAAGCCCAGGCAAAAGATATCTATCTTCATTGGGCGGACCTGCTTGAATATGACGCAGAGCAAATGGACCACACTTCGGCTCTTTTTGCTACGGCCCAACAGGTAGCACTGGACCGGGGAATTGCTCTGGAATTACCGCCATTGCAGGCCGAGCACAATCGTTCATGCCTTTTTATTGAGGATCAGGCAGCATTTATCGGCACCAGGGGCGAAGTTATGCCCTGTCATTTCCTTTGGCACTCCTATTCCTGCATGGGGGGCAATGAAGTGATTGATGTCCAGCAGCGGGATTTCGGCAATCTTCACGACCGTTCATTGACTGCTATTTGGGAGGGGGATGAATATAAGCGGTTTCGGGAAGAAGCACGCAGGGCCGAATATTCCAGGTGCTGGAGTTGTCCCCAGAGTCCATGTGCAGATATCGTCAACAACAACAATCTGCTCACCGCCAATGACTGCCATGGCAGTATTGTTCCCTGCGGTCATTGCCGTTGGTCCATTGGTGGCTTGCGATGTCTTTAACCAGGGTTTCTCATCTGTAAAAAATAAAGCTTTATTTCTATAAACAATAAAGGGCTCTCTCAATAGCTGAGAGAGCCCTTTGGTGTTGTAAGCCGGATCAGTAACAATCAGAGTAGAGACTCAGAAAACCAGAGCTATGAGTTTACTACGCTAGTGCCCGTTTATTTAAAGGGATTATAGGTGAGTGTCGGGCACGGAGCATTTTTGACCACCCTTTCAGCGACACTGCCAAGCCACATTTTTTCCAGGCCTTTTCTGCCATGGGTGCCGATGATGATCATATCTGCGTTGTTCTTTTCAGCATAGGCACAAATGCCTTCAACCACATCTCCATTAAGCACTTTGCCCAGACAGGGTGTTTCGCTGGTGTTATTTTTTGTGACCAGGTTATCCATTTTTTCCTGCGAAAGTTCCATCATTTGGGGAACAAAGTGTTTGATCGTCGGCCCCATGTAGTCGCCGTAGATATTTACTTCCTCCACGACATGAAGAAAATGGAGTGTGGCATTGAGTTTTTTTGCCATGTTGAGGGCATATGCCACAACCTTGTCAGTATGGGAGAGGAAATCGATCGGGACAATAATCGTACTGTTTGTTTGCATGGCACACCTCATTATGTGGAGTGAGTTAATGATGATACCAACGGGACAGGTGGTCAAAAAAAACGTCATTATGTTTGTAGGTGCTTTCTATTATTATCGTCATTATTGTTTGAAATCACAATAAAAAAAATACAGAAAACAAAAGATTTACATCCCTTTTCCCTGGAAGATGAGAGCGGTGCCCAGCGTAAACATAATGAGGCCGACCAGTACATCGAGAATTTTCCACGACAAGGTGTTTTGAAAAAAGGGCGCAAGTTTGCTTCCACCAAAACCAAGTGTGAAAAACCATATAAAAGATGCCGATATGGCGCCGGCAGTAAACAGGAGGCGTTCACTGCCGCCAAAGCGGCTGCCGATACTGCCGACCAATATCATGGTATCCAGGTAGACATGAGGGTTAAGGAGGGTAACAGCTAAAGTTGCTCCAATAGCCGCAGTGAAGGAACGGCAGGTAGGTTCGGTATGTTCCAATTTTTGTGTATTACAGGCACAGGCTGAACGTAGGGAGCGGGCGGCGTACCAGAACAGAAAAAGTGCTCCTCCCCATAGGGTGATCTCTGTGAGTAAAGGGTTGGTTGATATGACGGCGCCCACACCTGAAACTCCGGCAATGATGAGGAGTGCGTCACAGAGGCAGCAGATAAGGACAATGGTGAGTATGTTATTTTTTTTAATTCCATTGCTGAGGACAAAAGCATTTTGTGCGCCGATGGCAATAATCAACGCTGCTCCTGTTGCCAGTCCGTTAAAAAATGGCATGATCATTCTCTTTCCGGTGTTTTATGATTGTTACGCGCAATTTTTTGTTCGTTTTTGAGCTGGGCCGAAGATATTCAACAATTTTGTTTTTGTAAAATTAATAGTTTTTATTATCCATTAGCAGCGCTAATAGTAAGGCATGTTTGATTATAAATTGATTAAAGCCATGGCCACGGTTGTATTGGAGCAAGGTTTCGAGAAGGCTGCGCAAAAGCTGTATATAAGCCAGTCAGCGGTCTCTCAACGGGTAAAGTTGCTGGAAGAGCAAACAGGAAGGGTTTTGCTGGTACGGTCCAATCCGCCTGTCCCTACAGACGCAGGTCGTCTTATTTTGAAGCACTACCAGCAGGTTATGAGCCTGGAAAAGGGAATGGTAGAAATGCTTGATCAGGACAGTCAGAGCACTTTTGTGCCTCTGACCATTGGACTGAATGCAGACAGTCTGGCCACATGGTTTGTGGAGGCTGTTGTCCCCTTACTTTTGACAGAACAGGTAACTCTTGATTTGCTGGTAGATGACCAGGAGCAAACACTGAGCTATCTGAAAGCAGGCGAGGTCATGGGGTGTGTAAGCTCTCATGCACGACCTGTCCAAGGATGCACCATGCATCACCTGGGAACCATGCATTACCGGTTGCTGGCAACCAGGGATTTTTGTACGACCTGGTTCCCGGAGGGGCTGACCACCGAGGCCGCAGCAGAGGCGCCGGCAGTTGTTTTTAATCGTAAAGATGGACTCCATCAACGATTGTTGGAAGAGATCTTGACCGAGGTACCTTCTCATTTCCCTGTTCACTATATTCCTTCCTCTGAGCAGTTTGTTGAATTGATACGCAAGGGACAGGCTTATGGTAGCGTGCCTGATTTGCAGGGGCGTCAGTATTTGCTCAGTCAAGAATTGGTAGAGCTGGTACCGGAAAAAGCCTATCCGGTACCCTTATTTTGGCATGTGTGGAGTCACCGCTCAAGGTTATTGGAAAAAATCACCAAAATTTTAACCAGGGCAGGCTGTGTAATTTTTTAGGGCAGGGCCTATTGCTCCTGAGAAAAAAATCAATTATGGGGTAGGGTAGCGCGCGAAGCACCGAGGCCCAAAAGGTTCCGGATGTCCTCAAGGATCAGGTACAGGGACGGGATTAAGACCAGGGTAATGGCAGTGGCGAAAAGAATACCAAACCCTAGTGAAATGGCCATGGGGATAAGAAAACGCGCTTGCCGGGAGGTCTCAAATATCATTGGCAGGAGACCGAAAAAGGTAGTGAGCGTAGTGAGAAGAATGGGTCTGAATCTCGATACAGCGGCATTAATGACTGCTGCATAAGCTGTGTGCCCTTGCTTGCGATTACGATTTGTAAGGTCAATCAGAACCAGTGAGTCATTGACCACTACGCCGGACAAAGCGACGATGCCGAAAAACGAAACCAGGCTAAGAGAGAATCCCATCAGCAAGTGCCCCATGACCGCTCCTACTATACCAAAAGGGATTGCTGCCATGATAATAGCCGGTTGGCTGTAACTTTTGAAAATGATGGTAAGCAGAACATAGACAAGTAACAGCGCTACCAGCATCCCCTGGGCCAATGCTGCCATGGATTTTTTTCTATCTGCCTGTTTCCCTTCAAAGGAAAAGTTAAGCCCTCCATAGCGGGTGGACAGCTCAGGCAGTAATTCGGTTTTGAGTGCGTCAATGACCTGGTCGCTTTTTTTAGCTGGAGTAATATCAGCTGTCACTTGTATCGTTCTACGCCCATCCCGGTGCTGGATAGAAGTAAAGGCCCGGCCTGGTGTTATGCGAACGACACTTGGTAGAGGTACTTCGCCTCCATCAGGTGTGCGGAGCATCATCCTTTCCAGGGTCAGCAGTGTTTCCCGTTCATGGAGTGGGTAGCGGAGCATTATTTTTATTTCATCCCGTCCTCGGAGCTGACGGTTGATTTCGTGACCGTAAAAGGAGGCTCGTATCTGGCGAGCAACCGAATTTGGGCTCAATCCCAGTCGATATCCCAGGGAATTGAGTTGGAAATCATACTGTTGCTTTCCCAGTTCAAACCCATCTTCGATTTCACTGACTATGGGAAACGTTTGCAAAAAGGTGACAATTTCGCGGCTGGCTCCATGCAATATCTCAGGATTTCGGTGTTGGAGTTCAAGGGTGAGGCCGGCGCCGGAACCAGGGCCACCGGAGTTTGATCGAAACCGTATCGATTCTATGCCCGGCAATGTTCCCACATCTTTTCGCCAAAGATTGGTGAATTCATGGGTGGAAAGGGGGCGGATGTCAGGGGGGGTAAGGTAGATTCGTATCCATCCTGTGTTGTCATTGATCATCGATTGGGTGCCCTGTACCAGCTCACTTCCCCCGTAGTCGTCAGCTATTTTTTTTGCAGAATGAAGAAGAGTGGTAAGTGTGGCCTCCACTTTTTTAGCGGATGCCCCGACGGGCAATTCAAACGAGACATAGGCCCTGTCGGATTCTACCTTGGGAAACATGGTCATGCCCATATGCCCACTTTTGATATAAGCACCGGTCAAAAGCAGTATGATCATGGCTATGGCGGTGCTGATGTAGCGATAGCGTAGTGCTATAATAATGAGAGGGGTGAAGCTTTTTTTTATGATTTTGGTTATCCCATTGCTAATGCGTGCCTGCATCCTCTCCAGCAATACTCCAATGCGTCCTTGAAGAGGGCGCTGATGACCCAGGTGGGCCGGCAAAACAAATAAAGCTTCAATAAGAGAGATGAAAAAAACCATCCCCACGACCACCGGAATGGCACGAAAAATTTTGCCCATTACACCGGGAATAAAATAAAGCGGCATAAAGGTCACAATATTTGTCAGGACGGCAAATGTTACAGGTGCTGCCATTTCCCGGGCACCTATAAGAGCTGCCTCAAGCGTATCATATCCCAGCTGGCGAAGACGGTAGACATTTTCCCCTATGATAATGGTGTCGTCCACCACAATCCCAAGAGAAACGATAAAGGCGAACAACGAAACCATATTCACCGAAACATCAAAAAAAGGAAGAAAGAGCAGTGAGCCGAGAAAGGAAACCGGGATGCCCATGGTGACCCAGAAAGCTAACCGGGGCTCAAGGAAGAGGCCGAGCAGGAGGAACACCAACGCCAGGCCGAGGTAGCCGTTTTTGAGCAACAGATCCAGTCGTTGTTGATAGATAAGGGAGCGGTCATTGACCGTATCAACGCTGAGCCCGTCCGGCAACGTACCCTGCAATGTTTTTACCCGTTTTTTGACTGCGTCGGCTATCTCTATGGGGCCCTGGTCCCCTACTCGAAAGACCTCTATACCAATGGCGGGCAAACCATTGTAGTGCATCGCCTGGTCTGTTTCTTCAAACCCGTCTTTGATGTCGGCAATATCACCCAGTCGGAGCTGTGAGCCTTCATCGGTCATCAGAACCGGAATGGAGGCGAATTCACGGCCAACATTGCGACGTTCCTTCATCCGTAACTGTACATCGCCACTCGTTGTTTTTATGGTGCCTCCGGGAAGGTCAATCGAGCCGTTTTTGATTTTTTCGGCCAGGCTCTGCATGGTTAACCCATAGGCACGGAGTGTTTCCTGGCTCACATTCACTGCTATTTCCAGCGGACGGTTTCCCTGCAGTTCCAGCTGGGAAATGAGTGGATCAAGCAGGAGTTGATCCCTGACCATTTCCGCAGATTCCTTGAGTACGGCATCGGAAAGCGCACCAAAGAGAATCAGGGTGATAACCGAACGGCGGCGCGAGGGAATAGTTACCTTTGGTTCTTCTGCATCATCGGGAAAAGAGTTGATCCGGTCAACTTCGTTTTTGATATCAACAGCCAACTGCTGTAGGTCTGTGTCAGCCAATGCTTCAGCCGTAACCGTTCCCCTCCCCTCGACCGCAGTGCTCTGAACCTGTTCAATGCCCTCCAGAGAAGAAATCGCCTCTTCAACGGGCAGGATAATGCCGTCTACCACTTCTTCAGGGCTTGCACCGGGGTAGGCAACACTTATGTGAACTTCATCACGTTCAAATTCAGGAAAGACTTCCTGCTTAATCTGAGTGCCCCAGTAGATGCCGCCAATGAGAAAAAACAGCATGAGTATGTTTGCTGCAACAGGGTTGGTCGCCATCCAGTGAATGGGGCCTGCATGGGTGGAGTAAAGTGTGTCTTTCACAGGGAAGCTTTGGGAGGAGTAGGAGTGTTGGGAATACTAACCGAAATGTGCATACCTTGGATCGGGGCAGCCACCGTGGAGGTAATAACCAGATCTCCGTCATGCAGGCCGTGGTCAATGTAGGCTTGCTCCTGGTTTTGCCAGATGACGGAGACCGGTCGAATTTCAAGGGTATTTTCCTTGGTTGCGATGAGGACGCTCTGGTCAGGGCGTACAGCGCTTCGCGGTATTTGAAAACAATTTTTAAGTGGAGTGCCGGTAATGGTTGTTCGCACAACAGAACCCAGGAGGAGGGGGATTTTGCCGGTTGATCGATCAGTGGGTTGGGCAACTTCTATCAGCACCCTGGCCATAAGTCCTTTGGGGTCTACATCACCAAGCAGGCGAATAATTTTTCCCTGCCAATAAGCAGCAGCCTCTTGGTCGCTAATGGCAGTGATTTTTACAGGCGAACCATATTTTTCATCGTCTGGGAGCAGTATGTTTGCCAGTTCCTGTTGAGCCAGGGTTGCCCGAACCCAGAAAACATCTGTGCCAGCCAGAGTGGCGATGGTGGTTTGGCTGCTGACCTGTGCCCCGACTTCGACATTGGTATCAAGCACGATAGCGTTAAAAGGACAAAGCAATTGGGTACGATCGAGGTTGAGCTTGGCCATGGCTACATCTGTCTCTGCAGCAGCTTTTGCTGCCTTTGCTTGCGCCAACTGCGGTTTGCGAAGGGCGAGGTCGATTGGCGCATCTTTTAAGTTTACTCCTGAAAATTCGGAAATCAGTTCATATTCTCTGCGGGCAACGGACTGGTTACCTTGTTCCAGACGTAAATCCATGACAGCTTTTTCAAGATCATTGCGGCGTCGCTGATAGGTTAATTTATAATCACGCGAGTCCAATTGCAGAACAGTGTCGCCTTTTTGCAGAATCCCTCCGGGGACGAGATTCGGGTGTACATCTTCAACCGTTCCTGCGATAGCAGGCTTGAGAGCCAGCGTGTTGGCGCTCAGGACTGTACCCAATGTCTCTATCCGGCGGGGAAAGGTCGCTTGCTGAACAGGTATTGCCTTGACTACAGTCTGCATTTTGGCAGGAGGCTTACGCTCTGCTTTAGGTTTACTTTTGATAATTTGTTGAGCCATTACCAGGCCGCCGGCGGATATAAGGACAACCAGGCCAAGAGCCAAGAGGCGTTGTCCTCTTGTACGTTTGGGCGTGGGGGTGTCCGGGTGAACTGGATTTTGAATGGGCTTCTGCTCTTTACTCATGAACCTTCTTTTTGTTGTTAACTATTTGTATTGTAATAAATAAAGCCGCTGGTTACTGCTGAGCTGTCGAGAGGGACATTGTCTCGTTTGGCACCAGCTGATCTGTCCAGGTGCCACCCAGCGCCTTGTGCAGGGTCACCCTTGTCTGAACAAGATCTCTTTCTGTGGTTATTCGGTCCTGTTCAGCGGTAATAAGATTGATTTGTTCTCTGATCACAGGAAGGTAATCGCTGAGACCGTTGAGGTATCGCCATGTCGCTTCCCGATAAGCCATCTGTGCGAGCTCGATTTGTTGGTCGATATTGGCGATGCTTTTTCGGTATTGCTGCTCAAACACCAATGCGTCTTCTACCTCTTTGAGGGCCAAAACTACGCTCTCGCGATAGGCGGCAAGTCTTTCTTCGGCTACTGCCAGGGTTCGCTGGACCTCTGCCGACCTGGCACCGCCATCCACAAGCGGTGTCGCAAAACTTGCTGCCAGGCGGAAAAGCCAGGCGTCCAGAAGAGATTCTATAATGCTGGAGTTGTATGTTAATGCACCGGTCAGGCTGAGCTGAGGCAGTCGGTCCGCTTTTGCGGCAGCGATGGCCCAGGTTGCTCCCTGTAGTTGCAGTCCCTTGGAGCGAATATCTGGTCGCTGGGCGAGCAGATCCGCAGGAAGACCACCAGGGGGGATGGCAGGGATCGATGGGAAGAGTTGTTGCGCCGTATTAAGCGGAGCTGTGGGCGGACGGCCAATCAGGATGGCCAGCCTATGGAGTGCTGTTCGTTTTGTCCTTTCAATGGTTATGAGTGCCCCCTCAATGCCGGTGATGGTTTGGTTCTGCTGGTAGACATCCAGCGCACTCGCCTTGGATGTGGCAAAGCGAAGTTCAATCAGCTCCAAGAGGCGTTTGTTGAGATTAAGCTGCTTGTGCAGCTGTGCCCCCTGCTGACGGGCACTGATAAGATCAAGCCATGCTATGGCAATTTCAGCACTCAGGCTCATCGCGGCTGCATACACATCCTCGTTTTTAGCTTGAGCATCAAGCTGTGCCTGGTTTTTTGCTGATTTTACTCTCCCCCATAGGTCAACTTCATAGCCTACGCTGACGCCTAAGGAAAAGTCATCTGTGTTGGTTTCGGTACCGTCCTCTTGGCCGGTACGATTGTGGGCACCGCCGGCAAGGGCATTGAGGTGAGGAAAACTGTCTGCTCCAGCTTTGCGAGCCACTGCACGTGCCTGGGCAAGCCTTGCCCATGTTTGCTGTAAGGAAAAATTATGCTGTAATCCTTCTTCTATAAGCTCGTCAAGTTCCTTGTTGTCAAATTGTGTCCACCAGGGTACAAGGTGATCTTGTTTCTCTGTGTAGAATCGATAGGTTGGCGGAACCAGGTGTGCCGCCGGCTCGGTGAGTGGGGTATGAAAATCCGTACATCCGGGCAGGAAAGCCACAAAGAGAATGAGTAAAAAAGAACGTTGATACATGCTATTGCAGTCAGTGTGGCCAAATTGATGATTGACAAAAACTCTAAGATACGATTGACTTGTACTTTGCCGTCTGTAACTCACTAGATGTTTCAGTAATGAAAAGAGTGTAACAGAGCATGTGGGAGATGGCAATCAACAACGGGAGTGAAACCGTCACGATTTTCAGGGCATATCAGATGATTTCCGGTACATATTATGATTGATACATCAGGCCACCATTTAGTGTATGGAGTTCTTCAGGATTACCTGACCGGCGAGGAGTTGCAAGATACTGATGACGAGCGCATTCGTCAGGATTTAATGCGCCTGCTGGTAGAGGATTTAGGGTTTTCCCGTCAGGAGCTGGAACCACGATTGCAGATTGTATCGGAGTTTAATGGCAAGCGGGTGGAAACACAGATTGAGCTGACCGCCAGCGTCAACGGGAAGCGATTGTTTATTTTGCGGTATGGTGCAGGCTCATTGGTGACCAGGGAAAAAGCGGCGATTGCCGCAGCACGGATTATTGACCCCGAGTATGCTATACCACTGGCTGTGGTCACTAACGGCAGAGATGCCGAGCTCCTTGATACCGGAACCGGTAAAGTGCTTGCGACAGGCATGGGCTGTATCCCCAGTCGTGAACAGGCAGAAAAGATGATGGAAGACTGCAGCTTTGAACCCTATTTAGATGTTGAACAGCGGGAAAGGGCACTACGGATTCTTAATGTTTTTGATGAGGAAATTTGTTGTGTGGGACTTAAGTGTAAAACTACGGAATAGAGACAATGAGTGATTTAAAGCAATGGAGTAAGTCAAGCTGGCAGCAATACGAAGCATTACAACAACCTAACTGGCCGGATAAGGAAAAGTATGAGGCCGTTGTCAGCGCTCTGTCTACCTTGCCGCCCCTTGTTTTTGCTGGTGAAATTCGTGACCTGAAGACCCTGTTGGGAAAAGCCGGTGCCGGTGAGGCCTTTTTGCTGCAAGGCGGCGACTGCTCAGAGGAATTTTCCCGCTGCACCGCGCCCAATATCAGGGAAACCTTGAAAGTATTACTGCAAATGGCTGTCATCCTTACGTATGCCGGGGATAAACCGGTTGTCAAAGTTGGGCGCATTGCCGGGCAGTATGCTAAACCTCGATCAAGCGACACTGAAAATGTCGATGGGGTTGAAATGCCCAGTTATCGAGGCGACATGGCTAACTCAGCGGAGCCTAACCTGGAAGCCAGGATTCCAGATCCTGAAAGGTTGATGAAAGGGTACAACATGTCTGCTGCAACCTTGAATCTGCTGCGGGCATTTACCCGAGGTGGTTTCAGTTCGCTGCACCGCGTGCAAGCCTGGAACCAGGAGTTTGTCAAAAGGTCTCCCATGGGGCGTTCGTACGAGCGGCTGGCCAAGCAAATCAGTCATGCGCTTAAATTCATGGAAACCATAGGCATTGCAACTGATATTCCACAGATGAAGCAGGCACAGTTTTTTACCTCTCATGAAGCGCTGTTTCTGGGCTACGAAGAGGCATTGACTCGAGAAGACTCTGTTGACGGCGGCTGGTATGACTGTTCCGGGCATATGCTTTGGATAGGAGATAGAACCAGACAGCTTGAAGGTGCCCACATAGAGTTTTTGCGCGGTGTCAACAATCCGCTGGGCATGAAAGTCGGCCCTAATCATAATATAGACGAAATACTAAGGATCCTAGACCGGCTTAACCCGGAGAACGAACCGGGACGGATGACGCTTATTACCCGGTTTGGGGCTCGACAGATTGAAAAGCACTTGCCCCCCTTGCTGCGAGCCATTAAGTCGGCCGGCAAAGAGGTCCTCTGGAGCTGTGATCCTATGCATGCCAACACCTTTAATTCTGAAAGCGGGCATAAGACCAGGGATTTTGAAAATATCCTCTGCGAATTGCGCTGCTTTTTCGAACTGCACTGGTCAGAAGGCACTGTGCCGGGCGGGGTTCACTTTGAATTAACCGGTGACGATGTCACTGAGTGTATTGGTGGGGCACGAAAACTCTCTGATGCGCAGCTCAGCCAGCGCTACCTGACAACCTGCGATCCGCGTTTAAATGCTGAGCAATCGCTTGAAATGGCGTTCCAGATAGCGGAGATGATCAGGACCTCATAAAATACAGTCTGTAAAAAAAATACGTTCTTTTTGCCCTGCCGGATTTTTTTTCCTGCAGGGCTTTTTTTGGCTGCAGGATGAGAATAGATTGTCCGGTAGTGGATAATCCAGGCGATGGCCCCGCGCCCAAAAGGGGTTGGCTGTGGAGACCGGAAAAGAAGAGAGTTACGGCTTTTTTGAAGGGGGGGTAAAAAGGGAAACGATTTCTTGGGGGGAGTGAACTTGCAGAAGCTTGAGTCGATTCGTATGCTGTTTGAGCACGTTGCTGATATGAGCAAGTGCCTGCAGGTATTCAGAGGCGATTTCGGCCGGCGAGAGAAGGAGGGCAAACAGATAGACCGGTCGATTGTCAATGGCCTCAAAATTGACGCCCTGCATGCTGCGGCCAAAACAAAATATAATGTCCTTGAGGCCTGCAACTTTGCCATGGGGAATGGCCACCCCGTTGCCGACACCGGTGGAGCCAATCTGCTCCCGCTCAAGCAGGGTAGAGTAGAGTCGTGCGCTGTCCAGGTTGTGGTAATTTTCTACAGCCATCTGTGCAAGTTCTTTGAGCGCAGATTCCTTGTTCGTAGCCTGCATGTCGAGAAGAATGCACTGTTGTTTGAACTGGAGCATGATTGTGGGTTTATTTTCTTGCTTTTCTACGGTGTTTAACCGGCAGGATTTTCATCTGGTCACGATATTTGGCAACTGTTCGGCGTGCAACCTTTATATTTTCTTCAGCAAGCATCTGTGAGATTTTGTTGTCACTGAGTGGCTTGGCCGGGTCCTCCTGTGCCACCAGTTGCCTGATCCTGTTCTTTATAGCTTCAGCAGCAACCGTATCGCCATCGGTAGTAGCAACGGCAGTGCTGAAAAAATATTTCAGTTCATAAATTCCCTGGGGAGTGTGTGCATATTTATTGGATGTCACTCGACTGACAGTGGATTCGTGCATGCCTATGTCCTCGGCTACGTCCCTGAGAATCAGGGGCTTCATTGCACTTGCCCCATGTTCGAAAAAATCCCGTTGGAATTTAAGCAGACTTTCCATCACTTTGTAGATGGTGCGCTGACGCTGCTCGATGGAGCGTATGAACCATTCAGCGTTACGCTTGTTTTCCCGCAGATACCCTCGAGACTCTGCCGGCAGCTGTTTTCTTTGTTTGAGCAGGTGAATATATTCTTTGGAGACCTGCAGTCGTGGCAGGCCATCGTCGTTAAGCTGGATAACAAACTCGTCATCGATTTTATAAATATAGACATCCGGGGTGATGTAATTGGTCTGTTCGTTGCTGTATTCGTTGCCGGGATAGGGCGTGAGTTCCTGGATGATAGCAACTGCATCTGTAACCTTGCGAATGGTGGCCCCGGTTTGACGGGCGAGCAGCATGTAATTTTTTGTTTCCAGCAGACTCATGTGCTGGTCGACTATCTGGTAGGGGAGTGTGTCATAGTAGCCAAGGCGATCAAGCTGGAGCAGGAGCGCTTCTCTGATATCGCGAGCAGCCACTCCGGCCGGGTCAAGGCTCTGTACAATGCGCAGAGCACCTTCAGCCTCTTCCTCGGTGCATTCGCAATATGCAACGATGTCATTGATATCTGCATCAAGGAAACCATGACCATCAAGGTTGCCCAAGATAAAATTGGTTATGTGGGTATCCTGCTCGTTGAGCTTGAGGTGGGTCAATTGCCATTGCAGAAATTGTTCAAGGCCGGGGGCGCTGGAGATAAAATCAAACTGGGAAGGAGCGTCAGCGGGGGGCGTTTCCCGAGCAAAAGAAAAGTCTGCATCAAAGTTGTTGGCATAGTCTTCCCAGTTGGTGTCCGGAACATTCTCGGTACCATCACCCTTGACCTGGCTAGTGACAAGGGGCTCACTGGTATCGACTACTTCCGCAGCTGAAAGCGATTCCGGGTTGTTTTCTTTCTGCTCCAGTGGGGGAGCCTCTTCGAGCATGGGGTTCTGCTCAATTTCAGCCTGTAAGGCTTCTGTGAGCTCCAGGCGACCAAGCTGCAACAGTTTGATGGCCTGGCGCAGCTGAGGAGTCATTACCAGCTTTTGTGCTAACTTAAGGCTTTGTCGAAGTTCCAGTACCATGTGTTTGCCGATAGGACGATAGAAACGCCCGGTTGAGTAATAAGTTTTATTGAGAAATGTAAAATACGTCCCTACATATGGAAATTGTCGCCCAAGTACATTTTACGGGCGACAACACTTTCGATAATATCAGTGGCCACCCCGCTGGTTAATATTTTACCGCTGTTCATGATATAGGCAAAATCGCAAACCTGAAGTGTCTCTCGCACATTGTGATCGGAGATGAGTACGCCTAATCCTTTCTTTTTTAAATCCCGAATGATTTGTTGTAAATCAGCTACTGAGAGAGGGTCGACACCGGCAAACGGCTCATCGAGCAGAATGAAGCGTGGGCGTGTTGCAAGTGCTCTCATGATCTCAACCCGGCGCCGTTCTCCGCCGGACAGTGCGTGCCCCTTGTTTTCGGCAAGGTGTTCGATCTTCAGGTCTGCCAAGAGTTCGCTGATGAGGTTGTTGATTTCGTTCTTGGGCAGGCCAAGTGGCTCCAGTACTATCCGAACATTTTCCTCGACCGTCAACTTCTTAAAGACTGACGGCTCTTGGGGGAGATAGGTGATCCCTCGTCTCGCGCGTTTGTGTATCGGCAAGGAGGTAATGTTCTCTCCGTCAAGGTGGATGGATCCGCTGGTGGGTCTGACAAAGCCGACGATAGAGTAGAAGGTTGTTGTTTTACCAGCACCATTAGGGCCAAGTAAGCCGACTACTGAGGAATCCTTAACCTGGAGATTAATTTGGTCGACAACTCGACGCTGCCGATATTCCTTGACAATGTTTCTTGTTTCAAGAAGGGCGGATGCTGTCATTTTTTCTTGTCGGAGTCAGGGTGGAGCACTGCTTTTACCCTGCCGGGCCTGCTTTGGTCCTGTTCAACAATGGATCTTTTTTCATCGAGATAATAGGTAATGGTTTTTCCCGTGACCATGTTTTGCCCCTGCCAAGCTTTGGCGTTGCCGGTCAGGATAACTTTTCGATCTTTGGCAAAATAGTCCATACGATTACCTGTTCCAAGCCAATCGTCTTGGACAACTTCTACATTTTTTTTACAGATCAACCGATGTACCTGACTCGAGCTTTTCTTGCCGGAGGAATTTTTTTGCTGGGTATAGTAAACCGTCATTTCGTCGGAACGAATGGTGACATCTCCTTGCCTGGCATCGACATTGCCGATAAATACAACTGAATTGGCGTCTTCCTGGGAAATCATCCGATCAGCTTCTATATGAATTGGTGCGTCTGAATCTTCTTGGGCAATAGCAGTTATACAGCTCATGAAGAGGATGGCAAAAATAGCTGATAGTATCAGTTTCTTGTTCGATAGCATCGTGTTGCGCTGCATTGGTGAACCTCAAAATATACACAAAGTTAAATTTATGGTGTCTTGGATTACTTTTTGCAAGGTGTGCATCTTACTTGGTTATTTTTGAAATGTAAAGAGTTTACAAAAGGGTCGTTTTCATCCCGTCACATAAGACAACTATTTACACCCTCGGGAACGGTGAGTACAGTGCACAATACAATATTTAGTGCATATACAAAGTAACTCTCTTTGGGGCAAAGGAAAAGAATGCAGGAAGGAATTGTTAAAGCAAAAGTGCTGGTGGAGTCTCTACCATATATTCGTGAGTTTTATGGAAAAACGGTCGTTATTAAATATGGCGGCCATGCCATGGTGGATGAAGAGCTGAAACGCAACTTTGCACTTGATGTTATCCTGATGAAATATATTGGGATTAATCCGGTTATTGTCCATGGTGGTGGCCCACAAATTAACCGGTTCCTTGAGAAAATGCAGGTGACTCCTAATTATATTCAGGGGATGCGGGTCACTGACGGGGAAACAATGGATGTGGTGGAGATGGTTTTGGTCGGTAAAGTCAACAAAGAAATCGTTGGTCTTATCAATCATTGCGGAGGAAAAGCGGTCGGGCTGTCCGGTCGGGATGGAGACCTTGTACAGGCGCGAAAACTAACCTTGCATACCAAGCCCGATGGAATAGATCGACCACCGGAATTGATCGATCTGGGGCGGGTTGGTGAGGTAACAAAGATTAATCCCAAGATTCTTGCAACACTGAAACAAGAGGATTTTATACCTGTGATTGCTCCGGTTGGCGTTGGTGATGACGGGCAGGCGTTTAATATTAACGCCGACCTTGTAGCCGGCGCCATTGCTGCAGAGTTGAATGCTGTTAAACTTGTACTGCTCACTGACGTTGAAGGTGTGAAGGATGGCAAGGGTAAATTGATCTCTACCATTCAGCATGACCATGTAAAAGAGTTGATTGATGCTGAAGTCATCAGCGGCGGTATGATTCCCAAGGTAAATTGTTGCCAAACGTCCCTTGAAAATGGGGTAGGGAAAGCGCATATCATCGATGGCAGGCAGGAACATGCAATATTGTTGGAAATTTTCACCCGTGAGGGGATTGGAACGGAGATCGTGTCATGAGTAATGCAAGTTGGGCAGAAAGGGGCAACAAGGCTTTTATCGGAACCTACAGCCGTTTCCCTGCCATGATGACAAAAGGGAAAGGCTGCCTTCTGTGGGACGCGGATGGAAACGAGTACCTAGACTTTTTGTCCGGAATAGCCGTCTGCTCCCTGGGGCATTGCCATCCAGTGGTTACGAAAGCGATTACAGAACAGGCGCAGACGCTGGTCCATGTTTCAAACCTGTTTCATACCCAGTCTCAGATAGAATTGGCAGAATTGTTGACCGACAATACTTTTGCTGACCGGGTATTCATGTCCAATTCTGGTGCGGAGGCAAATGAAGCGGCCATTAAATTAGCCAGGCTATATAGCGGTGAAGGGCGATATGAGATTATCACCCTTTCCGGATCTTTTCACGGAAGGACGCTTGCTACGCTGGCGGCAACCGGTCAACCTAAGTTCCATGAGGGGTTTGAGCCCATTCCTGCTGGATTTGTTCACGCAGAGTTTGGCGATCCACAAAAGGTCGAGCAGCTGATCACGGATAAAACCTGTGCAATTTTTTGCGAACCGCTTCAGGGAGAAGGCGGGGTGCGCCCGCTCGATGAAAACTACCTGCAAGCACTGCGCTCCCTGTGCGATGCGCACGATCTGTTGCTCATTTTTGATGAGATCCAGACCGGGATGGGGCGGACCGGGACACTTTTTGCCTACCAGCAGACAGGAGTGGTCCCGGATATCATGACGTCGGCCAAAGCGCTGGGTAATGGACTGCCCATAGGGGCAATGCTCACCACTGGTCACATTGCAAAAGCCTTTGGAGCTGGAACGCATGGGTCAACCTTTGGCGGGAATCCGGTGGCAGCGGCTGCGGCGGTAGCAGTGATGCGGGAAATGTTGTCTGATGATTTTTTGCCGGCAGTGCAGGAGAAGAGCCGGTATTTCATCAAAAAGCTGGAAGAGGTGGCAGGCCGCTTTCCAGAGCTGGCAACAGGGGTTCGAGGTCAAGGTTTGTTGCTGGGACTCGTTTTAAGTGAAAACGGCATAGAGCATGGTGCTGGTATTGTACAGCGAATGTTTGAACGTGGGGTCGTGATTAATTTTGCAGGCAACAAGGTGCTTCGCTTTGTACCGCCATTGGTTGTAACGCACGAGGAAATCGACAAGGTCATGGAAGAGCTAGTGGTTGTTCTGGCCGGGCTCGATTGAATTTGAAAAAGTAGGTACGCTCGATGGACTGGCTTTCACTTATAGCCTTGGCTGTGGCCCTTGCCATGGATGCCTTTGCGGTTGCCTTGGCTGCAGGATCGATCCTGCGGCCTTTAACATTTCGTCCCTGCTTTCGGCTTGCTTTTCATTTTGGCCTGTTCCAGGGGCTGATGCCTGTTATCGGGTGGCTTGCCGGGTTGACGATCCATGGATTCGTGAGCAGGTGGAGCCATTGGATTGCTCTTTTACTGCTCACCGGCGTTGGTGGTCGAATGATCTATGAGGCCCTGCGCGGAGAAGAGGAAGAACGGCGTAGCTCCGATCCGAGCAAGGGACTGACCATGGTCGCTCTTTCGGTTGCGACCAGTATCGATGCCCTGGCCGTTGGTATTACTTTGGCAATGATTGATGTGGTCGTCTGGGTGCCGGCTCTTGTCATCGGTGTCATTGCCTGTGTTTTTACGGTGATAGGGTTGCTTCTGGGGGCTCGGATAGGAGGAGTTTGGGGTACGCGGGTAGAGGTAATCGGGGGGGTTGTACTTGTCTTTATCGGTTGTAAAATAGCTGTCTCCTCGCTTTGAGGGTGGTGTATCTGGAAAATCCCTTTGCAAAACTGCTGTTTTTTTGTATCAATTAAGGTTTTTACTTGGCGACTGGATGGAGTTATAGAGCAGCGTGATCTTTATAGCCCCCGGTGCCGCAGCAGACCCGGAGCGAAGGGGGCGGAAAATGAGCAAACATGTATTGGCGTTGGAGCAGTTTGACCGGCAGCAGTTGCAATCTTTTGTAGACAGAGCTATTGAGCTCAAGAGCGAACGTAAGCAAGGCGTCCGCCATGAGCAGCTTGCAGGAAGGACCATCTGCCTGCTTTTTGACAAACCTTCAACTCGAACCCGGGTTTCTTTTGAAGCTGCAATGTACGGGCTGGGCGGTAACGTTATCTTCATGTCCAGTAAAGATTCGCAGCTCGGCAGGGGCGAACCTTTAAAAGATACCGCCAGGGTTCTGGCACGATATGTTGATGGCATTGTTGTGAGGACCTTTGGCCAAGAGATAGTGGAAGAGCTGGCCAGGTATAGCGATGTGCCGGTTATTAATGCCCTGACCGACCTGTATCACCCTTGCCAGATACTCAGTGATGTGATGACCGTCATTGAAAAGAAAGGGGCACTGGAAAATCTGAAGATTGTCTGGATTGGTGACGGCAATAACATGGCCAATTCATGGATTGAGGCTGCCGCCATTTTTGGCTTTTCACTGACCCTTGCCTGTCCGCAAGGTTTTGATCCTGATGAAAAGGTTTTGGCTCGATCAAAAGAACGAGCAACGCAATCGATAACACTGTTGCGCGACCCGGGTGAAGCAATCAAGGATGCCGACGTTGTTAACGTGGATGTGTGGGCATCCATGGGTCAGGAAGACGAACAGGAAGAGAGGTTGGAACTTTTTCAACCCTATCAGCTGAACCGGGAACTCCTGGCAAAAGCAAAAGACGACGCAGTGGTGCTCCATTGCCTTCCTGCCCACCGTGGTGAAGAAATTACTGAAGACGTACTTGAGGGGCCGCAGAGTGTGGCTTTTGATCAAGCTGAAAATAAAATGCATATTCACAAGGCACTTCTGGATCAGTTTATTGATTGAGAGGAGGTTGTGTGAAGTCTGTGAATACGATAAGAGCACGAGTAAAAGGTAAATATTAAGCTATGAGCGTAGAAAAAATAGTGCTTGCCTATTCCGGCGGGCTGGATACATCGGTTATTTTAAAGTGGTTGAGTGAAGAGTATGGTTGCCCGGTTATTGCCTATTCTGCAGATATAGGACAGCAGGAAGATTGGGATGCCGTGCGCCGCAAAGGTATGGCAACGGGTGCGGAAAAAGTCATTATTTCCGACCTTCAGGAAGAGTTTGTCCGCGATTTTATTTTTCCTGCATTCAGGGCTAACGCTATTTACGAAGGTTCTTACCTGCTGGGTACCTCACTGGCACGTCCGCTTATCAGCAAAGAACAGATCCGCATCGCTCAAGAAGAGGGTGCAGATGCCGTAAGCCATGGTGCTACAGGGAAAGGTAATGACCAGGTCAGGTTTGAACTGAGTTACCTTGCGCTTAATCCAGGAATAAACATCATTGCTCCATGGCGAACCTGGGATTTGAATTCCCGCAAGAAACTGGTGGCTTTTGCCCAGGAACACGATATTCCGATTCCAGTAACCAAAAAGAATCCCTATAGTTCCGATGAGAATCTGCTCCACATTAGTTTTGAAGGGGGAATCCTTGAAGACCCGTGGAACGAGCCGGACGAAGACATGTTTAAATTGTCGGTTTCTCCGGAAAACGCACCTGACAAGCCCACCTATATAGAAATGGACTTTGAGCAGGGAACGCCGGTAGCCATAGACGGTGAACGGTTGAGCCCGGTAGCACTGATGAAGCGACTCAATACCCTGGGCGGAGAAAACGGTATCGGCCGTCTTGACCTGGTGGAAAATCGTTTTGTAGGTATGAAATCGCGAGGAGTCTACGAGACACCAGGCGGTAGCATCCTGCGTGTAGGGCATCGGGATCTGGAATCCATTACCATGGATAGAGAAGTTTTAAGTATCCGGGATTCCCTTGTTCCCCGTTACTCGACCCTTATCTACAACGGTTTCTGGTTCTCGCCGGAAATGGAGTTGCTGCAGAAAACAATGGATGATGCGCAGACAACCGTGAACGGCACTGTGCGTTTGAAATTATATAAAGGCAACTGTATACCGGTTGGTCGTAAATCAGATAATTCATTGTATTCAGAGTCCTATGCCACCTTTGAAGAAGACGAGGTGTATAACCAGGGGGATGCCACCGGCTTTATCCGCCTTAATTCATTGCGCCTTCAGATCCAGGCCTTGAACCGGAAGTAAGAAACTATGAGCCAACAGGATGCATCTGCCAAATTATGGGGTGGCCGTTTTTCAGAAGCCACTGCCGCGTCAGTAGAAGATTTTAGTGCCTCTGTCCAATATGATGCGCGACTTTACAAGCATGATATAATGGGCTCCAAGGCTCACGCAAAAATGCTTGCCAAGCAGGGCCTGATATCTGAGGAGGAGTATACCTCCATGGTCACGGGTTTGGATGAAATTGAGCGCGATATTGCAAGCGGCCGATTTGAGTTCAAACCAGAGCTTGAAGATGTGCACATGAACATCGAAAAAGCGTTGACTGATCGAATAGGCGCTGCAGGAGCAAAGCTGCACACCGCCAGGAGTCGTAATGATCAGGTTAATCTCGACTTCCGTATGTATCTTCGGGATGAAGTCGCAGAGCTGGATCGATTACTTGAAAACGGCCAGAGGGCCTTTGTGCGGCAAGGTAGAAAGTATCTGGGTACGATTATGCCTGGATATACCCACATGCAGCGAGCGCAACCAGTACTGCTTTCCCACCACCTGCTGGCCTACTTTGAAATGCTGAAGCGTGATAGAGAGCGGTTGCAGAGTTGTCTCAAGCGGATCAATGTGTTGCCGCTTGGCTCGGCAGCACTTGCTGGAACCGGTTTGCCTGTTGATCGTGATTTTGTTGCACAGGAACTCGGGTTTCCAGAGGTGAGCGCTAACTCCATGGACACTTCCGGTGACCGAGATTTTGCCCTGGAATTATTGTTTTGCCTTAATCTGATCCAGATGCATCTCAGCCGTCTTGCCGAAGAGTTGGTCTATTGGTCTTCCAAAGAATTTGATTTTGTACGCATTGGTGACCGCTACTGTACCGGTTCTTCGATTATGCCACAAAAAAAGAACCCGGATATTCCTGAACTCATTCGCGGAAAGAGCGGTCGAGTGACCGGTGCTCTGGTTTCCCTGCTTGTTACTGTCAAGGGGCTGCCGCTCACCTATAACAGGGACCTGCAGGAAGACAAGGAACCTGTGTTTGACGCATTGGATACAGTGAAGGCGAGTCTTTCGATCACTGCTGAATTGCTCGATAATACTGAGTTCAATGTCGAACGATTGCAGGCGGCGACCTATGGCGGCTTTATGACTGCAACTGATCTTGCCGATTATCTTGTCTGCAAGAATGTACCGTTTCGGCAGGCCCACGGGATTGTCGGTAAGGTGGTTGCCCACTGTCAGGAACGGGATATCGAACTGATTGATTTGAACCTTGCCGAATTAAAGCAGTTCTCTGAACATCTGGAGGCTGATGTTTTTGACGTCTTGTCTGTTGAAGGGTCAGTGAACAGCCGGGTTTCAACCGGTGGCACAGCCTTGGTCAGGGTTACCGAGGCCCTGGAGCAGGCAGAAATCTATTTGGGATAATACCATGATCAAAAGCAGGAAAATTTCCACAACAGTGATTGGGGTCGCAACGATTTTTCTCAGTGCTTTCGCACTTGGCGGCTGTGGTTTTAAGGATAAGCCCGTGCCTCCCCAGCAGGTTCTACCACGGCCGGTGACCGATCTGCGCCACCAGCTGAGTGAAAAAGGGGTCACTCTCTATTGGAGCTACCCTGTTGAAACAGTTACCGGGGAAGATTTGGACGATATCTCTGAATTTGTCATGTTTCGTGCTGTGGTTCCGGTGGATAGCTATTGTGAGACCTGTCCTGTTCCGTTCGGATCTCCTATCTCACTTCCAGGTGGAGCCCTGCCTGATGAGGGAAAGAAAACCGCAAGTTACCAGGCAACCTTGTTACGACCGGGCAACCTTTATTTTTTCAAGGTCCGTAGTAAATCCGGTTGGTGGGCTGAATCTGCTGATTCCAACACGGTTCGTTTTCTGTGGAACACTCCTGCGCTTGCTCCCGAAGGGCTGAGCGTTACCGCTGGTGATAAGAGCAATGCCCTGCAATGGCAGCCTGTAAAGAGCCACCTGGATGGTACCACCCTGAAAGAGGCTGTGAAATACCAGGTGTTGCGAAGCCTTGGCGGTGGTCCTTTTCAACCTGTTGGTGATTTGCTTGATGGAACCGAGTATGTGGATACGGATGTGACCAACAACCGTAAATATTTTTACCAGGTTCAGACTATCAGTATATATCCACAAGGGGCTGTCGGCGGCGGAGTGAGTAACAATGTAGCGGCAACACCACTGGATAAAACTCCACCAGCCGTTCCGAATGATGTGCGGGGAATTAAGACCGGGGCCGGCATGAAGATATTCTGGTCGCCGGTAGAGGAAAGCGATCTTAAGGGGTACCGTGTCTACAGAAGGCTGCCAGGTGATGATGCCCCTCAATTGGTAGGCGAAGTGTTGCTGCCGTATACTATGTTTATCGATCGGGAGCCTCCGGCAACTGCTGCCAGGATCTATTATTCCGTATCGAGCATTGATAAACGGACACCGGCGAATGAAAGTACCAGTTCGCCTGAGGTTATGATCAAGAACTGAGTTATTTGCCGCTAGCCCGGATTTCTCATCAGTTCAGGCGGTGCCAGGTTCAAAGTTTTTGGTAGTGAATCATAGTAGACTATCGGAGTCTACGCTTACCTTTTACTGCCAAAATACTGAAGAAGATGGTACCGCATGGAGTGACCTTTGGTGAACATTGTGAAAATTAACAACTCCATACAATTGCATTCAACATATTGAAATTGTTTGCAATTAGAAAATAGGCACAATGTTCATGAGAAATTCGGGCTAGGTTAATTATTGGCCATGTAGCAGCCGGTTATGTAGGGAGCATTGTACATTGTGAAGAAGAAGCTACCAGTTATTCCATTTGTGAAAATGAGTGGGGCCGGGAATGATTTCATCATTATTGACCATCGTAATGCCTTGCTCTCCATGGATGAGGCGGGGAAGTTTGCTCGCCTTGTTTGCCGGCGTCGTTTTTCTGTGGGTGCAGATGGCCTTTTTTTGATAGAAGACTCAGATGTTGCCGATTTTAAATGGCATTTTTTCAATGCCGACGGATCGCTGGCAGAGATGTGTGGTAACGGTGCAAGATGTGTGGCCCGATTTGCCTATATGCACGGTATTGCCTCGGCTAATATGCGGTTTGAAACTTTGGCCGGTATCGTTGAGGCTCGAGTTGCAGACGTAAATGTGACCATTAAAATGCCTCAGCCGCATTCTTTGCAGCTTTCCACTCAACTGGCTGTGGGGGATGACGGCACCATTGAAATTCATTTCCTTGATACCGGGGTTCCACATGTGGTTTGTTTTGTTGACGACGTTGACAAGGTCGACGTGAAGGCTATGGGACGGGCAATTCGTTATCACGACGATTTTCAACCGGCTGGAACCAATGTGAACTTTGTCTCCCTTGCAGGCGGTGGTTTGAAGGTAAGAACATATGAGCGAGGAGTGGAAGATGAGACCCTGGCTTGCGGCACAGGAGCAACTGCCAGTGCCATTGTCGCCTCTTTACTGAATATGACGGCGTCTCCTGTAGAGATTATGACCACTGGTAATAACCAGCTCAAAATCAGCTTTGATGCGCTGGGGGAAGGGGGCATAGACAATGTTTTGCTCAAAGGGCCGGCCCATGTCATTTATAAAGGAGAGTTATCTCCGGAAGCCCTGGAAGAATTATAGGATATTTTGCGGTAACGTTGCTTGAGCGAAGTTATCCCGGGATCTGTCAGTGAGTAAAGATCAGGCCGATAGAGATGGAATTAAGATAGTATGGCATGCTCAAACAGTGAAGAGTTTGCTATAAGGAGAAGGAAATGGGTAGGATACAAGGTGCAATAACAGCAATGATCACCCCTATGCTCAATGGTGAGATTGATGAGCAGGGGATGATTGATTTTATTGAATTTCAGATTGAAAACGGCATTCATGGCCTGGTTCCCTGCGGCACGACAGGAGAATCTGCAACCCTCGGGTTTGCAGAGCATAAACGTGTCATCGAGCTGACGGTTAAAGCCGTCAATGGACGGGTACCGGTTATTGCCGGAACAGGAGCAAACAATACGCTGGAGGCAATAGAGTTGACCGCCTCGGCAAAGGAAAGCGGCGCTGATGCTGTGTTGTCTGTTGTGCCCTACTATAACAAGCCCAGCCAGGAAGGCCTTTATCAGCATTTCAAAACAATACTTGACGCAGTCGATATTCCGACGATTCTCTATAACGTTCCGGGAAGGACCGTTACCAATATGCTTCCGGAAACGGTTGCCCGGCTGGCGCAGCTGCCCAATGTAATCGGCATAAAGGAGGCTTGCGGCTGTCTTAATCAGATTAGCCAGGTAATACAGCGTTGTCCCAAAGATTTTGCCGTCCTTTCAGGTGATGATTTCACAGCCATGCCAACAGCGCTTATCGGTGGTAAAGGCGTTATTTCCGTTGTTTCCAATCTCCAGCCCAAAAAGACTGCAGCCATGATGGAAGCGGCGCTTGGGGGCGACCTGCAAACAGCCAATGCCCTGCACTACGAGCTGTTTTCTTTGATGGGAGCCATGTTTTGTTATCCCAGCCCTGCGCCGGCGAAAAGAGGCCTGCATCTCATGGGACAAATTCAGTCACCGGAAGTCCGGTTGCCGATGACGGAAATTGATCAACCAGCAGAAGAACAACTGACCAAGTGTATGCGTGAGTGTCAACTTCTCTCATAGAATATCACTCAAGGTTTGCACAAGGATAGATACATTATGACAAAAGTAATTGTTGCCGGTGCCGGCGGCAGGATGGGACAGCGAATATCGCAGATGGTTCTCCAGCAGGAGGGCCTGGAACTGGCAGCTGCTTTTGAACATCCTGATAGCTCCGTACTTGGCGAAGACGTAGGCATTATAGGCGGGTTTGGTACTACCGGAGTGATCATTGCTCCAGGTTTGGAATCGGTAATCGAATCAGGAGATGTGATTATTGATTTCACCTTCCATGAGGCAACCATGGCGTTTGCCGAAATTGCTGCTGCGCATGGAAAGGCTATGGTCATCGGTACTACCGGTCTTAACCAGGAACAACTGACGACCCTTTCCGGATTAGCTGGGGAAAATTTCCCCTGTGTCCATTCGCCTAATATGGCTGTTGGGGTGAACGTTCTTTTCAAGTTGGTGGAGAAGGCTGCATCCGTTTTAGGAGAAGCATATGATGTGGAGATTGTTGAGGCGCACCATCGTATGAAAAAGGATGCTCCATCAGGAACGGCTTTGAAACTCGGCGAAATGGCTGCTTTAGCCCTTGGCAGGGACCTGGATGATGTCGGGGTAATGGAGCGTAACGGTATTATCGGTGAACGAACCGACCAGGAAATTGGTATCCAGACCATCCGTGGCGGCGATATTGTGGGCGAGCACACTGTATATTTTGCGGGCGTTGGCGAAAGAATTGAAATTAGTCATCGGGCCACTAATCGTGATAATTTCGCCAGAGGGGCAGTTTTAGCCGCTGCCTGGATAAACGGTAAGGCGAACGGGATGTACACAATGTTCGATGTACTGGATCTGGATAATTTTTAATCTCAGATCACTACAGAGGAAATTCTTGAGCTCCATATTCAATCATCGTGCAGTCGCCTTTTCCTGATCGGCCCCATCAATTTTGTGTGAGCCTTGGCTCAAACCTTGGTGATTCGCTGCACATTGTTTTATGTGCGTGGAGGCGACTGAGCGAGAAGCCCTCAATCGGGGCAGGCAGGCTTTCCAGCCCCTACCGTACCAAACCGGTGGGGATGGTAAGCGATAATCAGTTTATCAACGCTGCTGCAGTGGGGTGGACATCGCTGGAACCAGAGGCATTATTGCTCCATCTGCAGGGTATTGAGCACGATTTCGGCAGAGTGAGGTCCACAGATCAGTCTGGCTATCAGGATCGCACCCTTGATCTTGATTTATTGCTGTATGATGATTTGGTCCTCAATCTCCCTTTGCTCGTTGTCCCGCATCCCGAAATGAATCATCGTCTATTTGTGCTGCAACCGCTGGCGGAAATAGCTGCTTCCCTCCATCATCCAGTATCAGGGAAAACCATAATGCAACAACTGGAAAATTGCCTTCGGAAAACTGATGGTGAGTCGGGCATTGAAAAGCTGACCTGGCCCAATTATGGGTGAATGTGATAATTTTCTTTGCTTTGCCTGGGTTGCATTTGTTTGCGCTGCGCTGGTAAGAATGTTCGACAACGGTTTTTACTGAGTGGAAAGGATTTGATTAGACTTTTGTCGGTCCACGGCTATAATACTGTCATGTTGAAATGTGCAACAGCAAAAAAAACGTAAAATAAATGACTCCTTTTCGCCTCCTGATACTCGCCGCTCTTTTTTATATCGGCTACCGTCTGCTGCGCAGCTTATTGCTGGAGCAGTTTAAAAAAAAATCATCTCAAGAGAAAAAAGACTCTCAAGTACAAGATGTACTGGTAGAGGACCCTGTCTGTCATACCCTGATCCCTAAAAAACAGGCTATCCGTCTGCGGAAAGATGGGCATACATATTATTTTTGCAGCGAGAAATGCTGCGATTTATTTACAGAAAATTCGGAGGAAAAAGAATGAAGTTTTTTATAGATACCGCCAACATTGACGAGATTAAAAAAGGTCTCGAAATAGGCATGGTTGACGGTGTAACCACCAATCCATCCCTTGTCTCAAAGGAACAGCGCCCATTTAATGACATACTCAAAGATATTTGCGCTATTGTCGATGGTCCGGTAAGTGCGGAAGTGGTGAGCTTGGATGCTGACGGCATGGTTGCAGAGGCCCGCGAACTTGTCAAAATAAGCGACAATATCGTTATCAAGGTACCAATGATTGAGGAAGGCCTAAAAGCGGTTAAACGTTTGGCAGCCGAAGACATTAAAACAAATGTTACCTTGATCTTTTCTTCTACCCAGGCATTGCTTGCAGCCAAGGCCGGTGCTACCTATGTCAGCCCGTTTGTTGGTCGGCTTGATGATATTTCCATTAATGGTTTGGAACTTGTTGCCGATATAATGAGTATATATCGCAATTATGGGTACGCAACCGAGGTTATTGTAGCCTCTGTGCGCTCCCCGATGCATGTATCGGACTCTGCCCTGGTTGGTGCAGACATTGCTACCATTCCATACAAGGTAATTGCTCAGTTGGCAAAACATCCTTTGACCGATAGAGGCATGGAACAATTTCTTTCAGACTGGGAAAAACGCCAGAAATAACTTCGGGTAATCTATGGAGAAAATCCTTTTCGCGTCGTTGGTGCTGATACTGGCTGTTTTGCCGGTATCAGCAGATGCAGCGCTGTATACCTATGTTGACGAACAGGGTGTGGCCCATTACACCAATGTTCCCGCCGATGGCAGAACGAGGCTGAAAACCGGTACTCCTGTTCAATCCATTCGGCAGAAACCAAAGAAGGTATTTTCCAGCAGATTACACAGCTATCCGGCGCTTGTTGCTCAGCAGCGCAATATTTCCTCCCATTCCCTGCATCAACATATTAACCGTGCAGCGGCCACCTATAAAGTCGACCCCTCCTTAATTAGAGCCATCATTAAAACAGAATCAAACTTCAATCCACTGGCCATTTCCTCTCAAGGTGCACAGGGATTGATGCAGTTGATGCCTGGCACGGCAAAAGATCTGGATGTTGCAGATCCCTTTGATGTTCGTCAGAATATTGATGGTGGAACTCGCTACTTCCGGCGCATGCTCGATTGTTATCATGGAAACGTCGAATTAAGCCTGGCCGCATATAATGCAGGACCAGGTCGCGTGAAACCATTCGGAAAAATTCCACGCATTCCGGAAACAGTGGCATATGTGGCAAAGGTCATGCGCTATTACGAAGCGTATAAAAAAGGTTTTTCACGATTGACGAGTGTTAATATCCGTCGACTGGTAACAGTACGTTAATATTATCAGGTAATACCTTTTGTTCGTAAAAAAATCGGTCTACTCACTTCCAGGCCAAGCAAAGCTTGACTTTGGCAATGGAGGTGAAAAGAGGCTGCCCTGGTTATCCCCAAACCATTAACGCTCCCATCATCAACAGAAACACGTATATACATATAAGGTAGGCCCTGCGGTTGATCTTGTCGGTAAGACGGGAACCAATCGCCGTCCCCAGCAGTACCAGTGGCATCGTGACTGTGCAATACTTCAAGGTTAACAGTGTTGTCATCCCGCTGAGTGCGTGTACGATCATGGTGAAAACAGCATTAAAAACAAAAAATCCTGTCAGGGTTGCTTTTATTTCATTTTTCTTCCAGTCGGTCAATGTCGTGTAGATAATGGCAGGTGGACCGCCGGCGCTTAATAAAGCAGTGATAAAGCCAGTGCAAAATCCTGCTGCATAGCCGATAAATAACGGCATCTTTACTGGCTTGGGATGGGCTGCCAGATTATAGACACTGTAGGCAATGAGCAAAATGCCGAGAAAGGTTCGAATAAGATCAGGGTTGACCAGCGTAAGACATTGAGAACCAAGTAGCACTCCAGGTATTGAGCCGACAAGCAAGGGCAGTATCTTTTTTGAGTCCAGAAAAGAACGTAATGTGTAAGCCAGGTAACTGGTTATGATGACACCATTTAAGATGACCAGTGGTACTGCTGTTTTCACATCTATGATCAGGCAGAGAAGCGGTATGGCTACCAGACCTGCGCCAAATCCTGTTATACCCTGAACAAATCCAGCAACAAGAAAAATCAGTCCGGCAATGACAAAAGAACCCATTATTTGACCTGTAAAAAGGGGCAACGGTTGACTGGAGAAGAGGGAGCAGCTGCTCGTTCAAAAAAAGGCTATTATGCGTGTCAGACGTCATCGGTGCAATAGAATCCATACGATTGTAAAAGGCACTCTGTTTGTGCCTGTATTTGTTTTTTTGTTGGCGGAATATTGGTCATCGCTTCACATTCACTGCCAGTGTGATATCGTGAACTGTAAGGGCACATGTTTGAGTGTAGCGTCATGTAACACTGTTTTTTACGAGTAGAGAGATAAGGTATTAAGAGCAACATGGTTCAATCACACCTCAGAAGTAGATCAAGACGGAAAGCCTACCGTTTTTCAGGAGACAGATTACCTGTGCAGTATAGGACAAGGTTCGATGATGGCGAAGCAGTGTTGCGCGACATCTCAACCTCTGGCTGCGCTCTTTCCTCTGTAAGCGTGCCGGTTGTCTTGCGCGAAAAGGTTTTGGTAATGCTTACTCTCCCCGAAGAAAAAGAAAAAATTGAGGCCACGGGGATCGTCACTCGCGTGGACGCCGATACTTTCGCGGTGGCTTTTACATTGATAGAATCAGCTACTGTCAAGCTTATCCAGACTTTCTTCTTTAAAACCCTCAGAAATAAAAAACGTTAAGCGAGCGAACCCAACTCGCAGAGAATACGAGGCCGGCAGGCATAGAATGGAACAATATATCGCAAGACAGCCGATTTTTAATCTGCATAAAAAAGTGTATGCCTACGAATTATTGTACCGGGGCGCCAAGCATTATTCTTTAGATAAGGTGAGCGGCAATCGAGCGACAACAAGCCTGCTTTCCAGTGCGTTTTTGACCAGGGATATACAGGATATCTCGAGTTTTAAACCATGCTTCATCAATTTTACACAAGACCTGCTGGAGAAAAAGCTACCAGAATCTTTTTCGAAAGAGAGCGTGGTAGTTGAAATCCTGGAAGATGTGGAGCCGACCCCACAGGTAGTGCAGGCCTGTCAGCAGTTGCACAACAAAGGCTATACCCTGGCATTGGATGATTTTGTGTATGACAGGAAATTTATACCGCTGTTACAACTTGCAGATATCGTAAAAATAGATTTCAGGCTTACCCCACACCAAACCATTTTACGTACCCTGAATATACTTGCCAGATATAAGGTAAAACTCCTTGCAGAAAAGGTGGAGACTTTAGAAGAATTTGAGGCAGCAGCGAAACTTGGGTTTGTCTATTTTCAGGGATATTTTTTTTCCAAGCCCGAACAGATAAAGATCCAGGAACTCAGCACCACTCAGATTACCCACCTGCGGTTGTTGGCGGAAGTAACCAAAAAAAGCACGACCATTGATAAACTGCACAATATAATTGCAAATGATATATCTGTGAGCTACAAGCTGCTGCGATTTCTTAATTCCTCTTATTTTTATCGGTTGCAGGAAATTAAGTCGGTAAAGCAGGCTATAGCCTATCTTGGCATAAAAGAATTACGTCATTTTTTCATGTTGGTCATCATTTCTGAAATGACAACGAGCAAACCAGGAGAGTTGGTTCGTCTTGGCTTGGTGCGCGCAAAATTTTGTGAATTATTGGGAGAAAACAGTGACCACAGCATTGAGTCCTCTGAATTGTTTGTCGTCGGATTATTTTCCCTGCTGGATGCCATGTTGGATGCTCCAATGATAGAAATTATGGACAGGCTTCCGGTGAGTAACGGTATAAAAGAAGCTCTGCTTACAGACACAGGCCCCTATTGTATTTATTTAGAGCTCGTTAAAAATTACGAAAGAAATAATGAAGCCCTTTTTGTCCCCTTGTTCGAAAGATTGGAGCTTGACCCGGAGAAAGTGAATACGTGTTATTTAACGGCAATAAAGTATGCTAACGGATTACTGTGAGCCGTTTTGCCGTTCCAAGGGAAGTGTATGGTTAGTATCAAACAAATTGCTTTGTTCTTGACTTAGAAGAGCAATTAAGGTAACTAGTTGAATCCATGCCGGAGTGGTGAAACTGGTAGACGCACTGGACTCAAAATCCAGCGGGCCTTGCGCCCGTGTCGGTTCGATTCCGACTTCCGGCACCATTGGATATTCCGTGATCTTCCTAGGAAGTCCGCTTTAAGCCTCAAGTCTCAATGATTTGGGGCTTTTTCTTTGTCTTTTTGTTCTATTTCAATCCTAGTTGTTCCTGTGAATTCCATTGTAATTAGTGTACCTCGTGGTGTACCTTGTCAGGCAAGAAAAAACTGAATGTCTGGAAAGTACACTTTGGGAGGGTGCGCATGCCAAAGCTAACAGCCTTAGAAGTACGACATCGGAAGGAGCCAGGTCGCCTTGGTGATGGGAACGGCTTGTTTTTCGAAGTAACAGGAACCGGAATAAAACGCTGGATTTATCGTTACAAAATTAATGGCAAGCAAGGAAAGTACACTATAGGCCGTTACCCCGAATTGAGCCTTGAGAAGGCGAGAGAAGCTCACCAGAAGGCTAGGAGCGTCGTTAAAGAGGGGCGCAATCCTGCTAAAGCTCGGCGTGAGAAGAAACTTGAAGTCATTGAGCAGGAACAAGCACAAAAATGGGAGCGTACCCAGACATTCGAATACATAGCACATGAGTGGATTAGTCAGCAGAAGGGTCGTTGGAGTAACGAGCATGCGCAGGCTGTCTTGGCAACATTAAAAAATGATGTATTCAAGAGCGTTGGCAATAAGCCTGTAGATGCTATTACCCCTCCTGAAGTTCTGAAAGTATTACGTACGATTGAGTCCAGGGGATCTCTCGAGATTGCTCGCAAGGTTCTTCAACGAACAAGTGCCGTGTTTAGGTATGCTATACAAACTGGAAGGGCAACATATAATCCAGCTTCGGATATGCAGGGTGTCTTAAAAGCAAAACCCGTGAAACATATGCCTGCAGTTTTTGACAAGGAGTTGGCTCAACTCTTAAAAGATATTGGTCAAAGTCAAAAGATACACATTACGACAAAGCTTGCGTTACAGTTTACGGCCCTCACAGCTTGTCGTTCTGGTGAGGTTAGATTTGCGCATTGGGCTGAAATCGATATGCCTCGTAAAGAGTTTCACATCCCGGCTGAGCGCATGAAAATGAGAAGGCCACATATCGTTCCATTGTCTACCCAAGCTACGGAGATTTTAAATCGTGCAGGGAAATTATGGGGGACAGAGGGTTTGGTTTTTCCAAGTGTAAGAGACAACAATAAACCCATGTCGGATAATGCCATGTCGAAGGCATTGCGGGATATGGGGTACAAAGGTAAAGCTACCCCACATGGTTTCCGTTCTTCATTTTCATCAATGGCTCATGAACGCTCTGGCTTTGCTAGTGAGATTATAGAAAAGGCATTGGCGCATGAAGAAAAGAATAAAATCAAGGGTGCATATAATCGAGCTGAGTACCTTGAGCAGAGAAGAGATCTCTTGCAATGGTGGGGTGATCAGTTGCGTTTACTTGAGAACTCCTAAAATAATTGTGATTACCACTAATCTTCAGCTTGACTTAGAACGCGCAGATTAACTGTTTGTTATGTCAGTAAAAATTATTCAGTTCAACTTGTGTGGCAAGCAAGAATCAGAGGGTCTTGCAAATTTCTAAATGAAAAAGTAGCGAAATTTCAATGTTATATCATCGGGGCTGTAACTCAGGCTGAGTTTCGATGGTAATCACGAAAATAATAGCAGGTGAGTAGGCAGTTGGTATCACGAATGGCGTGATCTGCCTGGAGAATGAAGTGTGTTGATGAACAATGGTTGGGGAGTGACATAATGGAAAAAATTGAATATTGGAGGTTAAATGATGAATTCACCGTTGTTCAGGCAGCATTACTGATCATTGGTGTTGATCCTGATGAGTATGAGGATGTTCTGAGTTTAGAGCAGAGACATCGACCTGCTGGATTTAATGCTGTACTAACTGCATTAACAGCCGATATTGAGCAGGGAGATTTCGAAGGTACCTTTGTACTGATGCCAAAAGATGTGATTAATCATGCCGACGGTGTTACTATTACACAGTGCATGAACCCAAGAACATCAAAGATTCATGTGAGCAGTATTAAAAAGTGGCTTAAAATCAAAAACCTGTCTTCTGAGATCTTTTTGTCAAATGCAAATAACCAACCCGACTATTTAAATACTGAGCATCCACATTATTCACCAAAGTTGGCAGCCGCGATTTACGCTTGGGAATCGGTAAGTTCGGATGCATCGTTGTTGAGAGGAAAAACCGTTAAACAGGCATTGACTGATTGGCTCGAAGAGAATGCCGCAAGATTTGGATTGCTCAAGGGAGATAGAGAAATAAATAAACAAGGTGTTGAAGAGACAGCCAAAATAGCCAATTGGGTTACCAAGGGAGGAGTGCCTAAGACACCTTTTTGATCTTATAACGTGAAACTGCTCTGATGTTATAGTTATTAGCAGTTTAATATATGGTCCGCACTTAATTGTCCCACTATATTTTGGAAATCCTCCCCCTATTTCCACTCTTTCCTTGGGATGGTTTTCATGATCCCACCCATCTATCCACAATCGTAGCTCATAATTAGTTTTCAGCCATAGTCCAACAACATTCAACTTCAGCAAATGAGGTGCAACTATGGCAAAAGCAAACCACGAAAGACTATCCATTCTCCGCCGTAAGCAGGTCGAACAACGTACCGGCCTGTCGCGTTCATCCATTTATCTTCACATTAAAAATGGCTTGTTTCCCAAGCCGGTAAGTCTCGGACCACGTGCAGTTGGCTGGCTGGAAAACGAGATTAATGCTTGGCTGGCGGAAAAGCTCGAAGCACGCAATAAAGCATAATCTTGCCGTGGCAAATCATGTCGAAACGTATCTGGTTTGATAATCAAGTCCGGCGTTCGTCAGCTTATAGAAGTTTGTCGAAATGGGCGATGCTCGTTTATCTCGACTTTTTAAGCAAGCGACAGATGGAACAGATGAAGGGAAGGTCAGGTAGATCTGATTCCTGGATCATAAAAAATAATGGCGAAATCGTCTATCCATATTCTGAGGCAGAGCGTAAAGGTATTTCGCGCAGAAATTTCTGCAATGCCATTGATGAACTGATCGGACAAGGATTTCTCGATATTGCTCATCAAGGTTCCGGTGGTCGTGCTGGTGATATGACAAAGTATATCATCGATGATCGCTGGAAAGAATATGGAACCCTTGACTTCAGACCTCCGAAGAATCCCAGAAAGAAAGATACAAGAAAGGGAAGAGGTTGGGCTGCTCATCATGCCAAGAAGAAAAAAAGACAGGTAACAAAATCGATACCTGAACAAGCAGTTTCGAGTGACAAAAATGATACTCCAAAGCGGAAATCAGTCAAAGTTTCGAATAACAAATCTGATACTCCAAAAAGACGTGAAAAGAAGGCAAATGGCAGTAATCATGAGGATAATCAGAGTCGGGGGCAACTGTCACTTTGGAGTAACGATTTTGATACCATTCTATAATAACCACCCTAAAATCCATAAAGTATGAAAGCGGGGTAGTCCGAGTTATGGGAAAACGACATCCGAATCACCGTAAGGTGAAGATACATAGAAGTTATACTGTTGCTGAGGTAACTGAAACTCTCAACGTTCATAAAAACACAGTTCGAAATTGGCTTAAAAACGGATTGGCTGCCATTGACTGCAAACGACCGATACTGATTGCCGGGAAGGATCTAATAGCTTTCCTTCAACAGCGTAAGGTCAAGAACAAACAGCAATGTGGCCCTGGGGAGATGTATTGTGTTCGATGTAGAACTCCAAGAGTACCTGCTGACTGTAAAGCTGACTATTCACCGGATAATGATAAGGTGGGTAACTTAACAGGTGTTTGTCCCGTCTGTCATGCAAGCATGAATAGAAGAGCCAGTCTGGCCAAAATCGGGGATGTTTGCGGTGATCTCGACATTCTGTTTCCGGTAGATCTGCAACACATAATTGAGAGAATATAACCTACCGTAAACAGTGACTTGAACAAATGAGGTTAGATTATGAAAAAACACAACCCGAATAACGAGCGAATCAAACGGAAATATTTTGCCTTTTTAAAGGAAGCGAAACAGCAAAGTGAGCCAAGTGTTGATGCTGTCGCAAAAGCCTTGAACAGGTTTGAGGTGTATAACAAATTTCGTGATTTTAAAACATTTCATTTTGAACAGGCAGTAGCTTTTAAGAAGCACCTTGCCAAGCAGAAAGGGCAGCAGAGTGGTAAACCTTTAAGTAAGTCCACTTTGTATTCCACATTGAGCCAACTCAAGCGATTCTTTCAGTGGTTGTCCATGCAGCAAGGGTATAAGTCTCGCATTCAGTATTCTGATGCGGAGTATTTCAACCTCTCGGAAAAAGATACGAGGATAGCCACAGCAAGGCGACCGCAGAAGGTACCCACCATGAAACAGATCAAACATGTTATTGAGTCCATGCCTTCCGAAACCGACATTGATAAACGTAATCGTGCACTGATTGCCTTTACATTACTCACTGGAGCGAGGGACAGTGCTATTGCATCGATGAAACTCAAGCATATCGATATGGTTGAGGGTAGCGTTCATCAAGATGCAAGAGAGGTGAAAACAAAGTTCAGCAAGACGTTCACCACGTATTTCTTCCCTGTTGGCGACGAGATTCATCAGATTGTGGCAGAGTGGATAGCATTTTTAAGAGATGAAAAGTTATGGGGCAATGATGATCCACTTTTTCCGAAAACCAGTATTGGGTGTGGTTCATCCCACCATTTTGAAGCAAGCGGATTGAAAAAGGAACATTGGAGCAATGCAACGCCTATTAGGACGATTTTTCGAAAAGCATTTGAAGCAGCAGGGTTAGTATACTTCAACCCACACTCTTTCCGTAATACCGTGGTACGATTGGGGGAGCAGATCTGCCAAAGTCCGGAACAGTTCAAAGCATGGAGCCAGAATCTCGGGCATGAACAAGTTCTGACTACTTTCGTGAGTTACGGCGAGGTGGCCACATTACGCCAGGGAGAGATCATTAAAGATCTGGCCAATCCCAAGGAGCAGAGCCAGATAACTGATGACCTGTTAGCTCAAGCGGTAGCCAAGGGTATTGCGATAGCAAGTGGTAAAATGGATCAAGGAGGCTGACCAGCAAATAGAACAATTGCCCATTCCCCTTGAGGAATATACCGGCTGTTGGTACAACTTGTGTCTATGTCAAGTTGTATCGTTATTTTATAGAGTTATTTAAGGTTAGCATGCCTTGCTACAGCGTGGGAGTTGTTATAGATGGCCAAGAAAGCGACAAAGAAAAATGGCGCGAATGGAAACAGTTTCGAGCAACATCTGTGGGATACTGCAAATAAGCTGAGGGGGAGTGTCGAGTCGTCAGAATATAAGCATGTGGTGTTGAGTCTGATCTTTTTGAAGTTCGCCAGTGATAAGTTTGAAGAGCGGCGGCAGGAGTTGATCGACGAAGGAAAAGAAAAATATCTGGACATGGTGGAGTTCTACACCATGAAAAATGTCTTCTTTCTGCCTGAGGAATCCCGCTGGGATTTCATCAAAAAAAATGCCAAGCAGGATGATCTTGCCATTCGCATTGATACCGCGCTGACAACTGTTGAAAAGAACAACAAGGCGTTGAAAGGTGCCTTGCCTGATAATTACTTCTCCCGTCTGGGGCTAGATTCTGCAAAGCTGGCGGCCCTGATCGATACCATTTCCAATATCGATACGGTGTCGGATAAGAAGGAAGATGTGGTCGGGCGGGTCTATGAATATTTTCTCGGCAAGTTTGCGGCCACCGAGGGGAAAGGTGGTGGCGAGTTCTATACCCCAAAGGATGTGGTCAACCTGATTGCCGAGATGATTGAACCGTATAGCGGCAAGATCTATGATCCCTGCTGTGGTTCCGGCGGTATGTTTGTTCAGTCCGTCAAGTTTGTGGAAAATCACCACGGGAATACAAAAGATATCTCCATCTATGGGCAGGAGTCCATCGGGGCTACTTATAAACTGGCCAAGATGAACCTGGCCATCCGTTCTATTTCCGGCAAGCTTGGTGAGGTACCGCAGGACACCTTCTTTAAAGATCAGCATCCTGACCTGAAGGCGGACTATGTCATGGCCAACCCGCCCTTTAACCTCAAACAGTGGCGCGGGCCGGATGAGTTGCTGGATGATCCCCGTTGGGAAGGGTATGAAGTGCCGCCTGCCAATAATGCCAACTACGCCTGGATTCTGCATATGATCTCCAAACTGTCGGAGAACGGGGTGGCAGGATTTGTTCTGGCCAATGGCTCTATGTCTACCACTACTAATTCGGAAGGGGAGATCAGGAAGAAGATTATCGAGAGTGATCTGGTGGATTGTATGATTGCTTTACCGGGGCAGCTTTTTTACACCACACCGATTCCGGTTTGTCTCTGGTTTTTGAGCAAGAATAAGAAGTTGGATACCAAGCGAGGCTATCGGGACCGACAGGGAGAGACGCTTTTTATTGATGCTCGGAATATGGGAACCTTGGTTGATCGGGTGCATCGGGATTTGAGTGTGGAGGATATTGCGGATATTGCTGGAACTTATCATGCTTGGCGTGGCGACGCACAGGGACGTGCCTGTCTCGCGGGAGACAGGACGTCGGGAGCGACAGGAACTGAAGTTGGTGAGTATGAGGATAAAGCCGGATTTTGTAAATCAGCAACTCTTGAGGATATCAAAAAACATCAGTATGTACTTACTCCGGGACGATATGTTGGGGTTGCTGAGCTTGAGGATGATGGTGTGCCGTTTGAGGAGAAGATGGCTGGTTTGGCGGGTACTCTGTATAAGCAAATGAAAGAAGGGGAAGAGTTGGATGTTGTGATTCGTCGTAATCTGGAGGTGTTAGGTTATGGGGAATGAGTGGACGCTTTATTTATTATCTGAGCTGGCCCATAAGATTACGAAAGGTACTACACCGACCAAGAAAGAAGGTGGGTTTTCCAGCAGTGGTGTCAACTTTATTAAGGCTGAGGCTGTTACCCTTAATGGGACAATTGATATATCAAAATTTGCGTACATTACAGACGAGATTTATAATAAATATAAGCGATCACAGTTAGAGGAAAATGATATCTTGTTTTCTATGGCTGGAGTGGTCTTAGGAAAAACTGCTATTGTTATGCGCGAACATCTTCCTGCGAACACCAATCAGGCCCTAGCTTTAATTCGACCAAGATCTGAAGTCGTTTACCCTAAGTATTTGCATTATTTTTTACAGCAAAGGTCTATATTTCACTATGTGAATAATTCAACAGCTCAATCGGCCCAGCCAAATATTAATTTGCAAGAGATTGGGGAACTAGAGATTAATGTTCCCTCATATTCAAAACAAAAAGCAATCGCCCTCATCCTAGGCAACATAGACGATAGAATCGAACTCAACCGCAAAATGAACGAAACCCTGGAAGCAATGGCCCTGGCACTGTTCAAAAGCTGGTTTGTCGATTTTGATCCGGTAATCGACAATGCCCTTGCCAGCGGAAAAAAGGTGCCGGAGGAGCTTGCCGAACGGGCTGCTGTCCGTGCTGCCTTGGGTGATAAACGTAAACCTCTGCCTGCTGATATTCGCGCGCTTTTTTTTGATGAATTTACTTTTACTGATGAAATTGGGTGGATTCCTAAGGGGTGGGAGGTAGGTCAGATGCAAGATCATTCCATAATTGAAATGGGGCAATCACCCAAAGGAGATACATATAACACTGACGGTATTGGTGTACCTCTGGTGAATGGACCTGTAGAATTTGGTGAATACTTTGCCAAAAAGGCGAAGTGGACAACTTCTCCGACTAAGCTGTCTGAGCCAGGTGACTTAATAGTTTGTGTTAGAGGGAGCACAACGGGGCGCTATGTAAAAAGTGATGATCGCTATTGTCTTGGTCGTGGAGTTTGCATATTTAGGGCTATGAGGTCACAAAACTTTGTTGATCAGGTGTATAAACAAGCTTATTCAAATTTGCTCGGGCTTGCCACAGGTTCAACATTTCCGAATTGGTCTAGAAAGACTCTTTCGAATTTTGCTGTGATAGCTCCAAAATTTAATATCATAGATAAGTATGATAGTATCGTTGATACTTATGTCAGTCGGAAAGAGGTAAATGTACGAAACTCTACATTGTTGACACATCTCCGTGACACCCTTCTCCCCAAACTCCTCTCCGGCGAACTCCGCATCCCAGACGCAGAAAAAATAGTAACAGAGGCTGGCCTATGATTGAACTCAACACCATCAATGACATCGCTCTGCTGGCAGAATCGTCAGTGTTGGAGTGTAAACTCGCTGGAGGCAGAGACGGTAAAGGGGCATTACCGAATGACTTCTGGGAGAGTTATTCAGCTCTTGCAAATACCGACGGTGGAGTCATTCTTCTTGGTGTTAAGGAAAAAAAAGGGGTTTTTGAATTACGCGGTATAGAACATATCGATAAGATCAGGAAAGATCTCTTCGCCATTGCCAATAATCCCAAAAAGGTCAGCGTCAACCTGCTTACCAATGATTCTGTACAGGTTATCCCCATTGAAGGTACAGAGTTAATTCGGGTCGATATTCCCCGTGCCAGCAGGGAAAAACGGCCTGTCTATCTGAATGGTAATCCGTTGGGCAACTCGTTTGTCCGGCGTTATGAGGGAGATCAACGCTTATCCGATGAAGCTGTCAAACGGATGCTTGCAGAACAGGCTGAGGATAGCCGGGACAGTCGTATATTGAAAGGGTTTGGTTTAGAAGACCTGAGCTCTGAAAGTGTGCGTGTTTATCGGCAGGTTTTTGCCAACCGACAACCGGATCATCCCTGGAATGAGCTTGAAAATCGTGCGTTTTTGCAGAAGATCGGCTCGTGGAGAAAAGATCGTGAAACCGGTGAAGATGGGCTGACTGTCGCCGGTCTACTCATGTTTGGGTTGCATACAACCATTCAGGAAGTGTTTCCGTATTATATGCTTGACTATCAAGAGCGCCCGGAGGCAAAGACTGAGAAACGCTGGGTCGATCGATTGACGCTGGATGGTACCTGGTCGGGAAATTTGTATGATTTCTATCGCTTGGTTTTTCGTAAACTGACTGTTGGGTTGAAGGTACCCTTTCAGCTTGATGGGGATCAGCGGGTTGATGAATCTCCGGTGCATATCGCCATTCGTGAAGCTCTCTGTAATGTTCTGGTACATGCGGATTATTCAGATCGAGCGTCAGTTCTCGTGGTGAAACGTCCTGATCTGTTTGGTTTTCGAAATCCCGGGATGATGCGTATTCCTCTGGAATATGCAATGCAGGGAGGACATGCCGATTGCCGGAACAGGGGCTTGCACCAGATGTTTCGCTATGTCGGTATTGGTGACCAGGCTGGTTCCGGTGTGCCCAAGATTATTGCCAGTTGGCATGAATGTCATTGGCGTCTTCCGGAGTTGATGGATACCCCGGAACCGTTCGATCAGACTATCCTGAGAATGCGGATGGTTGATCTTTTTCCACAAGAACAGGTGGAGCAGTTACGTCTGCAATTCGGCAGTAGTTTCGATCTACTCAGTCACACTGAGCAGGTAGCCCTGGTTATTGCCGCCATAGAAAATACGGTAACTAATCAACGTCTCTGTTCTTTGCAAAATATCCATCCGGCTGATGCCAGCCGTTGTCTGCATGGATTAGTTGCGCGTGGGATTCTTGAGCAGACGGGCTCTAACAGGGGTGCTGTTTATCATATCACCGGTATGTCGATTCCCGGTCCAGAAGATGTTTTTGATTCCTCTAATTTGAAGCTGAGCTCCCCTCATTTGGAGTCGAGCTCCGGAGATTTGGGGTCGAGCTCCGGGGATTTGGAGCTGAGCTTCGGGCATTTGGAGTCGAACTCCGGGAATTTGGCAATGAGCTCCCCCGATTTAAACCGAGATATTCATGGTCGCCTTATTTCCGATCATCATAATCTTCCGTTTGTTGAAGACTTGCAGCAATTGACAATGGCCTATACCGAAGCATTGGCTCAAATTGCCGAAGAACCCAGAAAGAAAAAGAAAGTCTCTCGTTCTGTTATGCGTGAAGTTTTACTCAAGCTGCTGGAGGCGCAGTTTGTGACCCTTGGGTGTCTCGCGAATCTGGTAAACCGAGATCCTGACAGCTTGCGCAAACAATATTTGAGTGAGATGGTAAAAAAAGGTGAGGTGGAGATCGCTTTTCCCAGAACTCCAAACGATCCACGACAAGCATATACCAAGGCGAAATAATGAAATTCACCGAGGCACGGCTGGAACAAGCCATCATCGAATTGATGGAAGAGGAGGGTTATCCTCATTGCCACGGTGAATCGATCAGCCGCGAACCGGGGGAAGTGCTGATAAAGGATGACCTGCACACCTATTTGCAAAACCGCTATGGTGATGAGAACATCACCTCCGGTGAGATTAACTCTATCGTAAGAAAGCTGGAAATCTTCCCCGCCTCGGATCTGTACGAATCCAATAAGACGATCATGAAGATGGTCGCTGATGGTTTTTTGTTAAAACGGGAAGACCGCAGTCAGAAAGACCTCTATATCCAACTGCTCGATTACTCGGGTCTTGGCGAGCAACATATCCCCGATCCAGATGAGCTGGAAACAGTATCTGCCGAAGCAACACCCACCTATTCCAGCGGCCACAATATCTATAAAGTTGTCAATCAGCTTGAGATTGTAGGCTATGAGAAACGCATCCCCGATGCGATTCTCTATGTCAATGGATTACCGCTGGTGGTGTTCGAGTTTAAGAGTGCTATCCGGGAAGAGGCGACCATCCATGATGCCTATGTGCAGTTGACAACCCGTTACCGGCGCGACATCCCGGAACTGTTTAAGTATAACGGTCTATGCGTAATCAGTGACGGAGTGAACAATAAGGCGGGATCGTTCTTTGCTCAGTATGAGTTCTTCTATGCATGGCGGGTCGCGCTGGCTGGAACTATTGCCGGTGGTGCTGAAAAAGATGGTATCGATTCGCTCTTTACCATGGTCCGGGGGCTGTTTAATCAAAAGACTCTGCGGGATGTGATCCGCAATTTTATCTATTTTCCGGATGCTTCCAGAAAAGATGAGAAAATCCTCTGCCGCTACCCGCAGTATTATGCGGCGAACAAACTCTATCAGAATATAAAGCTCCATCGAAGACCGGAAGGGGATGGTAAGGGTGGCACCTATTTCGGGGCCACGGGTTGCGGTAAGAGTTATACCATGCTCTTTCTGACCCGGCTGTTGATGAAGTCTGTTGAATTTTCCAGTCCCACCATCGTTTTAATTACCGACCGTACCGATCTTGATGACCAGCTGTCCGCTCAGTTTGTTTCTGGAAAAGGGTATATCGGTGATGATGCGGTGATGAGTGTGGAAAGTAGGGAACATTTACGCACACTCTTAAAGGACAGATCCAGCGGCGGTGTCTTTTTGACTACCATCCATAAATTCACCGAAGATACCGAGCTGCTGACGGACCGAGATAATGTTATTTGTATATCGGATGAGGCACACCGCAGCCAGACCAATCTTGACCAGAAGCTCAGGGTGACGGAAAAAGGTGTGTTTCGCACCTACGGTTTTGCCAAGTATCTCCACGATTCCTTGCCAAACGCCACCTATGTCGGTTTTACCGGAACACCCATTGATGCAACCCTTGATGTCTTTGGGGAGGTGGTGGATGCCTATACCATGAGTGAATCGGTGGCCGATGAGATTACCGTCCGCATTGTGTATGAGGGACGGGCTGCAAAAGTTGTACTTGATAATGCAAAGCTGGGTGAGATTGAAGAGTATTACGCAAAGTGTGCCGAAGAGGGAGCCAGCGAACATCAGATAGAAGAGAGTAAAAAGGCAAACTCGAAGATGGGTGCCATTCTTGGTGATCCGGACCGTGTTCGCGCCTTGGCTGCTGATTTTGTGGATCATTATGAAAAACGGCTGAGTGAAGGGGCAACGGTGAAAGGTAAGGCGATGTTTGTCTGCGCCAGCCGTCCTATTGCCTATGAGTTCTATAAAGAGGTGATAAAGTTTAGGCCTGAGTGGGTAGAGGTTAAGGTCTGTGAAGAAGGTGTGGAATTGACAGACAGTGAGCGACGTGAGATCAAGCCGATGGAACGGATCAAGATGATCATGACCCGTGGCAAGGATGACCCGGAAGAACTGTATGACCTGCTCGGAACCAAGGAATACCGTAAGGAGTTGGACCGTCAATTTAAGAGTGGTAAATCAAATTTCAAGATAGCCATTCTGGTTGATATGTGGCTCACCGGTTTTGATGTTCCATTTCTCGACACCATCTATATCGATAAACCCATCCAGCGGCATAACCTGATCCAGACTATTTCCAGGGTTAATAGGAAGTTTGAGGGCAAGGAAAAGGGGCTGGTTGTTGATTATATCGGCATCAAACGGCAGATGAACCAGGCTATGGCGCAATACTCCAAGCATGAAGAGCAGAATATAGAGGAGATCGATCAGTCTATTATTGTGGTCAAAGATCATCTGGCTCTGCTTGGTAAACTTTTTCATAAGTTTAATATGCAACCGTATTTTGCGGGTGTTCCTCTGGAGCAACTGCACTGTCTTAACATGGCAGCTGAATTTACCATGATTACTGAAGGCCAAGAAAAGCGGTTCATGTATCTGGTGAAACGGTTAAAGGCTGCCTATGACATCTGCTGCAGCACCGATGCCTTTTCTCAAGAGCAACGGGACCATCTTCATTTTTATCTGGCGGTGCGCTCTATAGTTTTCAAACTGACGAAAGGTGATGCTCCGGATATGGCCCAGATGAACGCCAAGGTGCAAAAGATGATTTCAGAAGCACTTAGGAGTGATGGAGTGGAAGAAATCTTCAAGATGGGTGAAGACAGCGGCCAGGAGCAGGATTTATTCGATGAAGATTACCTTGCCAAGATCGACAAGATCAAGCTACCCAATACCAAGATCAAACTCCTGCAACAACTCCTTAACCGGGCAATAGATGACTTCAAGAAAATCAACCAGATTAAGGGCGTTGACTTCTCAAAGAAATTCAAAGAACTGGTAGAACGCTATAACGAGCGGAAAGAGCAGGATGTGCTGGTTAGTGAGGTGTTGGAAGACTTTACTGACGAGATCTACGATTTGATCGCGGCCCTGAAAAAAGAGATGGAATCTTTTGGTGATCTTGGCATCGACCTTGAGGAAAAGGCGTTTTATGACATCCTGAAAGCTTTGGCCTGTAAATACGATTTTGAGTACCCGGAAGATAAACTCCTGCTCCTGGCCAAAGAAGTGAAGACCGTAGTAGATGACAAGGCCAAGTATACCGATTGGAGCCAGCGGGATGACATCAAGGCGGAGTTGAAGGTTGATTTGATTATCCTGCTGGCTGAGAATGACTACCCGCCTGTTGATCGAGACGAGGTGTACAAAGAAATTTTTGAGCAGGCTGAGAACTTTAAGAAGTACCAGATGGCGTGAGTTTTCTGTGTTATTGTTTGGGAATAAAGTATGTTACTGATATGCGAATACGGAAATGAGAAGCTATTCTGAAAAAAGCAAAGTGAGTAAGTCATGGCCTCTGGGAAACTGCTACGCAAATTAATAAAGACAGGTGCTGAGGGTAATTTAGAAGCATTCAGAGAAGCCAGTCAGCAGGTTATTCAAGAAGAAAGATCAAAAAAACATCATTTACTAGCAAATGATCTAGAGAAAATTCTTTATGGTCGTTCTAGTAAAGTGAAACCAGAATTCTCAATTCTCAATGAACGACTACCGAAAGATCGTGAACGAAATCTTCCGCTTGTCCGACTTCGTAACCCTGTACGTAGACTTGAAGATGTTGTGCTATCAGAAACGAATAGCTCAATCTTGGATGAATTACTTGCAGAACATCACCGTGTTGAAGTTTTGAAAAGCCATGGTATGCGACCATCTGATCGAGTGTTGTTTTGCGGCCCTCCTGGTTGTGGCAAGTCTATCACAGCGGAAGTCATAGCAAGTGAGTTAGGTTTGCCATTAGTGATTGTCCGTATTGATAGTGTTGTTTCCTCATATCTAGGGGAAACTGCATCTAACTTGAGCCAAGTCTTTGATTTTTGTTCTTCTTATCCTACGGTAACTTTATTTGATGAATTTGATGCTATTACCAAGGAGCGATCAGATGCGTCTGATCACGGCGAGTTAAAGCGGGTTGTAAATGCTTTCCTGCAGATGCTAGATGATTATGAAGGGAAGAGTCTTTTGATTGGTGCTACAAACCATGAGCGTATTCTTGACTCAGCGGTTTGGAGACGTTTCGACGAAGTTTTGATATTCGAACCACCAAATTTAGAACAAATTCGTCGATTATTAGCAGTCAAATTGAGAGGCATACGAAGAGATTTTGATCCAAGTGATTGTCGGATTGCGGGTCTCTTTAAAGGAATGAGTCATGCTGACATAGAACGTGTGATTCGTCGAGCTGCAAAAGATATGATTCTCAATGGCCAAGAGTTTTTGTCAGAACGTCACTTGAAGTCTGCTACCCAGAGAGAAGATGCTAGAAGGTCCAGATTAAAAGCGAGCTAATCTATGGATGAATTTTTTCCACACATTCCCCTGCAACGAGAAGAGCCTGTAAACGACAAACGACCTGGACGACCTCCCCGGTTTACAACTCCAGATGATACTGCCGCTCATGGTAAAGGGATACAAGAGTTCCTCACACGAGCTACCGTTGAGGCAGATCTGAATGAGGGGGGCTTTGATGAGAGGCGTTTATTCCGGTTTGTAGTAGAGGAAGGTTTTTCTCCTGATGATTTACCTAAGATTGCTAGTCCTGAGTTTCGAAATGAGATTGAAGTAGTGAGTCAAGAGGGGAAAGAGGTTGTTGTTGCTTTTGTTAGCGATGCTGCGCTGGAGTCTTTTGAAGCACTATTAACCACTTTGGCAAGTGGTGATGTTCCAGCAAATAAGCAGGTTTTTTATGCTCTACAAGGGGTGGATGGCTGGAAACCAATTGATAGAATGGGATGGGCTTTAAAGCAACAGGGTATTCCTGAAGAGGAAATATTTATGCTTGATGTTGAGCTTTGGCCCTTGGAAGATAGTCCTCAAGAAAGAGAAAAATTATGGGTTACGTTCGAGGACTGGCTTAATCAGCAAGGTGTTTCAGTCGCAGATAGTGTCAAGCAGCCTGGTCTCTCACTTTATCGTGTCAAATGTAATAAGGATCAAACCGAATCTCTTTTACGATATAGGGATGTTCGAACCGTGGACCTGCCTCCGCGCTTCGGAGTTGACATAAAACTGCTCTTTACGGATATCAGTGAGTTTGATGAGGTACCAGCACCACCAGAGGATGCACCTGGTGTGGTAATTTTAGATAGTGGGCTAATTACTGGGCATCCACTTCTCTCTCCAGCGGTGGGGGATTCTGCGAGTTTCCTTCCTGGTAAAGATCCTTCAGATGAGAACGGCCATGGAACTCTTGTTGGGGGCTTGGCTCTATATGGTGATGTCGAGTCACGCATTCAGGGTGGCAAGTTTGTTCCAGAGATACATCTGTTCAGTGGCCGCATACTGGATGAAAAGAATGAAAACGGAACAGGGTTTGTTGCAAAACACATAACAGAGGCTGTCCACTATTTCCTTGATGAGTATGATTGCAGAGTTTTTAATTTATCTTTTGGTGATCTGAATAAGCCGTATTTAGGTGGGCATGTTAGAGAGCTTGCATATACGCTTGATACCCTTTCCCGTGAGTTGAGTGTCTTATTTATCGTGTCTGCTGGTAATGTGCTTGGAAACCAGTTGGCTGGCCTAGATTGGAAGAAAAATTATCCTCGTTATTTGTTCGAAGATAGCTGGGCTATTGTTGATCCTGCGACTGCCATGAATGTACTGACTGTTGGCAGCGTTGCACGATATGACCAGACAGTGAATAGTCGGCGTTATGCCAATGATCCTGCAGAAATACCGATAGCATCAGTGAATCAGCCGTCACCTTTTACCCGTCGAGGACCAACTGTTGGAGGTGCCATTAAACCGGAGTTGATGGGGTATGGGGGGAATTGGGCAATTAATACTAGAGCAGGAGCAAATGCACTGGTTGCAAATAGTGGATTAGGAGAATTATCCACCAACTGGAAATCTGTAACTGATGGAAGATTATTTGCTGATGATTCCGGAACCAGTTTCGCGGCACCCCATGTATCATATTTGGCCACATTGTTACAAAAAGAAGTTCCTGGTATTTCACCTGACTTAACAAGAGCCTTACTAGTCGCCCATGCAAGGATCCCGGAAGAGGTGGAGCAGCTATTAGGTGATAATGGCAATGTTCGCGCTGTGTGTGGCTATGGCATGGTTTATGATAGGGGGCTTTTCCGCTCCCTGGAAAATGAAGCGACGCTAACTACAGAAGGATTGATACCTAACAAAAAACATCATTTCTATGAGATTCCAGTTCCTGATGACTTTTTGAGTAAGGGCAGGAGAGTAAGAGAAATTTCACTTGCATTGGCATACACACCTTATGTACGGTCGACCCGGATAGATTATCGAGCGAGTAGGGTACAATTTAAGCTGGTAGCTGCTGAAAATCTCGATGAGGTGACAAAAATTTTTAATCAAGCGACAGATAAAGAAACATATGAAGCCATCAAAGAGATTGGCACAGAGATGGGAGCTGGCAATCGGAATGTATCCAGTACCCTAAGGAATAAGGGGACAGTTCAGAGTGCTACTTGGTATTTCAAACAATTCAACTCCAATGCAAAGTTAGTAAATAATCGGCTATTTGTAGTCGTGACTCGACATGACTTCCCTTGGGGGGAATTGCATAGCGCAACAGATGAAAAATATGCGTTAGTGGTTACTTTTCGTGACCGAGAAAATGGTAAGGCGAAGTTGTACACACAGATTCGCCAAAAGTTACAGGCAAGAGCTAGGGTCCAGGTGTAAGACTGAGATGTCAATATACAAGAATGCAATAGCATCGATACAAATAGGAGTAGAGGATTACCTTTCGCCTGATGATCGGAGAAAGCTCTCAGCAGTGAGGAACATTTTTGCAGGGCTATTACTTTTGTATAAAGAGAAATTGTGCGACCTATCTCCTGGTTATGACAAAGAGTTATTTGTCAAAATAGATATCCGCCCTCATAGGGATGAGAAAGGGGAAATAACATACCTAGCTGCAGGAAAAAGTAAAAAAACAGTTAATGTACAGCAAATCAAGGATCGATTCTCAACATTGAATGTGAAGGTGGATTGGGAGGTGTTTGATCAGATTAACAGGGTAAGAAATGATGTGGAACACTACTATACTGTAGCTCCCGAGCCGGTAATTAAAGAAATATTGGCAAAATCATTTATCCTCATCAAGGATTTTATTTACCATCAGTTTCAAGAAGAGCCTGTGGATGTTTTAGGTGAAGATTGTTGGAGAGAGTTGCTCCAGATTGCAGATGTTTATGAGTCGGAAAAAAAGGCAAGTGTAGATTCTCTCGCAAAAATAGACTGGAAATATGGGACTCTTGAGAGAGCGGTGGAGTTTGTAAGATGTCCTGCTTGTTCATCTGACTTAATAAAAACTGATGATACCGTCTTATATTCTAATGCTGTTAACTTTACCTGTAGTTCCTGTGGGAACCCTTTTTCTTTTACAGAAGTGGTTTCATCTTGTGTGGCTGAAGCGATGTATGGGGAATCATACATCGCTATGACAGATGGGGGAGACGAGCCTTATGGTACTTGCCCTGAGTGTGGAGAAGAAACCTATGTTTTCGAGGAGGGGTGTTGTCTCTCATGTGAGTACGAAATGCAATATGGTGAGTGTGTGAGATGTGGGGCAGGATTATCTCTTGGGGACCAGATAAATGAAGGACTCTGTGGGTATTGCCAACATTTATATGATAAGATGATAGATGAATGATGTTAAGGAAATTCGTTTTGTCTTGAAGCGACAGTGAAATGGCCTTGATGTTTGAAATTTTCTAATAATTTGATTAAGTTAAGCAGGATGCAGGTGACAAGGAAGCTGTTGGGTAAGGGAAGTATAAAGTGTACCTTTTGGTGTACCTTGTGTTGGGTGTATTTTGATCGGTGGCTGTATTCTTTTGATAATGCGGTGATTGTGATCATGGTTCGACTCCGACTTCCGCACCAAATTTATAAGGCCTTATCCCAGTAATACTGGGGTAAGGCCTTTTTTTGTGCTTTTTGCCATTTTCATGCCGCTTGCCATCTTTTGCTTTTTCATGCTATCTTTTTATAAAAAAGTGGAACAAAAGTGGAACAAAAAAAATAATTGGCATCGATGGCACGGATCACAAAACGGAAAAATAAAAAGGGCTGGAGTTATACTGCCACTGTCCGCATGAAAGGGCATCCCTCTGTAAGCCGGACATTTGATACCAAAGGCGAGGCCATGGTATGGGCGGCACAGACAGAAGAGATTATTAAAGCAAAAAAATACAATGACCCGCGTCTTGCTTTGAAAATCTCATTTGGTGAGGCTATCGAGAAGTATCTCAAAACAATTTCGAGTAGAAAAGCGACGACCACACACATGAGGGAAAAAGCATCTGCTAAGCAATTAGTGGATCAGATTGGTCGTGATACACCATTGGGTACAATCTCTGCTGCTATTGTTGCTGACTATAGAGATACAAGGATGCAAATAGTTTCGGCATATTCCGTTCGGCAGGAGCTGGCTTTGTTGTCACATTTATTCTCCAAAGCTCGGAAAGAGTGGGGGATCCCAGTTGATAATCCTGTAGAGAATATTGAAAGACCTGCACCGCCAAAAGGGAGAACCAGGTTTTTGACAGAAGACGAGGCAATCAGATTGTTGAACGCCTGTCGGAAATCGAGAAATAAAACTTTATACGCATATATCCTTACTCTCCTGCATACCGGTATGCGATCCTGCTGAGGCAGCTGGGTTGCGTTGGAACCAAATCGACTGTGGGAAAAGGACAATATTTTTGCAGGCTACGAAAAATAGTGACTCTCGCTGGGTACCCTTAACCAAGGAACTTGCAAAGGAACTCTCCAATTTAAGCACGCTCACAGAGGCTGAGGGTAATAAACTGGTTTTTTTAAAAGAAGATCAGTTACAGGCTCCTCGTGTTAAAGCACGGCCTGGAATCCGATTCAGGGAGGCATTCAACCATGCCAAGCAGAGAGCTGGCCTACCGGACATTCACATGCATGATCTTCAGGCATACGGCAGCAAGCCATTTGATAATGGCAGGAGTTGATATTCGTACTCTCGCTGATATTTTAGGCCACAAAACTTTGCAGATGGTGCAGCGCTACACGCACCTATTGCATGACCACAAGCTTACAGCTATCGATTAAATTGGCTCTTTGTGCAAAAGGCAAGAGTAAATAGATGTACCGCCAAAAGAGATAATGTCATGACAGTAAATTATCGGATGATAAGGCTGCCAGATGTGATAAATCTTACCGGGATATCTAGGTCCAATATATATGAACTTATCAAGAAAGGTAAATTCCCCAAGCAAATTAATCTTGGTGCCCGGGCTGTTGGGTAGGTGGAATCGGAAGTACAAGAATGGATTCAACAACGCATTTCAGAGCGAGATCAGAGCTGATTTATGTGAATCCTAAATGGCTTTGTGTTGGCTGAACCGAATATAAGAGAACCTTTTCTGTATGGATGTGCGGGCTATGTCTGGTCGAAGAACAAAGGGCCGTTTTATAAGTGATAAGTTGAAACCTTGGCATATAATTCTGTTGGCAGCCTTGGTCATTGGCTTGTTTAGTGTGCAATGGTGGTTGAACGAAAGGAAGACCGTTGAGGAATATCCAGAAGTGATTGAACAATCTCAATGAGTAAGCGTGCTGTTTTTCCATTATTAATTGGGTTGCTATTCCTGCTGCCACTACCCGCCTTCGCCTGGACTGGTAAAGTAATTGGCGTGGCTGGGGGGAGGGGAGACACCATTAAAGTGCAACATGGCAATCAGCAGGTCAAGATCCGCCTCTACGGCATCGATACACCTGAGAAGAAACAAGCCTACGGCAACCAGGCAAAAAGCTGACTAATAAGCTGGTGCGTGCGAATAATGTCAACATTTACATGATCGATACAGATCGGTATGGCCGTACTGTTGGATTGGTAAATGCACAATACAAAGAGGAGTCTAAAGCATCAGATGAGGCGACGATCTTTTAAGGCTGGCAGTCGCAGGCGTATCAGTTGCAGGTGATGAGATGATATTTCTGCGATAACCACCCCTGGACCCTCTGAGCGGCGCGCTAAAACATCACCCCACGGATCAACAATCATGCTGTCCCCATAGGTGCGGCGTCCCGATGGGTGATGGCCTCCCTGGGCAGCTGCAATTAAGTAACACTGGTTTTCGATAGCTCGGGCTCTGAGCAGTACCTCCCAATGTGCAAGGCCGGTGGGGTATGTGAATGCAGCCGGCAGCACTATCAGGTCCACCTCTCCCATTGCCCGGAAAAGTTCAGGAAAACGAAGGTCATAGCAGACAGACAGACCAACCCGTCTACCCTCTGCCACAAAGGTGACCACCTTATCGCCGGCCTCGACGGTTGCAGATTCGTCATGCCGCTCCAGTCCGTTATCAAACCCGAATAAATGGATTTTGTCGTAGCGGGCTATACGCTCTCCCAATGGGGAATAGACCAGACAAACATTGCGTATTTTGCCAGGGCAGCCTGAGATGAGTGGCACCGTACCTCCGACGAGCCAGATCCCATGCTGTTTCGCAGAAGCTACAAGGAAATCCTGGATCGGACCAACACCATCGTCCTCCGCGACTTGTATTTTGTCATGCTCGTTTTTGCTCATTATGGCAAAATTCTCGGGCAATACGATCAGGCGCGCACCCCGGGCTACAGCCTCTGCTACAAGGCGCCCTGCCTGCACAAGATTTTCGGATACATCTGGAACCGATATCATCTGTACCGCCGCGACGCGGTATGAAGTCTCTGCAATCATGCGACCCCCTTATCCTCCTTTACTCTTGAAAGGTTTTATCGGCTGCTACTCACGAATCAGCGTACAAAATGGTTATGAAATAGAAAATGATCTTCGACGTAGCTAGCGATGGAAAAATAACTGTGATCTTATCCCTCCTCCACGTGGGGACTAGAAACGGGACATGCTACGCGAGTGCCAGCTGACTTGCAAGTCCCTGGGCTCAGGCCTTGATGACAAAGTTCTGGTCGGTATAGGTCAGTCCAGATAGCCTCAAGATGAGCGTAAGTCTTCCAAAACGTTGATCGTTCCCACACCTTCTATAATAAAACTCACCAAAACTATGTGTTCACAGTAGAGGAAAATTGGGTGCGAGATACTTTCACAGTTGGCTTGTCATGGCAACCTAAAATCAAATTTCTCTGCACAATACGAAAGTAATCATTCATCCGTTATGATCAAAATGAAGCAACAACAGTTTATGGATTCTCTGGAAAAATCAATAACTTTAGATGCTCTATTTGGGATGAGTTTCAGGCGCATGGTCACGCTTTAATGGTACAGGAAGCACCTCTCGTTTGAGCCGGCGGCAAAATTCATTACCTTCGATCTGGCAATATTAACTTCAATAACAAGTTTTAAAAATCACCTTAACAATGGTAAGGTTTACTCAAGAGTTGCCCCATTTCTGAGCAAATGTACAGGACACCTTTTCTGCCTAGACCTCCCCCAAAATATCTTTTCCCTTTATGAAAATAGTTTTGCCCTTTTGGGTGCCCATTATGAGTTGCCGAAATGATATCAAAGGCTGGCAATAACAAATCCATACTTACCGAGAATGTCTTTCAACTGCCGGAGACCTGTTTTTCCGAGTTTTGGCATTCGTAACAAGGTTTTTTCATTATGTTTCAAAATATCTGCAACGGTTTCTATATCCCTCTGCCATAGGGCATTTAGAGTCAAGAGCTGAACGTCGGAAATTTCCCAAATTGAACTGTTTTCTGACAATTTGGCTCCGGCAGGATCATCGGAGAAGTCCCTCCTAATAAACTCAGCGGCATATGCTCTGAGTGTTGTTATTGGAACCCCCTGCTCAAACCAATTCTCGTTTGGCAGTAAAGTTGGTACCAGCGATTTACTTCCCAACCAAAATCAGCGGTTTAAAAGTCGACACCATCATCGGTTGAAATCCAGCCACAGATAATCTCCTTCTTCATTTTCTTACGTTTTTCATCCAATCCTGATGCATATCAGGTGTCTTTTCTTCTATTTTTTCCTTTGTAGTTTCTTCTTTTTCTTTTTTTCGACGTGCACATCCCTCAACCCGCGGAGGAGAGAGTGAAGACTTGCACATTTCGATGCGTCTGTTGCAGAAGGATTCTACCAAGGAACCCAAGAGTGCATAACCAGAAGTATTGTGGAGCCAAGGCTTGTCAGCGAGCAAGAAAGAGCAAATGGCAAAGAGAAAAACAGCAGACCGATCCAGATCACCGGGCCAACAAATGCGAGAGCCAGCGGGCCTGGCAGAGGAAAAATCCCTTCTATTGGCAACAGTATCGTCAAAAAAATCCGAATTATTGCGAGCAAAACCGAAAACTGCAACGGGTACGGGACAAGGCCGCGCGCCAGTCAGTCCCGGTGAAGGAGAATCTTGCAAAGATGGATACGTTAGAAAGCCTTTTAAACGATACATCAATGACATATTTCATTTCTGCCGACAGCGGGAATCTTGCAAAGATGGACGCGTTAGCTGTAAAAATAGTCCCAACAACAGCGATATAGGCGATCTTGCAAAGAAGGACTCGATAGTCTTCCGGTAATACATGCGATATCGTAGTGAAAAACGGAGGTCTATCATGCGAAATCCACTTATTATTGAACGTGTCAGGACAATCAGCGGCAGCTTTGCCTTTATCGAGCACCGTTTTCTCCGCCATGGTTTCTGGAGCAGCCTCTCTCATCAAGAGCTGCTGCTCTATTTTTTTCTGGTCATGGTGGCTGACCGGCAGGGGCTGTCTTTTTATTCCTACGACAAAATCTGCACCCTGCTAACCATCAATGTCGATGAATACATTCTTGCCCGGGACGGGCTCCTCAGCAAAAACCTGTTGGCCTTTGACGGCACCTTATTCCAGGTGCTTTCCCTTCCGCCTGAACCTGTACACCAAACGCGGTTACTCCAGAATGAGGAAGATATGCGACGGGAAGATCCGGCAACCATCCATCAGCTTGTTCGGCAATTCAAGGAGGGAAGGACATGATCAGCAGGCGAACGGCACTTGAAATCCTGCAGCTTAAAAAAGAGGGGTTTTCCCAACGCAGCATTGCCAGACAACTGCAACTCGACCGGCAGACCGTGGCGAAATATCTGCAGGACGACAGACCGATGCCTGCCGAGAGGACTGCCAAAAAATCCAAACTCGACCCTTATCGCGAAATGATAGGTGAAATGGTGGATAGCTGCCCGGACATCAAGGCACCGGTAGTACTGCGGAAAATACGGGAGAATGGGTTCACTGGCGAGATCACCATTGTCAGGGCCTTGCTCAGACAATTGCGGGGGCAGCAGGCTCAGCGCCAACCGTTCATCCGCTATGAATCCGAACCAGGTGAGCAGGTACAGATTGACTGGGGCCACTTCCCCTCCCTGAGCTATGGCGCCGGGCATAGAAAACTGTATGCCCTTGCGGTGGTTGAAGGTTACAGTCGTATGCTCTACGTCTATTTCTCCCACAGTCAGAAGCAGGAATATCTGCATCAAGGTTTGCTGGAAGCATTCACCTACTTTGGCGGCACTTCAAGAGAAATCGTGGTCGATAATATGCTCACCGCAGTGACCGAGCGAGTCGGCTCTGTGGTTCGTTTCAATGAGGCTTTCCTCGTGTTTCTCAGCAAGTTCGGCATCCTTCCGCATGCCTGTACAATTCGGTCGCCTTACGAAAAAGGGAAAGTAGAGAATGCGATCAAATACCTGCGTACCAATTTCTGGCCTCTGCGGGAATTCAGCAGCTTGAGTGATGTTCAGGACCAGGTGCATCAATGGCTGGACACTGTAGCCAACGTTAGGAAGCACGCTACCACATCTCAACGGCCGATTGACCGGTTGCATAACCTGCGTCCACTTCCTGAGCCCTTACCTGACTGTCGACAGACTGCATCTCTCAAGGTGCATAAAGACTTCGGTGTGCGCTTTGACACCAATGTTTATTCCGTACCGCCATGGGCCATCGGCAAACAGGTCACCCTCAAGGCAGACAACTCTCTCATCTCAATCTATCTCAAAGAAAAACTCATCGCCTGCCACAGCCGCTGCTGGGAAAGACAGCAGCGAATCGAAGTGCCAGGTCATCGGGAACAGGTGAAAAAAATCAAAAAACGGCTGCTTCAAGATCGACAGGTAGTGGTCTTCCTCTCTTTGGGAGAGGTGGCGCTCCAGTATCTCGAGCGCTTGAACTCACTGCGCCTGCCAATCAGAAAAAATATCGCAGCCCTCCTGATACTGCGCGATGAGTTCGGAGACAGTTCCCTTATCTACGGATTGAAAAAGTCATTGGAGAAAAATGTCATCGGTGCTGATTACGTCCGCAATATCCTCTATCAGGAGATGACTCCGACCAGCACTCATCTGCCGGTACGGCTCAAACAGGAGGACCTTAATGCAATCAGGCTCACAACTCCGGCTTTGGCCGAATACGACGCTATCGCCCTCAAGAGGAGATCAAACAATGGTTGACGAGATAAAAAAGAAATTCAAGGTACTGCGTCTCACACACTGTGCTGAAAATATCGGAGAACTACTGGAACAGGGAGCGCAGAAAAATCTTTCGACTTTGCAAACCATTCACAGGTTGCTCGACTTGGAGATCGAAAAACGCCGCCAGGGAAAGATCCTGCGCTGCTTTAAACAGTCGAAGCTTACCGAACAACCCACCATCGATCAGTTTAACTTTGATCACCATCCTTCCCGCAAGAAACAGAAGGCAGTTATCCTTGGCATGATCGACCTCGAGTTTATTCACCGCAAAATGGATATCATACTGATCGGCAACCCCGGTGTCGGTAAAAGTCTGTTGGCCAAGACTATTGCCTACGCATCCACCCAGGCTGGCATAAAAACTCTGTTCACCTCGGCAATGGACATGATCAATCAACTGGTCGCCGCCCAGGAAAACAATACCTTGCTGAGTAAACTCAAAACGTATCAAAATCCGGATCTACTTGTCTGTGACGAGATAGGTTATCTCCCGCTTGGCCAACAGGGTTCAAATTTGTTTTTCCAGGTTATCAGTGCCCGGCATGAGCAGAAGTCCACCATCATAACGACCAATCTGCCATTCGCACAATGGGGAACCATTTTTGACAGTACCACCGTGGCCACAGCAATAGCCGACCGTCTTGTCTATAACTCGGAGATCCTTGTCATGGAGGGGAAAAGCTATCGCAAAAGAGCATAAGGAGTAAAAATACAACTTCTGGATACTATGGAGGAAATGTCGTCAAGACATCATTCTGAAACGCACAGCTGCGACCAGCCGTTGTTGTGGCTGATTTTTAATCGCTGTTTTTGGTGGGTTTTTGTTCCGCTGATTACAGTAAAGTATCGTATAGTTTTCTATTTGTCCGGGCACAATACATTTTGGTTATTTTGACGCACTTATGTTCCGGAACTCCATTAAGTCTGGAGCAGGATTTCACGGTTGCACCTTGCAGGATGCCAATGGCTATCTGTGTTTCCTCTTCAGAGAAAAAGGGAAATTTGCTTTTCATCTCAGTATGGCGTTGTTGGTACATGAATGCTACCTGTTTAATGGACCTCGGAATTTGCCTCACATAGTGGTCACTTCACTTATTTAACGCTATTGTTGTCAATTTTCCATGTTTCAATTGGGAAAACCAAACATGCCTCAACCCGGCTGGTGGTCATAAATAAAAGCTGATATCTTTTGACAAAATGTGTATTATATATTGGTACAAATTTTTTAGTGGAGGATATTATATGCAAAGAAATACCAGTGTAACTTTAGGTGATCATTTTTCGAATTTTATCAAATCAAAAATTTCTCAAGGCCGCTTTGATAATACAAGCGAAGCTGTGCGCGCAGGTTTGAGGCTTTTGGAGGTTGAGGAAACCAAGCTGGAAGCGTTACGCGTTAAACTGGCCGAAGGTGAAGCGCAGCTTGATAAGGGACAGGGGGGTGACGGTCAAGCCTTTATGGATGAGTTAATTGGCTGATATGACCTATATTCTTTCTCCAAATGCGCAAGAGAGCTTGCGTAATATTAAAGCCTATTCATTTGAACAATTCGGTCATGAGCAGACCATCTCGTATTTGAAGCTGATTGAGAAAAAGCTGCGGATGATCGCAGAAAGTCCGGATATGGGTCGGAAACGTGGAGAAATCAAAAAAGGCTATTTAAGTTTTTTGGCCGGATCACACGTTATTTATTACCGCAAAGCTAGAAAACACGTCGATATTATCGACATACTTCATCAAAGTATGGACCCTTACCGACACTTGGATGTGAAAAACTATTCTCCTCTATTCGATTTCAAAACCTAACACAATCAGGCAAGCTGCAACCTGTAACTTCTCCATGAGAGGTTACAGGGGCACACGATATCACAATGGCATAGGCTAGTATTGGCAATGTTAAACATTTTAGCAACCCTGCGAGTTTACACTATTCCTGTCCATTTCGGAAATAACTCCTGATGAAGGTAAATTGAACCGGATTTTAGTGCCGAAAACGGCAGCAGACAGGCCATTTGACGTACGGTTTAACCTTACCAGCAATTCTTGCAAGACATTAAACGGCTCCTGCAACCTCTATATTCCTGCTCATTTTCAAATGATAGAGGGGCACCGTCCTCTTCTTTTCTTTTTTCTCGTTGATACGGCAATATTGCCAGCCAGAGCGCCTCACCACATGCTTTTGTGTTAGAAACATGATGGTGGCCCCTCCAGTGATCATGGAAATGCAGTAACATTTTTGGGAGGATATGGAGTTAAACACCGACTTGTCATCATCGGTCATGGACAGGAATTAGTCCTAAGTTGCAGGATTCCTGAAATGGTTAACCTTGGCACTACTAGCCTCAACTATTTCGATAAGGTGTGCCACTGTAGTCCCACGCTAATAGCCTCAACTCTATAGAATTATTTAAAATTCAATGAGCAGCTATCAGTGGAATTTCAATATTAAGCGTTGACAGATTATTCATAACTTCTTCAACGGGCCCGATTTAGTTCTTCCTTTACAGCCAGTCCAATTTTCTCGATAACATAGGGCTTTTTTACATAGGTGCCAGCGCCAAGCGACTGGACAGCTTTCACTCGATTTGATTCTGAAAAACCACTCACGACAATCGCCTTTTGTTCAGGATAAAATTCAAGCACGCTCTTGTATGTCTCTAATCCATCCATGCCAGGGTCCATGATCATATCCAAAACCATCAAGTCGACCTGGTTTTCCTTCAAATATGCCACAGCTTCTTCCCCACTTTTTACACTTGAGACGCTGTAGTTCAATTCTTCAAGTATTACTGTTGCAATCTCACGCTGCTCCTGAACATCATCCACAATGAGAATGGATTCACCATTCCCCATGTATTCAGAAATTGTTGCGGAAATATGTTTGGTGGGAAATTGTTTCCTCGTTACGGGGAAAAAAAGGGTAAACGTGCTTCCTTTTCCTACTTTACTCTGAATGTTGATGTAACCTTGATGATCCTTCACCGTACCCCAGACCACAGCCAGCCCTAATCCTGTTCCACTTTTTCCCATGACTTTCTTTGTATAGAATGGCTCGAAGATCCTCTTGGTATCCGCCTCATCAATACCTTCTCCCTCATCGGACACGGATAGAACAACATAGTCCCCATCATCAATCTTGTCATAGCCATGCACAGGCTTGTCTAGATACTGGTTAGTTGTCTTAATGGTAACAGTACCGCCTTTCGGCATAGCTTCACTTGCATTAGAAATAAGGTTATATAAGGACTTGCCGAGATGTACGGAAGAGCCGGAAATGTTCAGCAAATCCGACTCAAGTTCAGTTTTGATCTTTACCGAGGGGTGGTGAAGGAGTAAACTCTCGATTTCCGGAGATTGTTGGCAATCAACAACTATCGTGTTGAGATTCAGGACATCCCTTCTGGCAACACCACGTCTGGCAAGGGTCAGTAGATCATCAACAATTGCTGCTGCCTTCTGACCTCCCTTCATAATCGACTTAAGCGAGTGTCTAGTTGAACTTAACTCATCTGCTTTCAAGAGAAGTAATTCAGCATGGCCGAGGACTACACCCAGTACATTATTGAGATCATGGGCTACTCCACCTGCCAGAATTCCTAGCGACTCCATCCTCTCTGCGCGACTAAGTCGCTCTTGCAGTTTGAGCTTTTCCTCTTCAGCCTGCTTGCGACCGGTGATATCCATGATCGTTCCCTCGGCTATATCAGTGGATGAATCTATTCGAGCACTGAATTCTACCCAGAGGAGCTCTCCAGTAGTGCAATTTTTTATCTGAATCACGTGGTCAGAGATATAACCTTGTTCTCGTAAGATATTTTTTATTTTTTCACGATCAGCAGGATTTTCATAAAGCTGCAATACATCCTTGCCGATTGCACTTTCGATGTTAGGGAATCCAGCCAAATCGCAATAGCGCTGGTTGCAAGCCACAATCTTTCCGTTTTTCAAGCTTGTTTCAAAGAGGCCAACATGGGCGTAATGATAAAGGTTGCGATACTTCCGCTCACTCTCTCGCAGGGATTCTTCAACCTTTTTCGACTCGGTGATATCGCGAGCAATGGCATAGGTCAAACCTTTTCCAACATTCGCATGAGATACCCAACTCAGCCAGCGATAGCTACCGTCTTTGCATCGATACCGGTTATCAAAATTAATAACTTTGGCACCAATTTGCAGTTTATTCTTAATTATATCAACGGTTTCATCCAGGTCCTCTGGGTGAATAAAATCTAAAAAGGGCTTATTTAATAGTTCTTCTTGGCTGTAGCCTAATATGTTTGTAAATGCGGAATTAACCTTGAGGAAGGTTGCTGTGTTGATATCGGCAATACAAATCATGTCGAGTGACATGTTAAATATGTGGACTAAATCTTCTCGTGTCTGTTCTAAATCTGTTATGTCGATCGTGTACCCAGCCAGATATTCTCCCTCCCCCTGACTGATAGGGAATTTGTATGTAATGTAATGTTTGCCATTCAGTTCTTCATAAAGTTTCAATTTTTTCCTGTTATTAATGGCATCTATATCGTCGTGTGTAATTTTTGCAGCGAACTCATGGGGGAAGAGTTCACCCATTGTCTTTCCGACCATTTCTGAAGCAGGAATACCACACATATCAATATAATTATCGCTTACCAAAAGGACTTTACTCTCCTTTTGGGATACTTTTTTAAGGAATGAGTATATAGGGGAATCCTTTATAAATAAGGACAGGAGATCAGAGGTATTTCTGGCGGCTTCATCCATGAGAATTCGCTCAGATTCAGCCAATTCTAATTCCAGAACTCGTTGTTCCAATTCTTCATAGCTTGGTTTTTTAGACATAAGACATCCTAATTTTATCAAGCTCACCGTAATTATTTTCGTTTAAACTATATAACTTTATTCAATCATAAAAAAATAAATTAGAACAGTACTTCTGAAAACCATTATGAAAAGAATCTCTAAGTAACTATAACCATTTAAGTAAAAGTGAAAGCTGAAATTGTTCCTTATCGGGTAATTTCAACACCTGTGCTTTGGACTTAACATTGCCAAGCCCAAGATATAAATTTCGTACCTTTATCGCTGGTTAATACTATTCCTGTCAGGTGTCACGAAGAGGGATTGGGAAAAACCGCCGTATTTTAAATCAGCAGCAAATTTATCGAGGACATCTATGATAAGCGACGAAGGTTTGGTGGCAAGCCTGGTGGGGGCAACTCATTTACATGTGCTATTAACGTAAATCCCGCAAGAGGACCTCGCAAAACCTGCACTATATTGGGCTAAGAACTCAGTGATCCTACTTTGGGAGCAGGCACGGCAATTTTTTTGGTCAATCTGTTAATCCCAATATCGATGCTCAGCAGCCGAAATTTTCTAAAATAGAATCATCCCCCCACTCCACAACTATAAACAACAACGCCCTCTGTAAAAAAATACCAGAGGGCGCAGTGAGGGGAATTATAGGGTAATCATGCTGCTACCAGCTGTCACCTAAAACAAGGTTTAGATTCATACAACTGTTTTGTTCATTTTCGGAGAGATCTTCTTTATTTGTTACCTTACGATCTCTATCAATGTAGCAAGAGTATTGTGCACGATTTTTATCCCTTACCCATACCATTCTATTGAATTCTTGAGAAATAATTTGACCTTGCATAACATCCTCCGTTTATATTCAAAAATAATTTTTATATTGGGTCTTGATCCTATCTTTTGAGTACAGCCAGTAGGCAGCGAGAATTTCATCTTAAGTTCTACTCTACTGCTTCATCGCTTCTATAACTAATAGAGTAAGGCTGTTGACATACAATTCAACGGGAGATGAATAGTAAAAAAATAACAGTAAAAACTATCGCGATAGAGCTTGTTCTCCACCGAGAAAAAATCAAACAGGGAAAGACCGCGGTAAACGGTAAGGTAAAGAGTTGATGGCAAGCGTGGCGGTGGTTTTAAGGTGAATACTGCAAAGAGCACCTCGCAAAGCCGGCACTATAGTGGGCTAAAAATTCACTTTTCCTACCTTGGGAGTAAGTACGGTCAGGCTAACACTCCCTCCAGGTGATACCCTCACGAGAATAAGGCCAAATAAAGCCACTGGTAAGATTTTCAGACCTTTGATGTGGCAACAATAAAGTGGCGGATCAGGCACGTTAGCTGTGACCAGCAGGACAAATCTGATTTCAATTTTTCATTTTTTATTCAAAATCAAGATGAACAGCTATAGTGCGACACGCCACCAACGTTAAAAAACGCCCTAGGCTTTAGACGATAGTATTTATCCTCTACTTCTTGTGATTGCTCATCATATGGGTAGCTAAGTACTTCCTGCAACTCTCTAACTAAAGTGTAGTCGCCCTGCATGGCCTGTTGGTAGGCGGGGACGATCAACCACTCTCGCCATGCGTATTTTGGGTTAGTCTGTTTCATACTTGCTGATATCTCAGCCAAGTTGCCGTCTTTAAAGACGAGATCGCGCCAGCTTGTCAGCCAAGCTTGCCATTGCTCATCGAGTTGTTGTGAAGTTTTAACGTAGAAGCTCTTTTTCAATGCTGAAACATCCGCTGGTATATGGGATAACTCACGGAAGAAAATGATGTAATCTACCTCTGAGTGGATCATTAACTGCATTAATTTTTTTAATAGCTTCGGGTTATATTCAGTCAAGCCAAGTTTGGCCGCCCACATTTTTTGGATTTGTTTTTGCATTGCTTCTGCAAAGCCATGGCGCACTTGGTCGAAACGTTCTAAAGCTTCAGTATCTTCTGCGAGTAACGGTCTCACAGCTGTCCAAAACATATGGTAATTCGCTTCCGCTGCGATTGGCTGATTAAAGAATGAAAAGTGTTCGCCGCCACCAGTCCAAGGTTGAAAATCAGGGTCAAATACTTCACAGAATCCAAACGGTCCATAGTCGAGGGTAAAGCCACCTGCAGCGCAGTTGTCACTGTTGTAATTACCCTGGCAGTAACCAACCCGTTGCCAATTGGCCACCAGTGAAGTAAGACGCCGGCGAAATTGCTTAGCCAACTCAACCAATTGATCTGCAAAAACAAGGTGTTGATTAATGTTGCTTTTGTATTCTCGCTCAATTAAATGCGAAACAATCATGCGCAACTCTTCTAGTGCTCCAGGATGAGCATTGCTGCGAGCGCGGCGGGCAAACAACTCCAGCTGACCAACGCGCAAAAAGGATGGTGCAACGCGAGTTGAAATCGCCACAGGATTGTCCACCAAGATATCAGGATCGGTGGAGTGGGAGTCTTGAGAATACCAAGGCCGGGTAACGGTCTCAGATTTAGAAACATACAGTGTTAAAGAGCGCGATGTTGGAACACCTAAAGCCTGCATATATTCTTGCGCTAGAAATTCACGCACACTTGAACGTAGTACTGCGCGTCCGTCGGCACCACGGCAATAAGGCGTTGTGCCGCCACCTTTCAATTGCATTTCCCAGCGCTGCCCATTGAGTATTCCTTCAAATACAGATATCGCCCGACCATCACCATAACCATTGCCGGTACCAAATGGACATTGCTGGGTATATTCGGTGCCATAAATCGACAATGCATAGCCAGTCGCCCAGCCAACCTGACGCATAGGCTCATGCGTAGCAGAGAGATCACCAGAGAATACCCGGCGAAATTGTACATTAAGCGCCAGTTCGTCGCTTAGCCCAAGTTCATTAAAAAAAGTGCTGCTATGGGTTACATATTCCGGTTCTGCAAGTGGCGTGGGGTTCACAGGTACGAAATGACCGGAAAAAACCTGACGGGCACAGTGATCATCACCATCTCCGGTGGCATCAGGGTCGGCATTCAAGGTGTCCATCAGAGAATAATCAGCTAATCGAACAAACTCATCGAAGGTCGTTACGCAGGGCTCAGCAGATGGTTTAGATATATATGACATTGTTGCAAACACCTTTCGCTAAGGGGAGCGCGAAATTTGCGCTTTTTCAAAAGGATAAACAGTAGGCATCTACATTCTACAATTTACGGCCTTATTGCGAGATGTAACCTGACAATGTTAACAAAAAATAAGCTGTTGATATTTACACATTTCCGGGGATCAACTCAAATTCAAAGGCTACGTACTTGACCAACAGTATGTCCGATCGACCATCCTTGCAAGTCCCCTTTTCTCTATTCCTTGTTGATCGCTACTTGCCTCTTTTCCGGCGCCACTTATTGAATAGAGGTAAATGAGTGAGTTCATCAAGCCCATCGCAAGAATCACAGTAATCATGATACAGGTTGAGAAAGCTGCCGCCTGAGACGTGAATCCAGCCTCGTCGAGTCTCATCACTGAGACTGCGGCTACGCTTACTTTTGATGAAATAAGAAAAATAACAGCTGAAAGAGTTACCATGGATCGCATGAAGATAAAAAAGAAGACAGATATTATGGTTGGCCCCATAAATGGCAAAACAGCATCGCGAAGAATTCTTACATTTCCGCCGCCAAAACAGGAGACCGTCTCCTCTAAAGCAGGAGGCACTGCGCGGACCCCTGTTATCATGGTCAGGAAACCTTGTGAATGGTAGTGGTAAAAATTACAGAGAGCTATCAAAAAACTACTGCCATACAGCATCCCCAGCATATTATCACTCACATTAAAGGCAAGAACATATGAAATACCTAAAACCAGCCCTGGAACACCCACTGGCAGGACAGCCAGCAGATAGACTAGCTTTGCCAATTTTGGAGGAATTCTTTTCATGCTGAAGGCCAGGGCAAACAGGAAAACAACCCCAAGAACTGCGGCTTCAACAGAAACCAGCAAAGATGTCCAAAGAGGCGTATATCCACCACTAAGCGTTATGTTGTAGTTAGCGAGGGTAAATGTCATGCGGTAAGGCCACAGTTTTATAAAACTTGCCATGATTACCGTCATTACAACAAGCACGGCTATTGATGCAATGGTATGGACAAACACTCCAAGCGGCACATCTCGTTTTGCATAAAAGTCCGTCGATACAGGTATGGCACTTTCAGAGGAACCTCCAAATTGTTTTTGTGAGGCAACCCTTTCAATATAGACTGCAATCAAGGTCGGCAAAAGAAGAAGGATACCAATCACTGCGCCCATCCCAAAATTCATCTGGCCCACAACCTGGCTGTAAATTTCCGTAGCCAGAACTTTATAATTGCCGCCAATCACAGCGGCATTACCAAAATCGGTTATGGTGACTGTGAAAACTACAAAACCGGCACTTAGAATACCAAACTTTGCATTTGGCAGGGTAATATCAAAAAACTGCTTCCACTTGGAAGCGCCAAGAATCTCCGCAGCTTCATAATATCGTGCGTCAGATTGGCGCAGTGCAGCCTCGATTATCAGTATCGCCTGGGGCAAGCCATACAAAATATTTGCAATGAGCAACCCCCAGAAGCCATAAATTTCAATATCCCACCCCGTCCACTTGTGCACTAAACCATTTCTTCCAAGCAAAAACAAAAGACCAAGTGCCTGAACAAGGGACGGGGCAAGTAATGGCAGCGATAGAGCGCCTTTTAGGTATCGTTTTCCTCCAATCCCGGATCGCTGCAGGGCAAAAGCTACCGCAAAACCAAAAAACAGGCAAAAAGCAGTAGTGCTGACACTGAGTACCATACTATTGCAAACGGCCTTTACAATGCCTGGAGACTTAAGGACATTTATGTAGTTTGCTATACCGTAGGTGCCATCGGCTAGTTGCAAGCTCTTTCCTGCCACCAAAAATAACGGGTAGCAAAAGAATATACATAAACCAATCAATGGAAAAAAAACTGCTGAGGTGACCAGCAACTTATCGCCGACAAGCTGACTGTTTTTAAACCATTGTTGTGCCACCGCGCTGCTCATACTTTCACCCACCTGCCACATCCATCTGCTACAGTAACATGAATAGAAGAAGCCTCTGTAAATTTTGGATAGCCCTGCATTTCAACAACCACATCTTCTCCATACCAGTCCAGAGTTACCCTGCTCAAATTCCCCAAGTATTGCATGTCCTTAATCTCAGCCCCTCCCTTTTGGTCATCAACAACCAATTGCTCTGGACGAACTGCAAACTCAAAGTCACCCTCTTTTCCCCCTGGCCTCGATTCCATCATCTGTGGTAAATTTTTTCGAATCCAGGCAGTAGGTAAAATATTGCTCACTCCAACAAAATCAGCAACAAACCGAGTTGCCGGCTCTGCATATAATTCTCGAGGCGTACCAATCTGCTCAATACGGCCATCCTTCATGCAGATAATCTTATCAGCCATGGTCAAAGCCTCTTCCTGGTCGTGAGTAACCATGATTGTCGGTATTCCAAGACGTTGCTGCATCTCACGAATCTCAAAACGCATCTCTGCCCTCACCCTGGCATCAAGAGCTGAAAGAGGTTCATCAAGGAGCAACAATGTGGGCTCTACAGCAAGTGCCCGAGCAATGGCTACGCGCTGTTGCTGACCTCCGGATAATTGATGGGGATATCTATCAGCTAAATCAGGTAATTTAATGAGTTCGAGGAGCGTTGCTACCCTTTCACTTATTTCTTTTTTGTCAACTTTTTGTACCTTGAGCCCGTATCCCACATTTTCTTTCACCGTCATATTTGGAAAAAGCGAGTACGATTGAAAGACAAGACCAAACCCTCTGTCACGAGCTGCAATTTCGACCAGGTCATTACCTCCAAGCCTCATGACTCCACCGTCAAAGTCAAGCAGCCCTGCAATAATTCGCAGTAGCGTGGTTTTCCCGCAACCACTCGGCCCTAAAAGACAGACGAACTCATTTTCACCCACCTCCATGCTGATACGGTCCAAGGCAACAAAACCGCTGAACGTTTTGTACAGGTTTTCAATTGACAGTTTCATTTTTTAATACTTACCAGGCTCAAAGTGCATTGTTTTACATATTGATTGTTTTCTGCTGGACATTATTTCGCAGTGGTTGCGCTCCACTTTTTTAATATCTCTGGTCTTTCCTTAGCAGATTTTGCAAAATCTACGGGATAGAGGACTTCTGATAGATTTTCCGGGAGGCCTGCGGCTGTTGCCATTTCTGAAGGTTTTGATCCAGGAATTGTTATAATTGCCTTGTATTTGGTGTATAATTCCGCAGCTTCTTGCGAAAGGGTCCAGTCCAGGAATTTTTTAGCATCTTCTTTGTTCTTTGACCCAGCCAAAAGGCCTGAAGCCTCGAGCTCGTAACCTGCCCAATCAGAAGGAATTACCATAGAAACGGGGTATCCCATTTCCACAGATTTCATTGCAACAAAGGAAAGGGAAGCACCTATTGCATACTCGCCTGCTCGTGCCATCTTACATGGCTTGGAGCCGGATGATGTATACTGCGCCATGTTATCATCCATTTCATCTATGAGTTTCCAGCCAGCCTCCTCACCAGCCCCTTGTATGATTGCTGCGACTTGAAGATACCCTGTACCCGATGATGCCGGGTTGGGCATGACAACCTCACCTTTGTAGACAGGGTTAGTCAAATCAGACCACGACTTTGGCATTGGAAGCTTTTTAGACTCTAAAACAGCAGTATTAACGCAAAGAGCGCCCATGTATCCAGTGGCTGCAAACCAGGAATCATCTTCAGCCCGATACTGGGCAGGCAAAGACTCTGAGTTTACAGCTTTATATGGTTCGAGCTGTGAAAGAATTTTTTTATCAGCCATATTTGTTACTGCAAAACCCCAGATAACATCTGCTTGTGGATTTGCAGACTCGGCAATTACCCTTGCACCAAGATCTCCTGTTGAAAGACGGAGCACATTTATCTCGATATCCGGTAATGATTTTTTAGCCACTGCAAGATAATCTGCTATCTCGTCTTCCTCCAAAGCGCTGTACACTGTGATTTCTCCAGCCTGCACCTGAGAACAAAAAGCCAAGCCCATAAAGATACCCGTGGCCAATATTTTCACATTTTGCATATTGAAACCCCTCATCTTACCCTCCATTGGTATTTAGTTTCCTAGAATTTGATTACATCCCGTGTGACATTTTGCCCACTTTTGCACTTTTGTGGTTTTTTGTCTATCATTTTTTTTCATATTTGTGTAATTACTTTTACAAAGTAGAATTCAGAGAAACTGGTTAAAAATTTATTACAATTTTGTTTTTTTGCAGCTGAGCAGCATCTGCCACTCCCCACAAAGAAATTACGGTACAGGATACATGTGGAAAGAAGAGCGATTCCAGAAAATACGAACTCTTTTGCAAACCTATGGCAGGGTCACCATAAAAAGAGCGGCTGAAGATTTGGACACATCAAGAGAAACCATCAGAAGAGATTTCTCTGAAATGGAACAACTTGGTGAATTAAAAAAAATAAGAGGCGGAGCGATCGCTCTTGACCCAGAGCACGAGCCACCGATAACCTTAAGAAATAATGAACAAAGGAAAGAGAAAAAAGCTATTGCAAAAGCAGTGGCTTCACGAATTAAAAGTGGCCACACCTTGTTTATTGATGCCGGCAGCACCACCTCGATACTGGCAGAAGAGTTGGCAAAAACAACTGGGATTACAGTAATAACAAACTCGCTTTTCGTCGCCCAAAGACTCTCAGTTGAAAAATGCCGACTTGCAAATTCTATTACGACGATTCTCCTCGGTGGAATGCTACACGACTCTCTCCCGGCAACCTTTGGTGAAAAGACAATAGCTGAAATTTTCCGTCACCATGCAGATATAGCACTCCTCTCACCGGTCGGCCTGGATGCCCACTACGGTGCGACAAGTTTCGACCCCGCTGAAGCAGAAATCGCCAGAGCGATGATTGATAATAGCAAGCTGTCTTACTTACTGGCAGACTCAACAAAACTCGGTCGAACCAGCCGTGTGGGATTTTGCCCAACAGAAAATATTGATGTTTTATTTACTGACAAAAAGGCTAGAAAAAGTATGGAATTATTAAAAATTAAGGATCGAATCGAAGATGTGGTTTTAGCATAAATGCGTTGCAGACAGAGGAAAGTGACACTTTTTGAATAAACGCCGGCAACCATATCGCAAATATTAAGGGGGTAATCACTCTCAAACCACAGCCCTCATAATTACAATAAATAAAAGAACCACTACTCCTAAACGCTTCGATATAACTTATGAAGAGTACTCCATGAAAAAGATGTCTCTAAAAAAGCTGTTAGCAAAAGCCTCACCTCTTCGGTCCGGCGATGTTCTTGCCGGTATAGCTGCAGAAAATGAAGAAGACCGGGTAACCGCACAAATGGCTCTAGCTGACACGCCCTTACAACGATTTTTAAGTGAGCCTATTATCCCTTATGAAGAAGATGAGGTATCCCGCTTAATACTTGACGAACATGACAATGTGGCATTTCAAACGGTCAGTTCATTTACGGTTGGAGAATTCAGAGACTGGCTACTGACCGATCAGGCAGACAGCCAAACGATTGCGAGATTATCGCCAGGCCTAACGCCGGAAATGGTTGCAGCGGTCTCAAAACTCATGCGCATACAGGACCTTATTCAGGTTGCTTCAAAATGTAACGTCATAACAGCTTTCAGGAATACCATCGGGCTTCCTAATACTTTTTCGGTCAGGTTACAGCCAAACCATCCCACAGATAACTTGAACGGCATCGTAGCATCTATCCTGGACGGGCTATGCTACGGATGTGGCGATGCAGTGATAGGCATCAACCCAGCCACAGATAGCGTTGCCAATATCAAGCAGTTACTATTTATGCTTGATGACCTGATAGCCCAATACAAAATCCCCACCCAGAGCTGTATTCTAACCCATGTTACTACCACTATTGAAGCTATCGAAGCAGGTGCACCTGTGGATCTCTGCTTTCAGTCGATTGCAGGAACAGAAAAAGCCAATAAAAGTTTCGGCATAACTCTTGATCTACTCAAACAGGGTATGGACGCAACCCTGAGCCAGAATCGCGGTACAATCGGCACGAATGTTATGTATTTCGAAACGGGACAAGGGAGTGCCCTTTCTGCGGATGCGCATCACGGAGTTGACCAACAGACACTGGAAGCAAGGGCATATGGCGTTGCAAGGAAATACAAACCGTTACTTATCAACACCGTTGTCGGTTTTATAGGTCCTGAATATCTTTACAACGGCAAACAAATCCAAAGAGCAGGGCTGGAAGATCATTTTTGCGGAAAATTATTGGGCCTGCCCATGGGGGTTGATATTTGCTACACCAATCATGCTGAAGCCGACCAGGACGACATGGACATACTTCTTACTCTGCTTGGCAATGCAGGGTGCAACTTTATCATGGGCATCCCTGGCGCTGATGACATCATGTTGAACTATCAATCAACATCATTTCATGATGCAGCATATATACGCAACCTGCTCAACCTGGCTCCTGCTCCGGAATTCGCCGCATGGTTGGAGGGCATGTCTATTTTTAATCACCAAGGCAAACTGCAATCCATTCAAAATGGGAATACGCTATTGCGGTTGACCTCGGAGGCCTTTTGATGAGTAAAAACACACTAATAATCACTCAGGATCCCTGGGAAAAGTTACGGCAGTATACCGACGCCCGAATTGCCCTCGGAAGGGCTGGCATCAGCCTTCCTTTAAAGGAGTATCTAAGGTTCAAGCTTGCCCATGCAAGAGCAAGAGATGCCGTGTATCAGCCTGTTCAAACGGGTGACATCCTTTCGTCGTTGGAGACTGATAAAAGAAATGTGCTGTTACTACACTCCATGGCCCCTACCAGGATGGAATACCTTACCAGGCCTGATATGGGGAGGGTGCTCAACCACACATCCAGAGATTTATTGTGTAGCGAGAAGAGCGGTTTTGATCTTTGTATTGTTATCTGCGATGGCTTGTCCGCCCCTGCTGTAAATGAAACAGCAGCAGCGGTAACCAACGGATTAATAAAGCTCGTTGAACAGACAACACTAAGCGCTTCCCCTGTTTGTATGGTTACCAACGGGCGTGTTGCTATCGGAGATGAGATCGGCTCTCTATTAAAGGCAAAAATGGTCGTGATGCTTATAGGGGAAAGACCGGGGTTGAGTTCGCCAAATTCACTTGGCGCATATATTACCTGCAAGCCAAAACCTGGTACAACCGATGAAGCTCGAAACTGCATTTCAAACATTAGACATGGTGGAATGACCGTTTCAAAAGCAGTCAGAAAGATAGCGTATCTTGTTGAGGAGGGTTTCAGGATTGGCGAGACTGGGGTTAGGGTAAAAGATAAAATGAATGATGAATACACGCCATTACTTAGCTTTAGAACCGATTACTAGCAGTTTATTTTACAAGATTCCCGTCCTAAAAGGATAACAACATGATAGACCTTCACACTCACACATTATTCAGTGATGGCGCCTTTGTTCCATCAGAGCACCTACGGAGAGTTGAGGCGCTTGGCTACGAGGCTATTGCCATAACAGACCATGCAGACTCCTCAAATTTACATATACTGATCCCAAATATCGCCCTGGCTGCTGCTGACCTCAATCCCGTCACAAAAACCAGGCTCATAGTCGGTGTTGAGTTGACTCATGTTCCACCATCGTTAATCAAGCCATTGACAAAAAAAGCCCGCGAACTAGGCGCTCAACTGGTGGTCGTACATGGGGAAACGCCTGTGGAGCCGGTCCTCGCCGGCACAAACAGGGCAGCGATTGAGGCTGGAGTTGACATCTTGGCTCACCCTGGCTTTATAAATGAAGAGGATGCCGGACTTGCGGCTGCAAACAATATCTACCTAGAGCTCTCAGGTCGGAAAGGGCACAGCCTGACTAATGGTTATGTCGCCAAGATGGCCGCAAAGACGGGAGCCCCACTGGTCCTTAATGCCGACGCACATAATTCGGGTGACTTCCTTTCTGCTGAAATGGCAGAAACTGTTGCTCTCGGTGCCGGCATCAGCAAGAAAGAATACCAAAAGATCCGTCAAAACATGAAAGATATTGTCAGCAGGGTTTAAATGGTAAAGTTGCCTGTATGATGATTTACTACGCCCTGCTAATCGGAGGTCGGAATCGAACCGACACGGGTGCAAGGCCCGCTGGATTGAGTCCAGCGATAAAAACAACACAACCGCTTGACATTAAACACATTAACCAGGGTGTTTTTTTGATTTGTTCCAATTTCGTTCCATTTCTTCTCTGGTTAGCTCCACATTTTAACCAAGGACTCGTAAGTTCAAAGTGTACCGGTTGCCGTCCTTGATATCTAACAGTTTAGAGTCCTTCCATTATCTCACTATACATATTTTGTGAGGATAATATTTCGGTAAATCTTTCCTAAATCCTGCAATTGGAAATTTCGGAGTCTACGCTACCTGCCGAAGATGTGAGGCACCGGAGGCGCAGACGTGTAAAAATACTTCAAGCCTTCGGTAACGTAGCAAATTTGGTGAAATTGCCGATCCCGCAGGGCGTTGAAGGTGAGAAAAAATAGGTTCACTCAAACAGTGAATAGAACTTCAAATCAATTGCCTGCTCAATATGTTGTTTTTAATAGTAGAATTTATTTTTTCTAACATTCGACGTGCAGGATTTAGGTCTTTTGGTTTTTTCCAAATAACGCGTACCGATTTTATAACGAGGTTTTTCCTCAGGAACAACTACCTGATCCTCTACTTGCTCTTATTGGAGTTCGTTCTTTCCTGCTCAGCAGGTTTTTTTAATACCTCATTTTTAGACGACAAAGAAATCGTCGGTTCCAATAAACTTCGACCAAGAGCAAGCATATCTTCATAGGTCAACTGAAAATGACCTGCTACTTTTGCCCGAATTTCTTTCCAAGTTACCCATTACTGTCGAATATGAACATCCTTTTTTCTCCGTTGAACAAGCCCAGAAATAATATCCCGCCGGTGTTTATTTCAAATGGTCATATTGACTTCTGCCAAAACCACCAGTATGATTAAGTCATACTTTAGCGGGAGGCTATATAATGCAACCAGAAAAAGCCGAAAGAATTACGATCACTTTACCGCCTGATATGTTGGCCTCTATAAAGAAAGAGGTTAGCTCGGGTTCTTATGGTTCAACAAGCGAGCTCATCAGGGAAGCCCTGAGGCTATGGCATAAAAAAGAAGAAGAACATAAAGCAAGGATTTCTTTAATTCGTGAGCGTTTGGCACATTCAGCGCAAAGCGGCGAACCTGTGCCACTTGATAGTGCTTTTAAAAGTATTGAGAAGCTCCACAAGCTACGGATAAAGAAACAAGCTAATGAAAACATATAATGTTTACTTGTTACCGGATGCTATCAATGATTTGGAGGGGATCTACGAGTACATTACAGAACAAAGCGGGTACCCAGAAAGAGCTTGGGCGTACATTGAAAAACTTCATGATAAATGCCAAAAACTAGAAACAGCGCCTTTAAGAGGCCAAAAACGAGATGACTTAATGGAAAAATTAAGAGTCTATCCTCTCGATAAAAAAGCCATTGCAGCCTTTGTCGTTAATGAAGACGAGCAGACGGTGAGCATCTTAAATATTTTCTATGGTGGCAGAAATTACGAAGCCATCATGTCTGTCCCAAAAGCCCGCCATTAGAAAAAGCTATGCGCTGACGACAATCGTTCCTGAAAGGGTTAATTGCAGCAGCCCGCAATGATAAACGATCAGACCAACAATCAAGTCAATTCTGAGTCCACATTAAGTGAGAATAAGGTAAAGTGAGATGGTTTAGTAAAAACAGACACGCCTTTTTACTTTTAAGTAGGCTATTTTTGCCCACCCCCCGATATGGTCACATTGAGGTTTCTTGCACAACGCCCCGAAAGGCGTGCACTCCTCTGTCGACGAGTAATAACCTATCACACAGAACTATCGTTCTGGCACCTCCTCAGGAGAAATTTCGTATGTGTATCATCAAGGCACAGTCTATGGTTGTAGGCATACGTATGGTGAAGATTTGTACAGATAAAGTTAAGTTCCGCTTGAGGACGTGGGGATTTCTTTTACTGGACGATACGACAATTCCCCTGGAATATAGACAGGAAACATATCCACCCTGTCAGGCTGAAAACAGCTTAGCCCTGCCAGTGCAAATCTTGGCTCTGCGACCGCACAATACCGTCGTGCAATCTTTTATATTGTCTAGCAGATATTATTTCTATATAATATTACAAATCGTAAGTTATGCAGTTTCTACATAATTACTTGTTCCTGGCGGCTTCGCCGCCAGGAAAGGGGTATCTACGCCATGATTGAAAGACAGCCATTGAGTCCGGTTGTGTTCTTCTGGGGCGCGGTAGCGATAATTGCCGTGTGCGTCTCCGCGTGCGGATCAAACAAACCCGAACGTTCGATGATTGTCACCGTTTCGGCGTACAACTCAGTACCATCACAAACCAATTCCCAACCAACGGTCGCCGCATGGGAAGACGAGTTGAAGCCTGGAATGAAGGTCGTCGCAGTGTCGCGTGACCTATTGGACGAGGGGCTCACACGCGGTACCGCTCTGAAGATCGAGGGCCTGCATGGAAAATATGTAGTTCTTGACAAGACTGCAGCTCGCTTCACGAAGCGAGTTGACGTTTACATGGGCTTAGATGTTGAAGCCGCAAAGGAATTCGGTGTCAAACAGCTTCGAATTTCCTGGAGGCCTTGACCTTACACCGCAATCTAGTCCACGGAATAGGTGGGATAACAACGTCATTGGATCGGAAGAATAGACTCGCCTGCGGCGAGGCTGTCTTTTCTTGAAAGAGCGATCTCGTAAAATATTCATAAAAGTATACTTGTGGCCTACTGAAGCGCTTCAGGTAGCCGCTACTCGTTTCACCTACACTGCACTTCTGGCCTTCGGCAAAATGCAGCAGCACTTGAACTAAAAGTTAATATTGCCAATTCAACTATCTGTCTTTGTTCGAAATTCCAAGATATTACATTATTCCTGTCCCTGTATAGAGAATAGTCAGGATTATCATAACAACAGCTTGTACTGTCAGTCCATCATCCTAAAAATATACAAAATGTTTTGTTCGGTTAAGCTTGCAGGTAAAAACTGGTGAAACATTAACCTGTCAACGATTCTGTCTTTAACCGTAATTTGTGATGATTAGGTAGGTAGGCTTTTAATGAGGAGGGTACAGAAGAGCGGAGTGTGTGATCTGCACAGGAATTATGTAAAACAGAGGTGCTCGCTGGATGTTCAAGCCTTCGATGTGGATATATTAACGCTGCTATTCAGCCGCGCCGCTTTTTGCGTCGGCTGAATAGCTTTTTTTATGTGGTTTTACGCTTATTGAGGCAAAGTCTCTATCATAGGTAATTTATGAAGATCTTTATCCCAATTTGCTTTGCTGGAAACAAAAATGTGAGCGGTTGGAGTTATGGGAATATCACAATCAAGGCTTCCAGCAGGAACCACCAGAAGTTCCCCTTCAAATTGAATATTTGGAAGTGCGGATCCACAAATTGAGCAAAATGATTTTTTGTGTCGAGTTGAAGGCAAAGTAAAATTTGTGATTTTATTCTGTCCTGATAACCATTTCAACTTTGCAGAAGGAGAAAAAAGATTAGCACCATGAGCCGAGCCAGTATCTTTTCGGCACCGACTACAATGGCAAAGATAGAAATTATCAAAATCGCCTTCTATTTCGAAATTGACTTCACCACATAGGCATGATCCTGACTTAATACTCATATATTTAACTCCTCAGGGCTATGATTGATAAATCGTTGGTACACATAACAAGTAATTGTCTTGTTTCCTTATGTCTCCAGTATACTGAAATAATTGACAAAATAAAATTGCCAGATTGTCCTATTTTCTAGCCTATATCATGACAATGTTACTAGATATCAAGTTGGCAGGGTGTCCACTATATTGCAGGAATGTCGGATCTCCAAATACCTGTATCTGAGTTTCTTAATTTACATCTCGACATAGACAGGGTTTTCATTACCGAAAATGAAATTAATGGCTTGGCATTTCCAGATGTGACACGCTCCATTATTATCTTTGGAATGGGTTTCGGATTAGATCGGTTGGTACATATTCAATGGTTAGAGGGCAAAAAAATCTATTACTGGGGCGATATTGATACCCATGGTTATGTAATGCTTGATCAGCTTCGCTCATATTTCCCTCAAACCAGCTCTTTTTTGATGGACAGGGAAACATTGATGGCTCATCAATCGCTGTGGGGCCAGGAGAGTAAACCAACTAGACGGAGTTTGAATCACCTTAATCAAGGCGAGTTGGATGTCTACGAGCTTCTGGTGGAAAATGTTTTCTCGAATGCTTTAAGGCTTGAGCAAGAGAGGATTGCATATCCATGGGTTATGAAAGTGGTAAATGAGTTGGTATGACAATGTGCACAAAACGTGTGTTTCCAGTAAAGTGTTCCTTGCGTTGTCTTACTCTGTTTTTACTGTCCTGATTCCCCTGTAATATGCACTGAACCAATACAGAGAAATATTCCAGGCAAAAGATGATTGAATGCCTATACTTTTAGTAAAGGTTGTTGATAATAATATTCTTTACTAATTGAGGTGCCTGATGGACAAAGCCGAACACTTACGACAGGCCAAGATTCTTTTTGCTTCCGGTCAATTAAAGAAAAGTATAGCTGCCTTTACACGTGCCGAGCAGAGTGGGTGTGACACGATTGATGTTTGGTTGAGCAGAGGTGCTGCTCAAATGGCTCTGGGTAAATATCATGAGGCAAAGGAAGATTTTACCCGTATACTTGAGCAAGATGCCGAACACGAAAGAGCTGCGTATTACCGTGGGGTAGCGCTTGCTGCACTTGGGGAGTACGAAAATGCTATTAAAGACCTGACATCCGCCCTCATCAAAAACAACAACCGGGGAATAGCGCACCTGGTCAGGGGGGTAGCCTATGCTGAGCTGGGGCAAAAGCAGAATGCGATGTTGGATATAAACAGCGCATCGGCCTTTTCAGATGCTGAACTTACTAGTTTTAAGAATCTCTTTGGTGATATTCCTCTCCCATTGCAAAATACGGAAGCACTTTTGGCCGAGGAAAACGCACCCTGGAACAACCTGTTAAGCAAAGAAGCTGCCGGCAAACTGCTTAATTTGCTGCAGTAGACGCTGGCTGACCATTACACAACTCTAACCCAAGGCGCCTTGGGTTAGAGCGAACAACGTTTTTTTAGTTTGATATGGTTGCTGCGTTTTCAGTGGCAGTACGGCCAGCACGTACTTGCCGGCATCCTCAAACAAGAAAAAAGAGGCAACTTCAAAAAAGTAAACAAATTGCTCATTCTACGGCAATCCAGCCACCTGCGACCTATGCCACGGCAAAGCAGTTACCTCTTCCGCATAAGGTTGCTCCCCCCTATCTGAGTTAGCAACGATGAGTGACCACGGGGTATGTTCCGGTTTTTTCTGATGTGGTGGGAATTTAGTGGACACTTTCTTAAGAGTGAAATAACAATTCTTGAGGAGGCCATTCATGACCAAGCAGAAAAGAAATAAGGGCACAAAATAATGTAAAAATGAGCTGTAATGGTTGTGGAGGAGCAGGGGCTCCCAATGGCTGAGGCCTCAGGATGTCGAGGTATCAATGCAAACCTGAGCAGTCAATGGCTCTTTACAGGTTGGGAAGATATGGGGAGCGCGCGGTTTGTACGCTATTACAAAGGAAATGATATAGAACAATGAGTGATTGTATACAAGTAACCGATGATTTGGGGCAAGAAATTACGGTTCCTTTTCCCCCGCAAAGAATTATTTCGGCTGTTCCATCAACCACCGAGTTTTTATTTGATTTAGGGCTGGGAGACAGGGTGGTTTCGCGTACCCGGTTTTGCAGATATCCTGAACAAAAAATACAACGATTACCCAATATCGGCGGGCCTAAAAGCCTGGACGAAGAGAAAATCGCATGGCTTAAACCAGATTTGATTTTGGCAAACGAGGAGGAGAACGATCAGGCGCAAATCGAAGCTTTAATGGAAAAATATTGTGTGTATGTGTCCAAAATCAGAAACGTGGAAGACGCCTACAACAATATTGTGAAAACGGGTAAGATTACAGGATGCGAAGCAAAAGCGCGTGAAATGGTCAAGACGATTCAAGCCGATTTTGCAGTAATCCCGAAAAGAGCAAAAAAGATGAAGGCGTTGTATCTGATTTGGAAAGATCCTTACATGTGTGTGAGTCGGGATACTTTTGTTAACTCGATGCTTGAAGTATGTGGTTTCGAAAACTGCATTACTGATGGAGACGCACGTTATCCTGTTGTAACAGCTGAAACCATAAAGGGGTTGAACCCGGAACTCATTTTGCTTTCGTCAGAACCTTTTCCCTTTGCAGAAAAACATAAAAAAGAGTTTCAGCAGATTGTGCCGGGAGCAAAAATTGAATTGGTAGATGGAGAAATGTTTGCCTGGTACGAATCTCATTTGCTCCAAGCCGGTGGGTATTTTACTGCATTGATAAAGAAAATTCACTGACAGCTACTTACGTGTAGTTCTTGTTCAACGTCTATAAAGGGTAAGACGGGGGATAGGTTGAAAAAAATACTCCTCTTACCGACTACTGGACAGGGCGAAAGAACGTGCCGATAACCAATCACGCTGTTGCTACAAAAGTACAAGCGCCTTTTTCCATTGAAGACTCATCGTGGGATGCGTTTCCCTGGAAAGACCTTTCATCCAACCTGATGCAAAACCACATGGGAAACAAACCCGTTCATTTCCCGGGGGTGGAGGTGAAGGTTGCTTACGACAGTATGGCAATATATCTGCTCTTTCGCGTCGAAGACAGATATGTTCGCGCAGTCGCTCGGTCACATCAGGATGATGTGTATAAAGATAGTTGTGTCGAATTCTTTTTCACACCTGGTCCAGACGTTTCCCAAGGCTACTTTAATATTGAAATGAATTGTGGCGGAACCATGCTTTTTCATTTTCAAAAGGCACCGGGGAAAAAACGAATCATTATGCCTGTAAACGAATGCAACCAAATAGCTGTAGCGCATTCGTTACCCAAAAGAGTTGATCCCGAAATAAAAAATTTTGTGGTGTGGACCGTTGCGTATAGAGTTCCTCTTGTTTTGCTGAAAAAATATTGTGATGTGGTTAAGCCGGCCACGCAATCTTTTTGGCGGGTCAATTTTTATAAGTGTGCTGATAATACCTCACACCCGCACTGGTTGACATGGGCACCGGTTGAGCTTCCGTACCCGAATTTCCACCACCCTTCTTCATTTGGCTTTTTATATTTCAAATAAAACAGTAAAAAAAGCCGAGTTTTTCAACGTCAGGCAGGCAGGCAGGCTGGTTGCTGTTGCCGCTTTTCGCGTTGTTTTTACCTCTAAGGGTAAATTTTGAGCATAACTCCGCGATTAGCAGTAAATGCGATTACTCAAGAGGCCATTGAGTGATTTGTTACATTGCTAATGAGTGGCTTTCGAGCAACGTTTTTTTATAGTCGGTTATGGTATCAGTTGAACAAAGCGGGATGTGTGTAACTGCAACGTAATATGTGGTATTTTTTTAGATAAAGGAAAATGAATATGATTGAAATACAGGGCGATACAGTTGTTGTTGATAAGGAAACAACACGTTTGGAAGGATTTCGGATGGAGGATACTGTCAAGGCCCCGGTTATTATACTGTTTGTTAATGAAGAGGAACCACAGATGGTGCCATTAGAAAAAGGAAGTACGGTACCTGTCAAGGTAAAGTCAAAAAACAGTGAGGCTGAGATTCAGGTGATTAGTTACGAAGAGATAAAAGCGACGTTGGCAGCACGATAAAGATGCGATGAGTGTAGCGCATCCACCAATTTCAGGCATCGGGTTCCGCGTGGATGCGCTGTGCTATCTCACCCTACGCACTGGACGGATCGTGGTCGAAAATGGGGTCCCGGTTGAGCTGCTCCTCCAAGGAGCCGGCAGAGTGATAAAATCGGTGATCGCCAGCAGGTAACAGCTTTTAATTTTTTTACCCTATAAGGCTGTCTTGTATACTGGCCTGTTCGCCACATTTTGCTGAACAGTTACCAGAAAATATTGATTTTATCCAAAAAACTGTCACTCCTCAGGTAGTTGCTCGAAAGGTTCGCATTTTGCTGAGCAGTTCATCATAAATCGTCGAAAGTTTCTTGCTTGGATTGCTCAGTATTTTTTCCAGCATCTTCTGTCGAGCGCATGGCAGCGGCTCCGGCAGCTTTGGAAATTTGGTGTTGGACTTCCGGGGTGATCTGCTCTCTTTCCTGGGTAAATTCAGGCAGGTCAACAATAACCTTACGATGAGCATAGTGAATTCCCTGGGCATTGAGTGCTTCGCTGATAAGGCGATAGGCTTCTCGTCGGATCACAAAATGGGTGCCGGGCTGGGCGGTGAATTTGACTCTGATCGTCATCACGGAATTGGTTATTGCCCGAACTCCCTGCGATTTGAGCGGTCTGATAAAATCTTTCCCATACTCTTCGTTTTCGAGCATTTTCTGGCCGACTTTTTTAATGATTTTACGAATCTTATCTATCGGCGCATCATAGGGGAAATCAAGGTTGAATTTAACTATAATACCGCCGCGCATATAGTTGGTGATAGCGCCAAGGTCAGAGTGGGGGACAATCTGCAGCATACCTCTGTGGTGCCTTATCATGGCGTTGCGTAAGGTTATCGTTTCCACTGTGCCGGAGACTGTACCCGCTTCAATATACTCTCCCACCCGAAAGGCATCATCAAGCAGATAAAAGAACCCGGAAAACATATCGGCAACCAGTTTTTGGGCACCAAAGCCGATTGCAAGGCCTATCACTCCTGCACCGGCTAGCAGTGGCGCTATATCAACCCCGGAAGAAGAGAGCACTGTCATGCTTACCATAACGACCAGAATGGTGCCGATAAATTTGCGTACCATGGGCAGCAAAGTGTAGGCGCGGCCTCGTGAAGCTGCACTCCCCCACTCGTCATCACTGCTTTCCACGTCTTCCTCACCTTCTGGAATAGATTCTTCAATTTTACGCTCAATCCAGCTGCTGATAAACTGCCATAGAAAAATTGCCAGTGCCATGATGATGATTGTATCCAGCATGATAGCGGCCAGTTCTGAAAAAAGAGGGATACGGATGTCCCAGAGGTTTGCTATCCAGACCATCATGAGGATCACCAGGCCACCCCGCGCAACGCTTTGCGTTTTTTTATACAGTTCTCGGCTCTTTTGGCGATGCAGGCGTTCTTGGTCATTTTTTAACGGAACTGAGGGAGAGCTTTCCTGGTCAATATGAAGAGCTTTCATGGTATAGAGTACCAGCCACTGAACAAGTCTGTCTGCCACTATCCACAATGGAACAATGAAGAAGCTTGGAATAAATGCACCCCTTCGGCTGAAGCTTGGGTCGGCCAGGTCGTTCAGGAGCAGAAACCAGAGAAGGATGAGGTAGGTGATAGCTAAAATGTGCCAGAGAGCAGCGAACTGTTTTCGGCCCCAGGAAGGGGGACCGTTTTGCTGGTTGTTGTTTTTGAGGATATGGTCACGGACTTTTTTTCTGATAACAACAACCGTGATGGCAGTTGTAAGAAGCAGCAGACTGACGCTGAAGAGCTGCAGGAGCCTTACTGTCGCTATATCAGCCTCAAGCCGGCGGAGAGTAACGGCCAGCATCAGGGTGATGGTTATGTAACTGAAGGCTCCCGTCATTAGACGGTGAGCAGTTTTTGCTACCGCACAATCAGCAGGAAAAAGACGAAATATTTTATATTTAGGGGAAAAAATAATATGAGAAAGAATATTGATTGTCCTGATAATGGTAATCGCAATCAAGGTTGCAAGAAAAAAGAACTGAACGTACGAAGAATCCGTCCAGATGAAGAACATGAAGGAAAAGTAAGCCGAGCCAAAAAAAATAAGGACTCCCAATGCGCTGGGTAATACTTGCAGAGCAGCTGCAAGGAGCTTTTCAACGCCCTTTATGTTTGTAGTGTTCACCTCCGGCGCAGCTATGAAATATTTTGAGAGGAAAAAAAATCTGCATAGGGCTTCCACGATAAATCCTATGGAGATGAAGAAAAGCACCCACAGAGCACTTTGTGTTGCGCCTGCAACGGTTCCAAAGGGACATAGCTTGATAAAGACGTGTTCCAGATCAGGGAGGATTTTTGGAGCTCCGGACCAGAGCGTTCTGAACTGGCTTTCCTCTTGGTCATGCTTTTGCGAAAGTGTTTTCAGGAGGTGATGGAACAGGCTTCCCGGTCCTTTTATGTTTGTCCCTTCAGGCTGCAGAGATTGAGCATCTTTTTGGAGTTCCTGGATGAGCAGTTTCCTTACCTGTTCGTCACTGAGACCGGCCATCATATCCGTGACCGTGCCTGTATCCGTGGTTGTTACTTGCTGAGATGCCGTTTTTGGTGCAGTATTTCCAAGTTGTGCCGCCGCACCTTGCTGGTAAGGGAGTAACAGGATACCAGCGAGCAGGGTAAAAAGAAATATATGAGGGAGATACAATCTTTCAAAGGTGGTCAATGCTTTTGTCCTCTTTGATGGTTCTACCTGAATTTTTCATGAACTTTTTGTTTTTAAACTCAATTAATTGATATTATTGCTTAAAGAGTAACCATTACAATTAGTGGTCTGTTTTTCGTTTTCAATCAAAAACGTCCCTCTTCGAGTCAATAGCTTTTTCCGCAGGGTCTACCTTATAAACCACTTGCGGTAGTTTACTACCGGAGTCTTCGCTGTCTGCTGCGTGGTTTGTGCCTTGCCCTGCAAAAATCTTTATTGATGAGAAATCCGGGTTGATTCCTGTTGGCGGTAATGGCAGTTTCAGCATACACTCTTTTAGTGTCAGCTTTGGTATAAATAGTACAGAGAAAGGCTTTTTACAGTGCAATGAGCTACTCCGGCGGTTCTTCGATCTGTTTAAGCAGCAAACCACCGATCACAAACAGGGCTAAAATACATAATACTCCCCATCTGGTGTCGCCCGTTAAGCGTCCAACAAGGCCCATTAAGAAAGGTCCGCTGATTGCGGCAAATTTACCAAAGACATTGTAAAAGCCAAAGAATTCTGCGCTTTGTTTTGCTGGGAGCAGTTTTCCGTAATAGCTTCTGCTCAGGGCCTGAATGCCACCCATGGAAGAAGCGACTAAAAAGGCAATGCACCAGAAGGTTGCGGTTTTCCAGAAAAGGTTGTGTATAGCAGGGAGGAAGAAGGCGAGCAGGGTGACCAGGGTATAGACACTGATACCTGCAAGCAGCATGGTTTTAGTCGAGAAATATTTGGCAAGTCTGCCGTACAGCAAGGTACAAGGAAAGGCTACAACCTGGATGAACAGTAACATGACAATCAACATTGTTGGCCCAAATCCAAGGTCACTCCCATAGGCGGTTGACATGCTGATAATGGTACCGACACCGTCTATGTAGAAAAAATAGGCACTTAAAAAAAGGAAAATCTGCCGATGACGGCGGATTTGGCGAAACGTCCGAGCCAGGCGTCGTAAACTGTCGGTCACTGGTGCCGCTACCGGTGGAAGGTAATGGGTTTGGCGAAGGTGTTTTAAAGCAGGTACAGAAAGCAGCAACCACCACAGGGCGACGATTATAAATCCTATTTTTGTTTCCTGTGCGGGTAGGCCTCCGGTGTCATCCGTAGCATGTAATATCAGGCCGATAATGGCAAGAAAAGGGATTACGCTTCCGATATATCCCCACGCAAACCCTCTTGCAGAAATACTATCCATTCTCTTGGGAGAGGTAACGTCTGTGAGAAAGGCATCATAGAAAATGTTTGCCCCGGCCCAACCGACCCGCGCACCTATAAACAGGAGCAGGCAGAGGAGCCATTGTCCCTTCTGAATAAACGGTAACCCCAGGGTGAAGAGGAGTCCGAGGAAGAGAAAGGTGGTGAAAAAGATTTTTTTTCTGTCGCGGTAGTCAGCCAGAGCACCAAGGACTGGAGCGAGCAGGGCGAGTATCAGTGAAGCTGCTGAATTGGCGAAACCCCAGTTTGCTGTGGCCACAGCATCCGGTTGGCCTGCTGCAGCAAACTCTTTAAAGAATAATGGCATGATAGCGGTAACCATCACCAGGACAAAGGCTGAGTTGCCTACATCGTAGAGTATCCAGCTTCTCTCTTCTCGAGTAATTCGCAGTTTGTTTGTCATGAACCGTTTATAGCGTTGATTGCTCTTGACCCGCATTCTCATGAATATTGTATTAAATAGTATGATTACAAACTTCGACTACATTCAGCAACGGTCTGTTTGTCTTCGCCCGGATTTTTCATGAATATTGAGTCATTTTTTAAAAAACAAGTAATTTTAGAGTCATGCAGTTAAAGTTGATGAGAAATAAAGGCTGGGGATGGTCAAGTCATCATACGGTCTTGTTTTACCGGTATGGTATATTGGCTCAAAGAAGGGTATTTATAAAGGATTGTAAATCATGTGCGGCATGATTGACTACTACCTGCAATTATTTGCACAACTACCTGTCGGTGGTGATAATGATAAGTGGGCTTTGCCCAGCAACTACCGTGCTCCCCATGCCCCCCTTTTGTTGCTGATTGTCTTGGATATGTTTGCAAAAGGAAAAATAACCCGTAATTTTATTGTTCCTTCACCGGAGCTGGAAGAACGCTTTTACAATGCACTCCTGCTTTTTACCGGTGATATTGGAAAGGATGATTTTGGTGAAACATTTTATGGGCTCAAGCATACCGGATTATGGGATCTGGTGCCAAAGGCTGAGGCCAAAGATGATAGTTTGCTGGAGGAGTATGTAACGAATTGTCTGCGAAAATATTATTGGGGCGCAAAATTACCCGAAGACCTGTATCCTCTTTTAGTAATGGAGACATCACGGAACAAAGTGCGGCAGGTGCTGCTGGAAACATATTTTGCAGAAAACGTGCAGGGCGGGTTACGGTTATAGGGATGGAGACCAGGCTTTGGTTCGTTTTGCCTGTACAGAGAAAAAAGAGTACGCTTGATGCGTGATTGTTTTTTATCTATCGGAGATAAACAGTTGAAGAAAAATTGTATTTTTTGTTTTGAGATGCCATGACGCCTTTTCTCTTGTCCCAGATATTGGTCGGGATGGCGATATGTACAGACCTGCTTTCTTTCCAAGGGAAAGGAAGAAAACATATCCTTGTTTGCCTGATTATTTCTTCTTCTCTCATTTCTCTTCATTTTGTTTTGTTGGAGCATTGGACCGCTGCAGGCCTTGGGCTCCTGGCCGGTATTCGTTTTGTGACCAGTTATTTTACGACCTCGAAGAAGGCAATGTCGGTTTTTGTCTGTTGCTCTCTGCTTATTGGGATCGTCACGTATAGCGGCGTGCTGAGTTTACTCAGTTGTACCGGGGCCATTTGCAATACAGTGGGATCGTTTTGCAGCACAGATCGTCGCATGCGTGAAATAATGTTTCTAGGTACCTGTTTCTGGCTTACGCATAATATTTTAGCCCATTCCCCCACTGCAGTATTGCTTGAATGTCTTTTTCTGAGCAGCAATATAGTTGGTTATTATCGTTATTACGTTGTCCGTCCTGCTCAAACCGGGACCCTCTCTCATTGAAATAATTACTGGAATTATGCATGGCACGTTCTGAGGTACATCCTTTTCATGATTTTTTACAGTGGCAGGTCTGGCCGGGTTCGTATAAAAATCCTCCTGTAGACGGTAATTTTCCCTGTCCTGATGGTATAGCTCTTCGGATTGATAAACAAACGGCTATCGTCTCGATGGGCTCCTGCTTTGCTCGTGAGATCAAGAAGGTTTTGGTGCAGCAGGGGTACAATTATATAGTTGAGGAACGTGATAATCCTGCCTCGGCCCATGCAAGTGCGGCCTGGGAACGCACCTATAACTCTTTTTCAATGCGCCAGATTTTTGCCTATACCTTTGACCGTTTTACGCCACAACTCAGGTGGTGGAAAGTACCTGGAGAAGATAGGGTGCAGGACCCTTACCGGCGGATAATGCTCTACGATTCTCTTGAGGAAGCGCAGGTTGATTTTGCGGCCCATGTTGCAGCATCGCGGCGGGTTTTGAAAAGGGCGGAAGTCCTTATTCTTACCCTTGGGTTGACTGAGATATGGGAGGACACCGAAGATGACAGTGTCATCTGTCTTCCCTCTGGTCCGTATCCTAACAACGGCGGGGATATGTCACGATATCGTTTCAGGGTATCACGCTACCAGGAAAATTTGGATAATCTGGAGTATATTTATTCTTTGATGGCAGCCCACAATCCGGAATGTAAGATTGTAATTACGGTTTCACCGGTACACCTGTGGGCCACGTTTCGTAAGGATTTGGATGTGATCAGTGCAAGCTGTAATTCCAAGTCGACCCTGCGTGCCGTAGCCGACGAATTTGTCTCAAAATATGACAATGTTTTTTACTTTCCGGCCTTTGAGATGGCAACTATCTACACCATGCTGCAGGGCAAATCCTATTTTGCAGATGGGAAGGAAAATTTTCACGTCAACCGAAAAACAGTTCAGTTTATAATGGATCATTTTTTTAAATATTATAATCCCCAGTAGATCTAGCTAATCGATTGGTAATGCAATTTGCCAGAGCAAGCCTTTCTAACCGGAATTTCTCATGATCATTTTGTCATTTTCCGAAAAGATTAGTAATTTCAAGTTGATGTTATTAAAATCAATCAAATGTAAAATTAACCAAATGCTCATGAGAAATCAGGCAAAGGAGAAATAATGGTTACCTCAATAATTCTCATTAATGCAGAACGATCGAAAATAAATGACTTGGCAGAACAACTTGCGGATGTGGAGGGTATTTCCGAGGTGTATTCTGTCAGCGGTTCCTATGACCTGGTAGCTATTGCCCGCATAGGTACAAACGACGATCTGGCAGAGTTGGTGACAAACAGAATGTATAAGCTGGAGGGAATTGAAAAAACAGAAACAATGCTCGCTTTCAAGGCCTTTTCCCGGCATGACCTGGAGCGTATGTTTTCGCTGGGCATGTGAAAAATCTTAATGCAATAAGAGAGAAGGATGAAGGTCAGGAACAGCAATTATATGCAAGATGTGGAAACGGTGTTTCGAGAAGCGACCTTTATCCGCGAACTGGGGATAAAACTGGTCACTGTGGAGCCTGGAAGATGTCTGGCTGAGGTGGAGGTGATCCCGGCCCATCTGCAGCATTTACATCGCGTACATGGGGGTGTTATTTCGTCCCTTGCCGGCCATGCAGCTCTGGGAGCCGCCATATCCGTTGCTGCGGAAGGTGATGTGCTGGTAGCCCCGGAATTTACCTTTCAGATGTTTCGTGGTGTTGACTCAGGTTTGCTTCAGACAAAAGCTCAGGTGATCAAAGGTGGTGCATTGTTGATTTTTACAGAGGCTGAGGTGTTTTATAACGATGCTGCCGGTGAGCATTTGATCGCTAAAGGAAATTTTACATTCACCCGTGCTCGATAGTGGTGTTCGTTCATGGCATGGAGAGGTTGGTAGGGGACCACCATTTTTAGCTGCGGAGACAAGTATAGGCTTTGAAAGTTAGTTAGAGGTCTGCAACAGGGCCGAGCATTTTTTCCTGACACGTTTTGCAAAGCACCTTTTCTGTTTCCAGTGCATGGAAACAGTTCATACATCGTTTTTTTCTGTTTATACTGGAATTTTTACCTGGTTGTTTTTTGGTGTGGAGCAAGGTGCGAAGAATGTTCATAAGTATGAATGGCAAAGTGTTGTTGTCCCGTTTCATTTATCTGGAAAAAAGAAACGGTGGTGTTTGTCTATGGAGACAAGTATTAGGGACGTTTTTACTGCCTGTCAACCTGAAACCCTTCTCCTGGAAAGTTAATTTTCGTTTCTTCCTGTTTTTGGGATTATTGGATGTGATCCAGGGTGTGGAGAAAGCGAAGACAGCGCTACCAGTAGCGGCGGTTGCTGGTGAGGCAGGGAAAAGGGGAGTGTCATGTGTTGCTTTTTTTAGTTGGCCGCATTAGTCTGAAAAGACAGTTTTTTTTGTCAATAATGGACATGCTTCGCAAGAGGTAATGTGTCAGTAAAAAGGAGAACTCTATGCCGGGATGTAATATATTCAGTCAGGAACACCAGATGTTGCTCGTCCATTTTTTCGGGAACGTGACTGCCAGTGACTTGGAATTGCAAGCTGTGTCAGTTCTCTCTCACCCCGATTTCAGCGAAAGCACCAAAGAGTTGATCAGTTTTGCAGAGGTAGAGAGTTTTGCGCCGGATGTCGATATGGAGCGGCTCGCTGACATTGTGAACATCAATAAGGAGCATATTGAGAAATTTCCGGACATCAAAGTTGCCTTTATCGCCCCAGATGCCCTTTCCTTCAATCTTGCCAGAGTCTACCAGGAAACTACTGAGGGGCACGAGCGTAAAGGCGAAATGAAAATTTTTACCACTAAGCAGGAAGCCGTTCAGTGGCTGGGGGGCAAGAGCAGTCAGTGGGATATGCTTCTTGAGCGTGTATCAAAAATGTGTAGCTTGTAATTGGTACTGCTTCTTCTCTTTTTCCCTGTCCGGCTTAGCCCGAATTTCTCATGAACTTTTTGATTTTAAACTTAACTGATTGATATTATTATTTAATGGGTATTTGCACAATTAACAGTCTGTTTTTCGTTTTCAATCAAAAAGTTCCCCCTTCGGGTCAATAGATTTTTCCGCAGGACCTGCGTTACAAACCACTTGCGGTAGCTTGATACAGCTACGTGGCTTGTGCCTTGCCCTGCGAAAAACTTTATTGATGAGAAATCCGGGTTAGTTCCTCCCGGACAGAGGCTCTCATCTCCTGCCATCAGTTACTTGCATATAACTCTTTTTTCTTTTAGGATGTCCGCTTTTGTATAATAATCGTTGCTGCCGATTGTAAAGCGGCTTTTTTTTGAATTGATATAAAATACCATGAAACCCATAGAAAACGCCCTCAAACCCTCTTCTGCTATTTTATTAATCCACTGCCAAGATAGTAAAGGGATAGTCTCCTCGGTGAGCGAATTTATTTTTAAGAATAACGGTAATATAATGTATCTCGATCAGCACGTAGATACATCCCAGGGCGTTTTTTTTATGCGTATTGAGTGGGAATTGGAAAAATTTTCGATTCCGGATGAGAAAATAGGGGAATATTTTGATACGCTTATTGCCCAAAAGTACAATATGCAGTGGAATCTGCATTTTTCTCAATATGTACCCAAGATGGCATTGTTTGTGTCAAAGCTGCCCCATTGTCTGTACGACCTGCTTTCTCGCTGGAAATCCGGTGAAATTGAAGTCGAGATTCCTCTTATTATCAGCAACCATGAAGATATGCGGCCTGTTGCTGAGCAGTTTGGAATTCCCTACCACCATTTTTCCGTTACTGCCCAGAATAAAAAGGAAAAAGAGCAGGAACAGCTTGAATTGCTCGCAGAGCACGATATAGATTTTATAGTGCTTGCCCGGTACATGCAGATCCTTTCCGGCGATTTTGTTGATCATTACCAGGGAAAAGTAATCAATATTCACCACTCCTTTCTTCCCGCTTTTCCCGGAGCCAAGCCATACCACTCAGCCTACGAGCGAGGGGTAAAAATTATCGGGGCAACCAGTCACTATGTAACCGCAGATCTTGATGGTGGGCCGATTATAGCCCAGGATGTTATTCAGGTTAGTCATGCCGATTCGGTTCAGGACTTGGTGCGCAAGGGGCGTGATCTGGAAAAAGTGATTCTTGCCCGTGCGATCTGGCATCATTTGAAACGGCAAACGCTGATTTATCAGAACCGGACTGTCGTCTTTACCTGAACTACGCGTTATTTCCTTCGTAACTATCAGCAGCAGCATCTGGTCACGATCGAAACGCTTTGCATACTGATTAAAACCAAACCATTCGCTTATGCCTGCATTGAGCAGTGCTTATCAGTTACAGCCCTCAGAAAAAGGCATTTTTGTGATTTTGGCTGATAAGTGACTTGCCTTTGACGATTCTTATTCTTGATTGTCGGTAGTACCAGATTCAAAGGCGTGAAATTCAAGAGTGCCGTCATAGAGTTGAAAGCTGCCGCAATACCTGCCAGGGGTGTCCGGCATTTCTGTTGCTGTTGCGTAGAGGGTGACGGTGCGTTCTTGGTCATCTAGTTCCGGATCAACAAGTGCCCACAGTACAGGTGAGTCGTCACCTTTTGCCTGGACGCTGAGGATTTCACTGCCTGCAGGTAATTGAACGATTTGCGTTTTGGTTGGCTGGAGGTGGTATCTGCGTATTGTTTTCATTCGTGGATAGAGTGGTTGGAAGAAATTTTTAAGAACATACGATTACAGTACTCTATACCAGAAAGTGGTGGGGAATTGTATTGGTTAATCTACCCTGTGCTGCAAGAGCTGGGTAATGATGTATATAACCTGGATCTCACGACCTATCGTAACCTGTGTCCAGCTTGAAACTAATTTTGATGTAACTCTCTTTGAATGTGGACAAAATCCTTGTTGCGGATTTTGACAGTTCTGGTATCAGTGCATAACTATTGTTCAGGAAATTTACTTCCTCTATAAAATTCACTCTATCCCTTTCTTATTTTACGACCCTGTAGGATATTATTATGACTTTTCCAATCGATTTATCAGAGTATACCCCTTTAAAATTTACCCTTACCCAAGAGGGGATGAGTGCTGAGCAGAGAGCAACCCTGGAGAAAAATATCTCTATTGTTCGCGACAGCATCGTATTTTTTACTGCCTTGGCCAATACCAAAGGACTCGGTGGTCATACCGGTGGCGCTTTTGATATTGTCCCTGAGCTGTTGATTGTTGATGGATTTATGAAAGGCTCTGATTCATGTTACCCCGTGTATTTTGATGAAGCCGGTCACCGGGTGGCAATACAGTACATTATGGCCGTGTTGAATGGGTATGCCGCGCCTGAGTCACTGCTCCATTACCGTGAATTCAACCAAGGTTTATATGGTCACCCGGAACGTAATGAGAAAGACGGTGTCTTTTTTAGTTCAGGCCGCCTTGGCCACCTGTGGAGTTATGTTAATGGAATAGCGGAAGCCAATCCTGGCAAGACCGTATTCATGTTTGGCAGTGACGGTTCGCAACAGGAAGGTGATGATGCCGAGGCAGCTCGTTACGCAGTTGCCCGCAAACTGAATGTTAAATTGCTTATTGATGACAACGATGTCACCATTGCCGGTCACCCTACGGAATATATGCAGGGGTATGATGTGGTAAAAACACTCGGCGGACATGGCTTGGGTGTTAGTGATTGTGCCGGAGAAGACATTGATGCCTTGTTTACACATATCCAAAAGGCCATTGCTACCGATGGACCGATCGCAGTGGTTGCCAAGCGATTGATGGCGGTAGGAATTGACGGTATCGAGGGCCTTCCCAAGGGACATGATGTCATTCCTGTACCAATGGCCATCGATTATCTGAAAGGCAGGGCACAGGATGCGGCAGTTGCCATTCTGAGTCAGGAAGTCGAGAAAAAAGAGAAAAAAGAATATCTTGGCAGTACTCCCGAAACCGGGAAGAACCGAGATGATTTTGGTAAAGTAATCTGCGAACTCCTTGGGGATATGGAAGACCCGGCAGCAAGCGTGCTGGTGGTTGACTCAGACCTGGAAGGCTCGTGCGGGCTGCATCATATTCGTAAAAATGTTCCCCAGGTATATGTCCATGGGGGCATCATGGAGCGCAACAATTTTTCCGTCGCAGCCGGATTTGGCGCTACCCCTGGCAAGCAGGGTATTTTCGGTACTTTTGCAGCATTTCAGGAAATGGTAATCTCGGAAATTACCATGGCTAGACTTAATCAGGCCAATGTACTTGCCCACTTCTCCCATTCCGGGGTTGATGATATGGCTGATAATACCTGTCATTTTGGGATCAATAACTTTTTTGCGGACAACGGACTGGCTGAACACGATAATACTAGGCTCTATTTCCCGGCTGATCCGCTGCAGCTCAAGGCGGTGCTTAACAAGGTCTTTCATGATAGTGGGCTGCGTTTTGTCTTTTCTACTCGTTCGGCTACTCCGTTTATTTTAGATGAAGCCGGCAATAAGCTGTACCAAGACTACAGCTTTACCCCGGATAAAGATGAGGTTATCCGCGAGGGGGACCAAGGGTATATTGTTTCCTATGGCGAGATGCTCTACCGCTGTCTTGATGTCGTGGAGCGTTTAAAGCAGGAAGGGATTAATGTCGGCCTGATAAACAAGCCGGTACTCAATGTGGTTGATGAGGAAATGGTGGCTAAGCTTGGCAATAGCCCGTTCGTGCTGGTGGTCGAGACCCAGAACGCCAAAACAGGACTTGGCAGTCGGTACGGCAGCTGGTTGCTTGAGCGAGGTTTCACTCCCGGCTATGGTTATATGGGAACCTGGAAAGATGGTGCAGGCGGCCTGTCTGAGCAGATTCCTTATCAGGGAATGTCCGGTGCGGATATCCGTGAAAAGGTAATGGCGCTGATGAAATAAGTTCCAGCAACCCTGAGGAAAAATAAAAAAAGCGAAGTCTCTTTCAAAGAGGCTTCGCTTTTTTTATTATATCAAGCATGTTTTCCGGTTAGTTACCGGACAACATGCCTGAGGAATTTTACTTAACGCGGCTGGTTGGCTGCCACATATTCAATCATCTGGTCAGGGGTTACAATCGGCCCCACGGTAGCTTTTAAAGCAACAAGGTCCCTTCTCCAGGTCATCAGTACCCGGAAAAAAGCGTCGTTCATCCCTTTTTCTTTGGAGAATTCGGTGATGGACATGTCAACCCGTTCAATCAGATTAACAACATACAGTGAGAACTGTTTAGTGTACACTTCTTTACTGTATTCCTTATTGATAATTTCTGTAAAAAGCACTTTCAGGTCTTGATATTTTGGGATCCGGCCAATGGGAGTCCATATCGATTCCACCTTCCCCTGGTGCATCAATGCCATGATACGCATCCATACTTTGGTATCGCGCTTCTCGCCGATAAGTCCATCGGACTCACCAGGTGCCAGGCTGCCTCGGCCACTTTTATGGAGCCAGTAATTAACCTGGAAGCCGGAGGGTAAATTATCTTTGTTGATGGCAGGGTTTTCACCGAATGCCTTGTAGTGGTTTATGTAATGGGCAAGCGGGCCAGGAAAAAAGGCCTCGTTGGCAAAAGGAGATCGTTTTTCGCTGCCATCGGCTCCAATCTCGGTGGCGGTGGTTGCAGAACGGATAATAGCGCCATGGACAACGGTGCTCATCCAGTCGTGGGCCATGACGATTGTCGGCATGGTCGTGTAATCCCGCCCACCGAAGAGAAGGCCGCTCAGCTTCACGCCTTCGGCTTTTTCTGTTGCTGTATCGTAATTTTCAAGGGTGTCAAGAGTGATGGTAAAACGTGCATTTTTATGGGATGCCGCAGTGCCTGACTGTGAGGACCACTCTCCTAAATAGTTGACACCACTTGCAGGAAGCGGCTCTCCCATGCCGTTCCAGTAAGGTTTCCCTTCGGAGATCAGCAGGTTGGAAAAGATGACTTCATTTTCTTCTCCCTTAAGAACCTTTAATGTTTCCGGATCATCTTGCTGGTTTACTCCCTCAATAATACCAAACATGCCTTTCTCGGGATTGACTGCCCGCACTTCACCGGTTTTGGAGTCAATGAAAATTTTGGCAAGGTCATCACCAACCAGGTGGGTTCCGGTCATAGCTGTACCGGTTTTCCCGCAGCCCGATGGATAGGCACCACCAAAGTAGACAATTTCATCCTCCATTTCAAACCCGGCAATGAACATGTGCTCGTCGAGCCGTTCGCCGAAATAGTTGCGGATATTATTCATATTCGCAAAGCGGTGATTAATTTTTTTCGGGGCAATCGAGTTGCCTGCATACTGATTGTTGGAGCTATAGGATCGAAAACGCTCAACATCCATATAGATACGTCTGTTGTTTAAATCAGCTGAAACATTGGCCTCCGTAAGTCTGCCGGCGCTGTGATAGTTAACGAACATGTATCCTTTTTCGGCAACATCCTTTGAAAAAGCAGCAGGCTCCATCATGCGGTAGAGTAAAAATTCGCTGTGGGTAACATAGAAGGAATCTGTTACCTGGAGGGTAGGATCTGAGACCGGACTGCCTAGTGGCCCGCGAGAGATGAAGGAAATAACCATCTCTTTATTTTTCATGATATCGGTTATGATATTACGAGCCTCAACCACTCCCGCTTGAAGTTCTTCTTTTTTTTGCAGAGAACTGATTTCCGTATCTGTATAGGCCAAATATTTAGTGTTGGCTGTATCCCTGCCTTGGTCGTTGGGGCCGTCAAAGTGGCAAGTATGCTTTTCTTTAGCGAGCTGAAACTCCTCACCGATCTGCAGTGCCTTTTTACGGATATAGTCGATATCTTCTGCTGATCCTGTATTGATGAAAATGGAGTTGGGGCTCATCCTGGTAGCACCGTTATAAATCGGTACAAGTACCTCGGAACTGCATGCCCTCATTTTTTCTTGATTGGGTGCATCCATTAAGCTGATGAGGTAGGTCCTCATCATTTCTAACCGTGAGATATCTACATCCATTGTGTGTCTTCTGTAGCTAGTGTCGGCAGTTTTCATATTCATGATTGGCGTAGTGATATGTAGAGTATTATTTCGAGATGCATAACTGAAATCTAATGCAAAAATTACATAAATATTACACTCTACAGAAAAATACTATTCTTTTCACCGATCAATTTATAAAAAGCATGAATTTCCAGATACAAATGCACCGAAGAAGTGTGTTTTTGTGGTTGAGCTGCAAACAATCGAGACCGGTAGGTCAGGTTGGGATCATCTCTTTCTTTTGTTGTGAACAGCAAAGAAGCAGCGAACAGCCTGTTCGGCAGCGAGGGCGAGGAGGGTTTCGCTTCTTTGCATGGCTTGCTCCAGGGAAAGTGGTCCCTGGCATATGGAAAAAACGGCATCCAGTCCCTGTTGGTGCAGGTCTCCCAGATTTTCGCCGATTGATCCGGCCAGGGCAATACAGGGAACGCCCTGTGCTTTCGCTCGTGCTGCAACTCCTGCCGGGGCTTTGCCAAAGGTTGTCTGGATGTCGATTTGCCCCTCACCTGTTATTACCAAATCCGCGTTGGCCAGCTTTCTGTCCAATTCAACCAGATCGAGGATAAGATCTACTCCAGGTCGCAATTCCGCTCCTAAAAAAGCGTATAACCCTGCGCCAAGCCCACCGGCTGCACCGCCGCCGGCAAGAGAACGGACCTCGATTCCCAGATCCCGTTGAATGCAGGCCGCAAGATTTTCCATTCCCTCTTCAAGTTGATCTGTCTGTTCAGGGCTTGCCCCTTTTTGAGGTGCATACATCCTCGCAGCTCCTGTGGGGCCGGTTAGTGGATTGGTCACATCGCAGGCAGCGTCCAAACGGATATTTTTCAGGCGAGAATCCCGAGCATTGCAGTCAATATGTGCAATGGATGAAAGTCCCCCGCCGGTGAGTGGAACCGGATTCCCTTTGTGGTCGAGAAATTTAATGCCGAGTGCGGCTGCGGCACCAATACCTCCATCATTGGTGGCACTCCCGCCAATGCCGACCAGAATGTGGGAAGCACCGGTATCCAGGGCTGCTCTGATAAGTTCGCCCGTACCTAAGGTGGTCGTTCGGGTAGGGTCACGTCGCGAGCTCGGAAGAAGAGCAAGGCCACTTGCCTGCGCCATTTCGATGGCCGCTACGTTGCGACCAGGGGCGTGGCAATAGGAGGCAGTAACCGGAACAAAATCAGGGCCGGTTACTGTCACATCCCTTTTTGTTCCCTGAAAAACTTCCAAGGCAACATTAACCAGTCCGTCTCCTCCATCTGCAACTGGAACCTGTACAATTTCCGCATCAACCAAAACTCGGTGGACGCCGCCGGCAATAGAGGCTGCGGCAACTGTTGCAGAAAGAGAACCCTTAAAAGCATTGGGGGCAACGACGATTTTCATGACATTTGAGTGCGCTGTTTGCCGGTTATTGGTGAGGTGAAAGGCCTTGTATTGGCCATTTTATAAAATTTTACTGGGCTATAATGGGGAATATAATCCCGCCTTCAGGGATACGTTTCCATTTCAATTCGACCGGAAATGGCTCAACGTGCCATATACTGCGGCAATACTCTTGGATAGCTCGATCTGAGGAAAATCTGCCCATGCGCGCCACATTAAGTATAGACATGCGGGTCCATATCTGATGATCCTCAAATACGGAACCGATTTTGTCGTGGCAATTAATGTAGGACTCATAATCGGCCATGAGCAGATATCGGTCATTGTAGAGCAATTCGTCAATGACCGGTTTGAAAAGTTGCTGGTCACCATGGGAAAAGTGACCGCTGCTGATGAGGTCAATGGCCTTTTTCAGCTCTGGATTCCGGTTATAGTAGTCCAGGGGGCGGTAACTGTTTTGCACGAGATCCGCTGCCTCTTGCACGTTGAGTCCGAACAGGAAAAATTGGTCGGTGCCGACTTCCTCACGGATTTCTGCATTAGCACCATCAAGGGTACCGATGGTCAGGGCACCGTTCATGGAAAATTTTATATTGCCGGTCCCGGATGCCTCTGTTCCTGCAAGGGATAATTGTTCGGAAAGATCAGCCACAGGAAAAAGGTTGTGTCCTGTTTTGACGTTATAATTGTGGACAAATATGACCTTGAGCCTGCCTCTTACATCCGGGTCGCTATTGATGACGGCAGCAACTGCATTGATCAATTTGATTATCAATTTTGCCATCCAGTATCCCGGTGCAGCTTTACCGCCAAAGATAAAAACCCGTGGTGGAAAGAATTGTTCAGGATGCTCTTTGAGACGGTTATACAGAGTGATTATGTGGAGCAGATTGAGGTGCTGACGTTTGTATTCATGGATCCGTTTGACATGCACGTCAAAGAGGGCATACGGGTTGAGAGTAATCCCCAGTTGTTTTTTGGCAAGCTCGGAAAAAGCTTTTTTATTTTCCAGCCTGACATTGTGCCATGCTTTACGGAAATCGGCATCGTCTGCAAGAGGGGCCAATTGAGCAAGTTGCTCCAGATTTGTTATCCAGCTCTCTCCTATGGTTTTGCTGATCAGGTTGGAAAGTCGATGGTTTGTCACCAGCATCCATCTTCTTGGCGTTACGCCGTTGGTGATGCCTATAATTTTTCCAGGCCATAACCGGTTAAAGGGGGCCAGGGTTCTTTCTTTCAGTAACTTGGTATGAAGAGACGAAACCCCATTAATAGTATGGCTGCCAACGCAGGCTAGGTTGGCCATCCGCACATAACGCGGGCCTGTTTCGTCAATGATAGAGAGTTGGGTGACTATTTCCTGGTTACCGGGAAATTTGAGCCGCACAGTGTCAAGGAAACGGCGGTTTATTTCAAAGATAATTTCAAGGTGACGTGGCAGTAATGAAGCAAATAGGGGCAGTTGCCATTTCTCCAGCGATTCGGGAAGTAAAGTATGGTTGGTGTAGGAAAAGGTTCTGGTGGTAACATGCCACGCCTTGTCCCATTCCATGAGGTGGACGTCAATCAATAGGCGCATCAGTTCGGCGACAGCTATGGCCGGGTGGGTATCGTTAAGCTGCACTGCAAAACTTTGGTGAAAACTGTCCAGGTCGTCATGGTTGAACAGGTGGATACGGAGCATATCCTGCAGTGAACAGCTGCTAAAAAAATACTGCTGCTCAAGACGAAGCCGTTTGCCTTCATATTTTTTATCGTTGGGATAGAGGACTTTGGTGATGTTCTCTGCACTAATTTTTTCTGCAACAGCGCCAATATAGTCGCCAACATTAAAATCCTCGAAGTCAAAGGATTTAGGCGCTTCTGCACTCCACAGGCGCAGAGTATTCATCGTGTTGACCTTGTATCCGGGAATAGGGGTATCGTAAGGAATGCCGCTGATAACGCGGGCAGGCAGCCAGCGGATGCGGCGGTTACCGTTTTGATCATGATACGCCTCAGTACGGCCTCCAAATCCTACTTCCTGGGCCAGGTCTGCTTTTTTTATTTCCCAGGGATTGCCCCCCTGCAGCCAGCGGTCGCTGAGTTCCACCTGCCAGCCGTTTTCCAGTTCCTGATCAAACAAGCCGAACTCGTAACGTATCCCATAGCCTATGGCGGGGACTTGGAGAGTCGCCAGTGAGTCCATAAAACAGGCTGCCAGTCTTCCCAGCCCACCGTTGCCCAAACCTGGTTCTTCTTCAATCTGAAAAATGGCATCGAGGTCAAGGCCTGTTTCTGCAACTGCCTGGCGCATTGCATCCAGAAGATCCATGTTTATCAGGTTGTTATGCAGGTGTGGCCCCGGTAAATATTCTGCCGAAAGGTAGGAGACTATACGGGAATCGTCTTCAAAGTAGACTTCCGAGGAGTTGATAAAAAGGGGCTGCATCCGGTCTCTAAGCGTATAGGCTGCCGCCAGGTAGTAATCGTTAAGAGAGACGGAGCGGGTGGTTTTGCCTAGTTGATAAAAGAGTTTATACGCAAGGGCACGCTTGAGCTTGTTGATGCCTGTGTTGTGGTTGTTAGGAGCAGGTAGCAGCTGTAGAGAATGATTTTTGTGTAGATCGTTCATGGGAAACCGCCTCTGGTCGCTTTTTTCGGAAAGTGCATTCTGCCATGGGCTATTGCAACTCTCGAAGGTCGATGATCTCCATCTTATGGTTACGATTCGGGTTTTCCGGGGAAGGGCCTTCGGTTTGAATAATGCAACTCCCCTTTAAACCATACTTAACCGAATAATCACGGGCATAGTCGGTCCAGTCTGTAGGATGATTAAGTTCATAAATGGGGAAAACACCATAGCTGAAAATAAGCTCCTTAATGGTTTTTTTGTTGGAACTGACTGCAAGTATCCATGTCGGCAGCCGAAAGCGGGAGAGTCTTCGTGCAGTCAAACCACTGTCTGTCGGCGATAAAATGGCTGCAACGTCATCGGTTTGACTGATAATGCTTTTGACGCTGCTGGCAATATAGTCCACCTCTTTGATATGGTTGTAAATAGGTTTGTCCGGAACTCTGGCGTAGTTAAGGCTTGTGCGGTGGGGTTCTGTGGCAACGGCAATACGGACCAGCATCTTGGTCGCTTCCAGCGGATAATTACCCATAGCTGATTCTTCCGAAAGCATGACTCCGTCGGTTCCGTCCAGAATTGCATTGGCAACATCGGTAGCCTCGGCCCGCGTTGGGCGACGGTTATTGGTCATGGATTCCAACATCTGGGTAGCGGTGATGACCGGCTTACCAAACAGGTTTCCTCTAACCGTAATTTTCTTTTGAATCATGGCGATTTCTTCAATGGGTATTTCCACCCCAAGATCGCCCCGTGCAACCATGACCCCGTCGGAGGCTTCAAGTATTTCATCGATTTTATGGTAAATCGATGACCGCTCAATTTTAGCAATGATAAAAGGGGCGTAACCCATTTCTGTGGCAGCTTTTCTCACCGCTTCTATGTCGGCGGCATCGTTGACAAAGGATTGGCTGATAGCATCGACTCCATTATCAAGCGCATACTGCATACATGCTCGGTCATGTTCGGTAAATGCGGATACCCCCAGGTCGATTCCAGGCAGGTTCAATCCTTTTTTGGAGCGGAGCTTGCCGCCCACCGATACAATACAGTGCACCTTTTTTCCCTGTATCTCTTCTACCCGCAACTGGATAAGACCATCGTTAAGAAACAGGATATCGCCTTGGGTTACGACCTGGGGCAGCTGTTTAAAGGTAACGGAAACCTCCTCCCAGTTGCCGATGATTTCTTCTGTGGTCAGGGTGAAACGAGCACCTATTTTAACCTCAACCGGTTCTTTGACCAAGTTGCCGATCCGTATTTTAGGGCCAGGGAGATCAGCCATGATGGCAACTCTTCGGCCTGTTTTTTCCGCCGCAGCTCTTATCCTGCGGATAATTTCGCCATGATTTGCAAAATCGCCATGGGAAAAGTTGAGCCTGGCGATGTTCATACCTGCCTTAATCATTTTCTCGAGCATGGCGGGAGAGTCTGATGCAGGGCCAATGGTACAGACGATTTTAGTCTTGTTATTAGGTATAAAGTTATGGCTCATATGTTTCTCCATGTTTCTGAGTCTCTTCGTGAGAGTGCGTAAAATTATAAAATGTGGAGTTGCATCTGCAACAAGGCAATTCTTTCCTGCTTGTCTGCATTATAGTACAGTGGGATTAGATTGTTGTTATCATTTCGTCATGAGCTAATCATCGATTCTTCAATCGGCGACGGGGGAGAAGGTATGAGCTAGCCATCTCGCACGCAATCTTGATCCAAAGTACACAAACGTACATACCATAATTACCATTGTTGAGAATACCAGCGCAATAGGTCCCAGTTTTTTTAAGGGAATTGAAACGTGCTTTTTTTTATTTCCCCGCAGGCCCATAATTGACTGTGGTTAACGTTTAAGATACGATGGAACATGTTTGAATTCTGGTTTTTTTTTGTAGAAGAATGGCAGGACATGTAATTTATGCGGAGGTGATGGTGCCATCTACTTATAGTAGGTCAATGTTGTTCAAGGCTGGGATGCTGAGCGTACTCTTTTTTTTGACGGCGCATGGCCAGGCATTTTGCCGGCAAGTAAATGTAGTTACAACTGAATACCCACCCTTTAATTATACAGAAAAAGGTGCTGTCAGTGGGATTTCAACCAAAATAGTCAGAGCACTGCTTGATAGCTTGGAGATAGACACGGAAATTTCTTCATACCCTTGGGCAAGGTCCTACAAAAAGGCCTTGGAAGAAAAAAATGTTCTCATTTATCCTCTTGTCAGGACGCCTGAGCGTGAGGGAGCTTTTGAATGGATTGGTGTTGTTGCAACAGGAAAAACCTACCTCTATTCATTGCAGGGAAGGGACGATATCGATATTCAGACTCTGGATGATGCCAAAAAATTTTCCATCGGCGTTTTACGTAATGCCGTTCGTTTTCGTCACTTGAAAAATAAGGGCTTTACCAGGCTGGTAGAAGACACCACTCCACGTGCAATTGCTCAGAAGCTTATCCTTGGCTGGATCGACCTTTGGGCGGCAGATGAAAATACAGCGCATTATACCCTCTCCATGATGGGCCATGATCCTCATAGCCTTGTAGAACGACGTTTTCCTTTGGATATTGAGCTTGATGGTTATTTAGCTATTTCAAAAAATTCAGAGAGAGAGCTGGTTGAGTCATTTAAAAGTGCATTTCTTCGGCTACAGGCATCTGGTGAGTATGAAAAGATGATAAAAAATCTCATTCCTGTAGTGCAAAAGTAAGCAGCAGTGTATTGATTCTCTTGAAATAGCGCCTGGGTTGGTGATGAGGCTTTACCCAACAGTCTTTCTAAGGCCGGTAGGTGGTGTTGTTCAGAGTGGGATGGATTGACAAGTCCATGAATTTTAGGAATTAGCCTACGTATCGTAACCGTGCAGGAAACATGACAGACTTTCACCTGAATCGTCGCCATTGTATTATCATACTCCTTGTTGCAATTTCATTTTGCATAAGTTCGATAGGATATGTCGTGGGCCAAAAGCGCGTTGATAAGGAAGATTTTAAAACACATGCCGTCTTTTTGGCCGATGATATATGGGCGCTCAATGCCAGTGGTGCCGCAGCATATTTACAATTGGCACTAAAAGCCCAGCACTACCAGTCGCTTGCTATTTTGATTCCTGGGGAAAAGGATTTTTTGAAGGTGGTTTCCCGACCGCTTGAAGGCGTTTCTAAATGGTTGTTTCAAATAGGCATGATTTGGACCAAGGAACTTGAGCAAAATATTACTCATAGCGGTATGAACATTGGTAAGTTGCATGGCGTTAAGTATGTGCAAGTGGTCTTTCCACTGTTGAATATTTTGTGTCTGCACCTGTTGTTGTTGTTGATTATCATCATCATAGACTCTCTTCTCAGGCGCAGGGCAATCCTTGAACAGTTGGTCCTCGAACGAACAAAGAATTTGCGGGATAGCGAGAGGCGTTTTCACGATTTGGTTAATCTCCTCCCAGAGATGGTTTTTGAAATAGATACTGATGGAAATATAACCTATGCAAACAAAGAGGCACAGTGCCGTCTCGGGTTTAAGTGGGAGAAAACGGAAAAACACAATTTGTTCAGCTATATTGTAGAGAAAGAAGGTACCACTGTCAGGGAAAGGTTTCAAAAAGCGTTGCAGGATGGAAATACCGATTTGAAAGAGTTTAAGGCAAAAGGGGGGGATGGGACCTCGTTCCCTCTTCTATTGTGTGCCGCATCAATCACGGATGGTGAGCATATCGTCGGTGCTCGGGTTATTGGTATCGATATTACCGAAAGGCATCGTTTGGAGGAACAACTGCTTAAAGACCAGAAGATGAAAGCTATTGGTCTGATGGCCGGTGGCGTTGCCCATGATCTCAATAATATTTTGTCCGGTATTGTCAGTTATCCTGAACTGTTGCTGTTGGATCAGGCGAAGGATAGCCCTATGAAGGGACCTCTTGAAACTATACGAAAGGCCGGCATGGATGCCAGTGAAGTAGTTGCTGATTTACTGACGGTTGCCAGAGGGGTAATTGCGGAAAGAGAAATTGTTGCTCCGAATGACTTAATCCGCGAATATCTGGTTTCTCCTGATTTTCAGGAACTGTGTACGCGACATCCTCTGGTATCCATTGAGCCTGTTCTTGATTCCGAGTTGTGCAATATCGCTTGTTCTGCAATTTATGTGCGTAAATGTCTGATGAACCTGATCACCAATGCTGTCGAAGCTATCAGCAGGCACGGGATTTTACGTATCAAAACCGAGAATAGGGTAGTCACAGCGCGAGAACAGGAACAATGGCAGTTGCCCAGCCAAGGGCAATATACAAAGATTACGGTCAGTGATACCGGTGTTGGTATAGCTCAAGCTGAAATTCAGCACATCTTTGAGCCTTTTTATACGAAAAAAGTCATGGGAAGGAGTGGAACCGGCCTTGGTTTGGCGGTTGTTTGGAACATTGTTCGTGATCATGGTGGGACTGTTAATGTGCGGAGTTCGTCGGCGGGAACAACTTTTGACATGTATTTTCCTAGTGTTGCCGAGCCTCGTGTGTCTGCTGCTACTGAGAGAGACTGGCGGGAGTTAAAGGGCAAAGGAGAAGCGATTCTGGTTGTTGACGATGAGCCTCGACAAAGAGATGTAGCGACGAAGTTGTTGCAATCACTCGAGTACGAAACATTTGTTGTAAGTTCGGGAGAAGAAGCCCTGGAATATTTGACAATCAATTCGGTGGATGTGCTGTTACTGGACATGTTAATGGCACCTGGTCAATATAACGGCAGGCAGACCTATGAAGAAGTGCTGAAAATGCATCCGGGGCAAAAAGCGATTATTGCCAGTGGCTATGCAGAGGATGAAGATGTTCGTGTTACCCTTGAGATGGGGGCTGGAGGTTTTATTGCCAAGCCATACACTCTGGAACAGTTGGGCACGACACTGCAAACAGTCCTCTGTGCTTGATATTAGATTGACAATGCAATGGTGCGGGAAAAACAGTGGAGAATGTGGAATATATGCAACGTATAACAAAAATCGTATCATACATATTTGTGATGAGTATCCTGTTAGCTCCGACAACTCTTTTTGCCAAGGAAAAAATGTATTGGATGGAGGCTGTGGCGCCGCCATTTTTTATTCACGAGGGGGAATTGAAAGGGCAGGGATATGAAGATCTCATTACCGACATTCTCAAGGAAAATTTGCCCCAGTATGATCATGTTTCTATGCAGGCAAATATTTCCCGTCATTATCAGCAGTGGAAACAAGGTGAGCCTGCCTGTAGTCTCGCTATGTATAAAACAGAGGAAAGGGAAGAATTTGCGCTGTTTTCCATTCCCAGTGTTTTTACTCTGCCACCAGTGCTGATCATAAAAAAAGAGCAGTTTGCTGCCTTTGGTGGCAAGAAGACCGTGAGCCTCAAGGATGTGCTGGCCAGTAATAACTTTATCATTGGTCGGGCAGCCAAGCGTTCATACGGGCCGGCCTTTGATGAAATCCTGAACACCTATGGGAACCAAGACAATCTCTTCTCCTATGAAGGCCCTGAACTGTCGTTAAATCTTTTTAAGATGCTGTTGGCTGGTCGGGTTCAAGCAATGCCGGGGCTCCCGGAAGAGGCCATGTATCTTGCAGAGACAATGGGGCTCAGAGACCAGATTATGACCCTGTCGGTAAAGGAAAACCTTGTTGATCATGAGCCCATGTTGACCTATGTGGCCTGCTCCAAAAATGAGTGGGGAGCAAAGGCGATCGCAGCCATTAATAAAGTGTTAGAAGAGCAACGTCCTACCGAAAGATACAGGGCAGCCTATGAAAGGTGGCTCGATGAAAGCAGTGTTGCAGAGTACCGAAGAATGTATAAGATGATATTTTTACAGGCAGATGAGCAATATGCCACCGAGTAAAAAAACACAGACAGTGTTTATCTGCTCTCAATGTGGATACGAGAGCAGAAAATGGCTTGGTCAGTGTCCGGACTGTTCTGCCTGGGACACCTTGAGCGAACAGCAGCAGGTCCGGCAAAAAGCTTCACGTGCAACATCACGTAAACCGGAGTCCCTGCAGGCGGTAAAGGAAAAAGAAACCACACGTCTGGTGACATCCATTCATGAAATGGACAGAGTGCTTGGCGGCGGTATAGTTCCCGGCTCCATGATTTTAATCGGCGGCGATCCCGGAATAGGTAAATCCACCCTGATTCTTCAGCTGCTTGCTGCCCTTAGCGGGCAGGATAAACAATTGCTCTATGTGACCGGTGAGGAGTCAGCGCAGCAGATCCGCATGCGGGCTGAAAGACTCAAGATTGACAGCCCTCACATCTATATATCCACTGAAAATTGCGTGGAATCCATCATTGAGCTGGCTCGTGATATGCAGCCGGTACTCTTAGCTGTTGATTCGATTCAGACGATGTACAGTGAAGAAATCGGCTCTGCTCCGGGGTCCGTCACCCAGGTACGGGAGTCCACAGCTCGGCTTCTGACCCTTGCTAAGAGCCGTGATTTGCCGGTTCTGTTGGTGGGACATGTGACCAAGGATGGCTCTATTGCCGGACCGCGTGTGCTGGAGCATATGGTGGATACGGTTCTCTATTTTGAGGGGGATCGGGGGCAGGTGTTCCGGATTGTGCGTACGGTCAAGAACAGGTTCGGCTCGACCAATGAAATCGGCGTGTTTGAAATGAAGGAAAATGGTTTAGCCGAGGTTACCAATCCTTCCGCTTTATTTCTTGCAGAGCGACCCGTCAATGTGCCGGGTTCCGTTGTGATGCCCTCCATCGAAGGGACGCGGCCGATTCTGGTTGAAGTACAGGCTTTGGTGAGCAGATCGAGTCCCGGCAACGCTCGTAGAACAGCCATTGGTGCCGATCCGCAACGTTTGGCACTCTTGACCGCTGTTTTAGAAAAGAAACTGGGCGTGACCCTGTTCGATCATGATATTTTTTTGAATATTGCCGGTGGAATACGGATTGATGAACCCGCATTGGACCTGGGCATGGTAGTGGCACTGCTGTCTAGTCTCTTTGAAAAGACCATTGATCCTGCAACGGTTGTTTGCGGTGAGGTGGGGCTTGCCGGAGAAATTCGGGCCGTGGGGCAGATGGAAATGCGGCTGCGGGAAGCGGAGCGGCTTGGGTTTTCCACCTTTATCATGCCTGAATCGAGTATGCGCCAGATAAAGGGAGCGGGAAAAAAAGGGATGCGATGTGTTCCGGTGCGTACCGTGGATGGACTCGCCGATCATCTTTTCCAGGGAGAGTAAAAAAAACCATAGTGCTTGCCTCAGATGCCCCTGTTGTTTATGGTATTTCGGACTTTTATAAGTGAAAAAAAGAGGACTGTATGGATTTTAAACAACATTTTGAGAAATCATGGCAGGTCTTTACCGCCTTTCTCCCTTCTCTACTCATTTCCACCGTCATTTTGCTCGGTGCCTCCATGCTTACCCTTGGTATCCTTGCACCGGTTCTGACTGCCGGATACATGCAGTCACTACTCCTGGCAATACGAGAGGGAAGAAAGCCGGAAATAAGGGACCTGTTTGCTGAAATGCATCTTTTCCTCCCGCTGATCGGCTTTGGAATTCTGATCGGGATCGCGGTTTTTTTCGGGTTGGCAATGTTGGTTCTGCCAGGGCTGGTTGTTATTCTCGCTGTGGCTTTTTTCTGCATATACATGCTGCCGCTGATGACTGATCAGCAGTATCGCCTTTTCGACGCATTGCAGGAAAGCTCAAGAATGGCAATGCAGCAACCGATTACGGAACATATAGCTGTTGTTGCCGTATACCTGGTGCTTACCTCCCTTGGAAGCTCCACTGGATTGGGTACTCTGTTTACCACCCCCATGGCAACCCTCTTTGTCTTGTCCGTGTACGAGGCAAAGCGGATACGTTTGCTTCCAGGATCAACAGATAGGGGGAGCGCAGATGCTTCCCCGGAAAAACCGTAGCCCGGATTTTTCATTAGTTCAGGCTGTGCCGTTAAACACAAAAAAACACATTTTTTCTTAAGGACTCCATGGGTTCGCAAATATTTCCGATTATTCTGATCGTAATAGGAACTTTTTTCCTGCTTTCTAATCTCGATTTCCTCCCCATGGGACAGGTCAAGGCCATTTTGCGGGAATGGTGGCCGCTTATTCTGATTGTGGTGGGAGTGCTGCAGCTCCGCAGAAGGTAAGCAGGCCGGCCGCAACATCTGTCATGCTCATTATTGCTCAAGGTCTTTGTACCTGTCCTCGGTAAATCTCGGCGTGCACACGGCAAGGAAAACCAGATCCTCCTTGCCTGTATTGCGAATGCGCTGCCTTGTTCCTGCAGGGATCATTACTGTATCCCCAGACTTCATGGTCGCTGGAGCCCCATTGCCGATTTCTACCTCTCCCTGTCCCTGAAGAAGAAGGTACCGCTCGATGATGCCGTCAAGGCTATGCCATCTGGTTGTTGTCCCTGGCAAAACTCGAGCCTGGGCAACCGAGCACGCCGGATCATGTGTTGTGTTATAGAGTTCGGTGATAAAGCATCCTTCGCGGAAATAGAATTCCTTGTTTTCTGTTTGTTCCCTCATCTGTCCCTCTTGTTCAATAACGTTAGCTTGGTATCGGGGCTGGTGCACTGGCTGCCGAATCTCCTTCAGTAAAGATGAACCATGTCTGGGTTCAATCCAGGCAAAGCAAAATGCCAAACAAGGAGAGCATCAGGCCTGATATCTTTTCCAACCCGAAGATCCATTTTTCCAGATAATTTTTAGCTCGCCTGTTTCCAATAAGCATAGCTACCCCCATGTCCCAGGTAAAGACTATACCGGCCATCCATAGTCCGTAGAGCGTCCGTATTGCAAGAGGTGTTTCTGCGGATACCATAACCGTGAACAGGGAAAGGTAGAAAATGGCATTTTTAGGATTGAGACATGCCGAGGCAAAGCCTAGAGTAAATTGGCGGATAAAGGATTGCTGACGCAGAAATCCTTGTTTTTCATTTTGGGTTAATGGTCTCTTAGGAGCACGCAGGAGTAGGTAACCAATGTAGATGAGGTAACCGCTGCCCAGATACTTGAGCACCGTCATCAAAAGATGCATGTTGCGTACTGCCTCCAGACCGAGAACGGCAATGGTCAGATAGAGTCCATTGGCGGCGGCAATGCCTGCGCAGACAGACAAGGCGTAACGCATCGGCATCCGTAGTGCAGTCTGCATGATGAGAAAAAAGTCCGGTCCAGGGCTGAGCAGGGCCAGAAAGTGGGCTGAGGCAATCAAAACAAATTCCATCGTATACTCCCTTTTTTACGAGCTATGGTACAATGGAGCTGTATACCCATCTTGTATAAAATTGACGAAACCGTGATGCTCCAGTGACATTTGAGGGAGAAAAACCATGCTTCAGGATTATCGATATAAATGGCTTTTTTGGGTGCTAGTCGGATTGTTGCTGGTATCCGGCTGCTCTACTGACCAACAGCATAGTCTGGATAACATCCTGGCCCAGCGGCCTGATCAGCAACAGGTGGTGTTTGACTATGTCGGCACCATGGATGATTTACGCGAGTCTACTACCAAAGCGCTTGCTGATTTTCGTAATCGACACCAGATAGAGTTGCTCATCGTTGTTCTACCTTCCCTTGGCCGGCAATATACGATTAGTGAAGCGGCGGCCTTGCTTTTCAGCAAGTGGCAGGTTGGCAGGGCGATGGAGGGAGGCGGTGTCTTGCTTTTGTTGGTTGATGAGAGTAAGGAAGTGAAGCTGGAAATAAGCTATGAGCTGGAACCCATCTTTACCGACCTTTTTACCGGGGCTGTTGAACGGCGCCAACTGCAATCCCGTTTTGTTGCCGGTGAGTTGGAAATTGGCCTTATTGCAGTCATGGAAGAGCTTGAGGCAAGAGCCCAGGTACTCCACGCTGATATTGCGGTTGCAGATGCGATCAGCAAGCGTGATGCAAGGTATCTTTCCCAGGGAGCAGGGGCCAGGATTGCCTTGGAGCCGATGGAGGTCATTGATGTCTCTTCTGCCGACAGAATAAACACACGCTACCCCGCTGGAAAAAGTATTGATGACGCCTGGCATACTTTACTGAAGCGATGGAAGGATCAGGAACGTGACCCGTTCCTGCAGGTTTTCTTACCTACAGGTCGTCTGGCCTACCGCGATTTTGCCACCATGCCCAAAGAGCGTCTTACCCAACAGTACCAGACCTACAGCAAACGAGCTTACCAGGTGTTGGAGGATGGTAATCATGGTGTTATTTCTTTTGGGAAAAAAGAAGGCTGGAATAATGCTCCTTTCCTTTTTTGCCGTACTGATGAAGGCTGGCAGTTTGATTTGGTTAACCAAAAGAGATTTATTCGCATGGGACCTTCTCCCTCGTGGGGAGTTGAATTTGGTGCACATCCCTATATGCTTCTCTTATGGGATGCGTTCAGGTTTTATGGCCAGGATATCCCCTTAACTGGGGAGGAGGTGTACAAAATCGGCAATGATAGAGCCATTGCTGCCACCATAGAGACTTTGGAAAAAGAGGTTGCCGCTGGTAAAGAAGATTTTGCAACATTGCTCAAACTCGGCAGGTTGTATACCCTGACTTCCATGAGCCGTAAGGCAATGCAAACCTTGAAAAAGGCTATTGTCCTTCAGCCGCAAGACCCCCGTCCGTACCGGTACCTTGCCATTGTTCACGTGAACGGATTTTATCAGTACGACAGTGCGTTGAAGGCACTGCAAACCGCGCGTGATAAAGGCGGTAACGATACGTTTCTCGCCAATTTTTCAGGGTATATTTTCTACCAGAAGAAACAGTATCAAGAGGCGGCTGCAGCATTTGAAAAGGCTGCTCAACTCGACCAGGAAAACAGTTACAGCCAGTATTACCTGGCGTATACTTATGCCTGGCTCTACAGCAAAACCAAAGGTGACAGCGAGAAGAAAGAATACAAGCAGCTGTTCAATCATTACGCTGATAAGGCACTATCTTCAGCCACCATCCATCCGGCTCGCATCCGGCGACTTGAGGAGTGGCTGGATAAGTAGGCGGATATGGTTTGATGGTGAGTGTTATTTAACCGTGTCAAATTTCCAGATGCCGGCAATATCGTAAGAGTGCTCCTGCTTGCCACCTGGTTTGTCGGGCGTCGTGTAAATAACTCTTTTCAAGGGACAGTCAAATGCAGCTTCATCGTGGTCTTTATGTGCATCGGCATAGACCGCATTGAGTGCTTTCTCCATGGTTGGATAGAAGTGCTGAATACCGATGTCCTTGATCATTCCGGTACGGATAAGTACGTCGGTTACCGTGCGATGCACACCACTAAAAGAAATAGTAATACCAGCCCGACGCACTCTGTCGACGATCAGTTTCAGTGCTTCTATACCGGAGGCATCAATCGTGCTGATTCCGGATGATTCAATGATAATATGGTTCAGGTCGGTTTTACTTTCCATATGATCCAGCACCTTGTCTTCCAGGTAGCCTGCATTGGCAAAAAAAAGAGCCCCTTCAAACCGGACCACGTCGATATATTTGCATTCCTGCAAGCCATGGGAAAGCGCGCCGTGCAGGTATTGGTCCTCGCCCCTGGACAGAGAAACAACTTGGGGGCGCATGCTTTTATAAAGGAAAATGACAATCGAAAGAACCGCCCCAATGAGAATTCCTTTGTCTAGATGGGGAGCAAAGTACAGAGTGGAAAAAAAGGTGATAACCACTATTGCCCCGTCATACCATTGTGCCTTCCAGCTGTGAATCAATCCCTTAACATTGATAAGACCAAGTACTGCCAGCATGATGATGGCTGCCAATACGCTCTGTGGAAGATGATAGAGTAACGGAGTGAGAAAAAGGAGCACCACCACCACGGTCAAGCCGGTCAAGACAGAAGCCATACCACTGACAGCACCTGCTTGAAGGTTAACTGCAGAGCGGGAAAAAGACCCTGAGGTTGGATAGCTTTGCCCCATTGCACCAATGATATTGCCCAGGCCCTGGCCAATGAGTTCCTGGTTTGGATTGAGCCTGTCGCCGGTTTCTACGGCCATGGCCTTGGCAATGGAAATGGCCTCCATGAAACCGATAATGGCAATGATTACCGCATAAGACAATAATTCGCTGATGGTTTGCATATTCAATTGGGGCATGCTGAAACCTGGGAGTCCTTTGGGCACTGTGCCAACAATGCTGCCGCCACCGATCATGGTAAAGTTTTCTGTATCCTCGGGTTGAGGGCTGACTTTTACTCGCCAGGTACGGCTGTCGGTGTGGGCGGATTGGGGGAGTTCATCTCGCAGGTAAAATCCAGCTGCTTCACCATCTTCGACCTTGTGAAACAGCATCGATCTGGCCAGGTTACGATGGGTTGCCGCATGGTTATTCGCCACCCTGATCTTGTGAGACAGCATGTCTATTTTCTGGAGCAGCATAATCCACTCCTTGCTGCCCGATTGAGTCTCTGCCAGTTTTTGGGTAAGGGTGGATCGTTGTTCCACCAGCTTGCTGTGGAGCCTGGACTGGATATGGTAGGTCCACAGGATGTTTTTGGCCTTGGGTGAGCGAATGTTGGCAACCGTTGTGGTCTGATTATGTTCAAAATCGATCATGGCAGAGAGCACGATAGCGGCCGTGACGACAATCAGCACATTGGGCAGGCGGGGCGCATATTTTTTGAGAAGGATTATGCCGGTAAAAGCAGCTAGTCCAATCAGCAGGGTGGGCCAGTGGGTGTAGTGGTTGGCTGCTTGTATTACCCGTAGCATGGTTTCATAGTGATGAGGGGCCGTGTCTACGACCACCCCGAAAAACTTTGAAAGCTGCGACGAGGCAATGATAAGGGCCGCAGCATTGGTAAAGCCGATGATAACTGGATGAGAAAGAAAGTTGACTACCAATCCCAGGCGCAATACTCCAAGCAGCAGCTGAAAAAGTCCTATCATAAGGGAAAGAAGAATAGCATACCCGATATACGCTTCACTGCCCGCGGTTGCAAGAGGCGCAAGTGAGGCTGCCGTCATAAGAGAAACCACCGCAACCGGTCCGGTTGCCAGCTGGCGGCTGGAACCAAAAAGCGCCGCTACTATCGGTGGCAGGAAGGAAGCGTAGAGTCCGTAATAGGCAGGGAGTCCGGCAAGCTGGGCGTAGGCCATGCTTTGCGGTATAAGAACCAGGGCCACAGTCAGCCCGGCCATGGCATCCGCTTTCAAGTGAGTAAGGGTGTACCCGCGGAACCAGTCAGTAAAAGGGAAAATTTTTTTCAGCATCGATTACCAGCAGGGAAAGAGTGGTGGGGGCAGGTAAGATCTAACTGATGATACCGCAATTATGCTTAACCACAAATCTAATTTTGAACAAGCAGGTTGGGGTATGTTTTCCTCTCAAATGGTACTGGTTAGTGGTATCTTTATTTTGTCAAGCCACTTACGAATGCTCCTTTTTGTATAATATGTGTGATTTTGTATCCACTCAAACTCCTTTTCGAGTTGTTTGAGGCTGTAAACTCCCTTTTGGTATCCAGATGTATTTTCAAGATAAAAAGTTTGGTGAAGGGCAAAAAAGATGAGAGATACTGAGCAAAGAAATATATCCGATGATTTTTCAAACAAATTGAAGTGCTCGTGGAAATCAATTTTCTGCATCTTGAATTGTATTTACAATTTCAGTGCTAAGCATGCTGAGCGCTTTACTTAGAGTCTTGACGAGAGCCTCATAACTTCCAGCACTGGTTTGAATTCGAATTTCACTCCGCTTTGTAACGGTAATGTCCTTCTCCTTCCCCTTTAAGAGGTTCCAGCGAGCTACCAGCACGACGTCTTTTCCAAGCCGGCCATCAAAACGGATAATATCCATTGTAACTTGGTAATCGATCGGAATAAAAATGCGCCACGGATACACAAATATTGAATCAGTCTTTAAGAGGTAGCCAATGTTTTCTGAGAAAACAGTAATAAGGTTATCCTTAAGGGAACCTGACCACTGGTCGTAATTGGCTTGATTGATACTATTGTCATTGGTACGGGTAATAATGTTCTTTTGGTTGAGGTAATCTGCAATTTTTATAGGGCCTATACCAACAGATATTTTTGCATCTGTTTTGCTGGAGACTTGTTCTCTCTCAACTGCTGAAGCTGGGGTAAGCATATACAAGCGAGGCTCTGGACTTCTTCCTGAGCAACCACAAAGAATGAACAACACACTGCAAATAATAGCTGCTGACAAAAAACACCGCTTACTCTCCAACATAATATTCTCCCCTTACTTGCCTTTTCCCCTGAGCAGCGATTCTGGATGCCGTTCCAAATAATCAGCTAGCTGCTGCAATGAACTCGCCATGCTTGAAATATTTTGAAGTGTTTCTTTCACTTTAATTATAAATGGTGAGTCTTCAGATGCGATGCCTCTGAAGTCAGCTAAACTTTTTTCGATACTCTCTGTCAGTGATGCCAGATCTGCATTTGCCGTCAAAATAAGTTTGTCAAAATCGTCAATAGTTTTTTTGACGTCATCACTAATTGGCTCAAGCTGATGATCCAAATTATTAATCAGCTTTTGAGAATCTGTAAGCGTATCGTCTATTTTTTGAGCGAGTGGGTCCACATGAGTATTAATCTTTCCGGTAACATCCTTCACATTGTCGGCTGCAAGCCTTATGGAATGAAAGATATCAGTCAGTTCCTGATTATTGACGAGACTGTCAATCCCTGACAAAGCATTTTCCAGATTATCCAGCATTCCTTTAAAATCACTTTGTTGTAGAATCTGAAATAACCGTTCGCTGGTAGATTGTATGGTTGGAATTTCCGGTACCCGTTCAGTTGATTGCCTCAGGTTCACCGTTGTATCCGGATGGAAACCTAGTTCAATCATAAGTTGACCTGTAATAAAGCTTTGCAAGGTAAGTACGCCCCTTAATCCTTTATCAATTAACTTTGGCAGCGAATCGTGTGGGTCCATACGCTCATCCCCATCCATGATCTGCACAATATCGGGCTCAATTGCAATGTAGACGGGAATCATGTACTCATAATTTTTATGATCAGCGATCATGACGATTTTTGTAACAGATCCAATCTTCACACCATTAAATAATACCGGCGCCCCAACGTTGAGTCCTTTAATAGAGGTGTCGAAATGGAGTACAAACTCTTCGGTTTGTTTGAAGAATTTGCCGGAACCAAACAGCACGATACTGATCGCTAAAAGAAAAACAGCAATCACGACAAAGCCGCCTATCATCATTGTGTTAGCTTGTTTTGCCATTATTTCCACCAAAAAATTAGGTTAGTTTTTCTCCCCGGGTCAAAAACATGTGCAAGGTCGGATCCCGACTTTCAGCAAGCAATTTGTTTGGGTCTCCTGTTGCGGTCATGGTGCGTTGAGAAACATCAAGAAAGACAGAATTGTCACCGATCGCAAAAATACTAGCCAGCTCATGTGTTACAATAACCATCGTCGTTCCCATGCTGTCGCGGAGCTCCAGAATCATGTCATCCAAACGACGCGCACTTACAGGGTCAAGCCCTGCTGATGGTTCGTCAAAGAAGAGGATTTCTGGATCAAGGGCCATTGCGCGGGCAATTCCAGCACGTTTTTGCATGCCACCGCTTATCTCAGAGGGATAGAATTCGCCAAAGCCGGCGAGTCCAACCAGTTCAAGTTTTAAATCCACCACTTCTTTTATTTCTGCTGCGCTCAAGGCTGTATAGCTCTCTAGAGGCAGTGAAACATTTTCTGCCAGGGTCATTGAGCTCCAAAGAGCTCCACTTTGGTACATAACTCCGGCCCGACGAATAATTCGGTCACGAACCTCTGGGTCAGAACCCCAGAAATCGGTTTTGTCGTAGAATACTTTTCCGCCGGTGGGACGTTTCAGGCCTGTTAGAATGGTCATCAAAGTACTTTTTCCACAACCACTGCCACCCATGATGATAAAAATATCCCCATGATTGATCGTAAAATTCAGATCGCGCATAAGGACAAAATCTCCGTACCCCATCGTAAAGTCTTGTACGGTTATGTGCGGTGGTCGGTCAATCATAGTTAATTATAGGACCTTTAACCCAGATAAGTCGGCCATGAAAGATAAGAACCGATTGTATTGAAAGACTATTCTGATGCCGGCAAGGCTTCTGTTTTTTGCGTGTTTTTTTTCTGGCTCGTGCAGCCCCTCTACAGAGTGCACCACGATCAGATACCCAGCATATTGCAGATAATAGTAATGACGGCTGTAGAGAGAATGATGCCAACAACTGCGGTTACCACTGCAGAAGTTGCCGCTTCCCCGACAGCAGACGCGCTCCGGCCACATTCCATTCCCCGCATGCACCCTGATAATGAGACGATCACACCGAAAACAATCCCACTGAAAATACCAATTCCAAGATCCCAGAGGCGTACCGCAGCAACTGTTTGGTTGTAATATTGTATGAGGCCGATGTCCAGTAAGCTTACGCCGACAACCATGCCGCCAAGAACTCCCATTATATTAGCATAGAGGCAAAGTAAGGGCATCATCAGCGCCAAGGCTAACATTCTTGGGAGGACAAGGAATTCCATGGGAGAAATTCCCATGGTTCGAAGGGCGTCAATCTCCTGGTTTACTTGCATGGTGCCAAGTTGAGCTGCAAAAGCCCCTCCAGTGCGGCCTGCCATTACAATTCCGGTCATAATGGCGGCCATCAAACGAACCATGGCTATACCTACCAGGTCTGCCACATAAATTTCAGCACCAAAAAGTTGTAATTGGATAGCACCTACAAACGCCAGAATGAGGCCGACCAGGAAGCTGATTAGCGATACGATTGGTAATGCCTGTCCACCACAACTTTCCATGGTCATAAGCATATCGCTACGTCGAAATCGGGCCTGTCCATGAAAAAGTCGCAGCAGAGCCAAGGTTGCCTCTCCTATAAATTCGAGCATTTTTCCAATGGAATGGAACAATTCGACCGTGTCGTTTCCCACGACTACCAGAAAAGGTGTTTTGCTTTCTATTTTACGAGCGTCCTTTTTTTCTGGTACGGCAGCCGCTAAGGCTAATAATTGTTGCGCCCCCTGGGGCAATCCGCTGCTGTCAAAAACATCGTTTTTCGTTTGGCAAACTGTTCGTAACCGCTTTGCAAAAATTAATAAACCAGAGTCCCACTCACTTAGTTGGCTAGAGTCAAATTTGATTTTACTCGGTGTGGGTAAAGATTGCAGGCGCTGATAGACATCTTCGGCTGATGAACCAATTCCTCCAAGCTTCCAAGAGCCGGTAAGAACGAGTGTCACAGTGCTATCGTCGCTCTCTTGAAGAATAATTTCACCAGGTTTTGTCATCAGCTATACTCCTTTAGAATTGTGTGAAATAAGCTGGTTTAAAAAGTATACATATACAACGGCAGGTGTTCAAGGTGTTGTCGTAAAAATTCCTGAACACTCTGGATGACTTGACTTCCCGACGTACTGATACAATGCTTTTCCAAGAGTCATTTCCGTCAAAATTTTCAAACCTTCCGCATCAATGCTTAAGTGTAATCTTTTATGCCCGGCAGTCCCGGAATAAGCCCGAATAAAATAAAAATATGATCCAGTGAATTAAATCGTTAACCTCTAACAACTGTTAAGGCTTCATAATATTGTCCTTTGTGTTTATCCATGAATCCCCTGCTTGGTTACCCTGGTGGCAGTGTTCCGCCGGACGCCATTGCAACCATAATTTGTACCAGGATAATCTTCAAAACCGTTCCCACTCCAGGGAAAATCATGGCATAGCAAATATCCGGCTTACCTGTGGGTGTAAGTTGATTGCCATATGCTAGAATCGCCGGGTTGCCGGTCGCGCCTGAGGCAATGCCAAGCAAGTCGTCAAAGCTCATCTTAAGAATAAAGTATCCCACCAGAATAATAGTCAATACAACCACCGCTACCTCTATAATTGCGGCCGCAAACAGACTGAGACCTGCCCCGGCAATGTTCTCTATGAACGGTGCACCAGAGGAAATTCCGACGCCGGCAAGAAAGAGCGTAAGCCCAAAGTTACGCAAAATGACGTTGGCAACAGGTGGCATGTTCCAATTAAATGGCCCAAGCCGGCCAAAATAACCCAGGATGAGAGAGATGATCAACACGCCCCCGGCAAGACCAAGCTTAACCATGCCGACTCCAGGGATAGGTATGGGAATCAGTCCGATAAGACCGCCTAAGGCCATCCCAAGTCCCATTGACACGAAGCTATACTGTGATTCCGCGTTTACAGAATCCCCAAAGAAAAGACTGACACTCTCCCTTTTACCGGACTCAATGAGTACACCGAGTTGGTCTCCGTACTCAATAAGCAGGTCGGGTTTGGAGATCAGATCTATATCACCACGGCGTACATGAATAATCTCGGCCTCGACGCCTGGCGGAATTTCGAGTTCTGTAAGCTTCATGCCTACAAATTTTTCCTTGGAAACGAAAACACGCACATAGTCCAGGTGACGTCGATCGCTACGAACATCCTCACTGTCCGCCAGATTTACTTCTCCAATCGTTTCTGGATAGCCTGCAACTGAAAGAAGGTCATCATCCTTGAGAACGAGGTCGGCATCTGGGAGCATGTTAACCCCGTCCCGCTTGATCATCAGCAACTTGAGGTCATCAGGTGCCTTTTCCAATACCTGGGCGATAGTCTTGCCCCCAAGACCGCGGTCCCCCACCCGTAATTCGCCTGTTGTCAGACGCTTCGGTGATGGTGCGACCACTTTTGGTTTGAACATCTGAAAGGTGAGATAGAAGAAAAGCATTGGTCCAAAAACCCCAAATGGATAGGCAACAGCATAACCCACTGCCGGGTCTTGATTTGAAGTTGCATCAATGGCCGCCTGAAGGCTGGCGGTACTTGTCAAGGATCCGGCAAACATCCCAGCACCGAAGTCATTCGAGAATCCCATGAGCCGTCCCAGAATAAGAGCCACAGCACAGCCGACTATCACTGCCACCGCTGAAAGAAGGTTGGCCTTTATACCGAACGAGCTTACAAGGCCGGCAAAGAAGTGTTTTCCATATTGAATGCCGATACCATAGAGAAACAGGATGAGGCCGATGAGCCCCAGGAGACCGGGGGGGGCAGACTCCGGTGCAAAAGCTCCGAACGCCAGACCGACAAACAAAACAGCGCCTATACCGAGTGAAAATCCGCCAATATTGATCCGGCCAACAGCGTAACCGATACCGATCACCAGAAAAAGCGTAATAAATGGTTGAGAATTGAGTAATAGCACTATTGCTTCCATTAGTTATTCCTCAAGAAATGTTGAAAAAAATCAAACTGTTCAAATACTGCAAGCGCCTATCATTTTATACTAGAGAAAGCACGACATGTTGCTATATTTCGTCCTCATATTTCTCTTTGTGAGGGCATCTACTCTTGAGCAAGACCGCGAGCATTCCTATGTTTTCAGGCAGGACCTCGGCATGAAACTGTTTTGTTTCTTCATCCGGAAGCAATGCAATTATATTACTTATTCCTTTCATAACATCAGTTCCATTCTCATTCCATCACTGGTAGTTGATATATTGGGGTGGTTCTTTGATTTTGGTATTGCCTACCTGCTCCATTCCCAGAACCTGTTTCGGGCTCATCATTGATGGTTTGTCTTCCTGGAAAAAAAGTTTAAAACCGCCAGCGACCCTTTCTGCAGCAACTTCTGAATAGAGGCCATTGTAAATATCTACCTTCAATTGTGGTGAGCCATGTCCGTCGAGATTCATTATCAAGTCAATATTTTCAAAGTTCTTGACTGTTTCCGGCTCCTTTACCATGCTTTTCCTGAACATATGAACGATCAATATCCTATTCCCAGCAATATTGTTCTCTTTCATGTATTCTGTCATGGCAGATTGTACTTGATTGATATCGTCTCCGGAAATGTGCCCGATTACCTTACCTGGTGGGACGTCGAGGCTTTTAACTTCGAACTCAGGGTCGATCGCCAGATGCACGTTTTCGTGTTTCAGGTAAGGTAGAACAGGCTTGACTGCTTCCAGAGGTGTTAATTTCCCCAATTGCATATCTATGATAACAGCAAACCCTTCATTGTTTGCCGCGTTAATGTATCGCATTACTTTTTCTTTTGATAAAGGAATAACATAATCTTTGTCGCTTCCAGGCTCATAGGTTGCCAGACCATATATCAAGTGAAATGCAGGGGTTATATTATTATAATCGGTAATTTTGGCGTATTCGTTTGTTTTCGCTCTGATTATAGGCACGAGGTCTTCAATCGAATGCTGACCTAGCACACCTAATGAAGGCGCATCAGGTCGACCGTAGTAACCAACCATGAGGTCGATGTCGGAGAGTATTTTTTGTTGTGCAATTGCAGGGTGGGAAATAGCCATGCTGTTAAGTAAAAGAATGAAAAGAATGAAGTTTTTCATCGTGGTGAACCGCCCTTTGAAAGGTTAATGATATCGAAGAATACTGGTACTCCGTTTGCAGAGTCCGGCATATCTATCCTATTGTCAGGGGTATTGAATAGCATGTCGTTGATTAGGTCGACACACAAGTAATCGTCGCCTGATGGTCCGACCAAATAGGTCAGCGTCCTCACCACTGTAGTCGCAACACTTCCCAGAAAAAAGAAATACAATTGAGTGCTGCTATTCATCACTAATATCGCTAGTAGCCTGTCGAGCTTTCACCCTTGCAGATTATGAGCAAGAGTAAGGGTGGGTTTAGCTGACTAATTGTAAATAAATTAAATTTGACAATGCGGCGATTTGGTATTTGTCGACATTTTTGATGTGATTTGATGATTGTAACTAGTTTATGTTCATAACATCCATGAGCACAAACTTTAACCACAGGCAGAAATACTATATTACTCTTGCCTCCTTTTCTACAGGACTGGTTGCCTGAAGATCATCTTGCCGGGTTTGTAGTTGATATCTCAGGTGCAGATATCCGCCTATAACTGAAGAATATGGTAGCAAGTGCGGTTCCTTCAGCCAATCATCAGAGAGGGTTATTAGTAACTCTTGTAAGACTGCTGAAGAAGTATCTTAGCTGGCGTACCCATATGGAACTATTCAATCCTTCTGTTTTTTTATGCAAATTTTTAAATGGAAAAGGCGAAATAATGTAATTGTCAGCGTTACCCCATTTACTCGTAAACGGGCTTATTATTATTTAATTGTTGTCAGATGACACACTACCATCTCCGACTAACTCATAATCGTTATTACGAAAAAACGTAACTAATTCATTTACACTTTCTTCTTTAATCCCAAGATTTTTAAGTAAGATTCCACCTACAACCATTGTGCTTTCAATATATGAGGTTCGAGCATGGGTTATTCCATTATTAACCAAATAGGATTGATCAGCTAACGTCTGCACCCGGGCATAAATGCTTAATTCAGGATAAAGACGATGTAAGCTAATGGCCAAAGCCTTGGTTTTTGACCGACTGGAAGCATTGACAAAGGCGGCATTTGCCTTACTGAAACCGGCTACGCTCTGGGTCTCAAAACTATTCATATCACCAAAATGAACGTTGTAGCCACTCGCTTTTCCTTGTTGGACAACGGCAAAATCTTTATCAAAAACTACATATGGGATATTGGCCTTTTCAAGCATTTTTGCTATAAGCTGACTGACCTCATCAAAGCCGATAACAACGACATGCCTTTCAAGGCCCTCGGCCGGGCCTTCTACCAGAGTTTGTAATTTGGCTAGAAAAAGATCGGCTATTTTGTTACCTGTTTTGACCATTATTGGAGTCAGAATCATACTAACGGCTATAACAAGCATTGCCAGAGTATGCCCCTCGCTACTCAACAACTCTGTCCCTGCTGCTGCAGCAAAGAGTACAAAGGAAAATTCTCCGACCTGAGATAAATAAAAGCCTGTTCTAATGGCAGGAGCGCGTTTTATACCAAACGCAAGTGCGATTACACTTATCACCATACATTTAAAACCCACAATTATTGGAACATGAACTAAAAGGGTTGACCAGTTGTTGATTAGTGAATTTACATCAATAGACATTCCAACTGTCACAAAAAAAAGACTCATAAGTGTCTCTTTAAAAGGAGCTACCGTTGCTTCGATCTGGTATCTGAAATCAGATGCCGAAAGGAGCATTCCCAGTAAAAAAGCGCCTAATGTGATCGATATTCCTGCATAATCAACCATCCATGCTGCTGTGATCACCGCCAGAAATAACACCATCGCAAAGGCATTTATTTGCCGATGTTTGGCACAATAACCGAGAACCCGTGGCAGTAGATAATGACCTGAGAGTAAAATGACTGCTATTACCCCTGCAACTTTACAAATTGTTTGCCAAAGAGGAATAGCATCGGCCTCCCCAGTACTATGGGCCAAAATAGGCACTAATGCCATAACCGGCACAACCCAGAGATCTTGCGCCATAAGCACGGCGAAAGCTGTTTGTCCGTGTTCAGTGGGGAGTTCACCTTTTTCTCCCAATGTGCCCATAACAATAGCTGTAGATGACATGCTGAGGCCAAGCCCGACAATCACTGCCGATTCCCATGGCGTATGAAAAAATATGATGAGATAACCGGTCATTATTATTGCAGTTAGAATCATCTGAGCTGAGCCTAGTCCAAATATCAATCGCCGTAGCGCCCAAACTTTCTGGGGACGAAGTTCCAGGCCGACTGTAAATAAAAAAAGCATAACACCAAGCTCTGCAATATTCTGTAACTCTGATACTGATGAGGAGAGAATAGGACCTGGGGTATTGGGTCCTATGATGATGCCTGCAGCAATGCAACCGAGTATCACTCCAAAACCAAGCCTCTCAAAGACAAGAACACAAGTTGTGGCTGCTCCGAGATAAATGATTATTGCAATAAGCATTGATGAAATATCCATATATTAATCACCTAATATTGAAACAACGTCTCAAAAAAAATATAATTTATTCGCTTGAAAATTAATTATGACTCCCAAGGTGCAACAGTTTGTTTATAAAATGCAAAGTTTTGGACTTTTAGACCTAGATGTAACTTACCAGGAATACAACATTCCTATTCCATATATCCATTGGTCTTTTGAACCGCGTTCGTCTACAATGGGACTATCGGCAGCATCACCTAGCATTCTGGAATAAAGAAGGCCTGCCCCTGCATGCCATTTTTTACTCAGATGCAATATTCCTACAGCCCATATACGAATATCACGCATGCCGCTTCCAGCGTCAAAGGCGGGTAGTCCACTGACCATTGCCCCTTCTTGAGAAACACCAAAATATGTGCTGGTATAATCATCGTTGCCCCAGGTTGTACCGGCTCCAAAACCAAGTGATACAGGAGTCGCAACTGGTACGAGACCCCATGCATTGGCACCCACTGTCCAGCCATTATCGGTGGCATCACTCACATCCCAGTAAGTCCAGCCACTAACACCAAACTGCAAGCGTGAATTATCAGGGTCCCTCCACGTGTAGCCTCCCCAAGCTCCAAGATTAAGTGCTCCGTCAATTTCTTCGAGCATCGCAACCTGTTCATCATCAACGTCTTCATCACGGCCAAATCGATAAAACAGACCTGGGCCAAATCGCCAGTTTTTATGATCTATAAGATTGACCTTAACATCATTGACCACAATTTTAATAAACCGCTCATCGCCGATCATGATTTTTCCAATTGGGGCACCGCCAAAAGTATAATCATCAGAGCCAAAATAGTCCGGGTACCCACCAATTCCTACCCCAAAGAAATTAGGCTCGCCAACTCCAGTGGTATTGCAAGATCACTGGCATGGCTTGGAGAAGCTGCACACAATATCACAATTGTTGCGATAGCAAACAAACAGTTTGCTGTCTTGACGTTCATGGTATTGTTATTGCCTTTTTTTGATCCATCTTCTCTCCATAGATATAGACATTTATCGTTTAAATATAAAAACAATCCGTTACTGTTTAATCTTTTTTAACTACCTGTTATGGCTTCTGCGTATGCCACCAAACAAGGCACTGCCAATAGCCCCTGCGGCCGCACCTTTACCCGCATCACCGGCAATACCACCAATAATGGCCCCTTTGGCAGCACCTGATACGGCATCTCCGGCAAGAGTGGTTTGAGACCCGGGACGTCTGGTCACATCACCGAAAAGAGCCCCTCCTGCCGCTCCTGCAGCCGCACCCTTGCCGGCATCGCCGGCAATACCGCCGATAATAGCCCCTTTTGCAGCACCACGGATGGTGTTATCCAAAACTTGACTACCAAAAACAGCCTCCAGCGATGTAATGAATAACAGTGATGAAATCACCATACTGAATACAATAATTTTAAATAAATGCTTCACCGATTTACCTCCCAAGTTGGGTGCACAGGCAACTACCCGTTGTTTTTAAGCCAAACGATATTTTTCCCTCATAGCCCAGGTTGTTACTTTTCAGAATAGAGAACACAAGCTCCGAAAATAGTAAATCCCTCTCCCGGGGCTGTGATCCCAAGAGTCATCAAGCCAGTCCGGTCATTGATTAACATACTCCAACCAGTATCTACGTCCGTGCCCTGAACAATTTTATAGCCATCCATACTTTGAACATTTGTAATCGGCGAGGTACGTTTTTCTCCGGCTTCGGTCAAGCTATTTACAACCTTGTTGCCAAAGTCGACTTCAAAGAATAATGGTAAATTAACCAGATCAACGGGTCCTCTGATGCATTCCTGCTGCTTATCGCAGGCTATCGCTTCAGCAGAAGAACAAATCAACTTTGGGGCTGCTGCCACTGCGTGATGACCGTAACCAGTCATTAGAACAAAAGCAGTGATCACAATGGTAAGTGCATTTACTCGTAATATTTGTTTTTTCATTACATACTCCTTTGTTTGTAACACTATAAAAAAACTCATCTATATGATATATACCCTGCAGACAAACAGTATTTTCAGCTACGATTTGTAATGGTTACAACGTTCAACAATTTTGTTTTGCAAACCTGGGTATATATCAACGCATTACATTAAAATTGCTTGAAAATTATTGCTCACTATTTGAGCTTAATTTTCAGCCCTTGACCAGCCATAGTAAGACGAACACCTTTCTGGGTTGATTTTAATTTAAGAACAACACCATTACCATTTTTAAGAGCCATTACAGATCCACCGCCAATCAAGGTGGCTCCGGCTTCACCTGCAACAAATACACCTTCGATATCTTTTGCTTCAACCAGTTTATAGACATCTCCAGTTGCCTCGATGGCAGTAATACCGACGTCAATAACACTCAGGCCGCTGATTGAGATTTCATGGGTTGATCCATCATACATGGTCAGACTACCATCGCCCCAGGTTACGCCGACACCAACGGCAACCGATTTGGACTTTATTTCTACTGTTCCTGAAACTTTTGGGGCCGGCTCAACAGCTATGGCATAGGCTGCCGCATACAGTGCCTCTACTTCCTGCCCCTTTTCAATACGGTTAATATCAATCTGGTCTCCAACCTTTAAGGCCAGTAAATGATCGGATTCCTCCAAAACCACAACCTTATTTTTCTTGTCGATTTTGGCTACAACTGCAGCCACATAGGTACTGGCCATGAACTTCATACCGGGTTTTTTACCCTCCTTTGCCCTTTCTACAGATATAACTGAACCACGTTCCTCCAACTCGCTGCCCTTAGGCTCAAGAGCTATGGCCAGGCCGGTATAATAACTGACAATGACCAAGTCGCCTCGTTTGAGCTGGTCAAAATTTTTCACCTCTGGGCCAGCGGTAAATTTGTACTCTTCATCCGCCGAGTTCTTGAGGGTGACCACTCTCGTTTCTTTGTCAATGCCCACAATAACATCTACCGCCACTGCTCCATCTGAAACAGCAACGATCCCGGTGTCCTCTGCCAGGACTTCTCCAGTATGAACAGCGAGTTGAAAAATAAAAATAAATCCAAGTATGATACCAATATGTTTAAAGTGAAATTTCATGGTGTTTATCCTTGTTGAAAGTTTGTTGTTAAAAATAAGTGAGGAAGATTCATTCTTGTCATGACCTAAAAACAAAAATGTTTACCAGATAAGTGGCTGAACCAATTCAAGCAAAAAATAAATATGTTTTACTGTTTTTTCACTAGCGTTCATCATTTCGTTCTCAAACATTAAAGCCTCAGAATTAACCCAAGAAAGTAAGACAATTACCACCACATAAAATATGCCCAAAGACACATTGGCCCTTCTTGAAAATGGCGAACGTAGAAGGGTGATAATTGGACCAACATACATGGCCAGAAACCAGGCAGTAGCGCCACAAAAGAGAATAGTTTTCTGAAAAATTATTACTTGAGTAACTTGGGACGGGAGATCGTCGCCGAACAAATTAAAAGAGACAAACAAAGGTGCAAAGAAACCGGTTATTGTATAGGCCAGGCCTAGGTACATCAGTAGATCACCTGCAATAAAAGACCAGTGATCACAATAACCGACCTCGTCATGAGAACTGGAAGCTAGAAAAGCAACGAGGGCAATAAGAGAAAGGGATAAAGCTAAATACAGAGCAATGTCAGCTCGTACGTGTACCTGATGATCTACACCTGGCAGGTTAACTCCCCCAGACATACTATATAACTGAGTAATTTGAAATGAAACAATAGCGATGTTCAAGCCAATTACTGTCAGACGTGTACGCATTACGTTAACAGCAATACGCACTACTTGTTTGTTATCTGACATATAACCTCTTCATGTAAATGATCTGGTATAAAGAATATGGATGGATATTATTCACATAAAGGGAAACCGTTGATCAAATTTCCAGCGATTCCCCTTATGAGATTGTGCGAAAACCTTAAAGCGACTATGAAAATACCATGGCTATGTACCCTAGAATAAGAACAATAGCAGAGGTAAGTGCATAAGGGACAGGGTAAGCTACAGCAGAAATGGCACTCCCAGATATATCCTGTACTCCGTTTAATGCTGGGGTACTATTTCGTCCACCGGCGCATCCGCCAGCCAGAATAATTGGGTTCATTTTTCTGATATAATAGCCATAGCACCAGGCCAGAAAAGGAGGAACCAACGCTCCAAGCAAACCAATTATAGCAATCCAGATTACAGTAGTTCCCTGGAAAGAAGACATAATCTTAGGACCAACTCCTGCACCTAAAACCGCGACAAAAAGACTCAAGCCGATATCATTTAAAAATGCTCGTGCGCCCTCACTTGTTGGACCACCAAAATCAGGGTTACGTGTTCGCAACCATGAAACCAGGATACCCATCAACATACAGCCTGCAGAAGTTCCTAGAGCAAAGGGTATACCACCAAGTTCTAAACTGGCATGACCAATAATAAAGCCCATCACCAGTGCGGCAGACATGAAGGAAATCTCAGTATAGGCGCTCTCAACTATTGGTACACTTTTGAGTGCTTTAGCAGCCTGATTCACACACCAGGAAGGTCCTGCCAAACGAAGCACATCCCCTTTTTCAACTACAGTTTTTGGAAGATGAGGAATAGCGACCCCAGCACGAAACATTGATTTAAGGTGAACACCAAACCCAATTTCAGCTCCAAGCTCCTGTAAGGTCATTCCAGCATAATCTGATTTACCTACGTGAATGTCTGCCACCTCTATATCGACCATCCTTGCTCTGGGTTCGGCAACTTCATTTCCGACTTTTTCCGAACCCGAGAGTAGAACCGAATATTCGCCCATGACCCCAATAATGTCACCCATTTGAATGGTCGGGTTATCTTGCGCATCAAGAACTTCATCACCGCGCACGACTTTCAATATTGCTGCATGGGGATATTTTTTAAACAGATCGTGCACTGATTGACCTGCCAACTCTTCATGTTCAACCAGGTAGGAGCGAATCTGTTTATCAGTAAACCCGAGAATGGAAGCCCCAGCTGTACCCGGCAACGCACCACCATCTTCACCACCACTAAACTCCTCTTCAGCCTGCTTGGCTGCTTCCACTGGATCATGACCAAACATCTTGGGTAAATATTTGATGAGCAAAATTATAAATATTGACGAAAGGACATAGCTGATAGCATATCCTGCAGCCATATTGGCGCCAACCATATCAGCAGTGATCCCTTCAGGAAGTTTAAAAGCCCCGCTACTTACAGCTGATTGTGCAACACCCATAACAGCAGTAACCGTATAACTTCCTGAGATAATACCTGCAGCGTACCCCGGTCCAAGATCGATAAGTTTTACGCCGAAAAAAACTATTAGAAAATTTGAAAAGACCACTATCAAGCCGATAACAACAAAATCAAGCCCACCACGAGCCAATCCGGAAAAGAACTGTGGGCCAACTTTCATTCCCAAAGCATACATGAAGAGCATCAGAAAAATATCTTCTACTAACCCTGGAATATCATAAGTAATGCCAAATAGGGCACTCGCAGCAAGAGCAATACCAATACTAACAACGAGCGTCCCTGCAGTTGCACCAAGATTAATACCTTTCACCGTAACGCGACCCAGTGGGTAGCCTATTGCCAGCGCTAAAAATAGATAAGCAAAAGGATTTTGGGCTAAATAGTTCAACATCCAGCCAACAGGGCCAAAAGATTTTTCGGCAACAGCCTCAGCTGCTAAACCACTTCCTATAGCTACAAGTAATAGCAGGCAGACGCTAGCGAGGACGGAGCTGCAGCGACGCAAAGTAAACATCTTTTTCATAGAAGTTTTTCTAGGAAATTTCATATTTCATCCACCATAACTCAGTTAAAAAACGATCACGTTAAAATAACGTGATCGTTTAAGGGTTAAACCAATGTAATAGATTCAGACTAATCTAGCACTTTGCTGGTGAAGTCTTAAGGGGATCATGAAGTTCTGGTGGTGTTGCATTTCCACCATGTATTTCTAAAAATTCACATGCTCTTTCAATATCACTTGCTAGAATTTCTGCAGCATCTCTGTTTAAGTGAGGACGTACAACAATTCTCAAACTATTTACCTCTTGTGCATTTGGTGGCATTGAGTAAGCAGAAAGGATCCAGCCGCGTTCTCGAACTTTGTTGGAGATATCAAATTCATTATATTTGGTAATGGATTCATCTAAAGTAAGAGCAACCACAGGAATACGTTGGGTTTCATTCATGATCTTGAATTTACCAGTTTTTACAAGCCGTTCTCTTAAATACTCGGCATTCTCAACCGTTTGCTTCATGATACGGGTATAGCCTTCTCTCCCCAAGCGTAAAATGTTGTAATACTGAGCCAAAACCGTTGCTGAGCTTTTGCTGAAGTTTAAGGTTGCGGTCGCGGCTTCTCCGCCAAGGTAATTCACATAAAAGACCAGGTCCTCATTAAACACCTTGCGATCCTTGAAAACCACCCAACCTAATCCTGGAGGAACGAGACCAAATTTATGACCAGAGGCATTGATAGATTGAACTCTGGGAAGACGAAAATCCCATTTATATTCGGGGTAGAGGAAAGGATTCACAAAACCGCCAGAAGCACCATCAATGTGCATGGGGATGGAAATACCTGTTTTTTCTTCATAGGCATCCAGCCAGTCATGGATTTCCTGGAACGCATCATCTTCGCCTGTAAAAGTCTGTCCCGCGATGGCTACAACACAAATTGTATTTTCATCAACATACTCATCCAGGTGTTCAGCAGTCAGTATATAATTTCCTGGTTTCAGCGGTACAATGCGTGGTTCTACATCAAAATATTTAAGAAACTTTTTCCACACAATTTGCACATTACCGCCAGTGACCATATTTGGTTTACTCGCATCAAGGCCAGCTTTTTCACGAGCTTCACGCCAGTTCCACTTGTGAGCAAGCCCTGCAAGCATACAAGCCTCCGATGAACCAATCGTTGCCGAACCATACGGTTCAGCATCTTTTGGACCATTCCAGAGATCATGCAGCCACCTTACACATTTATTCTCTGTATCCTTTGTATGCGGATACATATCAGGATCAGCAAAATTCCTAAATGAACCATCTTTGAAAATTTCAAGAGCTTCAGGTTCCATAAAAGTTGTTACAAAAGAAGACAGGTTGAGCATTGGATTTGCATCGGTCCAACATTCACTCCTTACCAGTGCCGCAGCAGCCCTTGCTGACATGCTCTCACTTGGAAAGTTTTCTGGTACTTCAGCGTTGAATTGTTCGTAGGGGGTCTTTTGGTGATTTTCGCTCATTTCAATTCTCCTTGGTTAAGATCAGAGGTCTGTTTACGCTAAATGGTTTTGGCTTTAAGGCCGCTAATAGTGTTTCAAAATTTATATAAACAACTTATCAGCATGCTCTATAAAGGGGGACTTCCCTTGCACCGTGGGGGGGGAATGATGAAATGACAAAGGCTCTATTTGTTAATAGTATTGGCCTATTGACAGTATAGAGAAATATTATCCTAAACATGGGGCTGGTCGCAATCACCTGGAAAGGGTGATATTTAGGGGAAGAAATTTTGCAATGTGCAGAAATTGTTAAATAACTGTTACGATCATTGCCCGTAAAAAATTTAATGTGCCAAGTAGTTCCGGCAGGTAGGGGTAGGGGTAGGGGGAGTTAATCTTACTAGTAATGACAATAGGGGAAAGGGCTTATAGTAAATGAATTGGACTCTTTAGGTAATAATGCTGTCTAGGGGTTATGCGAAAAGCATACTCTTTCTTTGGTGCAGAGATGAATATTTTTTTACAGAAACGACAAAGAACATTAAAATTCGTTAATATAAATAAAAATTTACCATGCTAAGGGCTACCGATAGATATTGCGGGATGAGTTCTTTCGCCGCCTTTCAGGTATTAGATTGCATTTTCTTGCCGTGTTGACGGCTTGGCGGCGGTTCGGGGCTTTTAGTTTTCGGTAGAGACTGGAAAGGTGCGTTTTCACGGTTTCTGCAGAAATGAACAACTTTTGAGCTATCTCCTTATTGGAAAGACGTTCTTGGAGCAAAATCAAAACATCCAGCTCGCGATTGCTCAAATCAATAAATGTACTATCAGCCGCTCCCGGAGCAGGAACCAATTGGTCGTTATCAACTGATGCTATGCCCATGCGATTTATTCCGCTTTTTTCTAACATAAACGCATCCATGAGGCGGTGCAGGTAAGGATTGTCAGGACTTTTTTTCAAAAGCACCTTCAGTAGCTCGCCGATTATTGGTCCCCGGTCTAAAAAAGATCGAACCAACCCACGTGGTTCAGCCAGATGAATTGCATCCTCAAACAACTCGAACGACTCGTCCACTCTACCTACTAATTTTAAGGCCACAGCTTTGGCAGCCTGAAATTGGACATACAAGCGGATGTGGTATTGATTTAGCCTTTGCAAGGTTTTATCGATAAAGATAAGAGCGTCACTGCTATGTTTATGATCGTCCATATGTGATAAAATATCGGCATGCAACAAAAGGGGAAACGTCAGCCAATAGAAAACATTTTCGCCCACCGAAGTATGTTTCGGCAGGTCAGCTGACACCTTTCCAGTATGCAGGGCCAGCTTGCTCTTTACCGAATCAGATATTTGCACTGAAAAGGAATCCTTCATCTCAATTGCAAATAAAAATGCCTCGTCGATATATTTTTCGGTTGTTTTCACATCCCCTTTAGCCCAAGTGATAAGCGCCAGGCTAATCATTGAATCGTGGCAAATTCGTGTGGTAACATGATCTCGCATTTTTATTACACGGCTGAAGTGGTCGGCAGCAGTACCCAACAGGTTTCGTTCATAAGCCGCGCATCCAAGAAAATAATAAGCGTATCCTAACCAGTAATTACCCTGAGGAACAGTTTCGTTAATGAGTAATAATTTCTGGGCATTTTCCTGCACCGCATTCCAATCCGCAGCAAAGGTCAATATTGCCATTTTCGTCACCAGAAGCTGACCGGCGTTCAAACTGCCTTCTGAATGGTTGGCATTTAGGGCTAGGTCCAGCTGGAACAAGGCTTCATCCTGTCTTCCGCATAAGAATTTGGCAGCTGAGTTATATATTAATCCCATATTATGTGAATAGCGATGTTTCTTCGGTACAACTTTCAGTCCCCACTCTGACCGACGGAGGCTACCCTCAAAGTCTCCTTGATAACATAAAAAGGATGCGCGCTGTATGGCAACATCTCCCAGAAGGCTTTGGCGTCTGGTTTCGGGAATCGGATAGTCATAATTTTTAAGTAACAGTTCTGCCTGGTCCATCAGCGAGGCCCAACTTATAAAATCCAAGTTAACCGCTTTAATAAAAGTGTGTGCGATCAAAAGTTCCGGGTGCGATTCTTCAGCGCCATTTGGGAACATGTCCAGCAATCGTTTCAGAGCGCGGCGGGAAATATCCTGGTCGATGATGGGGTGCATAATATCACCTACCAGTTCAGCTGCAGCATCAATATTTTCTGCGGCAATCAAATGTTTGAGAGCATCCTCGAAGTACCCATGATCGGCATACCACTCTCCGGCCATTTGGTGGGTTTTGGTTTGTCGGATACTGGGTATCGCTGATCTGATATTCAGACGCAACATCTCTTGGAATTGATGGTGATACCGATACCATCTGTTTTCATTGTCAAGCGGTACAATAAATAGATTGTTTTTAATTAAGTAGTTGATGATTCGTCGGCTATTTGTACTGTTGCCCTCCTTGGCCAGCAAGTAGTCGCAAAGCGATACACAAAAACTATCTGGAATTGCGGATATGCTGAGAAAAAGTTTGACATCGTCCGGCTGACAGGCAATGACTTCTTCAAAAATGTATTCAATGACCATGTCGTTTTCAGTGCATAGCTTTTCTGCAAAAGCTTGAGGACTGTCAACTTTTAATAGATCTAATAGTATCAACTGCAGGCCGACGGCCCATCCTTCAGTTCGTGTAACTATTTGTTCCATAGTATTGATGGTCAGCAGTTCACTCTTGACAGGATTAAAGAAGGCTTTGGCCTCTTCGTCGACAAAACGTAAATCGGCTGCATTAAGTTTAGACAGCCATTGTTTGATTTGCCATTGAATTATTGGCAATGGTGGGTCTATACGGGTTGCGATGATGAGGTGCAATCCTTTTGGCATATACTGAACCACGCGTTTAATCATCTTATGAACATCTTCAGAGGTAATAAGATGAAAGTCATCGATAGCTAGAACCAGAGGGGTATTCAGTGCAGCTAGGTGATGTATGAAAACATCGACCAAATATTCGGGAGGTGGCAGTGTCTGAGCTGACAGAAGCCTGCTTGTTTGGCTGTCGAAGTGTGGAAAAATGCCACGGATCGTAGCAATCAGAGAGTAGAGGAACCGATCTGGAGTACTGTCGCTCTTATCCAGGGACAACCAAGCGGAGTGACAAGAGATATGGTTCAGCCATTGTAATACCAATGTGGTTTTACCATAGCCGGCCGGGGCTGATATGAGGGTCAGTTTGCCTCCCAGTGATTCGTCCAGAGCCTCAAGCAGGCGGGGCCGTTCAATCCACTGTCTGCCGATAGGGGGGTGATTCAATTTGGCGGGAGGGAAAAATAAATTATTATTATCAATGCTCATTAATCAGGATTTGCTGAATAAAGATTAACCCCTTGCTGTCTTGGAGGCTATGAACTCGGCCAAAAGGTAAACTGGTTTCAAGGGCATCCACCAAACATTAACCAATCGAGTTATTAATCTGTGAAATAGTGAAGTAATGGCGATAGCCGGCTACCCCTTCAGGTTCGTTACCAGAAAACCGGCCATGATTTTGATTTCACAGGTAAATGGCAGCTTGGTCATTATCCTGGGGCACATTTGACGAGTGACCAATCAGTGCTGTCTCATAAAAACACGGGCAGGTGAATACAAACAAATAAAGGCTCGGGGGCTCTTTTGCTTATCATGAAGTTGTAAAAATAAATTAACACCAGCTACAGGACAAACCCTCTTAAGCTAAGGAGTGGTGGTAACCAGATATTTATTTTAATATTCCTTGCCACGCGCTTGTTCTTTCACGCATTTCTTTTTTTATTGCAGGCGGAAGTAAATCGACGGGATCCCTGTCTTGGCGAATTTGCCATCCCCCGCCCAAGGCTCTATACACCTGGACAAGATTTATCGCAGTATTTCCCTTAGTAGCGGCAACAAGATCCTGTTGCTGCACGTTGGAGCCTAAATTTGTAAGAAGAGTATTAAAAGGGATCTCGCCCTGTAAATATTGAATTTTAGAGGCATTAACAGCACGTTGCGAAGCTTCCGCTGCCAACTGGTATGCAGCTAATTGCTCATGAGTTTTGAGATAGGCAATAATAGAATTTTCAACATCACCCTGTGCCTGAAGAATTATATCCATATAATCAACGAGTAGCTGCTGGAATAATGCATCTTGTAATCGAACATTACTTTTAAGGCGGCCATAGTTAAAAATATTCCACTCAAAAATACCCGCTAAACTCCAGGTTTGGCTGTCACTTTTAAAGAGGTCGTTGGTATTGAATGCGCTTGTTCCTATAGAGCCGCCAATAGCAAAATGTGGGTACAATTCACTTACTGCAAAACCAATACGAGCACTTTGAGCAGCAAGCTGCCTTTCTGAAAAACGTATATCCGGGCGTTGGCGAATAAGGTTTTGCGGTATCCCAAGGGCGATCGTAGGGTTTACATCAGGAATACCATTTTGTTTTTTAAACAGATAGTTAAAACCCTGTGGAGGTGTACCCAGAAGAACGGCTAATGCGTTTTTTGCTTGTTGTAATGATATTTCCAGAGAGTACACAGAAGCCTTTGTATTGTTCAACAGACTTTCTGCCTGATCCACATCAAGTTTACTTACTTCACCAGCATTAAATTTAGCCTTTGCGATATTCAGACTGGCGACCTGGAGCTCTATGTTATATTTTGCTACCTTTAAACGGTCAGCATAGGATCGAAATAAGATATAATTTTCTGCTATTTGTGAAATCAAGGCAACCACAGCACCATCGTAGCTGGCCACACTAGCATCTAATTCAGCTGAGGCAGATTCAATTTGTCTTCTAAATCTTCCCCAAAAATCAATTTCCCAACTGACGTTAAAGCCTAGATCGTAATTGTTAAAGGTAATGCCGCTTTCTTTTTGCCTTGAAGCTGAACCGGTTACTTGCTGCTGCTGCGGGTATTGATTACCAATGGCAATGGCTAGCTGTTGTTGAGCCTGCAGAACTCGCAGGCCTGCTGAGCGAACAGTCAAGTTTTGCTGGAGGGCTTCTTCAATTAATTGATCAAGATCAGGGTCAAGGAAAGCTGCATGCCACCATTTAGGATCTGCAGGTAATTCATTCGTCAATGTTGGAGCGTCTATTTGAAGCCAATCAGACCCTAAAGTGGCTGGAGGTTGTTTATAATCAGGGCCAACGGCAGAACAGCTGCTCAGCATGAAAAGAAAAAGAAAGCCAAGAGCTATTGTGCAAAAATTTTCCTTCCGTGATATTTGGTTCTGTATCTTCGTCGGCATCGAGATTGTCTCGTTTAACAGCTTCATTGTTGGATGCCTGCATGGCTGGAACCCGTCTGGACCAACACAGAGGCTGTTGTGCCTACACGAAGTTTTACTGATTCCGGCATCTTTGTTATATGAATTCGAACCGGAATTCGTTGTGCTAATCTAATCCATTCAAAGGTTGGACTTATGGATGGAAGCAGTTCAAACCCAGTACTTCCATTTTGTTGGGCGATTCCCCACCCAAGACTATCGACATATCCTTCTAGGGGATTATCTGGATAAGTCATTAGGGTGATAACTGCCTTGTTGCCTGGAGATATTTCACCAATCAGGGTTTCTTTAAAAAAACCATATACCCAAAAGCTGTTTGTATCAATTAAAGCCAAGGCTGGTTGATTGGCAACTGCCTGTGTGCCAACCCGTAGGTTAAGATTGGTTATGTATCCATCTGTGGTGGCCTTAACCTGTGTGAACTCAAAATTTAACCTGGCTTGACGTACATTTGCCTTGGCTGAGCGAATACTGGCATTTGCTTCTCCTTGTTCGCCCAAATTAGCATTAGCTTCTGCCAAAGCCGCCTCTGCTTGACGCAGTGACGCTTTTGCCTGAGACAAGCTCGCTAACGCGCCTTTTCGTTTTTCAAGGGAAACAGCATAGCTGGCTTTGGCCCGTTCAAGTGATTTTTCAGATGTGGCCTTATGTGGCAACATTTCTTTTTGGCGCTCATATTCAGATTCATTTTTTTCAATCATGGAATCGAGCTCTTTGATTGAACTCATTCCTTTTAATACTGCAGCTTTTGAAACCTCAACGTTGGCTCTGGCAGCCTCAACTTTTTTTTCCAAGGCGACGTAATTGCTTCTGGTGTTATCGAGCTGCGCTTTTGCCTGTTCTAAAGATGCTTTAAAAGTTCTTGGATCGATTTCAAAAAGGAGATCTCCAGCTTTCACAAATTGATTGTCTTTAATCGGGAGTTTTACAATAGGCCCAGAAACCCTCGGCGCAATCTGTATCACTTCTGCACGAACTTGGCCGTCACGAGTCCACGGGTTAGTTAGGTATCTGTTATATTTAAATAAGATGAAAGCCAGTGCGATAAAGACGATACTTCCTGTGAGTAGGTATTTTTGGTATGATTTCATTCTGTTTTATATTCCTGTTAACAATATATCGATAAAAAATGTGTAGATTATCAATAATGCGACAAAAACAAGCGGCGGGTAAAAGAAATATTTAGAAAGCCGATAGCGATTGAGCAGCTTTGCCGTAAAACCGGCAGCTATCGCTCCAACAAGACTTGCAACTAATAGTGGCGGCATATAAACTCCACCGAAAGCAATTTCATGCGGGATTTGATTCATATGCACTCCTTCTGGTTTTCATGAAAATCTTTCTTCTCGCCAATGATCCCAATCAATAGCTGTGGCCAATTCAGCATAAGAGACAGTTGTGGTAGTTACACCTCGTAGTCCTCCAAGTAATCTATAAAAATTTGCAACTTCTTCTTTGCTCATATCTTTTACACCTTGCTCCTGAAGAATCTTTTCAATTTTATCTTCAAGGTACATTTGCCAACGATGGAGCCGATTTTTCAGTGTTTCAGCAGGTTCGAGTGTTTTATTGCTGGAGCAGCTTTTTAAGATTGGGGTGATACCGTCATACCATTTTTGCACATCTGCGTCTAAGCCGATGACCAACTGTTGCGCCTGATGAGCTTTTCCAGCTTCATAGAGTTCTTCAATGCGAAAAACAAGAGCCTGTAAATGTAGGACAAGATCGCTAAGTTGTTCAGGTGTGATACCTGGAAAAAGCTTATAATTTATAGCATTACCCCATCCATTGATTTTCGTGGGCAGGGTTCGTATTTCGTGCAGGTAAAATGAATTTTTCCATTGCCGGAAAGACGATGGCTTGGAGCCTGGTTTTTTTACGACCGCAGCAACCAAATATTCGGCACCGCGAAAGAATCTACTGATCATGTGTAACACAGCCTTTTCAGGACGAGGCGACCTTATTATGTAGGATATCGTAAAAATGAAAAGAAAAACAATTAGTAAAAAAATATACATGTTTGCCATGCTGGCGAAGCTAAAAACTTGCGGATTTGTGATAGAAATCAAATTAACTATGCAAACAATGCCGATAAGCCGATAAAAGCCCGAGAAAAAATAGCAGGCAATGAACATGCACGAAAAAAGCAGTAGTCCTAGTTCCCAAAAGGTCGACAGCTGGGGCAAAATTAAGACATAAACAGATAGGGCCAGGGAGGCGGCTATGGCGAATGGTTTAATTATCGTAGTTAACCTAATTTGGGGCATAGAAGCAAGCATCATCCCCAACGCACCACAGAGGTTAAGCCATAGGTTGTGTCCTGGAGGATCAAAAAATATCCATAGGCAAAACCCCAAAGCTGTGCAGACCGCAGCAAATACAGCACTCAGCATGTAGTCAACATCTGGTACGGGCCAACTCCAATCTCTCTTTTTCTTCTTTCTTTTTATCAGTGAAAGAAGTGAGGGAAAACTCGTTGATGTACTGTAGATTTCCTGGGCACAAGTAAGTATCTCTTTCGTCAGAGGATCCAGTTTCTTTAATTCGTTTCCGCACACAGCGTATAGGGCTTTGTCCAGATGCGAGAACTCGTTCACCATTGATGAATCAACGTTTAATGAGATTGGCTGAGGTACATACCTATTAGGCTGTCCTTCAAATATTTTTTTAACCTCGGCCAGGCGTTCATCGATTTCTGCTAAGTAAATATGCAACTCATCAAAACCATATGTCATCAGAGGGCGTGCATGACCAGCAAGAGATGTTTGCAATCGATTAAAAGTTGACATCAAGCTCGTTGAAAGACTGTGGAAATGACGCAAAAGGTGATACACCTCCTGCACTGAATAGCTCTCCGAGCCCTCTGCTTCAAGCGACTGGGCAAACTGGCCTAGTAATTGTACTTCTTGAGTTTGTAGCAGCTTTAGTCTTTCACCTGACTCAAGACCCAGTATAACCTTGCTTAAGCTGTTAAATAACTGAATTTGGATAGCTATTAATTCTTTACCACTTTTTTTAATTGCTCCAGCGTTGGTTTGTGGCCATAAAAATACAGAAACAAAAGTATAAACAATAATTCCCAGGCCTGTTTCCAAAACGCGAAACATTGCATGTTGAAAAATATTATTTGAAGATGTGGGATCAACAATAGCAATAATCAGACAAACAAACCCGGCAACATTCCAAAAATATGAATGCTGTTTATCCGAGAGCATCATGTATGTTGTAAAAAAAATCCAAATACAATTAAGAAGTAAAAAAAGCCAAGGTTTTTGCGCAGCAATTGACAGAATGAGCAATGCCGCCAAACACCCGGGAATGGTTCCAAATAAACGCATCAGCCCTTTGCGAATGGACTGACCGGCTGTTGGCAGGGAAATTATTCCTACTGCAAGAGCAGCCCAATTTGGATTCAACCAGTTAACTTTTAAAGCAATACCGTACACTATTACGACTGCAAGGCTTGTTTTAATCGCTTCTTTACATTGAACAGACAGTCTCATGTAAACGCCTTTTTAAAAAGTTTAAAGTCAGTGCACATTTTCGAGGAGTTAAAGATCATCTTTTTTTTTAATGCTTTTTGCAAGTGTTTTTAATACTTTTTGCAAGAACAGCGACAAGAGGGGTTGCAGAAATTCCATGGAGTGTTGCCGATAAAAAAATGGTGCAAATCGATACCATGGCGATCACACTCTCCCCCTCTAAATTATTACCGATAACTATTATTCCAAAAACAATACTAGCTAACCCCCTTGGTCCAAACCAACCTATAAAGAGTTTTTCTTTTCTGTCCATCTCGATTCCTTTCAGAGAAATCATAACTGGAATCATTCTGACAAGGGTGAGGCTTAGCAGTGAATAAACAATAATTTGCCAGCTGAAAGCACCAAGTGAAGGACCAATAACACCAGCGCCGAAAATGACCCATGTAATCAGGGCCAAAATTTCGCCAACCCCTTCAGCGGCAAGCACATATGCTGCTTTAGACTTGTGAGCAATTTTACCAAATAAGAGACCACCGATAAACGCAGCAATAAAGCCGCTGCCACCAAGCGATTGAGCAAGAGAAAAACATCCAATTGCTATTGCTACAACAGGCAGTTGCCTCCATGTTTCACCAACCCATCCTAATGAATCACATCGATTAAAGATCCAAACACAAAGAAATGTGAAAGCCACACCAACCGCAAGGCCAATACCTAATTCTTCAACGACAAGTTTTAGCGCGATCATGCCGCTATGATGAGGATCACCATTATGGCTAGTTGCCAAAGCTAGAAAAATAAAGAGAATAGGAACGCAGATACCATCGTTAAGACCGCTTTCGACATTTAATCCCTCTCTTATAGCAGGTGGTACAGCATTATCTGTAACCACAGCTTTACCCAAAGCCGCACAGTGGGGGCCAGCATAGTTGCAAGAATTGCTATTTCCAAAAAAGTTAGATTGGGCAACAATATCAATCCAGCAGCAAAACCAAACAAGATGGTAAGAGGCAAACCAATAAGAAGTAATCGGCCTGGAATATAAAAAACTTTTTTTAGTACAGAAAGATTAGCGTTTGAGGCATCTGTAAACAATACTAACGCAAGCGTTACTTCTGCTAATGTACGCAGCTCTTCTGCATCAATGTTTACATTGATAAAACCTAGACCCAAGGGGCTGGCAATCAATCCAAAAAGGATAAAGAAAAATGCTCCATTTATAGGTGTTTTTTGCAGTCTCCCTGATATCACGATGTAGAGAAAAATAAAAATGACTACAGCGGTCAGGTTTTCATACATGGTGTACTCCTTTGGTATAAGTTACTTCCAGAGTTATAGAATTACGATTTTTGAACTATCTCAAAATCAGAAGGATTGAGTTTGTAATCGTAATGTTGGCGTGTACTGGTCTTTTGCGGCCATTGTCTTCCGGTATACCAAGCCATTCCGCTCTATTTCCAACGTTAATTGCAAGATGTAGTACTGCTTGTTTCGTTCTCACTGTATAAAGGATACGGGGACACCGCTTTCAGCCTGCTTCAAAATTAACGACATTTGGTTGTCGTTGAATCTCAACTTTTTTATAGGAATTTTCCTGTGATACTTTAACGGAAAATGTCACTTATGAATGGGTATTTTTTTCGAGCGGTTTTTTCCCTGGGCATTGATTTTAAAAAGCAGAAAGCTTTATCAGCCTTTAAAAAAATGATGGGTTAAATCGCCTCTGAAATTTTCTCCAATCCTTGACATTATTCTTGGATACATTTACCAAGTTTTTCTGTTAAATAGCAATCTTAATATATTTTTACTCTCGGGTTTCCAAGTACCGTATTTTTACAAATTTCAAAAGAGTCAGCTTCATTCTTCGATTTTACACTGCTACTGTTATACTGTTACATCAGCAATCAGAACTTCAATCAATATGACTCCTGTACATCATGATTTGAGACTCGGAATTTAACTTCAGGGATGTTTCCAGAAAATCAATACTCCTGATACCCACTGGGCTATCGATTGCACTATTCCCACCCCTTTTTATGATTGGCCAAGAGTGGCTCCATCAAGTCGATATGTCAGCATTTTACCTGCATACCGAAAAATATTTGAATCAAAAGGGCACGGTAATGATTAGTAGCTTGATTTTTTTGTGCAAGTAGTTGTAGTGCCGCAATTTGGTAGGTCGGTTAGTGGCGCCTTCGGTGACAATGCATGGTCTTGCTCTGCTTTCCTGAAGTCTTTAAAAGGACCTGAGAACTATGGTATAAGGGGGAGAGAGGTTTTGCCAATTCGTCATTGATAAAAATTTCCTTTTTTACAACCTGCAACCGGCCTTGTTTATTATTTTAAACTTGAGGCAATGGGGAGATAAAAAAATATAATGCATACTCAATATTGGGCAGACAGTTATGTGGAAAAATCCGTCACTCCTCAAAAAGCAATATCACATATACGATCTGGTCAAATGGTTTTTATAGGCTCGGGATGTGGTGAACCTCAAAAACTGGTTCAGACCCTTGCCGAAAGTACGTCTCGGCTCAATGGACTTGAGATTGTCCGCCTGTTCGGACGAGAAACAGCCTCATTAACAGCCATTGCGGACAAAACATCGGATACGAGTATAAATATTCGTTCAATCTATCTCGGCTCAGCGGAAACACCTCGCATTGCGAAGCATAAACGTTTTATCACACCAATGAATATGTCCGATGTTCCCGCCCTTTTTACAACCCGCAAGATGCCTTTAAATGTTGCGCTGGTTCAGGTGTCTCCTCCGGATGATTTTGGTTGGATGAGCCTAGGGATTTCCGTTGATGTGACTCTTGCAGCCGCCCAATCTGCTGATTTCGTGATTGCCCAGGTGAATCCCCGGATGCCACGCATTATGGGACAAAGTTTTATTCACGTAAACGACGTTGATGCAATTGTCCATCATGAAGAAGAACTTCTTGCTGTACCTCCGGCAAAATTTTCACCGGAGGCTGCCATTACCATGGGTAAACTTATCGCCCGTCAGATAGAGGATGGCTCAACGCTGCAAATAAATATTGATGCCGCTTCCCATGCAACGGTACAGGCGCTGGTCGACAAAAATGATCTCGGGATTCACTCCCAGTTTTTAACAGATGACGTCATGCACCTCTATGCCAGAGGAAATGTCAATAATCGGAAAAAAGGTTTTAACGAAGGCAAAATGGTGGCTTCCATGGCCATTGGCAGTCATAACCTCTATGAATTCCTCAATGACAATCCTGCCGTCGATTTTCATCCTTCCGATTATGTGAATAATCCCTTCAATATTGCCCGAAACAATCGAATGGTATCCTTGAATGTTGCTCAAACCATTGACCTGACCGGACAGGTTTCGGCCGAGGCATCATCAACGACACGGTACGCCGGTGTTTCAGGCACTCCTGATTTTGTGAGAGGGGCTCGCCAATCACCTGGCGGCAAATCGATTATCATGATTTTTTCAACCACCCCTGGAGAAGAGGGCCATGTCTCCAATATCGTACCTCATATCGGCAAAAAAGCTGTTGTAGTCCCACGGGGAGATGTGCACTATGTGGTTTCCGAGTACGGAGCAGTGAACCTCTTTGGGAAAAGCCTACAGGAACGTGTGGTAGCTATGATCAGTCTGGCGCACCCAGACTTTCGAGAAGAGCTTTTCGAGCATGCCAAGGAACAGGGGCTGATAGGAGCACAACGCAGTCTCGGCGAGGCGGAAAAGGCTGTTTACCCAGTTCGCCTGGAAGAAACAATGACAATAGATGGTAATGAAGTCATTATCCGTCCCTCTAAACCCGTGGATGGACGACGCATTCAGGAACATTTTTACAACCTGGCAAAAGCGGACATATTTACACGTTTTTTCCACGAAAAAACAGTTTTTGGTATCTCGGAAGTGGAAAGTCGCTCCCATGTCGATTATATGCAAGATCTTGCTCTGGTGGCCGTTGTCGGTGAATTTGGCTTTGGTCGTGTTGTCGCTATCGGGGAAAGCATGAGACTGAAAAACTCCAATATGGCAGAAGTGGCTTTTTCGGTGAGTAAAGACTATCAAGGTAAGGGACTGGGGAAGATTTTCCTCAAGAAGTTGGCTCTTTCGGCCAGGGAGAACGGTATTGCAGGCCTGATGGCCACCACCTTTCCCAGCAATACGGCCATGATTAAACTTTTTAAAACTCTTCCTTATAAGGTGCACACAAAGTATGAAGATGGAGATGTTGTCCTGAGTTGTCGTTTTGATGAACTTGCTGAATAGGGGAGAGGAAAGGTGCTGACAAACCAGCAGGATTACCGGCCGATGGATTGTTCCTCTGTCTCCCTAGTGATCGGGAACCAGTAACCGGGGCAGGACAAAACCAACCCAGCAAAAAAAGTGTCCGAACTCTTTTATAAAGTCAAAACAATCCCTCCTGTCAACTGTGTTCATAAAACAAGAACTTCTCATTGAAAACCAATTTTCGGCAATCAGGATCAATGTCGGAATCGTACAAGCTCCAGATATATTTTTCTCTTTTGGAAATGCGCGTAACTCATTTCAGTTGATGAGGTTGTACCAAGCAAAATACCTCAACGGAGCCAATGAGAAGTATTTTGTAATGTTTAAAAACAACTATAAATACGCTAAAGAAGCTTTTCATAACCTGAACACAGCTTTGGTGAAAGTTTCTGATAGTGCTCGTATTAGTGCTAATGCTTTCAAAGCAAACCAAGAGTTACAGGTTTATTATGAGACCTTTTTGAAAATTCGTTCTGCCAGCATTGATTTAAAAAAAGCATCCCGTAAATTAGATCAACATGAACTTCAAATCACCCGGACGGTCTCTGATATTGCATCGGAAATCGAAAGTGAGTACCAGAGTCAAAATAAGGTAATGCAATCATTAGTTCTCAGGACACAATTTGAGATAGTTGTTGCTGTTATTATCTCTATTTCACTTAGTTTAGGCCTGATCTTAGTTGTGTCACGAAAAATAACGACACCCATATTTCTTGAAATGCAAAAAAGGGCAGATGAACTTGAGCGGTTAGCAAAACTTGATGGACTCACTGGAATTGCTAATAGGCGACTTGTGGATGAACGATTGACACTGGAATGGCAGAGGTTGAAAAGAGCTAAAGAAACTTTGTCCATTATCATGGTGGATGTTGACATGTTCAAAGCATATAATGACTATTATGGTCATCAGAAAGGAGATAATTGTTTATTTAGAGTAGCCCATGTCATCGATAGTTGTCTAAAACGCCCTGGTGATTTGGCTGGGAGGTATGGGGGAGAGGAATTCATAGTTATTTTACCAAATACTAATACTCCTGGTGCAATAGAGGTAGCCGAGCATATAAAGAAACATCTTTTGAAGTGAATATCGAACATGCTCAATCAGATGTTGCACCCCACCTTACTCTTTCTTTTGGCATTGCTGCCTGTGTTCCCTGTGAAGAAAGTTCTCCTGATAGACTTATTCTATTAGCTGATGAGGCTCTTTATAAAGCGAAAAGACAAGGGCGAAATCGAATATCTGTCTAATCGGATCCAATCTGGAAATCTCTCAGCTGAAGCAAAACAATTGAGCCTTTAAACTGGAGCTGACCACCATCCCACAACTTAAAATTGAAGTGTGGGATGGTGGTTGGTTTGCTAGCCCGAAGGGGGAACTTTTTGATTGAAAACGAAAAACAGACTGTTCATTGTGCAATTACTCTTTGAGCAATAAAATCAATTAATTGAGTTTAAAATCAAAGAGTTCATGAGAAAATCGGGCTAGTCAATATTTCCCTTTTTATGTTGGTCGTGCAGATAACCTCCTACCGCTCCAACACCTGCTCCAATGGCAGCTCCTGTACCGAAATTTCCGGACATTGAACCTATTACCCCACCTGCGGCTGCTCCCATACCCGCCCCGCTGAGAGAGCGGCTGCCGGTTGTTTCGCCACAACCAGTTAAAAACAGAAGAATTAAAGCTGAACCAATAGCTACTTTTTTCATGACAATACTCCCTGGTTGCAAGAAAATATAAGAAAGTTGCTGTTGTAAAAATCAAGCAAACCTTCCTGTTAATCTGTACAGGGATACTTGGCGGCCAGAGCTTTTACCAGTCCGAGCACAGCCTGTTCCCGCATAATTGCAGTGTCGCTTTCTCTGTCCTTAGCCCACGCGACAAATGCTTCCCTCCCTTCCTTTAACGTAGTGTCTGGGGGGTAACAAATTAAACGCTTCATATCTTTACGGTTACTGATACCATCATGATAATCAACAGCACCGGCAATGTATCCTTTGCAAGAATATATGGCTGCAACAAAATCAGGATCGTCAAGCGGTGCTGAACAGAGTGAATATAGATCCTCTGTTGTGAGAAAATTGAAGTCATCCTTATCAACTTCTACAGCGCTAATTGTCAAGGGCAGACTTATCAGCAGCGTAATCGCCAAGGAGATAAGTCCTTTTTGGATTTGCGTACCCATTAAAACTCTCCTTTCTGTTATGTTGTTAAATCTGTTTTCATCTCTTGAAACTAATATTCATGGGGGGCGTGTTCAGGTGAGACAATTGGTCTTCGGAACATACCCCTTTCTAAATTTTGTAAACAGATCTTCTCTGTTTACTTACCCGATCGAGGGTCCCTGCAAGAAGATAGGGCAGTGAGCCACAAACAGCTCTGCTGCTATGTTGTAAACTTTCCGACATGATCCATTTCATCCTCCTTTTTTCTGATTTTAATGCTATTGCATGAAATGTTATTTGCAAGTTTGACATTATGTGCTTGGGTTATCATCATCTCCCCCTAACAAAAGGAAAGTGTGTGTACATAAGCATCTACGCCGATTTTTTTATAATACCATAAATAAAAAAAGCGGGACTGCCTCAATAAAGTAAAGGCAGCCCGGCTATCTCTTGGACCCGTGGCTTTCCGTCCCTGCCTTTCGGAAGGTTTGGCTTTGTCTATTAAATCGAAACCCGTCTAGTTCAATATTAAGGCAAAGCCAGACCAAAAAGCAAGTTAACAAAGATGTTAAGTTCATTTTTTCTACAACAGAATAAAAGGAAGATGGATGTGATTTGAAAGAGTTAACCATATTACACGGAACGTAACTCATTCTCCTCAGCCAAAATCAATTTTTCTCCTGTAAATATTGACTTCGAGAATAGAAGACAGGTTCTAGTTGCATCGATTTGTTAACTGAGTAACGAATATTTGTGGCTAATAATCGGCAATCGAAAAGGTTGCACCGACAGCTAGAGTGGTAGCAGGCAGCGCTGATATTCTCCAGGGGTGAGTGTGGTCATTGCTTTAAAATGGCGGTGGAAGTGGCTCTGGTCGTAAAATCCGCAGGCAAGGGCGGTGTCGGCAATCTCTTCGCCCTGTTGCAGCAGTCTGCGTGCTTTTTCGATTCGGCAGTTCATGCGATAGGCGTGGGGAGTGATGCCGGTGTTTTTACGGAATTGACGGAGGAGTGTGTAAGGGTTGACATGTAACCGTTCGGCTGCAGCAGCCATGATGAATTCCCGCTCCAGATCACTTTCCAGGAGTTGTTTCAAATCATCCACCTTGCTTTGCTGCTTTTGTTCTACCAATCGCTGCGGGTTGCACCCATGTAGAAAAAGCACTTCTGCCAGCTGCACCAGGGCCTGCTCTTTTTCCAGCAGCTCATACCGATCATCCATGAGCTGCTCCATGGTTTGGATATAGAGATCGTAGAGCCTCCACTTTTCCAATATAGGATTTAGCAGAGGGACAAAGGTCTCAACCTGCCACAGCATCTGCTGTACGTGTAGGCACCATGTTGTGTCAAGATAGAGCATGTAGTAGCTGCGGGCAGATATCGGCTGAGGATTGCAGCTATGGAGTATTTCAGGGTTAATCACGGCAAGTGTGCCCTGGGTTAAGGGGACCTGCTCGCTACCGATTCTGAAATAGAGGGAACCTTTGCTGACCGCGCCAACCGAGAAACGACGATGCATGTGCGGCTTGAAGAGGCGGGAGCTGTGTTGGGCATGACGCCCTTCGACAAAGGGAAGGTTTTGGTTTTTAAAAAAACGTTCGTTGTTCATTTTCTGGAACCGCAGCAGAACGTATCAACTTTTATCAAGGACTAGTGATTATACTATTTACACTCGTCTCAAAGCCCTAATTCGTCAAGCAACTGGATCACTTTCAGTCCTTCACCAACGCCTGTGGTTCCACTCATTGCCATGTTGACACTGATGGTCTCCATGATTTCCGCCCTGGTTGCCCCGGCATCAATCGCATGCATGGTCTGGGCAATGATGCAGTTTTCACAGCCGGCCCGTAACCCTATGGCCAGTGCCATAAGTCTTTTCGTTTTTCTACTCAGCGCACCGTCTTGGTAGGTTGTGTCCCACTTGGCTGCATCGAGCTCCATTATTTGAGGGAGTTCCTTGCGCAGTTTTTCTATAAGGGCGAGCCGGGTGTTGTTTTTTGCAGTAAGTGTTTCCATCGGGATTCTTGGTTAATAGTGGTCAGATTAACGCCTGTTGTCAAATTGGTCGTAGCTCACCTGGTTGTAGAGAAGGGAGTCGGCAGGGTGACCGGCTTTCTCCTCCATCGGGTGGCCAATGCCGATAACGGCCACCGGCAGGATGTTTTGCGGCAAGTTGAGGATGTTGCCCAGATACTCCTGGGATGATTGCTGCTCGTTATGTTCACGGAGTCGAATTTGCACCCAGCAGGAGCCAAGGCCCATGTCTGCAGCTGCTAGGTGAACGATAAGCGAAGCAATGGAAGCGTCTTCCACCCACACATCCGTTTTAGAGCTATCAGCACAGACAACAATGGCTAAAGGGGCATTTTTTAAAAAGGTGGCACCATGAGGCTTTGCCACGGCCAGCTTCTGGATCAATTCCTTATCCTGGACCACGACAAATTCCCAGGGATTAATTCCTTTGGAAGAAGGGGAACGAAGCGCAGCTTCAAGCAGCAGGTCAATGTCCTCCTGACTGACAGGTTTGTCCTGGAAACGACGAATGCTTCTTCTTTTTTTCAGTAAATCGATAAACATGAAATACCTCACAAAAAAATGAAAAGGGAAGGGGAGTGGTAATGTGAGTGGAGGAGTCTGATTATATTTTTTTTACAAAGGCAGACTTCAATTTCATTGCGCCAATACCGCTAATCTTACAGTCAATATCGTGATCGCCATCCACAAGGCGGATGTTTTTTACCTTGGTGCCGACTTTAACTACGGTAGATGACCCTTTGACCTTAAGATCTTTGATCACCGTTACCGTGTCACCATCCTGCAGGATGTTACCGTTGGCATCTTTGATAACCGAAGACTTTTCGTCTTCAATGGTGGTGTCCAGGGACCATTCGTGTCCGCATTCAGGGCAGACATAAAGACTGCCGTCGTTGTAGGTGTATTCCGAGTTACATTGCGGACAGTTGGGGAGTTCACTCATGATGTTCCTTATGGATAAGAGGTATGTTGTTATAGGAAAAATTGTGCAGTAGAAAGATTTTGATGGATAGGATGATACTCAAAATTTTTGCGTACAGCCAAGTGTGTTCTCTATTCAAACACTTATTGTATCATAGATCTGCCTAGTTTTGCGCCCAGTTTTTCAGCCTGGAGCATCACCTCTTCATATTCTTTGACCTTCTTTTTATCAAAGACGCTTAGCACAGGTAACTCATCAATGATATCATAGCCCAATGCTTCAAGAGGGAGGCGCATGGCCTCCAGGGTAAATCCCATGTCTTTTTTGTTTTCCTGTTCACAAATGGCTGCAATTATTGCCTTGCGGCCCTGGCCTGCCAAACGACTCGACCAGTTTCTGGGGCGGTCATTGGTGAAATTGTAAAAACAGTAAAGTCTATCAATAAATGCTTTCATCCAGGATGTAATATTGTAGTTGTGAGTAGGACAGACAAGGACCAGACCCTGGGATTTCAGAATGTCTGGATAGAGAAAGGACATGCCGTCTTGCAGGCCTGTGCAGATTTTATCTTTTCTGCATCGCTCACAGCCAATACAGCCTTGATACTGCATATCCCGTAGATGAATATTTTCTGTGGAGAGCTGTTGCTTGGCTGCACCGGCAAGTATTTGCTGGAGGATAGCATCGGAGTTGCCACCCTTTCTGGGACTGCCACCAATACCCAATACCTGCGGTTGGGGAGGAGCGATCGTCGCACTTTGTTGAATCAGGCTGTCAAAAATAGTCATGGTCGATTTGTATCCTGCTTTTTGAAGGGTTTCAAATTGTATGAGAGAGTAAAAAAAGTGCTCTCTATTGAGCTTGGATTACCTTCACTCTACCGACAAGTCCGCTTTGCAAACGAACTTTGATACCATGTGGATGGGTGGCGGATTTTGTTAGAATATCTTTCACTATGCCATTGGTAAGCTTTCCCGATCGCTGGTCTTGCTTTAAGACAATGGAAACTTTTGCACCGGCTGTAATTTCAGCTCTTTTGGTTCCGTCGGTCATTTCTTTTATACCTTTTCTTGTTTTTGGGAGAGGTCTTTGCCTTTGCTCTTACAGTGCTACCAGCTGGTTTCTGCGTAGGCGTTTTCGTTTTTTTGGGCCGCGCTTTTGCCAGACGGGTTAAGGGCACGCTATGTTTCGGGATAAAGCCTTTCTCCACTTCACGTATCAGCGTTTGCCCAAGAAGAGCCTCAATGGCGGAGAGCACTTTCACCTCATCAGCACTTACCAGTGATATTGCAACGCCCTTTGCACCTGCTCGACCCGTACGGCCAATACTGTGAATATAGTCTTCTGCGACTTGAGGTAAATCGAAATTAATCACAGCGGCAAGTTCATTGATATCGAGCCCGCGTGATGCAATACCGGTGGCTACCAGAATACGAATCTTCTTTGCTTTGAAATCTGCAAGGACCCTGTTGCGGTTTTCTTGGCTCTTGTCTCCGTGGATTGCCTCACTGGAAATCCCATCACCTGCAAGTTGCTGAACCAGGCGATTGGCTCCTTTCCTGGTGCGAGTAAAGACCAACACCTGCTCCCAGCTGTTTTTTTGCAGCAGGTAGCGCAGCAAAGCCGGTTTCCTGCTTTTATCCACCTCAATTGCCCATTGCTTGACACCTTTTGCTGCGGAGCTTCTAGGATTGACCTCGATCACCACAGGATTTCGGAACAAATATTTCGTGAGAGACCGGATCTCAGGGGAAAAGGTTGCTGAAAAAAGCAGATTTTGTCGTTTACTTGGCAGCAGATTCATGACGTTTTTAATGTCTTCGATAAAGCCCATGCCAAGCATTCGGTCAGCTTCATCCAGGATTAGTGTTTCTACCTGCCCAAATTTAACAGCACCCTGTCGGAAGAGATCCAGCAGCCGGCCTGGTGTTGCCACCAATATATCGAGCCCACCGCGCAGTTGCATCATTTGGGGATTAATCTTCACTCCACCATAAGCTACGCCAAACGTAAGAGGCAGGTGCTTGCCATAGGTTGCCAGGCTCTCCCCAACCTGGTCTGCAAGTTCACGGGTTGGTGCAAGCACAAGCGCTCGAATATGGTTGGATTTCACTCTCGGTCCTTGGGCTAGTCGCTGCAGCAGTGGCAGGGTAAAACCAGCTGTTTTACCTGTCCCTGTCTGAGCCGCAGCTATTACATCCTTACCGGAAAGAATAACAGGAATAGCCTTTGTTTGGATTGGAAAAGGTGTCGTGTACCCCTTTTCATCGATAGCGCGGAGAAGGGCTTTTGAGAGTCCGAGCGAAGAAAATGACATAGAGTGATGTGTCTGCAAAAGGTTGGTTATCAGGAAAAAGGGGAAATCAGCGTCCTGTCAACACTATCCGGCTCGATTTTTCCAGTTTTTTCTATGGTCGCTTTTGCATAAGTCGAATTTTTATGGGAACCCCTACACGCTCACTTAATATCTCTTCCGTGCGGTACATCAGCCTTTCCAGGTCTTTTATTTCATCTGAGAAAAGTTGGTTGTCTACCACAAGAGATATCTTAAGGATCTCTATACCACCTTGGCATATTTTTTCCATTTCGCAATCTGGAGAAGGTATATTCAGAGCCTTTTTGAGATCGATTTTTACCTGATCCAAGGAGACCTTGATGCCGGAGATGATAATATAATTGTCAGCCCGTTTTCTATGCCAGACCATTTTTGTAAAATGTGAACAACAGGAACAGGTTTCGGTTAAAAAGTGAGCCATATCACCGGTGCGAAACCGAATAAGGGGAAAGGCCCGTGCCGAGAGAGTGGTTAGCACCAATTCCCCTTTTTCTCCAGGGAGTACAGGGCGGCCTGTATTCGGATCAATGATTTCAGGAAGGATATGGTCATCATTGATGCGGAGTCCGCAGTGATTTTCGGATTCATGGGCAATGGCGGGTCCGGGAATCTCGCTGAGGCCGTAATTGAGCCAGACATCAACATGAAGCCGGTCTTCAATATCTTTCGCAACGTCTCTTGCCACAGGCTCACCCACCAGGATGATCCGTTTCAGATTCAGCTCGTTGGGATTGTGCTCCTGTTCAAACATATGCTCCATGAGTTGTTGGGCAAAGGCCAAGGTGGTCACCAGGGTGCTGGTTTTGTAGTCCCTCAGCACCATGAGCGTTTTTGACAGGGAGAGAGGGGAGTTGGGGATAACGCTCGCACCGACAGTTTCCCCGCCGTCTTTATAGTCTCGGCCCCAGTTTGCCAACCCCGGCGGCAGGTGGATCTGGATAATATCCATTTCAGTCACTCCGGCAGCTTCAAGGCTCCTGGCGACAAGCTTTTTCCAGATTAATAAGTCTGCCTTGGTGTAGCCGCTGATGGAGGGGCTGTCGCCTGTTCCCGGTGCGGTGTGGATACGAACGATATCCCTTAAAGGAACGGCAAACAGGCCATAAGGATAGTGGGTGGCCAGGTGGCCCCGATCCATAAAGGGCAGTTTTTCAATATCCTTGAGGGAAATTATATCCTGGGGGGAAAGTTCCCTTTCCAGGAAACGATTACGGTGGAAGGGTACATTTTTATATGCTCGATTTAATGTGCTTTGCAGTCTTTCCAGTTTGAGCTGTTCTCTTTCTTCAATGCTGCATTCAGACATTTGCATTTCCACCATTACTGGTTCCTCCCATCGTAAAAATCACCGTAATCTTGCCCCAGGTAGGCCCGTTTGACATCGTCGTCCACCAGGAGTTCGTCCGAACTTCCCTGGAGAACCATTTTACCGGTTTCCAACACATACCCCCGGTCGGCAATTTTTAACGCGGCCCGGGCATTCTGTTCTACCAGCAGGATGGTTACCCCCTGTTCTCTCAAGGTTACTATGGTATTAAAAATCTGATCCACTATCTTGGGTGCCAGCCCCATGGAAGGCTCGTCAAGAATCAACAGTTTCGGCCTGGCCATGAGGGCCCGGCCAATGGCCAGCATTTGCTGTTCTCCACCAGACAACGTTCCTGCGAGTTGCTCCACCCTTTCATGCAGGATGGGAAACATGTCCAGGATCATCTCCAGATCTTTTTCTACCTCGGTTTTCATCCCCCTCCGGTAAATCGTGTAAGCACCCATCTTCAAATTATCCATAACACTGAGAGGGGCAAAAATTTGCCTGCCCTCGGGTACCATGCTGATACCGGAGCGGACAATAGCCGGGGGGGACATGCCTTTTAAGGGGGTTTCCTGGAAAAGGATCTCCCCTGACCAGTTCTTCAGCAGGCCTGAAATGGCTAGCAGCAAAGAGCTTTTCCCGGCGCCGTTGGCACCGATAATGGAAATCAGCTCTCCCTCCTTTACGGAAAGGCTGACCCCGTGAACCGCAGTAATACTGCCATAACTGCATTTTAAGTTTTGTATTCTCAGCATTCTTTAACCCGGATTTCTCATCAGTTCAGGCGGCGTCAGGTTCAACGTTTTTGGCTGTAAACTATAATGATTTATGTTTACTGCCAAAATACTGAAGAAGATGGCGTCGCCTGGGCTGACCTTTGGTGAACGTTGTGGAAAATTGATATCTTTTTAAATTGAATCCAACCACTTGTTAGGAAACAATATGTATGAATTTGGCAAAATGTTCATGAGAAGTACGGGTTAGCCCTGTCCCAGGTAAGCCGCCATGACCGCTTCATTGTTCTGGATTTCCCTGGGAGTGCCTTCGGCCAGTTTACTGCCCTGATCAAGAACAATCATTTTGTCGCAAATACCCATAGCAAGGCTCATGTCATGCTCAACCAGCATCATGGTCACGCCTCTTTTTTTGACCTGTTCAATGAGTTTGCCAAGAGCCTCTGTCTCCACTGCATTCAACCCCGCAGCCGGTTCATCGAGAAGCAGAAGCAGAGGGTCCGATGCCAGAGCCCTGGCGATTTCAGCTGTCTTCTGCCTTCCTACGGGCAGGTCTCCTGCCGGGTGGTGGGCATAGTCCATAAGGCCGGTAAATTCAAGAAGAGCTTCGGCCTTTTCAACCGCTTCTTTTTCCTCTCGTATGACCCAGGGGAGGCGGGTTACTGCACCCCAGAATCCGGATCTGGTCCGCACATGCATACCAACCAGCACATTTTCGAGTAGGGTCATGGATCCGAACAGTTCTACATGCTGGAAGGTTCTGGCAATACCGGCCCTCACCCGTTGGTCAACGGTCATCCTCCGGGTGTCTTTACCGTTGAAAACCACCTGGCCCTCGTCAGGGGAATAGATGCCTGTTATCAGGTTGAAGAGGGTGGTCTTTCCCGCCCCGTTGGGTCCTATAAGGCCGCAAACAATACCGGGTTGAATGGAAAAGGAGATATTGTCCTGGGCCTTGACACCCCCGAACATCTTAGTCAGGGAGCTTACCGCCAGTATCGGCTTGTTGTTGTGTCCGGGTTCAGGGGATATCATTGCCTTTTTTTCCTTGCCTTTTCATACATATCCAGAAATCCACGGGTGAGCCCTTGGGGCATAAAAATCATCACCACCATAAGGATCAGGCCGAATACAATCATCTCGTATTCGGCAAATCCGTGGAGAACCTCCGGCAGCAAGGTGAGCAGAGAGGCACCAAGCAGAGCCCCCCACACACTTGCCATGCCACCGATAACCACCATGGTCACCATTTTCACAGACACCATGAAACCAAATGATTCAGGACTTATGAAGAGGACGAAATGGGCGTAGAGAAATCCAGCAACGGCTCCCAGTGAGGCTGAAAACATGAAAATTTGTAGTTTGAGATAGTGGGTGTTGACTCCCACTGCCAGTGAGGCTTTTTCCCCATCGTGGATGGAGCGTAACGCCCTGCCCATGCGTGAGGCAAGAATCCTCCGGCACATCAGGATGGCTCCAAGTACCACCCCCCACACCAGGAAAAAATAATTTTGTCCGGACATAAATGAAACCTTTCCTGCCTCCAGAACAGGAATGCCGACAAAACCCGAGGAGCCGCCCGTGACACTGCTCCACTCTCTGAACAAAATATTGACGATCATACCGAATCCCAGGGTTCCCATGCCCAGGTAATAACCAGATAGGCGCAGGGTGGGGAGCCCAACCACAAAGGCAATGAGTACAGCCACACCAATGGCGCAGAGCAGGGACAACCAAGGGGATATTCCAAAGGTCCCGGAAAGGATGGCCGTAGTATATGCCCCTATACCGTAGAATGCCGCATGCCCTAAAGAAATCTGACCAGCATACCCTATCAGCATATTGAGCCCTAAGGCCAGCAGGGTGTTAATACCGATAAAGGTCATTATTTGGAGATAATAGGTGTTTTGGGTAAACAGGCCCAACACAAGTATTATGCAGATAAAAACAGCATGTTCTATTCTGTTTTTAATTTTGTTGTCATCCATATCAGAACCGTTTTGCCTCTTTAGCCGAAAACAGTCCGCCAGGGCGTACATAGAGAATCAGGAGCAGGAGGATAAATGCAATTGCATCCTTGAGTCCCGAAGAAATAAGGCCTGCCCCCAGGGATTCCAAAACTCCCAAAAGGATGCCGCCGGCAAAAGCTCCCCACAGGCTGCCGAGACCTCCGATCATGGCCGCACAAAAACCTTTCAGTCCCAGGATGGTGCCCATGTCATAGGAGCTCATGGTGACGGGCGCAATAAAAATACCGGCAACCGCACCGCAACCTGTGCTGATGGCAAAGGCGAGCACTGCCATTCTTTCCGGGGGAATCCCGCTGAGCCAGGCAGCTTTTTGATTCACGGCACTGGCGACCATGGCCTTTCCGGTTAAAGTCCGTTTCAGGAAAAAATGAATGCCACCGGCAAGAAGCAGGGCCGCGACAACGATCCAGATGGACTGGGGCAGCAGGGCGGCGCCGAAAATCTCTAAGGACTCGTGGTTGGAAAACGGTGGCACGCTGAAGGGATCTTTTCCCCACACGATCATTCCCGTTCCCCTTAGAAAGATCGAAGCTCCGACTGTGATGATGACCAGGACAATGGGTTGGGGATTTCTGGCAGTCCGGATGGCAAACCGTTCAAACAAAAGTCCCAGGGCACAACCCAGGGCAAGAGTGCAACCAATAGCTACGGGCAGGGGAAGAGCCATATGCACCCAGAATGTCACCATGGACATCGCGCCGATCATGACGAACTCTCCGTGGGCAAAGTTGATGAGTTCTGTTGAACTATACAGCATGGACAACCCTACGGCGATTACAGCATAAATAGCCCCGGTGGTGATGCCTGAAAAGAGATATTGAATGATTTCCTGCATGGACCTGCCTTGAATTGGATTAATTCAGGGGAAATGCAGGCGAGGGCACCAGATGGTGCCCTCGCAGCAAATCCCCTTGTCTCTACTTAGCGATACCCTAATCGATGAGTTTCCAGGTACCGTTTTTTATTTCCACCATGACAAAAGCCTCTGGTGACAAACCGTTGTGATCCTTGTCGGAAAAATTGAATTCGCCTGTGGCTCCCACGTGATTTCGGGTGTTTTCCAGTGCCAGGCGAATTTTATTTTTATCGCCGTTACTTCCTTTTAAGGCGTTGGCTAGCATATTCACGGCATCAAAGGCATATCCGCCAAACCCCGATACGTTGCTATTGAATTTGGCGCTGTAGTCTGTCTGGTATCCTTCCAGGATCTTTTTCTGGCTGTCCTTGTCGTCAAGAAGTTCGGTTACAAGAATTTTGCCGGTGGGAAGGATGATGCCTTCTGCCGCATCCCCGGCAAGTTCAATGAACTTGGGAGAAGCAACCCCATGGCTTTGGTACAGAGGAATGTCAATTTTCAGTTGTTTGACGTTTTTGGCAACCACGGCCGGGCCTGGGTTTGTTCCCCAGCAAACAATGGCATCCGGGGAGGCAGCCTTGATTTTGGTGAGTTGGGTGGTTGTGTCCGTATCTTTTGCACCAAAGCTCTCTACCTGAACGACCTCAATACCAAAGTCTTGTGCCTGGTCTAAGAGCTGCATTTTACCGCTCTCGCCAAATGAGTTGGACACGGTGAGAATACCGATTTTTTTGATGCCTGCGTTCTTCATGTGCTGATACACCGCTGCCACAGCCAACAGGTCGCTTTGGGCGGTTTTAAATACCCATGGCTTAACCGGGGTGGTAATTTTGACCCCAGCAGCGCAGCTGATCAGGGGAACCTGGGCCCGCTCTACGAAATTGACAATGGCCAGGGTGGTAGGGGTGGTGGATGGACCAACAATGGCGAGGACCTTGTCTTTGTGGATTAATTTATTAACGGCGCTGACAGCCTTGGCAGGATCACCTTCAGAGTCGTAAATCACCGCCTCGAGCATATGGCCGTCAATACCGCCCTCCGCATTGATTTTTTCCACCATCATTTCCATGGTTTTCTTTTCCGGATCACCAAGGAAAGAGGCTCTTCCTGTGGAGGAGAAGATTCCCCCCACCTTGTACACGGAAGCCGCCATCAGGCTCGATGCCGGTAGTAAAATTAGAACAAGGAACAATGCTGCGATTACGGATTTTTTCATACCCATTTCCATACACTCCTTTATTAAAAATTGTTGAATTAACCAAAGAACCTTATTGACCTGTGTCTTTTTGCAGTCCGAATGATCCAAAAAAAAGGCTGACGGTTCTCCATGCTGTCTTTTGATATGACAAAAAGGTTCCTGTTCCGGCCTGCCCATGGTGTGCCAGATTTCCAATATGTTGCGCTATTTCTCTTGGCCCTTCCACTGTCATGTTTTTTATACCGAGAAAGAACATATCATATTAATTAAAATTTGCAATCCGGCTAATAAGGTTAATAAAGAAAGTGAGTTGCTTGTTAATTTCTACTTTTGTTAAGTTTGATGGCGTCGTAAAAAGTCCGATCTACCGTGTTGCAGGTTTTGCCCGAGGCTTTGGCATACCATATGTGTAGTCAAAGCCTCGGGCAAAACACTGCGCCTTGTATATCGAACTTGTGTACTTAGCTATCTTTAGTGTGTGATGGACTTTTTACGAGAGTCCATCAAGTTTTAGTTGTTGGTGTAAAATTCCTTATTCGAAATAAGGAAAGCAAAAAGCCGGAAGCATAAAAATGATTTCTCTTCGGCAACTGTTTAATATTACGACTATATAGTTGTGATGTAATACTGAATTCGGGAAAGGGTTTTGATTTCGGGCGGGAACAAAGGGAAATAGAGAAAATAACCGGCAAAAGTTAGTTCGCTTGATGGTAGAACATTTGACCTAACCCGCATTTCTCATCAGTGAAGTTTTTCGCAGATCGAGGCGCAGGACATGCAGCAGGTAAGCGTAGACTCCGATAGTAAGCTACCGCAAATGGCCTGCAACAAAGAGTCTGCGGAAAAATCCGCTGACCCGGAGGGTGAGTTTTTTTGATTATCGACGAAAAAAACAGTCTGTTTATTTAGCGCTACCGTATTTTCTTTAAATATCAAAAGTTAAGTCGAAAATCAAAAAACTCATGAGAAATCCGGGCTAACCTCAATCCGTGAAAGATTTTAGTAATCGATTGTCACGGATTGAGGAAGTTGAGAAAGTTGAAATAGTCTTGTTATGCCTTGTTTTCAGATTCAAACCATCGGTAGACAAGGCCGGCCAAAATGGCACCCACTATAGGAGCAATCCAAAAGAGCCATAACTGAGAGATTGCCCAGCCTCCCTGGAAGAGAGCAACGCCAGTGCTTCGTGCTGGATTGACTGATGTGTTGGTCACGGGAATGCTGATAAGATGAATAAGAGTAAGGCCAAGGCCAATAGCGATAGGAGCAAATCCTTGCGGTGCCCGTTTATCGGTTGCGCCTAAAATAATAATGAGAAACATGAAGGTCATAACCACCTCACAGACCAGTGCCGCCATCAGGCTGTATCCACCAGGTGAGTGTTCTCCATACCCATTGGATGCAAAGCCGGTAGCAGCTGCATCAAATCCTGCCTGGCCAGTAGCAATAACGTACAATATTGCCGCTCCAGTAAGCCCACCTGCCACTTGTGCAATGATGTAAGGGCCAAGTTCAGCCGTTGAAAATCTGCCGCCGGACCAAAGACCAAACGAAACAGCAGGATTAAGATGGCAACCGGATATATGACCAATCGCAAACGCCATCGTTAGCACCGTAAGCCCGAAAGCAAAGGAAACACCCAGTAAGCCAATACCAACATTGGGAAATGCTGCAGCAAGAACAGCGCTCCCGCAACCTCCAAGAACGAGCCATAATGTACCAATAAATTCTGCGCCTAATTTTTTGGTTAATGTCATCTTTCTACTCCTTTAGTTGAGTGATTAAAGGTTGGATGAATGAGATGGCGAGTGTAGATTTATCTGATTTATAATCAGAGTGTTATTTTACTTTTCATTTGTAACTGTAAATAGATGGCTGACCTTTCGCAAGGTGCCACTTACACGTAGTTACGTGATGATCATGTCGATCATTCCGCGCTGCTCTTTAACTTGTTGTGTGTTAACAAGGCCTCTGGATAACTCCTTGTAAGGGATGATGGCGCTGTCTTTTTAATAATAAAAAGATAATTTTTCAGTGTATACTGGGAAAGGTTCTCTTCGATAAGCAAAACCATTTTTTTTTTGTTTTCCGTGACAATTAAGTGTCTGTTTACCCGTAGCATTTTTTGATACTATGTATATTGAGAATGTTGATATGACTAAGCCCAAAAAAATGTACTGCGAAGGCTGCGGGATAGAAATCGACCCTGATGTAGAGCAAATGGTAGTGGAAGACGATCAGTTATTTTGTATCTGGTGCTGGAGCAATGATTGCTGTCGGGTCAGCAGGGATGCTGCTGAGGCAAAACAAAAGGAAGGAGACAACTAAAAAAGGCTAAAAGTAATGGACAGCATCCGGATGAAACCCAAAGTAAACCTGCTCGCCGATGGTTAAACCCTTGTCTCTAATGTTTCCTTTATCGCCGTGAACAAGGAAAGTGCTGTCTTCAAAGCCAATGGTCATTTCACAGCCAAAACCCTGCAGCGTCATCGATTGCAGGATTCCCCTGCCGACCATAAACCCGTCGGGAAAAGAATGAGTGGTACCGACGGTGATGTCCTCGGGACGCAGACCAACATTCCTGCTCTCTGATGTCTTTTCTGCATCTATTCTAAGCCCTGCAAAACATAAACTCCTCCCCTCCCGTTGCGGGGTGAAAATATTTTGCATGCCCACAAACTCGCCGACTGCCTTATTTTTGGGGCGTTGAAAGACTTCTTCAATCGTGCCGGTCTGCTCCAGTATGCCCTTGCTTATCACTCCAACTGTATCAGCTAAATAAAATGCCTCGTTAAAATCATGGGTAACCATAAGAAAGGTGGTTGGAAGGGTTTCATGGAGCTGTCTGAGCACCCGCTGGATCTCGCTGCGGAAACAGGGGTCTATTGCTGAGAGTGGTTCATCCAGCAAAAGCACCTGCGGCTGAATGGCCAGTGCGCGAGCAAGCGCCACCCGTTGTTTTTCTCCTCCAGAGAGTTTGGTGGTTGATTTTTTGAGGTGGCCGGCCAATCCAAGGGTATCGATAATTCCGGCCAGCACCGCCTTGCTTGCTTTGGTGTTGTTTTTTTGATAGCGAAGGCCGAACTCAATGTTTTCCTGGACAGTCAAGTGTGGGAAAAGTGCCTGGTCCTGGTACACGATGCCGACTTGGCGATTTTCAGGAGCCACTCGGGTGACATCTTTACCAAATAAAAAGATATCTCCGCTATGCGGTTTCTGCAGGCCGGCGATTGACTCCAGGATGACGGTTTTGCCGGAACCGGTAGGGCCAAGAAGAATAAAAAATTCCTGTTGCTCTATGTGGAGGTCGATCGGTCCCAGGGTAAAATTGGGAAATTGGTATGTGAGCTGGTTAATTCGAATCAATTTTTCTTTCCAATCGGTGAGGAGACTACTCGTAAAAGCAAGAACAAGACAAGGCAGATCAGGATAAGCCAAACCGCAACAGGCTGGGAGTATTTAAGGCCGTAGGCTGTAAATCGTTCATACATGAGAACCGGTGCAATCATAGGGTGATAAGCGACAATAACCACGGCACCGAATTCGCTGATTGCTCTGGCCATGCTCATGATAAAGCCGGTTATCATATGCCGCCAGGTAAGTGGTACGGTAATCCGAAAAAAAGTAGCACTTTGTCCGGCACCAAGGCTTCTGGCTACCTGTTCCAGGCGGCAAGGGACTGCCTGGAAACCTGCCTTGGCCGTATTGATGTAGAACGGCAGAGCAACAAAGGTAAGTACGGTGATGATGCCGGTTTTTGTGCCAAGGAGCTGGATGCCGATATCCTGAAAAATTTGTCCCAACCAGTGGTTTCTTCCGGAAAGGCTTAAAATAGCAATGCCGATCACCGGGTGGGGAATCATTATTGGCAGGTCAATCATGGATTCAACAACCTTTTTGCCGGTAAAGTCGGTGCGGGCAAGCAGGTAGGCCATGGGGGTGCCGAAAATGAAAGAGATTGCTGCTGCAGAGGCAGAGCAGGTAAGCGACAAAAAGATTGCCGACCTGACCTCTTCATCGGCAATGGTTTCTCGTAGGTCATTCCAGGAAGGTTGGGAAACCATTTCAAACAGTGGCAGCAGGATAAAAAGCAGAACCATCGTCCCTGCTGCTATACAAAGCGGGGTAAAAAGGCGTAAGTTGTACTTTTGGGTCAAAATTGTTCTCCGATCGACCTGCCGGGAAATTTATCTCCCCGGCAGGTCTGCTCGTACATTCGGATAGAAAGTGATGGATTTTTACGACGTCATCAATTCTTCACTTCTACTAATGCCTGCATTCCCTCAGAAAGTTTGCCTTTCATTTCCTCGGAAGCAATTCGAGCTGGAATAAAAGGAGGCTGTCCCATTTCCTTGAGTACTGCCATGCCACCGTTGGGGTCCAAAAGGTACTGGAGAAACATATCTGCTGCTTGTGGATTTGGTGCATTTTTCAACAGGGTGATGCCATAGGTGATGGACTTGCCTTTTCTTTCGATGGTTGTTCCAGGCTTTTTACCACTAACTTCGACGGTTGCATTTTTGTAAAAATCGTTATGGCTGTAATCGCTGAGGTTTATCTGGTTATCCAGGGTTACATATTTCAAGTTATGCTGTACTGCAACAGAGAGGTATTCCCAGGCATAGTCCATGTTGCCGGACTGGAGCAGGGAAATCAGTTCTACTGATTTGGGACGAACCCACTGTTTTTTACGTTGCTCGATCAAGGTATTGTAGAGCCCTTCTTTTTTGTAATATTTCTCAGCAAGCTGGAGAACCATCAGGCTTCGGTAGCCGCATGGATCAAGATTGGGATCTGAGTGGCCCCAGACCACATCAGGTTTGGTAAGAATTTCTGTCCAGTTTTTGCTGTTGATTTCATCAGCATATTTACTTTTGTCAGTATAGCAGAGGACCATCTGATTGGTGGCAAATCGGATGTTGACATCGGCAAATTTCGGAATCAGGTTTTTGTTAATAACCACATAGTCAGCAGAAGCCATGATATCGGCTGGTTTGCCCAGTTCGGAAATCATGCGGGCCATCTTGGTGCTGCCGCCAAATTCGCGGAGGACATCAATGGTCGGATGCTGTGCTTCAAATTGTTTTTCGATCTTTTTGAACGGAACAGAAAGGCTGCCGGCATGGAAAATAATCAGTTTTTCTTTGTCTGCGGCAAGTGAGGGCTGGACAAGCAAAAGTGTTACGGCCAATGCAAGGCAGTAGTGGAAGATGGTGTTTTGTTTCGGCATACTATACTCCATTAAATAGATATGGTGGATGGGGGTATCTGTTAATTCGAAGCACGGTATAATTGAAGGAACTCAGGGGTCAAGTAAAAAGAGTATATGCACATAAAAAAGGAAAACTGTTACCATCGTTAACTAGTAATAACAGGTTAACCGGAGGCCGCCGTTTACAGCTTAAGGGTACATTGAAAAAATCAGTTTTTCGATCAGGCCTGGTATGTGTAGGTTTACCATGTTGGAAATGGGGCCTTTTCTAAGGCAAATTTGAACGAACATTCTACCCGGTCAATAGGCTTAATTATCGGTCTCTATAAAAGGCGTGCGGAAATAACCCACAGTGCATTCAACGGCCCATGGCTCAAAGGAGACAGTGGTGGTCGGGGAATGTTGCACGAAGACTGTGCAGGTATTTTGGCCTACGATGATGGTATATTGTGACTAAGAGTGGTTAGGTGTGGCTAAGGGGAAAGTTTTTGTTGAAATTCGTTGCCACAACGAAAAAAATGCTATGGAGAAGGTGCGTAGAACTTTTCCAATCCCGTACAAGGGGATGGACATGGTCAGCCAAGGCTGTCGGCCAAGACTGGCCATGTTTTTCTCAGTCGTTAGCGATGCATCCAGCTGGGCACGAAGCAATAGCCTCTTCAACGCAATCTGCGCTTGTGTCAGCGCCTTCAATTATGAATGCTTTGGTTTCATCATCGTCAAAACCGAAAACTTCGGGACATGCTTCAACGCATGCTTCACAACCGATACATTCTTCTTGGTCAAGCTGTAATTCTGCCATGGATAATACCTCCGATAGAGTTTAATAAGTTCCATTCAACACGTGTTGGATGGAGAAAATTTTATAAATACGATAAACGTATACATCAACCTTTATCCAAATGCCAACAGTCTTTTATCTTGTCCGGTATGTATAACGTATTTTGGAGTTTATCAAGTGGGTGGTTTCGAGTTTACTCCCAAGGCTGGTCCTTCATTAACGGCTGTTGGTGGAGCATGAAAAAATATCGGCCCTTGTTTGCTTTTCACCCCGACTTTTCATCACTTTAGGCGGCGTCAGGTTCAAAGTTTTTGGTTGATCCGCCGGCAGGATTATACCACGACGACGAGGTTCAAAACCCGCACCGTGGCGGACTGTACATCTATCGGAGATGGTTAGTCTGTGCTTTTGGCGGGAGCTTTTATTCGTCGAAAAAGAGGTGTATGTTTTGGTTGTAAAGTGAATAAAATAAGGTGATATTGGTCATAGTCTTAATAAAATTAAATTTAGCCTGTGTTGCTTGGTACGGGGATTATGGCCTTTGATAAAATAGATATCCAAATTTTGAACATATTGCAGCAAGATGGGCGGATCACCAATACAAAATTAGCAAAGGAAATTGGCATTTCCCCTCCTGCAATGCTGGAACGGGTCAGGAGACTGGAATCTTCCGGAGTAATAGATAGATATGCTGCCATTCTGGATCGTGAAAAGGCAGGGTTTGGCCTGCTGGCAATCATTATTGTCAGCCTGAGCCTGCACCAGATATCTTCTTTGCAGGTTGTGAAGGAGCGGCTGATTGAACTGGAGGAGGTACTTGAGTGTCTACAGCTGACAGGTGATGTGGATTTTTTGCTGAAAGTGGCCATCAAGGACATGAAAACCTACACGGCATTTATCAACGACAAGCTCTCCCATATCCCTGGTATTCAAAATATCAAAACGTCCTTTGTGCTCGATACGCTGAAATCGGAAACCATGCTCCACATGCATCTGGAAGGTTAAAAAAAGCATGCTGCTTATAAGGCAGCATGCTTTTACTTGTATAGGCGAATAAGTTACGGAAGGCTGGTAATGCTACCAGCGCTCAGTACCTACAGTTTGATCCACATTGGAACAGGATTTTTTTTCAGATGCGGAAAGGTTTTCAAATCTCTTTCCGTTGCTTCTTTTTGTTAAATTATGGAGGTAGTAGTTTGTTGCAAGTGTTGTGTTTTGCACTTTTTCGCATATGCTTAGAATTGTTTCGTTTTTTTGTGGAAGTTTTCGTTACGCACCACGGAGAAGAGGAGGATGAGGGCAGGGCTTTTGTCGCGAGCGGTGATTTTTTCTTCTTGACGCAGCCCGGCAAGCTTGGTATCGATAATTTTCACATACAGTAACAATAATCCATATACAAAGGCGTTTTCGCATGTCCCACAACCTGTTTTCCACTCTCAACATAGCTGATTTTACTAAGCTGTTTGTAGTGGTAGCAGTGGTCGTCGTGGTGATTATTAATGTGAGGAGCGAGGCGCCGTAGCGGTTACTGAAAATAGTTTTTTAACCCCTGTCGGCGCCAGCCGGCGGGGGTTTTTTTTTGCTCCCGCAAAGGCAGCCGACAGCCAAACATGGAAAAAGAGGAGGTGTGTCATGGAGCAGTTAACAGGAGCAGAACTGACCATAAGGCTGTTGGAGGAGTATGGAGTCGAGACCATTGCAGGTATTCCCGGTGGTGCTAACCTGCCCTTATATGATGCCCTTTCGCGTTCTTCGCGGATTCGGCATGTACTGGCAAGGCATGAGCAGGGTGCAGGATTTATCGCTCAGGGAATGGCCAGGTCAAGCGGGAAGCCGGCTGTCTGTTTTGCGACCTCCGGTCCCGGAGCAACCAATATCGTCACTGCCCTTGCCGATGCCAATCTGGATTCGATTCCGGTGATCTGTATAACCGGTCAGGTTCCATTGTCCATGATTGGTACAGATGCCTTTCAGGAGGTGGATGTTTATGGGTTGACCATTCCCATTACCAAGCATAATTTCCTTGTTCGCTCAGCTCAGGATCTGTTGCGGATTATCCCTGAAGCATTCCATATTGCAACTACCGGTCGGCCAGGTCCTGTGCTTATTGATATCCCAAAAGATGTACAGCTCGATACCGTTGACATAGAAGAACTGCCCATCCCTGCATCTGCTGTTGTCTCTGTTGTTCACAGCCAGGATGATCTGACCCTGGCTGCTGCGATGATTAACAACGCCAAAAGGCCCGTGTTCTATGTGGGGGGAGGGATTGTACATAGTGATGCGGGTGCTGTTGCCCGTTTTTTTGCAGAGAAGAACAGCTTGCCGACCACTATGACGCTGATGGGGCTTGGTGTTATTCCACCTGAGCATGATCTGTTTATGGGAATGCTAGGTATGCATGCCGCCCGTTCCACCAATATGATGCTTGACGAGTGCGATCTTCTGATAGCTGCCGGAGTCAGATTTGATGATCGGGCGACAGGGAAAATCGGCGAGTTTTGCCCTGAGGCAAGGATTATCCATATTGATATTGACCCCTGTGAAATCTGTAAGCTCAAAGAGGCGCATGTCGGCTTGGTTGGCGACATCCGTGACACTCTCGACCGTTTGCTGCCCCTTGTCGAGAGTAGAGCGAGATCATCGTGGAATCAACACATACAACTGCTCCGCGCCAGGCATCCGTTTTTCTGTTCTGAAAATTTTGATTTCAGCAGTCCCTATGGAATCATTATGCGGATCGCCGAGATTGTAGGTGAGGATGCCATTGTGGCAACAGATGTGGGCAAGCATCAGATGTGGACCGCCCAGGTGTATCCCTTTAATCGAACGCGCCGGTTCTTGACCTCTGGTGGTCTCGGCACCATGGGATTCGGCTTGCCGACAGCCATAGGTGCGGCTTTGGAAAATCCCGATAAAACTGTGGTTTGTATTACCGGCGACGGTAGTATTATGATGAATATTCAGGAACTGGCGACCGCTGTAGAGCATGATGTGAATGTCAAGGTGATTGTCCTCAACAATCAATCGCTTGGTCTGGTTCGTCAGCAGCAGAAATTATTTTATAACGAACATATCTTTGCGTCAGAGTATGAGCACCAGGTTGATTTAGCTACCATTGCCAAGGGATTTGGAATGAAGTCATTTGATGCGCGCGACACCCTGGTTCTCGACGAATTACTCACCGTTGCCCTGCAGACGCCTGGACCCAGTCTGATAAATATTCCGATAAGTATAGATGAAGAGGTCTACCCCATTGTCCCACCGGGTGCAGCCAACTCTGTTATGATTGGAGGGAATTATGAGTGCGCATAACAATCAGCCCATTGCCGTTTTGGAACTGCTTGTCCGTAATCACCCCGGCGTGATGTCTCATGTATGCGGCTTGTTTTCCAGGCGCGCCTATAATGTGGAGGGGATTGTCTGTTTACCGGTTGCTACCGGCGAAACCAGCAAGATCTACTTGCAGGTGAGGGAGGAAGAACGGCTGGACCAGATAATGAAACAGATACAAAAACTTTCAGATGTGGAAGGAGTGGTTCGATACACCGGCGATCATCCTGTATTTACAGGTTTAGCAACGTACTTTACCTGTTAGCACTTACCGTTTATTGAAGCAGGTTGATGTTGCTGCTGAGTGCACTCGTTATCTGTCTGCCACCGGTGAAGAGTATTTTACCGGTGGCAGCAGAGCGTGAAATGGATGACCGCTTTGTCATATATCAGTGAGCATATAATCTACCGTGGTGACAACCCTGATTATTTTACGGTAAGGACTGTTTCGGTCACGGTCGACGATTGAGAAAATGCCTTGGCGAGCATTTCTGATTTTGCCGACAGCACTTCCAGAATCACGGGCAAATTGTTCTGCAGCTTTACGGGCACCCTCAGTTGCCTCCCGAATCATATCCGGTTTGATGCTGTTGAGGGTGGTATACAGGAATTCCGGCCGCATCTGATATTGGTCTCCGGTCAAAACGATCCCCTGTTTGATCAGCTCGCTTGATGTACCCATCAGCTGACGAACCAGCTCAACATTTTCAGAGCGTACCGTCAAGGTAGCCCGGGCAAGGTAGCGATACTGACGCTGCTGGTTGGCAGGGTTGTATTTTCTTGCCTGAAAGTCGGTGATGTCCGGAGGGTTGGCGGTGATATTGGTCGGCTGAATGCCGCGCGAGGTCAGAAAAGTGGTCACTGCGGCCTGTCTTTTCTGCATTATTTCATAAAGTCCGGCCAGCTCGTTGCCTGCTTCGGCAAAGGAAAGCGGCCAGATTACCAGGTTGGCATCGACCTCCCTTTCTGCCAGGCCTTTAACCGTGACATAGCGGTCAGCATCCTTAAAGGAAAGGAGAGCTTTACCGCTGACAAAAGCAGCACCGATAAGGCCAAGTGCAATGAAGAGGCCGAGGATAAAAGCAGCTGTCGGACTGTTGGTGCGCATGAGGACGCTTCTCCTTACTATTACAATGTACCCTAAAAGATTATATTGCTTGTCAGGCTACATGGCTGTGCCAATTTCTTGCTGCATCGCAGCGATAACCTGCTGTGGATTATCGGCATCTCGGATAGGTCGGCCAACGACCAGGTAATCGGCACCGTCTGCGATGGCCTTGCCTGGAGTGGCAATGCGCTGCTGGTCATTGGCGGCAGAACCGGCAGGGCGTATACCCGGCGTGACCATAATGAAATCCTGCCCCAGTTTTTTCCTGAGTGCTGCTGCTTCCCTGGCGGAACAGACAATACCGTGGCTACCGCAGGCAAGCACTGCTGCTGAGCGTTGTGCAACCAACTGGTCAACCGTTCCCTGAAAATGAAGCTCTTTCAGGTGTTCCTCTCCCATGCTGGTCAACACAGTCACTGCAAGAATGTTTATATCGGTGCCGGCTGCTAGAGCGGCTTCCACAACCGGAGTGTAACCATGCACCGTGGTCAGGGCGACCCCTCTGTCCGCAAACTGTTTTACAGCGAGAGTGACAGTGGCAGGTATGTCGTAGAGTTTGAGATCGAGCATCACCTTGTTGCCCCGGCCTACAATATGATCAACGACCGACCAGCCCCCGGCAAAAAAAAGTTGCAGTCCAACCTTGAAAAACTTGATTTGATCATCAAGCTGTTCAACCAGGGCAGCCGCTTGTGTCGGATCAGCCACATCCAGCGCAAAAATGATCCTTTCATTGAGTGGAATGTGCTGATTTTTCATGCAGCGATCATCTCCTCTGTGAGCATACGATCAGCAAAGTCGAGAACAAACTGTCGTTGGGCCGGCGTTGCCTGGGCGATACAGGAGCAATGCATATTGCTTGCACTGCGAACGAGCAATTCAAATTTTATAGAGCCTTCTTCCAAAATGACTGAAAAGTAGAAAGGGCCGCAGTCATCATGACCGATCTGCTTTTCGCCCAAGAGATCCGGCGGTACCTCCAGGAAGAATACCCCTTCCAGGGAACCGGGTTTAAGAGATCGTTTGAGATAACTGTCAAGGTTGTCTTTCTCAAGAAAAGAAAGTTCATCAATCATGAAATAGCGCATGGTTTTCCTTAAAGCTTTTTTATATTTGAAAAAAGTCGTCCGCAAGTGATAAAGGGTGCGAATTACGTCACGGCTTTTTGTCAGAGTTGGTCATTGTTCTTCTTGAATTTGTCCTGCTCTTCTATCACTGTCATGGAGTAGTACGTTGGTGTCTAGAGCAAAGCGTTTTGCAGGCATAGAGCGGTTGCTGATCAGATTGGCTTCTAGAGATCAAGAAAGGTCGTGTCTTTGTTGAGCAGTTCATAGCCGTTCTTTTTGACGATAACCATGTTTTCCAAGCGGATACCGCCCCACTCCGGCAGATAGATTCCAGGCTCAACCGTCACTACCATGCCTGTCTTGAGTTTTTTGCGGCTCATGGGGGAGAGTCGCGGCTCTTCATGAACGGCAATGCCTACACCGTGACCAAGACTATGCTGAAAGGCCTTGCCGTAACCTGCGTCCTTGATGACCTGCCGTGCCGCCTGGTCAACATCTTTGCAGCTTGCACCACTGCGGATAGCCTTCATGCCGGCAAGTTGAGCCTTGCGTACAATTCGCACTCTATTTTTGAAGGTGGAATCCGGCTTGCCGGCGATAAAGGTACGGGTCATGTCTGAACAGTACCCCTTGTAAATCAGGCCCATGTCAATCAGTACCAGCTGCCCTGTTTCAAGGACTTTGTCTGTTGGGACGGCATGGGGTTTGGCCGCGTTGGTTCCAAAGGCGACAATGGTGTCAAAACTCGGTTTTTCCGCACCCAATTCGTGCATGGTCAGATCAATTGCCAAGGCAACTTCCCGTTCGCTCATACCCGGTTCAATACTATTGAACACCATTTTGAAAACCTGTTCATTCAACCGGGTGGATTCGCGAAGTAGTTCCAGCTCTTCTTCGGATTTGATGATCCGCATCCGCTCGATCATCTCGCTAACCGGCTTGAGAGTGATGCCGGTTTTTTCAGCCATTTTCGAAAGGCGGGCTGCTGTGGAATGAAGCGTGTAGTTGCTCTCAAAGCCAAGGGTCGCAACATCCAGTGAAGGCAGTAGTTTTTTAAGCAGCTTAATAGGGCCTTTGGGATAATTTTGTACCTGGTAGCCTTGAGCCTCCTCTTCAGCCTGCAAGGTAAAACGGGAATCTGTGAGCAGGTGGGGTTTACCGCTGCTGGGGATGAGCAATATGCCGGATGTCTCCTGGATGCCATGGTCACCGGCCGTGTATCCACTGAGGTAGCGTCTGTTTTCCGGTTGGGTGACAAGCAGAGCGTCTATCTTTTCTTTTTTTAAGGTCTTCTGGAGTTTTTCTACCCGTTGAAGATGAGATCGTTTGTCCATTATCACACACCGAGTCGTTGTTTGAGTTGCTCGCGGTATTGGTTCAGGGCCTGCTCGTATTGCCCGTTGAGATCGCCCTCAATGCGTGCCCACTCTTCTTTGAATTGGGGCTCAAGGGTTGGGTCGATTTGCAACCCCTCTGATGACATTCCTTTTTGGGCCAGCATTTGTTCGATCTGCATCTGTACCTGTCCCTTGAGTTGCTCGTAATATTGCTCTCTGTGTTTTCCGTACTGGCCGGTAATACTTTGCAGCTCACCGCACATTGCTGCAAGGTCACTTGCCCCGCCTCCTAGTTCGATGATGCCTTTGAGGGCAGTGTCGATACGCTTGGTTGCCTCTTCATCGCGGGCAAGGAAAACGTTACGCAGCAGCACCTCAAGCATACCCTTGCGGATGGGGTTTTGTTGTGGTCCTGGCTGCTGATCAAGGGTTTCGGTCAATGGTGCTGCCTGTGTGTTGAGAAATTCGGCAGCCAGTTGCATCCCTTTTTTATGGGAAGCATCCTGCTCCATTTCGTCGGATGTGGCCATGCCCATACGGGCGGCTCTTTCCATTACCAGGTCCATGGTGGATTTAATTTCAGCCATTATGTATAAACTCCTTGTTTAAGTAGAGGGAATTTCTGAGTCTGTTGATTTACTAGGATCTTCGTTCAAGGTCAGGTAAGCGAAGCCTCCGAGGCATGATGAAAAAATTGCCGCAGGCATGTAACTGATATTCCAGTGATTGTTTTTCATTATACGAGCTAAACGCTAGACTCCGAGAAATTGGGCGGAAAGACAGTAAGTCAACGGGGTCATGTCTGGCGAACGATTATAAGCATTGTTGGCCTAAACTACAAGGCAGGAGCGTACAGGAGAGCCGCTGCAAAAAAACCGTCGTTGGTGGGTGTTGGCAGTGGTTTGAAAAGGCCTTGTGCATCAACAAAGCAATGAGCGGTTGCAGGGAGCAAAGTACGTGCATCCACGATGGAATAGTTTGGTGTGGCAGCCAGGAAACGGGCGATGTTTTCCTCATCCTCCTCCGGCTCCATTGAACAGGTCGCATAGACCAAGATACCGCCAGGGTTGAGCAGTGATGCACCAATGGTAAGCAGCTGTATTTGATTTTTTTGGAGCTCAGCAATGTCTGATGGGCATCGATTCCAGCGGATGTCGGGGTGGCGGCGAATCACACCGGTACCGGAGCAGGGGACATCGAGCAAAATGGCGTCAAACCCCTGCGGGCGAGTTGCCGCAAATGCCTCCAGGCTTGATTGGACAATGGTCGTTTGTTGATTGAGCTGCAAGCGAGTGAGGTTCTCAAGGAGCAGGTTTGCACGTCGTTGGTCTGGTTCAACGGCTATTATTTCCCCATGGTCAGCTACCAGTTGTGCAAGGTGACTGGTTTTTCCTCCTAAACCTGCACAACCATCCAATATTCGATTTTTATCATGGAGTGAGCCTAGCAATACCGTGGCGAGTTGCGCTGATTCATCCTGTACCTGGAAGGCGCCTTGCGCGAATCCGGGCAGGTCGGTCACCATTCCTGTGTAGGAAGGCAGGTGTATCCCCAGGTTACTGTGGGTACAGTTGACAGCTTCTATGTTTTGTTGGGTAAAAGCTGTTACAAGTTCGCCTCTTGGCATAACCCGGGTGTTTACCCGCAGAGTCAGCAGTGGTTCGGTATTGTTGAGGCGACAGATATCTTCGCTTTTTTTCTTGCCGAATTGGCGTTGCCATCTATCAATCATCCAACCAGGGTGGTTGAGGATTGGGTGCCCTTTTGTTTGCGCTTGTTCAGGCGTGGGCAGAAAGTCTTTTTTGCGGGTCACGTTTCGCAGGATGCCGTTGGCAAAACCCTGCAGCCAGCGAGGTTGTCCCGCATCTTTTAAGGTGTCGATTGTTGCATGCACAGCGGCGGATGGTGGAATACGGTCCAGAAACAGGAGCTGATACACTCCGATTTCAAGGGTAACCAGCGTCCTTGGCTTCATTTTTTTCAAGGGATGTTTGGAGAATTGCTCAATGATGAAGTCTAGGTATTGTTTTTGGCGCAAAACGCCGTAGACAAGTGTTTTTGCAAAGCCTCTATCCCGCGGGGAAAGCTGTGTAGTCAGTTTGTTGAAAAAGCCATCAACCGGCGTATTCGCAGCCTGCCGGCCAAGGAGAATGTCAATGGCTGTTGCTCTTGCAGAGCTGTTTTTTGCTGTTTGAGTTTGTTGCTTACTGGATGGAGATTTGCTTTTTCGGGGTTTGGATGTCACGAAATTTCTACTCTTTGTTTGCTTATGGTGAGCGCTCCAATAAACGGCTTGTTGAAGGGCGAGTTAACTAAATTTGATACTTGCTTGAGTTATCTAGTTTGAGATGCCGGTAAGTGCGTCAGTGATTTGTGAATCGTAGGCTAAGGCATCCCAGGGGGTAAAATTTTGATTCTAATCGGCGGCATAGATGGGTCTGTTGATTTGCTGGAATTTTCGTTCAAGATCAGGTAAGCGAAGCCTCCGAGGTATGATGAAAAAATAACCGCAGGCATATAGTTGATACCGGAGTCTACGCTTCCCTTTGAGGATTGTTTTTTTAACATAACCAAGAGATTGGGGAAAAGGCAGTAAATCAAATGGCTCACAGATGGGACAGGTATTATTAGACCTATGACCTACTGGTCTAAAACCTCCCTGACGGCAATAGCTATTTTTTTTCTCGTAACCGGTTTCATCATAAATTTTTTAATCCCTATTTCTTGGGCTTTTTTTTCTGAAAGTATAGAACTATATCCTGTGCACAGGATTATGGGAATTTCAGGCCGAATTTTTAACATTTCAATTGCCAATTCCTCCCCTGTAAGGTGAGGCATGGTCTGATCGGTAATAATAACATCATATTTTTCCGGGGAGGCCCGGAAAGCATCCAGTCCTGCTTTGCTGCTGGTTGTACTCACGACTGTATACCCAAGTTCCTCTAGAATTTCTTTATACATAACAACGATATTTTTCTCATCATCAACAACCAAAATTGTTTCACTGCCGGTGAGGATAGTCTTCTTCGCTTCCGAATCAAATGGAACAGGGGATTTACTAACAACTGGAAAATAAATGTAAAATTCGCTCCCCTTTCCCTGTTCACTTTTTACATGAATGTGCCCTCCAAAACTTTTAACGATTCCATGGACTATGGCCAAGCCCATACCACTACCTTTGCCGAATTCTTTTGTTGTGAAATAAGGTTCAAAAATAGATTTGAGCTGACTTTCTTTAATACCACAACCAGTATCTGTGACCACCAGTTCAACATGCGGCCCTTCCGTTATATTGGGTTTGTCTACCAGGTCAGAAGGTTTCAAAGTAATTTCTTGTAGCTTAACTGTTAATATTCCTTTTTCAGCTTCCATCGCGTGCAAGGCATTTGTGCAAAGATTTACAAGAATTTGATGGATACCGATTGGACTGGCCAGAATAATTCCACAATCTGGGTCAATTTTTTGCCGGATTTCTATTGTTGTAGGCACAGTTGAACGAAGCAGCTTGAGCGCCTCTTGCACAGAAGGAGACGGATTCATAGGATAGGCATCTTGACCTCTTCTGCTGAAGTCCAAAATCTGCTGAACCAATTCGGCCGCCCTCTTACAGCCCCGAAGGATTGTTTCTAGATACCTGTTTAAGTCACTTGATTGTGGAATTTGTAGTTGGAGAAGTGAGGTGTACCCTGTAATAGTTTGCAGGATATTGTTAAAATCATGAGCCATGCCTCCTGCCAACTGACCGATCGCATCCATTTTCTGAGTGTGCAATAGCTGCGCTTCAAGCTTCCTTTGTTGCTGATCCGCCTCTTTCTGAGCAGTTATGTCTTTAATAATACAATACGTTTGCTGAAATTGACCATGGGCGGTTGTGCCCACCCTTCCATCAAGGTTGACGAACAGAAGAGAACCATCTTTTTTTACCATTTCAAATTCAAAGCCAAGTATTTCGCCTATCGCTTTGAGTTTGGGGAAGTTTTTTGTAAAGTGTTCCTGCCAGTCAGGGGCTAGAAACTCTCCAAAATTCTTACCAATGACCTCCTCCCTTGAATAACCTAAAATATCTAACCAGGCTTGGTTTGTCTCTATGAGGCAGCCATTTTCATCCAGGGATTGATATCCTAAAGGAGAGCGATCATAGAGTTCCCTTAAATATCTATTTTCTTGAACCAAACGCTCTCTTTCGTTTTCAAGTTCTGCCATTCGTGATTTTAGCTTTTCAAGCTCAGACAAATGCAGTCCTCCTTTTGAATTGTGAGGCATCACAACGAGTTGTAAAATAATTTGGTAGTGTCGTACCCGGGACTCGATAAAGGACAGAGACTGTCATGCTTCTGCATTTTTTTAGGCAGGACAATCAGTATTTTACGCATTCATATCACTCGATAAATAGTTCCTCATCCATATTCATTGCACTACGTTCAATTTCAAATCCCAATGCCTTGGCGTTATCTTTATGAAAGCTTTTCCAATTTTTTGCCGCCTCTTCTGATACTCTAGCGAAGTTTTTACGAGTTATCTTGTCTTCTTGGATTCTTTGCAGCTATGTCGACCAGCAAATTTTACGAGGCTCATTCCTTGTAACTTCAGGAGGCGAATCTAACCAGTTAACATATTCTAAAGTTGGCTTGTGGGTTCATGGCATTATTCCCTCCGCTATTGTGGACCTCTTTACACTCCTCTCCCTAGGCAAGTTACTCCACTGCTAAAAAAAACGACAGCTTTATCTTGTCGCTGTATCAATTGTTTACTTCAAGTCGACCTGACAAAGAACAACACTGCTACATTATGGCAACGTTGAGATAATAGTGATTGTCGCAACCTCATCTGGTAAGCATCAGATGTCAGGGTGCGGCCTGCAAAGGAGATGCTTTTTCTTGCTCATGAAAGGCAAGCTTCACTTCCACGTCCCATTCCTCTGTCCAGGTTACTACCCAGAGCGCTGCGAAGAATTTTGTAATGGCAAGGTTCATTGCTCAAACGTAACTTCAGATAATTAGTCACGTGGTTTGTAACTAATTGATTTGTTATAATTAAAAACTGTAACTGTTTACAGGTGACTCCGTGGGGCGACTGTGAGTAGCAGCTCCGTAACGGTATTAGCCCAGGTTTCTTCGGGAAATTGTCAAATAGAATTAAACCTGGCACTATAAGAGTGTTAGCCCGAAATCCGGGTTGATATGTCTAGATAACGTATAGATTTCTACGCCTTAGGTTTATTTTTCCAGATACGGCACTTTATCTAACGGTGAGAGGGGGACCGGTCTCGCTGAGAAGGGGTGCTGGTAGTCAACGGTTTTAAAAATACCTATTGACCTCCGTTTGGAAAAGGACGGAAAGGGGGATGAATATACCGCTGTTGGATCCAGGTAAAACCATCGTCCGGTTAAATAGATCCCAACGTAGACATGCGATGCGGTTGGAGGGGCACCGCCTTCGGTATGGTGGGCGGATGCAATAAAGACATGCCAGCGGGGCAGGACACGACCCAGCAAAACTGCAAAAAGATGTGCCTTGGAAAAACAGGCTGACCAGACAAGCTCATCGTGATCGGCAAAATATGTAGCCAACTCTTTGATGGATGGCCAACGGTCGGCTGCAGTTATGGTGCTATAGGCCGTGCCGTTGACACGAACATTTCCTCCAAGCCAGCTCCACACATCTGCAATTCTTTTCCAGATTTCTTTTTCTGTACGCGGCCAAGTGGTGGGGACGCCGATAGCTGTCAGGAGATTCCGAACCTGTTTTGATCCGCTTTCGTAGTTATGGAAAAAGGTGTCGGTTGGCTCGTGGGCAGGTGTTCCGACGCGCACCCAGAAATTCCAGAAACGAACATAGGTGATTTTGCCCTCGTGCATAGTCTTCATGACTGTCATTTCGGGGTGGAGTCTACGGGCGATTTTTATGGGATGCCGAGCATTTTCCGGATTGATTTCCCAATCACTATAGCGCGTCTCATTCTTTTCCCCTGCCTTTTTTACACCCATCTTGTCGGCCTCCTGCTGAACGATACAATCGTTGATGTTTTTATCAGCAAAGCATCTGATTATGTCCGGTAACATATAATGTGATCCGAGAAGTTCCCGGATCACATCTGTTCAAGGCGAAGGCGTTATTTTTCACACTTTCTAATGCGGACATTTTTCCAATAACCTTTCTAGTTCAGGTTGTGCGTATTTTTTTGGAATAGCTGCTAAAGGGGCCTCAGAGAATGCTATCTCTACGGGCTTGGGTATTGCCAAAATATGCCTTTGGAAACCGACAATCCCAAGTTCTGCTTTGTGGTCTCGGTGGGAAATGACTTTCACTACTCCAAATTTTTTCTTCTTTAATTTAGGGACTGGAATCTCCCATATATCATTTGGGCTAAGTTCCGATTTCATTGTCTTGAGACATTCTTCTTTGTCGTCAAGGAACGCGATAAGGACCTCTACATAATCAAGAGTGGGGTTAACGATTTGGATAGTAGTGCCAAGGCCAAATCTCCTTTCCCAGGTTCCAACGAGATATGAACTGAATGACATGTTTTCCTCCTTTATTTTAGCTTATGGTTGCCTTGGGCTCTTTGAAGCCAAAAAGTAGAGGCAACCGTAAATAAACTGCGGCCGGCCTAAAAGCGTCTTGCCAAGAGGCTGTCGGGTGGCTTATGCACCATAAGGTGAGCAACGCTCTGATGACGATGAGTATTAACTCGCTGCCCAGCCACTTGTTTTTACTCTATACTTTGGTTTTGAAGGGTGCCGAGGTGTGGTGCCATTTCTTTTTTCTCATCTCGGTCCAATTTTACCTATTATCCGTGCATTGTTTATTTGGGCTGCTCTGCTTTCGTGGCCGAAGGTGCGTTTGCACCTTAATCCAAAGACCAAGGAGATTTTGGAGCAGCTCCAATGTTAATCACTCCAATTTGGTTGCCCATTCGGGTTTGAACGGCTGGAGAAATCATCTCTTTTGAAAAAAGGAGAATATTAAGAGAGCCGCCAAAAAAGAAGTTGCCTAACTTGGTTTTGCCCTTTTGCACCTTTCCGCCAACATCAAAACAGTTCACATGGTCGGTATGTTCGCTGTCGCAGGTGTTCAGCACTACCGATCCGACAGAATTCAGGCCAACTGGAATCGAGGCTAGATAGCCGGTCTTTTTTTCCGGTGTTTCGCCGGGTAAATTTTCATATTCCATTTTGATGACTATGACGCCGCGCTGGAAAGCCTGAAACTGGCTGAAATCAGTTCCCGGACGTCCTACGTTTCCGTCAGACGGAACCCAGTTTGGAAAGTCAGGATAACCAAAAGTGCTTGGTGTGCCGGGAGTGCCGGTCTTGACAACCTCCGCATGGATGACCGTGCCGTCTACCGGAGAATGGAAATGATGGTAGGTGTTGGGCATCAACACGCACGTCAGACCGCTTCCGCCAACAAATTGTTCCTTTATGTCTTCCGGCACCGTTCCGAGTATGTCATTGATTGAAATCGGGATGTTTTTGACATCAAGCACCGTATCTAGTTGGAGTGGATTTTCGATATACCTACGTTCGTAGGTATGTGGAGATTTTTCTACCTGTTGAACCAAAGGGTTCATTATGCAGTCCGTGGGAGAGACGACCACATAGTCTCGACCCGGCATGGTGACTGGGCGGCTGGGGTAGGAATCATTCTGGTCGCTTTTTAGATTACGGGCAAAGAAATCGTTCCAACTTGCATAATCAGCTGCCGTTGTCTTCCGGTAGTCATCAATTTCAATGCGCGGGTCTTTGACCCATTCATGGACAAGCTTTGCGGATTCTTTACTGTTCATATAGTTCAAATATTCTTCATTCCATTTGGAAAGAAAAGTAGGACCTGTTTCCAATGTGTTGTCCTGTGACAGAGGGTCGCGCCCCTGAACAAAATCCTGACCTGCAGGGTTTTGGTAATATGCCCATGCAAAATACAATATTGGATCAAGAGCATTATCTGCCCCCCCTTTGATTTCAGGGAGGGTTGTGCACCATTGTTGGAACATCTTGACCATCATCTGGTGCATCCCCCTGCCACTGTCTGCAGCCTTCCATGGATTTGCAGCAGACCCTTTATACCGATATCCCGCCGGGAGGTCTGTTAAGCCGGCATAAACTTTGTCGAAAGCCTTTCTGGTTGCCGGGTCTGTATCGTACTGAAATTGAAGATACTGTAATGAAGCGCTGCAGGGCGATATTTTCGGCTGGTTACTAGTGTGATAGTTGGATGGTGTTTGCTGTTCACGGTGAATCGCATTGTTTTTCGGCAGCGTTGCGCACCCTGCAAGAAGATAAACTGATAAAAGTATTATTATACATTTCGGCATACTCTCTTCTCCGTTTGCTTCTAACAAATTGTTAAATAAAAAATGGATACTTGCCTCTTTTGATATCTTTCACGGTTTGAGGTGGACATGTTCGTTCTCAGCGATATGTCTGTTCAATGCTGGGGCATCCTTTTGAGGAGTTATTTTTTCAGAGAGGTATATTTAACCCCTACATTTTTTATGCAAAATGCGATCCATCGTGTCATGAAAAGATATGAAGGGCAAATAGCAGGTGGGCAGGGCAACGACAAGAAAAGGCGGGAGGGGTAAGAGTGAATTTGGTTGATATGAACCAAAAGAGGTGGTCCATATCAACCAGAAACCAAAAATGAAGAGTTTTTATGCAGTAAAGATCTTTTGCAAATTTTTAGCCGGTGACAGTCAATATCTTCACTTCTTTTTTTTAGAACGAAACAGTTTTAAAAATTGTCCTGGAATACCTGTGTCAAAGCGGAGTGGTTCCCCGGTCGTGGGATGGGTGAAGGCAAGCACCTGGGCATGTAGCCCCATGCGTCCAATGGGGTTGCAACTTGAGCCATATTTTTTATCTCCGACGATAGGATGTTGTCTGTCCTGCATGTGCACTCTGATTTGGTGTTTTCTGCCTGTTTCCAGGGTAATTTGCAGCAGCGAGAAATCGTTGTTTCCCTGTATTTTTTTGTAATGGGTAACCGCTTTTTTACCCAATTGCTGATTTTGTGAAGAATAGACAATAAACGCTTTGCTCTCAGTTAACCAAGAGGTGATTGTACCTTCTGGTGGAGAGACGACCCCTTCTACCACCCCAACATAGGTACGTTGGCTGATCGTCGTGGCCCAGGTTTCCTGAATCTCACGTTTGATATGCTCGCTTCTGGCGAACATGAGGAGACCGGATGTTTCTCGATCAAGCCTGTGGATGATGAAAATTTTGTTCTCTGGATCTTCAGTTTTCGCGTAGTTGCTCAGCATCGAATAGGCTGTTCTGCGTTGTTCCTTATCCGTGGCAACAGTCAACAGGCCGGAAGGCTTGTTGATAATAATAAGATCCTGATCAATATAGATGATGTTCAATTCACGAGGATGCTTCTCTTTTACAATTCGATCCCAAAGTACTTCAACTTGTTGCCCGGGAAGCAGAACATGATCGAATTGGGTGACGGTCTCTCCATCGACGGACACTTGCCTGTCCCTAAGAACTGCTTTAATAACCTTTCTTTTTTTATTCGGTATATTGGTAAGCAGGCTGGCAAGAAGCGTATCCTTATTCTCAATCGTATAGGAGGAGGTATTCTTTTTTTGTTTTTGCGAAGGGGTACGATCCTTGGTGTTTTTCATCAATTTCACGAGGTAAAAGTATGCTTGTTCTGGTTGGCTGATGGTTTATTTTAGCGTCTGGTTAATATACTCTTTTTTTGTTTTGAAATCTTCACTATTTGTCAAGAGTGTCAGGGCAACCAAAAAACGGTAACTGTTCAGCAGTACCCCAACTCTTCACGATATGCCCGCCCTGCATACCAATGTGTCGCAGGTGGGGCTTATCTGCCAATCGGTCAGCTTGTGAATATTTGGAGCACTGCGGAATTGTTGCCATCATTGTTTTTTCGCAGGCCTAATCTGTTAACTTCCCATTGGAAAATTTTATGAGAAGGAGATGGTGTATTAGTATTACCTGTTTGACATATCGAAAGTGCCTATAGTATTTACATTTCTTCCGATTATTTCTGGGTGGAGGCCCCCCCTTCATCAATTCGGGATTGTTTGACATAGCCGTATGCTAAAGTGATAGCGTTTTAGAAATACATCTTTGCCGGATGAATCAAGCCCCATTGAAATTTATCGGAAATTAATCATCTGAAATACTCTTCACAGGTGTATGCCTTGTTGGGAATAAGCAATTTCGTTTCTTGAGAGACTTAAACCACATGAGAGTAATGGACTGGCTGTATAAAGTTTGTCGATGGATACTTGGCGGCATATTTATTTATGCAGGTACCACGAAGCTATTGGCCCCTGCAATATTTGCTACCTTGATCGATGCTTATGGAATCACTCCCGAAAGTCTGATCATGCCGGTCGCAATCACGCTACCACTGTTGGAAGTAATGGCCGGAATCGGGCTGCTATTCGATATTCGTGGAAGTCTGGCCTTGATTGCCGTCCTGCTGGTACTGTTCATTGCCATACTTTGGTACGCGATTTCGATGGGGCTGGATATTGATTGTGGCTGCTTCGGACCGGAGGATATCGAAGCGAAAGCGTTTCATGGGCTCAGATTGTCTTTGTTTCGGGATATGGTCATGTTAGGTGGAGTCGCTTTTATATATGGTTGGCGCAGGTTCGGGAATATTTTTCCGATAGCAACGATGGATTTGGTGAACACATTATTGAGTAAAAGGAGATAAAGAGATGCGTATAGAGAAATTGATTTTAAAAGTGGTGTTGGTTGTTTGTGTGGTGGCTGGAATGGTTTCTCCTGCCGCTGCCTTTTTGGGCGACAAATTTAAAAAAGAACGGGAGAAGGAAGACGGGGCAATTAAGTTGGTTCGGGAAGTTCAGCGTGGCGGGTACGATGTGGTTGCTACCGAAGAACTGAAAAAATGGATTGATTCCGGACAAGATATACTCATCATTGATACAATGCCACTGGCTGCCAGTTATGAAAAACAGCATGTGCCGGGTGCTGTTCAGTTTTTGTTTCCCATACCAGACATGGAGCAGTGGGATACTAACGAAACTGATGGTAAAACCCAGGAAGATTTCATAAACTTATTGGGTGAAGATAAAGACAAGCGTATCGTAATTTATTGTGGTTTTGTTAAATGCACCCGTAGTCATAACGGTGCAGCCTGGGCCGTCAAACTTGGCTATAAAAACGTTTATCGGTATCCAGGAGGCATCTTTGCCTGGAAAGGATCTGACTATCCGATTGAAAAAGCAGAATAAATAAACATATTGGACGGTCCTCGCTCGCTCGCATAGATAGGGCGTCGGAGTCTGCGTTTACCTGCAAAAAAAAATCGCGCCTGTTCCATATAGCCTGCTTATGGCAGGAGCAGTAAATAATAGGTGGGTGTGTCCTGCCGGTTTTTACCCCTTACCAAACAGCAGGGGCTCTTCAACGGAATTTGGAAGGCTTTGCTGTCTGGTAAAGGGTTTTTCCCTAAGGTTGCTTTCAGGAACTTGTAATCTCAATTGTTTTGCCCGTGTGGGGAACTACCTTTTGTCTGGGCATGGTTACCGTCAATACACCATGTTTAAAGTTTGCCTGGATATTATCCTGGTCTATATCATCGGGTAAAGAGAGTACGCGCTGGAAAGAGCCATAGCTCCTTTCCATTCGGTAATAGTTCCCCTCTTTGGTTTCCTTTTCTTGCTTTTTTTCGCCTGTGATTGTCATGGCGTTGTCAGCCACGTTGATCATAACATCTTTTTCAGTGACACCTGGAATTTCGACCGTAAGGATATACTCCTTGTCTTCTGCACGTAAGTCAACCTGTGGTTTCAGTAGTCCATACGCACCCAATGGTGTTTGATTTCCACCAATTAAGTCTTTAAAGACGTTGCCGAATAACGTATCGAACAGTCCTTCAGCGCTATTGGGAAACGTAGCCGGAATTTTTTGTACTCTACCCTTTTCAACCGGTACTTTATTCACCGGTACTGAACGTTCCAGCTCTTCCTCTTTGCTAAACCAGTTCCACGGTGCAAGACTCTTTAGTTCCATGGTTGCCTCCTCTGCTTTGGAAGGGAAAAGCGTTTCCGCAGGGAACTGCTCATCCCTCCATGATTATACAGTTTATAATCTCATCGGCAGTCTTTTGGAGCTGTCATTATCCAGTGGTAATTTTAATTTGTTTGGGTTTGGCAGCCTCCAGTTTCGGTAATTGTAATTGCAGAACACCATCCTGCAGGTGCGCTTTGATATTAGGGATATCTATAGATTGCGGTACCGAGAAGGTACGACTATATTCAGCTGCGCCGAATTCCTGCCACCTGGTAGCCCCAGAATCAGTCACTGTTCTTGTGCCTGATAAGTATAATTTGCCGTTGTCAATGTTGATGGAGATGTTCTCTCTCTCTACACCGGGCATGTCGGCGTGGAGCAGTATTTCATTTGTATTTTCGAAGATATCAACTGCTGGAGTAACTACAGGCAATTCCCTGGCTGCGTTGACCTCATGTTTGTTGCTGGGTGTTAATGCTTTGTTGTCGCTCATTGTTAAACTCCTTTGCACCAATTTCTATTAGAGGGTATTTCTGCTTAGCTGATGGCGATTTGTTTTGGTTTTGCAGCCTCTGATTTCGGCAGTGACATGGTCAGGATACCATTATGGAGTGATGCTGTAACTTTATCAGCATCTACTTCGTACGGTAAAGTGAAGCTTCTGGAGAAAGAGTTTGCCTCCCTTTCTGTTCTGTGAACAGTATATCCTTCCGGCACTTCTCGAGTTCTTTTACCGCTGAGTTCCAAGTAGTTTCCCTGGATTTTGACGTTAATGTCATCTTTTGATACTCCCGGCACCTCAACAATAACCTCCAGGTTGTCACCGGTATCGTTCAGGTTGGTTCGTGGATAGTTGTCAGCTGTTGCCCAGGGATGTCGTTGTTCAATAACTCGGTCAAAATCCTGAAAGGCACTGCCAAGCCTGGAACGAAAAATGTCCATGTTGTTTAACATTTTTTCAAGTTCATTCATCCGGGTCCACATGTTTTTTCTCCTCATGTATGTGTTTGTATTTGTATGAGTAATTCGTTTTGTATGCTGAAAAAATAGTTATGATTTTTTAGGTGTCAACTCTATTTTATGCAAAAAAATAAAAGCATGTCTGCATTACTTTTTTTATTTGCTTTGACATGGTAATGCTTCAAGGTTATCTTTTTTCGTATATCCAGTAAACTTATGGTTGAGGAGCAGGAAAAATGACAGCAGAATTTCCCGATTTGGGACTTTCGGCCGATTTGTTAAAGGGAAAGCAGTCCATTCGGGCAACTTTTAAATTGCCGGTTGAAATAATAAAACTTCTGAGTATTGCTGCCGCACAGTTGGGGATAAAACAGAAAACTCTGTTTGATCAGCTAGTTGAAGATCGTGATGTTTTATCCCAGGTTGCCAGGGAAGTTAAAAATAATGAACGAACGGCTAGAGAACGACGCCAGAAAACGCTCGTGTTGAGTCGTAATTCTCTTATTTCAATTGAAAAAGTTGCGCACGAGTACGAACTGCCAAGGGATGTGTTGGTGGAGGTGTCGATTAGGCGTCTGCTACCGGTCATAGATGCGGAACAGCAAAAGCAAAAAAGACGTAAAGCTGTTCTTGCGGAATTAGAGCAACATCACCAGCAGGGGCTACTGCTCTTACAAAAGACAATGAAGCTTGTCGGAAAAAATGATCGTGTATTCACGCGAATGAAACAGGTGCTGGAGCAGGAGGAGAAAATGCTACAGGAAATACAGGAAATAGTCCTTCGTGGACAACGCGTGGAAACATTTTAAGTCGCAGGTGAGCCCAAACAGTGCATCTTCTTCCTTGTTTTGGCTGTAAAAGGTAAGCGCTTACCGGAGTCCGCGTTTGTAGAAAGCTCTATGCGTTGTTGGGGCTTCGTTTCCCAAAGTATCGGTAATGGTAAAAGCCATACGATTTGGGTTGATAGGGGGGAACCAGATATCGGGGGGCAAGGTTTTGCTGCTGTTGGGCACCATGATCGTGGTGCGCATGCTCGTCACGATGGCTTTGGATGGGGATTATTGATACATTCTCTGCAGTTTTGAATATATGCAGGTGGTGCTGTTTGGCTGCAGAATCCTGACAATCATATTTTCAAAGGGCATGTTGGTAGTGAAATAAAGGCCGGCCTTGGTCAGTCGGGCTATTTTGCACAGGAGAAGGCTCAAATGTGTGAGGATCTTGTCCTTGGTCGATTAAGACGTTGCTGCCGGCACGATCGCCTTCGATACGATCAGTGAGCCATTTCCGGGATGGGATGGAGAGAAATACCACTTTAAGCTTTCTGCGTGGAGTGAGGGGATGAAGAACAGGGTAAGCAGGTTGCCGTTAGCAAGAATGTTTGTATTTTTTGTATTGGGTGCTCCTTGATTATTATTTTATATTGTTAGTAATGTAGCAAAAGAAAGGAGTCAACCGGGTAGGGCATTCTCTGGTTGTTCCGCTCCTGCTGTTGCGGGTAACGGGGTGTTTTTTAAGAGCTGGTGACGTCTGTTTCAATTTATTTTTCGATCTTCAGGGCTTGAGTAAAAACTTGATCTCGTTTATTTCTTTTTCAGGCAGCGTTTTATACTTTTATTCCAACAGGCGAAAAGACCATGGCAAAAACCGAAGAAAATGAAAGGGCCTCTTTGCTAAAGAGACTCTGGGCTAAAAGAGTAACCCGGATTTTAGTTGCTGTACCGATTATCGTTGGCGTTGCCATACTCCTGTTACACGTTGGCGTGAAAGTGTATCTGCAGAAATGGTTGGTGAGTAATGGTGCTGATTCAGCCATTATCCAAAAAATTCGCATAAATCCTTTAACAGGAACGGTTGCCCTGCACGGAGTAGACGTTCGGCACAATGATAAACAGGTTTTTTCCCAAAGTGCCATAACGCTCAACATCGGCCTGAGCAAACTTTTTGGTCGCGAGGCTCATGTTGAGGAGGCGACTCTCACCAATGTGGTTATCGATCTGGAAAGGTTTAAGGATGGCAGCATCAGGGTAGGCTCTTACACCCTTGATGGACAAGCTGAAGTGGTCCCGGAAAAATCAGTGGTTGCTTCACCTGTAGACGAGGTAAACCCATGGTTACTCTATGTTCAACAGGTTAATATTGAAAACGTCACTGTCCATTACAAGCAACCTGACCTCGATATGACCTGTGTTGTGGAAAGAGGCAGTATTGTTAAATTCAATACAAATCCTGAAGAGAAAAAAGGGAGTGTCAGTTTGAAGGGACTGTTAAATAATGCTCCCTTTGATATACAACTATCACAGGTTGCTGTTTTACCGCAGTTGTTTCTAGAGGGACGGGTGAAACTTGCCGCTGTTGATCTGCAGGATTTTAGCGAGTTGCTCAAACCCTTTGTTTCCCCGTTTCAGGGTGTGGCTGGGCTTGATGGAACGTTCACTTTTGGCATGGATGGCAGCAACAGCATGGATGTCCTTTATGATGGAGCCATTGGGTACAATAAAGGGGCAATCGGCGGGGAGCAGTGGTTGGTTAGTGGTACGGCAAACTGGTTGGGCAAAGCAGCATTTCAGATGAATACCAATGAAATGCAGGTTGCCACTGAAGGTGTCATGGAACTGATTGCACCCTCTTTTTCTATGCACACCGGGGCTGATAAGAAGGCTGTAGGCAGTGAAAAGCTCGCCTATGAAGGAAAGGTCTCGTATATCCAGCACATTGGTAAGGTGTATAAGGCGACCGTTGATGCCCAGGGGCGTTTGCGAGGCCAACTCACGCAGTTTGGGATGCCGTCAATAGCTATTGACCAGGGAAGCATTGATGCTAACGGGACAACAAAGCTTACTCTTGGCAACAAGCTACGCGTTACCTATCAGGGCAATATTGAGTTGACGGATACCAAGGTAGACCTTGAAGATATTATTTCAACAGAAGGGCAGCGAGTGGCATGGAAAGGCCTGGGTGGGTACAGCCAGGAACAGACAGAACAGGAGATAATAGTTAAAGGGGAACTAGGAGCAGAAAAACTGGCCGTTGATCTTATCGGCAGTGGTTTGCAGCTTACGCAAGCAGAAGGCGGCATACAGAGTGAGTTGACTCTTAAGTTAACAGAAGAACGTCCTTATTTAAGCGGCAATGCAAGCGTTAACACAAAAAGCGTACAGCTGAACCTGGGGGAAGCTTCTCTTGCTCAGCTTGAAAGGTTTGTAATTAAAGATTTGCAAGGTGATACCAAAGGTGGTTTGGCCGTTGGCTCTGTTGAGTTGGATACACTTATTCTTTCTCAGTCTGAAATCAGCCCAGTGCAGGTGAGTCTGCCTTCGGCAGTAATAGGCAATGTCACCAGTCCCGATTTCACATCCGTTGCAGTCGGTAACGTAAATTTGATAAAGCCGGAAGTTACAGACCCTCAAAAGAATAAGCATTTGGTAGCGTTGAGCTCCATACAGGCTGTTGATATTAGTGCGGTCATGAACGGATCGGTTGCAGCTGATAAGCTCATGGCCACTGGAGGTGAGTTTTTTCTTTCCGGAAAACCTGATGTTTCTCCATTGGTAACCCTTGGTCAAATAGAAGCTGAAGAGTTGCAATGGTCGGCAGCAGGTGGCTTGTTCTGCGATGGAGTGACCGTTGATTCACTGTATGCACATATCAACAGGGAAAAAGCTGCTAAGCAAAGTAGTACTCACCATGGGCAGCCGGAGCGCGTGGAAAAAGGTGGTGCACCGCAGGGAAAAAACAACGGCCTGCCGGTAAGGATTACTGCGGTGAATGTGGTCGGTAAAAGCGGTTTCAGGTTTACAGATACGACCTTGAACAGCCCTTTTACTACCGAATTGCTGCTTGACCAAGGGCTGATAAAGGATATTGATTTAAATCAACCTGAAAAACCTTTCTCATATGCTGTAAAGGGTGCGTTTGATAAATATTCACCCTTGAAAATAGAGGGCAGTTGTGCGCCTTTGGCAGAAAAATTTTTACTTGATCAAAAAACGACCCTCAAAAATTATTCCCTGCAACAGTTGTCGCCTTATGTGGTTGATGCTATCGGGACTTATTTCAAAAGTGGTCAACTGGATCTGATTTCGACCAAGAAAATTGTTGGCGATGACCTAGACTTAGATAATAGATTTGTTTTTCAGGGGATTGAGGCGGAAACCGTTAATCCAGAATTAGCTGCAAAGTTAAATAATCAGTTGCCTGTTCCCCTTGATATGGCGTTATCCATGCTGCGTGACAGCAGTGGCAATATAGAGCTTGATGTCCCTATATCAGGAAAAGTTGATGATTTGAATTTTGGCTTGACAGATATCGTCATCACTGCAATGGGAAAAGCCATAGCCGTTGGTGTTGCTCCCTACCTTGCCTATACTTTTCTCGGGCCAACGGGAGCGCTGGTGTATCTGGGCGGAAAGATAGGGCAAGCAATGCTGGATACCGATCTTCCCACACTCACCTTTGAGAAAAATGTAGAAGAACTGTCTGAGGAGCAGAAAAAGACTCTTCAAAAAGTTGGCAAGGCGATACTTGCAGACGAAAAATCAACTTACACTATATGTGCCAAAGTCGCCTTGTCAGAACTTGGTGACGGTGAGCAAGCTGTCGGGAAGAGTGGCTATGCAATAACAAGCGATGAAAAGTTGCGTAAGCAGCTTTATGAAATTGGTGAAAGCCGTTCAATGGCTGTGAAGACCTTTTTGGAGGAGATCATGGATGTTAAGAGTGAACAGTTATTGATCTGCAATCCAGGGGTTAACCACGAAGAGGGCGGAGCCACTATAATAGAGTTTAAAAAGTAAAGGCCAACAGTGGAAAGGCATGCAGACGATGTAAATTGTCCAACCACCATCAGTTGACCTTGGCAATAAAGATGAGTCGGCCGTCTTGGATACCATTGATATAAACAGGACGGACGGCTTTGCCGTCTGAAGTGATAGTGATGGTGGTCATCATCCCCTCAAAGGTGATACCACTGTGTAGTGTGTCTAGAAGGCATTGAGAATCAGCGAGTTCAGGGCAGGTGTTCATCGCTTTTCCAAGCAGGGTCATCCCCTCAATGCCAAGGGCGGCGAAGGTGGTTCCGGCATCATCAAAAAGAGAATCATAGGTGGCAATGGCCTTTTTCCCGGTTTCCGTTACCAGTATCTCACTCGAATATACATCGGTTGCCATTATCCCATCAATTAGGTCTATGTGCTCTTTCTGGGTTAGAAGGAAGTGAGATAACAATCCATCACTGCCTATGGCTTGGACTGCCCAGTCGATTTGCTGTGCTGTTTTCGCAAGGTTGAGCAAAACTTCTGTTTGTACTGGCAAATAAATAATGTCTGCTTTTTGTTGGCTAAGCCATTCCAGAGTTGCTGGAAGATCAACCGGGGTGTCGCCAAGCTTGGTGTGAGCAATGAGCTTGCCCCCAGCGTTTTCGAATGTTCTGATAAATGTATCTGCCAGGTGCTTGGAATGGGGTGAAGCTGGTTGGGAAAAAACAGCAGCCCGTTCTGCTAGTAGCTCATCCCTGGCAAACATTGCCGCAACTGTTCCCTGGAAGTTGTCGTCAAAGCTCAGCTGAATAAACAGGTCATTGTCACTGGTGAGGTCTGGATGGGTAGCAACGGTGGCTATGACCGGCAGATTAATGGTCTTGATGGAGGCGACAAGTTCGAGGGCGATCTCACTTCTGGAAAGAAGGAGAATTGCGGCAAATTTTTCTGTTACCAGTTCTTTAATTATCCGCTCAATGGATGATGGACTGCTTGCATCATCCAAGGTAACCAGCTCAATCTTGTCTCCGTTAGTAAGGAGCGGTTGGATAGCAAGGGCCGTCTTAACACCCCGCAGGCCGCTTTCTCCCATATGACTATCGTCACCGCTAAATGATCCTATGACTGCTATTTTTACCGAAGTGCCGCTAGGGGTAATCGGCGGTGGAGTAGAGTCGCAGCTCCAGAGTAGAAAAACTATGGCAATAAGAGCGCAAATGGAGAGCTTTCTGGTCAGCATTGTTTATGGAATATAGGTGATGTTAGCGCGGACGATGAGTTTTTTGTCGAAATTACCTTGAATTTTACGCTTGAACTGAGCGAGATCGTGCCTGTTTAGCTGATCTCTGGCAAGCAGATTGACATACAGTACTTTTTTGTCTTTGAGGTTGGTTAGATTGGCCTCTCTGACAATAAGATATTTACCGTTGACCAGAAATCGCTCTGTCTGCCAACTTTTTTCCAGCTCTGCCTTTGAAACAATCTGCTTATAGGAAAGAAAAAGAGGAATGGCAATCAGTGCCATTGTAATTGCGATGAGCGCAACCCCGCGCTTGTTGCGCACAGCTGCTGAAAATCCGAGTACTCTGAAGGTGTAGGCGGCGGCAAGAGTTATCCCGATCAGGTTTGTGGAAAAAAGCAGAAAGGCTTGCCATGCAAAAAGGAGGTCAAGGCGACCAAGGCCGATCCCGGCTACAGCTAAAGGTGGTACCAGCGCAACAGCAATCCCCACTCCAGCTAGACTCTGTAGTATTTCTTTATAAGACTTGGTGTAGGCACCGGCTATTCCAGCAATAACGGCCACTGCCAGGTCAAGCAGGGATGGGTTGAGCCGGGCTTGCATTTCTGCGGTAACCGGTTTGTAGGGAAACGTGAGGGACATGAGAGCAGCTGCTGAAAGAGCGATCCCAACACCGACGATAATTTTACGAAATGAGCGAAAAGCAAGTGCACTGTCACCCCGAAGCAACCCCATGGCGAGGGAAACAATAGGAGACATCAAAGGAGCCAGAAGCATGGCACCGATAACGACAGAGGAACTGTTGAGGTAGAGACCCACTGTTGCCAGCAGCGTACTCAGGAGCATGAGAATGATATAGATGGGATCAATGGCAGCATCGCCTTTTAAGGCGAGAAAAAGATCGCGAAAACGCTCTTCTGATGCATACGAAAAAAACGGGATTTGTTTTTTCTGTGCTTTGATTATTTCTTTTCCCTGGGGAAGATTGTTAATCTTGGTAATTTCTGCAGGTGTTGCCCCCTCTAATTTTTGTTGGTGCAGCTTTTCGCCGGTTTTGACTCTTACCGCAGCAGAGAGTACCTCGCATTGCACAGGTGTGGAGGTTGCCTCTTCTCCGTCAATAAACATGGGCACCGGTTCGGTTGATTCGATGCGCAGCGTTTCCGTTTTCAGGTAGCCAATGGTACTGGTCAAGTTGTTTAGGCTGAAGTCTTGTCTAAGTGATTCAGTTATAAATTTTATATAGCTAACCACGGAAAGAGGAGCTGCGATAATCAGCGAAATCATGCCATCTGTGCAGGAATTGTTTTGCTCAATCAGTTTAGCGGCAAGGGTTTTTTCCTGTTGCTGGATAATCATGCACCCGCAGGCTGCCGTTTTTACAGGCTGGTTGGATCCGGTGGTAAAGGTAAATCCTTTATGTTTGAGGCGGCGGATCCTTTTCAACGCTTCCAGTGCTGTTCTTGGTTTGTTTTTGTTTGATGGTGCATCGAGCAATGGAATACTGCCGATGGTTCCTCTGAAAAGGAGTATTTTGCCGTTGCACCGAATAAGGTCTATTTCGGTATCTGCATTTGTCAGCGCGGTTTTTATTGCTTGCTCTGCCTCTTGTGGAAGGTCAAAGCTTGCACAAATATTTTTTTGTTTTTTGGTGGGGACTATGCCGATGGAAAATTGGAATTCCAGGGCCAGTTCCATTACCCTTTTTATGGTTTTGATCGGTCCGGAAACAACCACATGCTTTATTGCTGGAAGATGTTGGGCCGGTTTGGCAAAGAAGGCCTCATGCGTAACAGCAGTAATCGTAACCCCATAAGGATTCTCTTTGAGAGGGATTACCAGCTCTGCTGCCTCTTCGCTGTAGACAAAAAGTGCTACTTTTGGGATCGTTTCTGTTTGTTTTGTTTCACGCATCGTAATCGGTAGGGGCATCGGCGCAACACAATCGATTTTCGATTGCGGATGGAGTTGTTGTAAACACTTTGCCTCAACCGTTTGTTGCCACCTGAAAGGATAAGAAATAAGGACGAACGGTTGATAGACGGGCACGGCCTGTTCATTTGAAATAGGACGATATTTCAAATGACCCCGCCTCGGGGTACTTATTGCTCCCTAACGAATACTAATAATAATTGCCTAGACATTTGTCACATATGTAATCTCCCATACTTTAGCACCCTTTTTAATCAGTATTTAAGCACTACTACAGTTAGCCCCGAAGGTCAGCCCATGTGGCACCATCTTTTTTAGTATTTTGACAGTAAAAGGGAAGCGCTTACCCGGGATCTACGCTTCCTCATTTTACCTTACCTATTCACTTGCAAAAACTTCGAATCAGGCACTGCTTGGTCTGAAGAGAAATCCTGGCTGATATTCTTTGTGCCGGCCCGGCATTGTAAACCAACCATGAAGGACAGGAGTGGGCCACCGCTCGGCAGCAGATATAATCTGAGACATCAAAAAGATTTAATCCCGGCTGATCACACCAATTTTAGAATGGAACTCATAGCAGGGATACCACCGTGACCATTATTATTTGACATAAGAAAGATCCTTCCATAGGCTCAAAGAGTTACATGCTTTCACAGTGAGTGAGGGCGGTCGACGCATCTGGGTGATGCATGTTTTTCGAAGAGCTATTCGATGCCATATATTTTGTGCTAAATGGAAAGAGATGGGGAAAAGTCTGAGAGTCAAACTGATCCTGGGGGCATTAGGATTGGTTGTGATAATATGTGTTGCCATAAATCAATAGTTCGACCAATTCTTCACATAGTTAACCGGATGAAGGATATTGCAGAGGGAGAAGGTGATCTCAGTGGCCGGATAACTGTTACATCAAGGGATGAAGTTGGTCTGCTTGCTGAGAATTTCAATATCTTTGTTGAGAAAATACAAGGCATGGTGCATGAAATAAAAGACAATCTTGAATTGCTCAACAGTTCTTCTTCGAGTTTGCTGGGTATTGCCTCGTCGCTGGCTGATGGTGCCGGGCAATCGTCAGAGAAAGCCTCGGGGGTTGCTGAGGCAGGAAAAGAAATGAGTTTGAATATGACTTCAATCGCTGCGGCTATGGAGGAGGCGTCCACCAATGTTACGATGGTCTCTGACAATGCACAGCAAATAGCAGACATATTCTCAGAAGTAATTGAGAATACGGATAATGCACGAGATATAACCCTCGAAGCAGTATCGCAGGCTCAAAAAGCCTCCCAGCAGGTAGAAGAGCTTGGTGCAGCTGCCTCGGAAGTGGAGCATGTAATAGAAACTATTACAGAAATTTCAGAACAGGTTAATTTACTGGCCCTGAACGCTACTATTGAAGCTGCCCGAGCGGGAGAAGCGGGAAAAGGTTTTGCAGTTGTAGCAAACGAAATTAAGGAGTTGGCGAAGCAAACCGCAGATGCAACGAGTGAGATTAAAAAAATTGTCTCAGATATTAGATCATCAACGGATGGGACTGTGGCGGAGATAGGGACTATCACAAGAGTGAATACCCAGATTAATGATATTGTAGGCTTGATATCAAATAAGGTTGAGGAGCAGTCTGCTGCAACCAGTGAGATAGCTGAAAATGTCGCTCAGGTTTCCCTGGGGATAGGAGAGGTGAACGCTAATGTCGCGCAAAGCACGAATGTTGCTAGCGAAATTGCTAAAGATATCGATGATGTGACCCTTGCCGCTGAAGAAATATTCCAAAGCTCATCAATGGTCAATGAGAAGTCTTCGGCATTATCAAATCTCTCTGAGAAGCTCAATAAGACAGTAGAGAGATTTAAGGTATAGGTTGTCAATGTTGAGGTAAAATTTATTTATTCTGGTTACTTTTTTTAAAAGGTTGATGACATGAATGAAAAGGGACGTATCGGCTGTAGAGGTTTAGATTTGATCTAAACTTCTACAGCTAATCAGAGTCGGAGCATTTTTTAGGCTGCATTGCCCGCACGCGTCTTGGCGATACAATTTTTTAAAGCTCCTGACAGTCTCCTTGTACCGGTAACACCATTTTTACCATTAGCCCGGATTTCTCATCAGTGAAGTTTTTCGCAGATCGAGGCGCAGGACACGCAGCAGGTAAGGTAGACTCCGATAGTAAGCTACCGCAAATGGCCTGCAACAAAGAGTCTGCGGAAAAATCCGCTGACCCGGAGGGTGAGTTTTTTGATTATCGACGAAAAAACAGTCTGTTTTTTTAGCGCTACCGTATTTTGTATAAATATCAATAACTTAAGTCGAAAACTAAAAGGCTCATGAGAAATTCGGGTTAGGAATTTGTGCTAACCATGAGAAAAACCGGAAGATTCCTCGGAACCACTACCATGCTGCATTGGATTTTTAGTAAAATAAGCAATGCACCGTTGTAGATCATCCAAAAGCAAATCCGCCAGGTCTCGGCTGACCCCATGACGAACCAAAATTCGCATAATCACCAGGTCTTCACGTTCAGCCGGCATAGCATAGGCGGCAATCTGCCATCCTCTGCTGCGAATACGATCCGAGAGATCAAAGAGATTGAATCCAGGCGATACTTCGGGCTTCAAACAGAAACTCATCGCAGGGATACCGCCACGGCCATTATAGATGATATCAAAGATGCCTATTTTTTCGATTTGATCGGCAAGATAGCGTGCCGTATCGTAGCACGATTGGTGAATTTTCCTGTACCCCTCGATCCCAAGACGTAAGAAATTGTAGTATTGAGCAACAATCTGGCCGCCAGGTCGAGAAAAATTCAGGGCAAAAGTGGGCATGTTGCCGCCTAGATAGTTCACTTCAAAAATTAGATCTTGAGGAAGGTATTCCTCACTTCTCCACACCACCCAGCCAACGCCAAGGGGGGCAAGACCAAACTTATGGCCGGAGGCATTGATTGATTGTACTCGCGGCAACCGAAAATCCCAGAGCAATTCAGGTTCTATAAAGGGGGCAATAAAGCCGCCACTGGCTCCATCCACATGGATGGGGATATCCAGGCCTGTCTCTGTTTGTAATTGATCCAAAGCGTCACTCACAGCCTTTACCGGTTCATACTGGCAGGTAAAGGTTACCCCCAGGGTCGGGACTACGCCAATGGTGTTTTCATCACAACGCTTGACCACCTCTTCGGGAGTCATGATTAAACGATCACCCTCCATGGGGATTTCCCGCAATTCCACATCCCAATAGCGGGCAAATTTATGCCAGCATACCTGCACCGGACCACAGATCAAATTCGGTTTATCTGCGGGTTTGCCTAGTTCTTCCATTTTTTCGCGCCAGCGCCACTTCATGGCCATACCGCCAAGCATGGCAGCTTCACTGGAACCTGTGGTGGAACAACCAAGGGTCTTTGTTGCCTGGGGTGCATTCCAGAGATCAGCCAGCATGTGCACACAGCGAGACTCAATTTCAGCGGATTGAGGGTATTCATCCTTGTCAATCATGTTTTTGTCGATGCATTCATCCATCAATTGACGGATCTCCGGTTCCATCCAGGTCTGGCAGAAGGTAGCGAGGTTCTGGCGGGAATTGCCATCAAGCATCAATTCATCATGCACTACTTGGTAGACGTGACGAGGAGATTGTTCATTTTTGGGTATTTTGTATTTTGGGAGGCTCACCGAAAGATCGGTAGAGGCATAGATATCATCGAATAGTTTTCCTTCGACTGTAGATTTGTAATGTAATGGCATGATTGGCTCTCCTTTAACCCAATTGTAGCGGCCTTGTGGAATTGCACCTTCTGGGCTTATTGAAGGGGCTATTCATATTTTGTAGAATTTCGGCTTTATGCAAATAAAAGGCGTTGAATTAGGCTGTCAGGAGTTGTTTATACTTTTTCATGACCTCGACTATTGCTCGACCAACATTCCGGCAGTCGGCCTCGTTGATATTGGCTAGGGCTACCCTCAAGGACCAATCCGGTCCGGCAAAGCCTTTGCCCGGCAGGCAAACCGTACGGTGATTCTCGGCTAACTTAAAGAGAAATTCCAATGGATTCCTCTCGGCTAATTGTTTGGTGAAAGCAGGTCCATACATCTTATCAGCCAATTGTTGTAAATCAATGAGGGCGTAGTAGCGGGTTAGGTTATTGCCTTGCGGCTCGGGGAGACCTATGGCATGGAAGAGGGCTGTCCACCTCTTTTTGAGAATATCCATGATGGACTTTTTATACACATAGTCTTCATCAAGAAGTTCATAGAGAGAAAACAAACACATTGCCACCTGCTGCGGCCCTGATATGCCACCTGTATGTGCCAGTGCGACCTGGCGGCTATCCATTTCCAGGCGTTCATGGAAAAGAATATCATCAGGTCTGGTCGATGTCAGGCGATATCGCATATCCAACATTGCCTGCTTATCCTTGGGCAACTTTTTAATTAAACGGTTGACGATACAATTCTCATGGACCATCACCACTCCTAACCGCCAGCCGGTCACACCGAAGTATTTCGAATAGGAATAGACGCCTAAAATATTTTCCGGCAATTCCTTACCAAAGGTATTGAATTCATCAACAAAACTGGCGTACACCGTATCGGAGATGATGACCATCTCTGGGTTATGGCTTCGGATAGTGTCAGCCATGCGTTTGACCGTATCCGCATTCAAGGAGACAGAGGTGGGGTTGGTCGGATTGACCATGTAGAGTGCCTTAACCGCAGGGTCCTTTAGCTTGGCCACTTCCGAATCCGGTATTTGCCAGCCGAGGTCTTCTCGGCCTTGTATGTATACGGTTTTAAGGCCGTAATCATTGAGCAATGGTAGCTCTAGATAAGGTGAAAAAACAGGGGTGACAATGGCAACCTTATCACCGGGACTCAAAATCATATTTTCCCGAAGAGAATTAAAGATGTAAATCATGGCCGCAGTCGCGCCTTCGGTGGTGAAAAGGTGAAAATCACCCTGCGGTGGGTTGCCACTGAAAACGACACGATTCAAATACTGGCGGACAATATGTTCAGTTACTGGAAAAACACGGGGAGGATCTGGGTAAAAGTCAGCCTGGATACCGTCGATCAATTGAAAGGCAAGATCATCCGCATCCAGGGCAACGTTTTTAATAGCATAATTAAACCCCTGGGTAAGGAATGCAGCGCCAGGCTCATCTTGTTTTTTGGCAATGGCAGATTGCACCTTGGCTGCCATACCGTTCTTATCCAGCCGATAACCAACATCTTTAACTGCTGATCCTTTTTTGGCCATTTCAGCAGCAATTTGAATTAATAGGGCAAAGGATTGGCGCACTTCCGTATTTAAAAAGTTGGGGTTACCCCGACCAGCGTTTAAGATTGCATCTCCTGGCTTGCTGCACGCATCCTGGGCTTTTTTGATCAAGAGATTCTTAATTTCAAACGGACTTTCCTGTTCTAATGCTTTCCAGTCAATAACGGCAGCCGCTTGAGCTATTTCTGCTGCTGTCAAGCCAAGGAGATTGCCTGCTGCACTCAGAGACACGCCACAAATGGCAGCATATTTGAAAAAGTCGCGTCGACTTACTCGGCCTTGCTTGGCTTCTTCGGCAACCTCTTTCAGGTATGGATGCATTGTTTCCGACATATATTCTCCTGTTACTCATTTTAGGTTAAAAATACTTTACGGTTGGCGCATTGAAAAAAGTGTATGACAAACAGGATCTTACTGTCAAATAATTACTACTGAAGGAAAAGAACAACTCGATCTCTGCCTTCGTGCCATCAACTTGCAAGCGATCAAGGGTATCCAGAGCAACGGGATGGGCAGCTTATTCCAAGGTAAAGTTTTTGCATCATAGCTTCTGGATATTAATTCGGCACTGAAAGTCAGAGAATGGCCGGATTCAAAAAAAAGTTAAAAGAGAAAAAACAAGATATTTCAGCTGGTGGTCTAAGGTAGTCTGATAAAAGCCTGCGATGGGAAACGTGTAACAACTCGTTATTGTGATGCAAAATACGAATGGAACCTAGACATTTTTCCATCCTTCAAGGAGTCATCAACAGCCTCAATGATAAGAATCGAACACCGTCTCGCTCATAAAACGATTTTTTTTGATTGGAGACAAAGAAAAAGGGTTGACTTAAAAGAAGAGTTAAGGTAGTTTCACCGCTCCCGACGCGGCCACATCAATTCCGGCCACACAGGGTAACGAGCTATGCTTTCGGTAACATACTGAAAGTATGGCGTAATTTAAATAGCTCTTGCTATCGGCCATTTTATGAGTGGCTTTGATCTTTGACAACTGAACAGTAAACAAGCGGGCCAATTGATTTTGGTTTTTTTGAAGTAAGTAAGTCCAATCGTAAGTGATTGTGGCTAGGATATAAACTGGAGAGTTTGATTCTGGCTCAGAACGAACGCTGGCGGCGTGCTTAACACATGCAAGTCGAACGCGAACGGATTTTTCGGAATTCTAGTAGAGTGGCGCACGGGTGAGTAACGCGTAGATAACCTGTCCTTATGTCTGGGATACCCCACCGAAAGGTGGACTAATACCGGATGTTCTTGTTTTTCATAAGCGTAATAAGAAAAGGTGGCCTCTGATTTAAGCTACTGCATGAGGAGGGGTCTGCGTACCATTAGCTAGTTGGTGGGGTAAGAGCCTACCAAGGCATCGATGGTTAGCGGGTCTGAGAGGATGATCCGTCACACTGGCACTGAAACACGGGCCAGACTCCTACGGGAGGCAGCAGTGAGGAATATTGCGCAATGGGGGCAACCCTGACGCAGCGACGCCGCGTGAGTGAGGAAGGCTTTCGGGTCGTAAAGCTCTGTCAAAAGGGAAGAAATGCATAATGATTAATACTTGTTATGTTTGACGGTACCTTTAAAGGAAGCACCGGCTAACTCCGTGCCAGCAGCCGCGGTAATACGGAGGGTGCAAGCGTTGTTCGGAATTACTGGGCGTAAAGGGCACGCAGGCGGCCTGATAAGTCAGATGTGAAAGCCCACGGCTTAACCGTGGAAGTGCATTTGAAACTATTAGGCTTGAGTATCAGAGGGGAAAGTGGAATTCCTGGTGTAGAGGTGAAATTCGTAGATATCAGGAGGAATACCAGTGGCGAAGGCGACTTTCTGGCTGAATACTGACGCTGAGGTGCGAAAGCGTGGGGAGCAAACAGGATTAGATACCCTGGTAGTCCACGCCGTAAACGATGTCAACTAGGTGTAGGGGGTGTTGATCCCCTCTGTGCCGCAGCTAACGCATTAAGTTGACCGCCTGGGGAGTACGGTCGCAAGATTAAAACTCAAAGAAATTGACGGGGGCCCGCACAAGCGGTGGAGTATGTGGTTTAATTCGATGCAACGCGAAGAACCTTACCTGGTCTTGACATCCCAAGAATCTTCTAGAAATAGAAGAGTGCTTTTCGGAGAACTTGGTGACAGGTGCTGCATGGCTGTCGTCAGCTCGTGTCGTGAGATGTTGGGTTAAGTCCCGCAACGAGCGCAACCCTTGCCTTTAGTTGCTAGCAGTTCGGCTGAGCACTCTAAAGGGACTGCCGGTGTCAAACCGGAGGAAGGTGGGGATGACGTCAAGTCCTCATGGCCTTTATGACCAGGGCTACACACGTACTACAATGGCCGGTACAAAGGGCAGCGACAGGGCGACCTGAAGCGAATCCCGTAAAGCCGGTCTCAGTCCGGATTGGAGTCTGCAACTCGACTCCATGAAGTCGGAATCGCTAGTAATCGTGGATCAGCATGCCACGGTGAATACGTTCCCGGGCCTTGTACACACCGCCCGTCACACCACGGGAGTCGGTTGTACCAGAAGCAGTTGACCAAACCTTCGGGATGGAGGCTGCCAAGGTATGGCTGGTAACTGGGGTGAAGTCGTAACAAGGTAGCCCTAGGGGAACCTGGGGCTGGATCACCTCCTTTATAAGGATATGCAGCATAGACTGCAAAGGGATCAACCCCGCTTGTTTTACTGTTCAGTTTTGAGAGATCAAGGTCATGGGCCTATAGCTCAGCTTGGTTAGAGCGCACGCCTGATAAGCGTGAGGTCGGTGGTTCAAGTCCACCTAGGCCCACCAGGTTGAGTTGATCCAGGTTTTACTCCCCTTTCTGGAGTTAGCTGAGAGCGTATTTAAACGCTTCTACGTGCTTCAGGTTTGTTTGTTGTTCTCAGATCGCTATAGGTATGCTATGCGGGCTGAGAACAACAAACAAAGATGGGGCATGTAGTAGTGTTTAAAACGGGGGTGTAGCTCAGCTGGGAGAGCGCCTGCCTTGCACGCAGGAGGTCATCGGTTCGAACCCGTTCACCTCCACCATTTTAAAAGCATAAGGTTAGCCTATGATTATATTTTAGTAATCATGTGCTAACTTTAAACTTTTAGATAAGTTTACAGATCTTTGACAATTGAATAGCAGGGTATCTAAATCGTAGACCCTTTTTTGTATGTTCACCAAGGGCCGTCAGGTCAGTGTGAGAATAAGCATGCATGAGAGGGAGTACTACAAGAATAGCGTTTAGAGTTATAACTTAGTTTACAAAAGACTTATGGTTAAGCTACTAAGGGCTGACGGCGGATGCCTTGGCACTAGGAGGCGATGAAGGACGTGGAAAGCTGCGATAAGCTTCGGTGAGCTGCTAACAGGCTTTGACCCGGAGATTTCCGAATGGGGCAACCCGGTAGAGTTCAAACTCTATCATTTATTACTGAATACATAGGTAATAAAAGCGAACGAGGGGAAGTGAAACATCTCAGTACCCTTAGGAATAGAAATCAAACGAGATTCCGTCAGTAGCGGCGAGCGAACGCGGATTAGCCCAAACCTATGAGCTTGCTTGTAGGGGTTGTGGGGCCCCGATGTGGGATTGATGAGAGATAGCGGAATGGTATGGAAAGGCCGACCATAGACGGTGATAGTCCGGTACGCGAAATCTTGATTCACCCTAGGGTGTCCCCGAGTACCACGAGACACGTGAAACCTTGTGGGAATCTGGGAGGACCATCTTCCAAGGCTAAATACTCCCTAGTGACCGATAGTGAACCAGTACCGTGAGGGAAAGGTGAAAAGAACCCCGGGAGGGGAGTGAAATAGAAACTGAAACCGTCAGCTTACAAGCAGTTGGAGCTCAAATTTATTTGGGTGACAGCGTGCCTTTTGCATAATGAGTCAACGAGTTATCCTATGCAGCGAGGTTAAGCCGTTAGGTGTAGCCGCAGCGAAAGCGAGTCTTAAGAGGGCGTCGAGTTGCATGGGGTAGACCCGAAGCCGGGTGATCTATCCATGTCCAGGGTGAAGGTCGAGTAACATCGACTGGAGGCCCGAACCATTGTAGGTTGAAAACTGCTTGGATGAGGTGTGGATAGGAGTGAAAGGCTAATCAAACTCGGTGATAGCTGGTTTTCTCCGAAATATATTTAGGTATAGCCTCGCGAAATGACTGACGGAGGTAGAGCACTGCTTGGACTAGGGGTCCCACCGGATTACCAACTCCAT